>NZ_CP102594.1:207500-540000 GCF_025666235.1 Xanthomonas sp. CFBP 8445 | reverse complement strand
TAGCGGCTTTTTTCTTGCCGTCAACACCTTTTTGATCAGGTGGTTGACGCCGCTTCTTCGTCCAAACCCGAAGGCTTTTCCTCGAAGCGAGCCGGCCATATTAGCCGACTTTTTCACTTAGTCAACACCTTTTTGAAGAGGTTCCGACGCCCCTGCCGCGTTGCCGTGAAGGCGTTGCGTCAGGGGAGGGAAAGTATGGCCCCAAATCGCCCGCTTGGGAAGAGGGCGTGAAAACTTTTTTCACTCTCCCGTCGCGGGGGCCCTGCCAGCCCCGCCGGCCCTGCCTTTACGCCGCTCGGCACTGCTTGGCACCGCTCGCGTGGCGCGCCTCTCTATATAGAGTTGCAGCCCACTGCCGGCCGCACCCACACCCGGTCCCTCGCCGGGCCTGGGCAACCGATCTCACGCTTCGACGAGTTGCACCCGGGCAAAGGTGCGCTTGCCGACCTGCAGGACACCCTCGAAACCAGGGGCGAAGCTCTGTTGCGGATCCTCGACCACCTCGCCAGCCACGCGCACCGCCCGCTCCTTCAGCTTGCGGGTGGCCTCGGAATTGCTGGCGGTCAGGCCCGCGGCGGTCAGCAGCGCGGCGATCCGCAGCCCCTCCGCCGGCACGGCGACCTGCTGCAGCGGCAAGGCGCTGGTGTCGCCCTGCCCGGTCACCACCGCATGCCAGCCGACGATGGCCTGCTCGGCGGCAGCCGCATCGTGGAAGCGGGTGGTGAGTTCGCGCGCCAGGCGCAGCTTCACTTCGCGCGGGTGCAGCCCGCCGGCTTGCACCTGCTGCCGCAGCGCCTGCGCCTCGCTCATGCCGATCTCGAAGGACAGCAGTTCGATCCAACGCCACATCAGCTCGTCGCCGATCTTCATGGTTTTGGTGACGATGTCGATCGCCGGCTCGCTGATGCCGATGTAGTTGCCCAGCGACTTGGACATCTTGTTGACCCCGTCCAGGCCTTCGAGCAGCGGCATCGTCAGCACGATCTGCGCCGGCTGCCCGTAGTGCTCCTGCAGGCCGCGGCCCATCAGCAGGTTGAACTTCTGGTCGGTGCCGCCCAGTTCGACGTCGGCCTTCAGCGCCACCGAGTCGTAGCCCTGCACCAACGGGTACAGGAACTCATGGATGGCGATGGACTGCTGCGCGGCATAGCGCTTGGCGAAATCGTCGCGCTCAAGCATGCGCGCGACGGTGTGCTGGCCGGCCAGGCGGATCATGTCGGCCGCGCTCATCTGCCCGAACCACTCGGAGTTGAAGCGCACCTCGGTGCGCTCCCGGTCGAGCACCTTGAACACCTGCTCCTCGTAGGTGCGCGCATTGGCCAGCACGTCCTCGCGGGTCAGCGGCTTGCGGGTGACGTTCTTGCCGGTCGGGTCGCCGATCATCCCGGTGAAGTCGCCGATCAGGAAGATCACCTGGTGCCCCAGGTCCTGGAACTGGCGCATCTTGTTCAACAGCACGGTGTGGCCGATGTGCAGATCCGGCGCCGTGGGATCGAAGCCGGCCTTGACCCGCAGCGGGCGGCCGCTGCGCAGGCGGGCCTCCAGTTCTTCACGCTTGAGGATTTCATCGGCACCGCGGCCGATCAGGGCAAGGGACTCTTCGATCGTGGACAAAGCAGGAACTCCGGCGTGTGGCGTCAAGCAACGTGAATGGCGTTAAGAGCGAGTTAACCATGCAGCCAGGTGAAAATCCGAGCCGGCTCAATGGTTTGACGCGCTGTGGAACCATGTTTATGGTAGCCGAGTTTTGAGCTCGCGCTTCGGGCTCGTGAGGAAGCCTTGATGCCCAACAGTGATCAGGAACGCGCGCGCCGGCAGCGCTTCCAGCAACGCCTTCATGTTCTCCACGACACTGCGCTGCATCGCAAGTTGAAGGAACACCTTCCCGCCGGACGCTGGACGCGCCGCCACTGGATCCACGCCAGCCTGTTCGCCACCATCGGCGCGATGGTCGCCACCATCGTCCCCGGCTTCTCCAACGCCATCGACGTGCCGCTGCAGACCACGCAGGCGACGCTGGCGCTGCCGTTGCCGCCGATCTCGCTGGCGCAGCAACAGCAGGCCGCGATCACCGACAACTGGCAGGTAGTTCGGATCGAGTCCGGACAGACCCTGGGCTCGGTGTTCGAGAAGCTCGGCATCCCCGCCACGGTGATGCAGCGGGTGCTGGACCATCCGGGCACCCACGACGCGCTGACCAAGCTGCGCCCGGGCGCCGAGATCGGCTTCGACCTGGCGACGACGGGCGACCTGCGCGCCCTGCGCTTCGACCGCGATGCCACCCACCGGGTGGAACTGTCGCTGCTCGACGACGACATCAAGGAGAAGGTGATCGAGCGCGAGACCAGCACGCGCACCGTGGTCACCAGCGGCGAGATCACCAGCTCGCTGTACGTGGCCGCGCGCAAGGCCGGGCTGTCACCGTCGGCGATCGCGACGATGACCGACGAGATCTTCAAGTACGACATCGACTTCGACAAGGACCTGCAGCCGGGCGACCGCTTCAGCGTGGTCATGGACGAGACCTGGCGCGAAGGCGAGCGCATCGACACCAGCAAGATCCTGGCGGCCACCTTCACCACCCGCGGCAAGACCTACAGCGGCTTCCGCTTCGAGCGCGGCGGCAAGCCGGCCGAGTATTTCGACGTAACCGGGCGGCCGCTGAAGAAGAGCTTCATCCGCATGCCGGTGTCCTACAGCCGCATCAGCTCCACCTTCGGCGCGCGCAAGCACCCGGTGCTGGGCACCATGCGCATGCACAAGGGCATCGACTACGCCGCGCCGACCGGCACCCCGATCATGGCCGCCGGCGATGCGCGGGTGCAGTTCGTCGGCACCCAGCGCGGCTACGGCAACGTGGTGATCCTGGACCACGGCAAGGGCTACAGCACGCTGTACGGGCACATGTCGCGCTTCGGCGGGATTAAGGCCGGCCAGCGCATCAACCAGGGCACGGTGATCGGCTATGTCGGCATGACCGGCATGGCCACCGGTCCGCACCTGCACTACGAATTCCGCGTGGACGGGGTGCAGCGCAATCCGGCCTCGGTGACGATGCCGCCGCCGACCCCGCTGGCCGGCGCCGAGCTGGCCGCGTTCCGCGCCCAGACCTCGCCGGCGCTGGCGCGCATCCAGCGCGTGGAGAAGCTGATCTACGCCGATGCCGACGAGCCGGCGGCGAAGAAGAAGAAGGTCGTCGCCTCGTCCAAGGCCGCCGCCTCGCACGACGCCGGCTGAGCACCGGCGTCCGGTTCCGCCGCGCCGCGCATTGACGGGCGGCGGCACCTGGCCCACGCTGCGGCGCCGACCGCCGCCTGGTGCCTTGCATGTCCTCGCTCTCCGCCGTTCCCGACGACGCCCTGTTCCTGGGCCTGATGTCCGGCACCAGCGCCGACGGCATCGATGCCGCGCTGGTGCGCTTCGGCCACGATGGGCGTCCGCATCTGCAGCTGGGCCGCACCTATGCCTGGGCACCGCAGCAGCGCGCGGCGCTGATCGCCCTAGGCGAAGGCGGCGACATCACCTCACTGGACGCACTGGGGCGGCTCGATGCCGAGGTCGCGATCGCCTTCGCCGAGGCGGCGCTGCGCCTGCTCGAGGACGTCGGCGTCGCGCCGGCCGCGGTCCGCGCGATCGGTTCGCACGGGCAGACCGTGCGCCATCGCCCGCTGGCCGACCCCGCCTTCACCTGGCAGCTCGGCGACGGCAACCGCATCGCCGAACTGACCGGCATCGCCACGGTCTGCGATTTCCGCCGCCGCGACGTCGCCGCCGGCGGCCATGGCGCGCCACTGATGCCGGCTTTCCATGCGGCGATGCTGGGGGCGGCGCACGAGGATCGGGCCGTGCTCAACCTCGGCGGCATCGGCAACCTGACCCTGTTGCCGGCGCACGGCGCCGTGCGCGGCTTCGACACCGGCCCGGCCAACGCACTGCTCGATGCCTGGTGCCAGCGCCATCAGGGCCAGCCCTACGATGCCGGCGGCGCGTTCGCCGCCAGCGGCGCGGTCGACGCCGACCTGCTGCAGCGCCTGCTGGCCGATGCCTGGTTCGCGCTGCCGCCGCCCAAGAGCACCGGGCGCGAGCAGTTCCACCTGCGCTGGCTGGAGGCCTGCCTGGAAACACCGGCGCCGGCGCCGGCCGCGGTGCAGGCGACGCTGCTGGAACTGACCGCAGCGACGATCGCCGATGCGCTGCTGGCGCAGCAGCCGGCGACCCGGCAATTGCTGGTGTGCGGCGGCGGCGTGCACAACCCGCTGTTGCTGGCGCGGCTGCAGGCGCGCTTGCCGGGCGTGCAGGTGCTATCGACCGAGACGCAGGGCCTGGACCCGGACTTCATCGAAGCGATGGGATTTGCCTGGCTGGCGCGGCAGACCCTGGCCGGGCTGCCGGGCAACCTGCCGTCGGTCAGCGGCGCGCGCGGGCCGCGCATCCTCGGCGCGATCCATCCCGCCTGAGCACCGACGCCAGAAGGTCAGAAGCCGCTGCCGGCCGGCAGCGCGCGCAAGGCCGCGATCGCCTCCGACAGCGCATCCACTTCGCGGTGCTCGAAGCCGCTGCGCACGTCGTGCTCGCTGGAGAACAGGCCCTGCTCGATCAGCGCCAGCACCGCCTGGCGCTGGGTCCAGCCGCGCGCCACGCCGATGCGGCGGATGCGTTCGAGCAGGAACGGGTCGATATCGCGCAACACAAGGTCGCTCATGCGGACTCCCGGGCGGCGGCGCACCCGTGCGCCGCTGCCCATCATCCCTGCCTGGGGACGCCCTTTCAATCGCGGGACGACACCGCCTGTGGCGTCTGTTCGCGGATCCGCGGCCACAGCCAGGCCAGCAACAGCAGGGTCGGGATCACGGTGAAGGCGCTGAGCACGAAGAAGGTGCTGTAGGAGGTGGCTTCGACGATGTAGCCGGAGACACCACCGACGAACTTGCCCGGCAGGTTGGCCAGCGACACCAGCAGCGCGTACTGGGTGGCGGTGAAGTTGCGGTCGGTCAGCGAGGACATGAAAGCGACCAGCACGGTCCCGGCGAAGCCCTGGAACAGGTTGTCGGCGCTGAGCGCGGCGTAGAACGACCAGAGTTGGCCGGGGTTGTGCGCCATCAGCAGGAACGCCAGGTTGGACAGCGCCACGCCCAACGCGGCGACGAGCAACATGCGCCGGAAGCCGAAGGCGGCCACCGCCAGGCCGCCGGCGAACGCCCCGGCGATGCCCATCCAGACCCCGAACAGCTTGGAGACGGTGGCGATGTCGGCCTTGTCGAAACCCGAGTCCAGGTAGAACGGGCCGGACATCACCCCGATCACCTGGTCGGGGAACTTGAACAGACCCACGAACAGCAACAGCGCCAACCCCAGCGCCAGGCCGTTGCTGGAAAAGAAGCTGGAGATCGGCTGCCAGAACGCGCCGACCATGTCGATCCTGCGCACCACCGTCGCCGCCGGCACCTCCGGCTCGCGGCACAGCAGGGTGGTGACGATCGGCAGCAGCATCAGCCCGGCCATGACCAGGTAGGCCAACGTCCAGTCGCCGTACTGCGCCAGATACAGCGCGCCGGCGCCGGACAGGATCAGGCCGATGCGGTAGCCGAAAGTGTAGGTGGCGGCGAGCGCGGCCTGCGCCGACAGCGGCGCGATCTCGATGCGGTAGGCATCCACCACCGAGTCCTGGGTGGCGCCGGCGAACGAGGCGATCAGCACCCACAGCACCAGCGTGCCCACGCTCAACTCCGGGCGGGTGAACGCCAGCGCCACCAGGCCGATGGCCACGCCCAGTTGCGCGACCAGCAGCCACGAGCGGCGCCGGCCGAGGAAGCCGAGCAGCGGGAAGCGGTAGCGGTCCAGCAGCGGCGCCCACAGGAACTTGAGCAGGTAGAAGAAGCTGGCCAGGCTGATCAGGCCGATGCTGCCCAGGTCCAGGCCGACGTCGCGCAGGCGCGTGGACAGGGTCTGCGAGGCGATCAGCAGGAACGGCAGCCCGCTGCCGAAGCCCAGCAGCGCCATGGTCGCCGCCGACGGCGTGGCGAAGGCGCGCTTGATCCCGGCCCAGCCCTTGTACGACACCGGCGCCGCGGAGGTGCCGCCGCTCATTCGCGGTAGTCCACCGTGAACGGCGCATGGTCGGAGAAGCGCTGCGCGGTGTAGATGGAACAGCCTTGCAGGCGCTCGCGCAGGGTCGGGGTGACGAACTGATAGTCGATGCGCCAACCGACGTCGTTGGCGCGCGCCGCACCGCGGTTGCTCCACCAGGTGTAGTCCTGGCCTTGCGGATGCAGCGCGCGGTAGGCATCCACCCAGCCGCGGCCGCTGGCCGGGTCGGCCTCCTCGGCACGGTCGGCGCACAGGCCGTTGAGCCAGTCGCGCTCGGCCGGCAGGCAGCCGGAGTTCTTCTGGTTCGACTTCCAGTTCTTGATGTCCAGCGCCGAACGCACGATGTTCCAGTCGCCGCACAGCACGTAGTCGCGGCCGCTGTGCAGCCACTCCACCAGGATCGGCCGCAGCCAGTCCATGACCTGGAACTTGTAGCCCTGGCGCAACTCGCCGGAGGACCCGGAAGGAATGTAGAAGGACACCACGCTCAAGTTGCCGAAGCGCGCCTCGATGTAGCGGCCCTCTTCGTCGAACTCGGGCCAGCCCAGCGCGGTCCGCACCTCGTCCGGCTCGCGCTTGCTGTAGATGGCCACGCCGCTGTAGCCCTTCTTGGTGCTGGCGTCGCGGAACCAGACGCCGTAACCGTCCGGCAGGAACGCCGGCCCGGCCAACTGATGCTCCTGCGCCTTGGTCTCCTGCACGCACAGCACGTCCGCCTGCTGCGTGGCGAACCACTCGAAAAAGCCCTTGGTGGCGGCCGACCGCAGGCCGTTGGCGTTGAAGCTGATGATGCGCATGGGTGAGGAGCCGGGATTCGGGATTGGGGATGACGGGATTTGTGAAAGCATAGCCGGTCACGCCCATGCAGCGTCCGCGCTTGGGGTACGCTTTCACGAATCCCTAATCCCCAATCCCGAATCCCGGCCTTCCAATGACCGACTACCGGCAACGTTTCCTGCAACTGGCCCTGGACGTGGAGGCGCTGCGCTTCGGCGAGTTCACGCTGAAGTCCGGGCGCCTGAGTCCGTATTTCTTCAACGCCGGGCGCTTCGACTCCGGTGCCAGCATGGCGCGGCTGGCGGCGTGCTACGCCGATGCCGCCGACGCCGCCGGGCTCGACTTCGACCTATTGTTCGGCCCGGCCTACAAGGGCATTCCGCTGGCCACGGCGGTGGCCTGCGAGTACGCGCGGCGCGGGCGCGACCTGCCGCTGGCGTTCAATCGCAAGGAAGCCAAGGCGCACGGCGAAGGCGGCAGCCTGATCGGCGCGCCGCTGGCCGGCCGCCGGGTGCTGATCGTCGACGACGTGATCACCGCCGGCACCGCGATCCGCGAGGCGCTGGGCATCATCCGCGCCGCCGGCGGCGAGCCGGCCGCGATCCTGGTCGCGCTGGACCGCCAGGAGATCGCGGCCGAGGACGACCGCCGCTCGGCGGCGCAGGCGGTGGCCGCCGAAGCCGGCGTTCCTGTGGTCTCGGTCGCGCATCTGGGCGACCTGCTTGCATTCATCGACGGAAACGCAGACCTTGTCGGCTTCCGCGAACCGCTGCTGGCCTACCGGGCCCGCTACGGTTGCGCTTCGTCTGGCTGACAGCAGGGGGCTGCCACGATGCCGATCCGACCACGCAATCGCGTCCTGCCGGCGGTGCTGGCGCTGCTGGCCTTGCCGGCCGCCGCGCAGCAGGCACCGGCACCGTCCAAGAAGCTGTATTGCTGGAACCAGGGCGGACAGCGCACCTGCAGCGATGCGCTGCCGCCGGAAGCGGTGAACCAGGCCCGCGACGAGTTCAACGTCACCAGCGGCATGCGCAGCGCCGAGGTCGGACGCGCATTGAACGCCGAGGAGCGCGCCGCGGCCGCGGCCGATGCCGCGCAGCGGCGCGCCGACCAGGCGGCGCTGGAGACGCGCAAGCGCACCGACCAGGCGATGCTGCTGTCGTACCAGACCGAGGACGAGTTGCGCCGGGTGTTCGCCGAGCGCATCGGCATCGTCGACAACAACATCCAGACCGCGCGCTACAACGTGGAGAGCCTGCGCCAGGGCCTGATCGGCCTGCTGTCCGGCGCCGGCGCGCGCGAGCTGACCGGGCAGAGCGTGCCGGCCAAGACCGCCGACGATGTGCAGCAGCGGCACCGCGCCCTGCTGTGGCAATTGCGCATGCAGAAGAACTTCGAGCAGCAGCGGCTGGGCCTGGATCAGGAAATCGAGGACGTGCTGCAGCGCTACCGCGCGGCCCGCGGCGTCGGCCCGGCAGCGGCCGCGACCACCGCCGGCGGCTGAGCCGCCGTACGGTCCGGCGCCCGGACCAGGCCGGGCGCGAAGCCTCTCAGAACGTCGGCGTCAGCCCCGGCAGCACCGCCTGCAGCTGGGCGCGGAACAGCGCCTTGATCCGCTCCAGCGCCGCCGCGTTGTCGGCCTCGAAGCGCAGCACCAGCACCGGCGTGGTGTTGGAGGCGCGCACCAGGCCCCAGCCGTCGGGGAAATCGGCGCGCAGGCCGTCGATGGTCAGCAGCCGCGCACCGGTGAACGGCGAGCCGTCCTGCTGCGCCCGGGCAGCCAGGTCGGCGACCAGCGCGTGCGCATCCTGCCCGTCCACCGGCAGCTTGATCTCCGGCGTGGCCACGCTGTCGGGCAACTCGGCCAGCACCTCCGACGGCGCTTCCTCGCGCTGGGCCAGGATCTCCAGCAATCGCGCCGCCGCGTACAGGCCGTCGTCGAACCCGTACCAGCGCTCCTTGAAGAAGAAGTGGCCGCTCATCTCGCCGGCCAGTTCGGCGTCGGTCTCGCGCATCTTCGCCTTGATCAGCGAGTGCCCGGTCTTCCAGACCAGCGGGCTGCCGCCGTTGCGCAGCACGTAGTCGGACAGCTTGCCGGTGCACTTGACGTCGTAGATCACCAGCGCGCCGGGGTTGCGTTGCAGCACGTCGGCGGCGAACAGCATCAGCAGGCGATCCGGATAGATCACCGTGCCGTCCTTGGTGACCACGCCGAGGCGGTCGGCGTCGCCGTCGAAGGCCACGCCCAGGTCGGCGTCGAAGCGCCGCACGGTCTGCACCAGGTCCTCCAGGTTGCGCGGCTCGCTGGGGTCGGGATGGTGGTTGGGGAAGGTGCCGTCGACGTCGCAGTACAGCGGCACCACCTCGGCGCCGATCGCCTCCAGCAGCCGCGGCGCCAGCTCGCCGCCGACGCCGTTGCCGGCATCGGCCACGACCTTGAGCGGGCGGTCCAGCTGCACGTCGTCGGCGATGCGCTGGATGTAGTCGTCGCCGACGTCGCGCTGCTGCAGCCGGCCGGGTTCGTCGGCCACCGGCAGGCGGCCGGCACTGATCCGCGCGTGCAGGTCGGCGATGGCGGCGCCGGACAGGGTCTCGCCGCCGATCACGATCTTGAAGCCGTTGTAGTCGGCCGGGTTGTGGCTGCCGGTGACCGCCACGCAGCTGCCGGCGCGCAGGTGATAGGCGGCGAAGTACACCACCGGGGTCGGCGCCAGGCCGATGTCGGTGACATGGCACCCGGCGCGGCGCAAGCCTTCGATCAGCGCCGCCGACAGCTCCGGCCCGGACAGGCGGCCATCGCGGCCGACCACCACCTCGTTGAGCCCCTGTTCCTGCATCACCGCGCCGATCGCCTGGCCGATCAGTGCCGCGACCTGCGGGCTGAGGTCGCGGCCGACCACGCCGCGGATGTCGTAGGCGCGGAAGATCTCCGGCGCCACCGTGAACGCCGGCACCGGCTTGGCCGGCGCGGCCTCCTCGGCGGCGGACGGCGGCGGCGGCGGCAGCTCCTGGCGTTGCAGGCTCTGCTGCAGGGTGTGTTCTTCGGTGGCCGCGGCGCCGGCACGGCGCGCCCGTGGCTGCGGCAGGCGCCCACGCGCGGCCAGCAACAGCAGTGCGCCGAGCACCGCACACAGGCCGGCGACCAGCAGGCAAGGCAGCGCGCCCAGCCCAAGCGGACCGGCTTCGGTATCCGGCAGCGAGGCGACCATGCGCAGGCCGCTGTCGCCGACCGGCCGCGACAGCGCGTCGGCGCGATCGTGCAGCGCAGCGTCGCCGGCGGCGATCACGTCATAGCCGCCCTGGCGCAGGGCCAGGTAGCCGGTGCCCGGCACCGATGCCTGCGCGACCGGATCGGTCAGCAGCGCCAGCGGCAGGCGCAGGTAGACCACCCCGGCGCTGCCGCCCAGCGATACCGGCGCGGCCAGACCCAGGCGCGGGCCGCCGCCGTCGCGGATCACCGCGCTGGCCAGCTTGCCGGTCAGCAGGGCCTTTTCCAGCAGCGCCAGGCGGCCGTAGCCGAAGCGCGCCGTGTCGGCGTAGCCCGGCTCCAGGTCGGCGGGCAGCACCAGCGCGTCCTCGGCCTGCGCCCAGTCCGCACGCAGCGCCTGCGCGGCGGCCGCGGCATCGCCGCGGCTCAGGGCCGCCTGCACGGTCGGCTGCTGAAGGCGCTCGGACAGGCGTTTGCCCACGCCGGCCAGCGCCTGCTGGGTCTGCATGACCGCGGCATCGCGCGCCTGCTCCAGCGTGGCGGCGGCCTGCTCGGCCCGCCATTGCTCGACCCCGCTCCAGCCGAACCAGACCACCAACAGCACCAGCAGCACCGTCAGCAGAGGCGCCACCTTGCGCAAACCCTGCGGCACCGGCCGCGCTTGTGTTGCCTCGCTCATGCAGACGATCCCCTGTCAGCGCACTCCGGTATGGCCGAATCCACCCGTTCCCCTGGCGCTGTCGGCAAAAGTATCCACCACCTGCAGGGCGACGCGCACGACCGGCATCACCACCAACTGCGCGATGCGATCGCCGGGGGCGATGGTGAAGTCCTCGCGGCCGCGGTTCCAGACGCTGATCAGCAACGGCCCCTGGTAGTCGGCGTCGATCAGGCCGGTACCGTTGCCCAGCACGATGCCGTGGCGGTGGCCCAGGCCCGAGCGCGGCAGCACCACCGCGCACAGCTGCGGATCGGCGATGTAGATGGACAGGCCGCTGGGGATCAGCGCGGTGTCGCCCGGCGCCAGGGTCAGCGGCGCCTCGGTGGCCGCGCGCAGATCGAGCCCGGCGCTGGCTTCGGTGGCGTAGTCGGGCAGCGGCCAGCTGTCGCCGAAGCGCGGATCCAGCAGCTTCACCTGCAACGGATAGGGCGTGGGAGTGCTCATGCGTGCAGCCTCTGCGCGATCAGGTCCAGCAGTTGTTCGGCCAGCTGTGTCTTGGAGACCGCCGGGAAGTCGCGTTCGCCATCCTGCCAATAGGCGGTGGCCGCGTTCTGGTCGCTCTCGAAGCCGTTGCCGGCCACCCCCACCCGGTTGGCCACGATCAGGTCCAGGTGCTTGTCGGCGAGTTTGCCACGGGCATAGCGCTCGATGTCGTGGGTCTCGGCGGCGAAGCCGACCACCAGCTTCAGCGCCTGGGTCTGCGCGGCGACCTCGGCCAGGATGTCCGGGGTGCGGGTCAACTCCAGGGTCAGGGTCTCGCCGCTCTTCTTGATCTTCTGCGCCGCCACCTGTTTTGGCGTGTAATCGGCGACCGCGGCGGTGCCGATGTAGATGTCCGCCGGCAGCGCGCCGAGCACCGCCTCGCGCATCTGCGCAGCCGAGCGCACGTCGATGCGCTGCACGCCGTCGGGCGTAGACAAATGCACCGGACCGCTGACCAGCACCACCTCGGCACCCAGCCGGGCGGCGGCCGCGGCCAGCGCATACCCCATCTTGCCGCTGCTGCGGTTGCCCAGGTAGCGCACCGGATCCAGGTCTTCGTAGGTCGGGCCGGCGCTGATCACCATGCGCAGGCCGCGCAGGACGCCAGTGCCGGTGCCGGTGCCGGTGCCGGTGCCAGACCGCGACGGAACGGCGGCGTTGGCGGCGGCGGCGGGCGGGGCAACCGACGCGGCGCCCTGGTCCGTGCGCCCAGCGAGCGCGGCGACGATCTGCTCGGGTTCGGCCAGGCGGCCGGGGCCGGACTCGCCTTCGGCCAGCGGGCCGTCGTTCGGGCCGACCACCTGCGCGCCGCGCTGGCGCAAGGTGGCGATGTTGGCCTGGGTGGCCGGATGCAGCCACATGCGGTGGTTCATCGCCGGGCATACGGTCAGCGGCGCGGTGCTGGCCAGGCACAGCGTGCCCACCAGGTCGTCGGCCAGCCCGTGCGCCAGGCGCGCCAGCAGGTCGGCGGTGGCCGGCGCCACCACGATCTGTTCGGCCCAGCGGGCCAGTTCCAGGTGGCCCATCGCCTGCTCGGCCCCGCTGTCCCACAGCGTGGTGCGGGTGAGATGACCCGACAGCGCCTGGAAGCTCAGCGGGGTGACGAACTGCTGCGCGCCGGCGGTCATCGCCACCTGCACCTCGGCGCCGGCGTCGCGCAGGCGCCGTACCAGTTCCAGCGCCTTGTAGGCGGCGATTCCCCCGCCGACGCACAACAGCACACGTCGCCCCTGCAGGGGCCTCTCGAAAATCGGGGTCACGTCGGGAATGTCCTACCCATACAAGGACGATTAGCTTACCCGATGGTTTTTGGCGGCCTGATACCGTTGCGCCATGTCGGCCGGCACCCTGGCGATATGCACATCTCCGACTGGCCCTGCGAAGAACGTCCCCGGGAAAAGCTGCTGGCACGCGGCCCCCGGGCCCTTTCCGACGCCGAACTGCTGGCGATCTTTCTCGGCTCCGGCCTGCCCGGCAGCGACGCGGTGCGCACCTCGCGCGACCTGCTGCAGCGGCACGGGCCGTTGCGCATGCTGCTGGACCGAACGCCCGGCGACCTGGTGCGCCTGCCCGGGCTGGGGCCGGCGCGCGCGTGCCAGCTGTCGGCGGCGCTGGAGCTGGGCCAGCGCCACCTGGCCGCGGAACTGCAGCGCGGCGACACCCTCAGCAACCCGGTCAGCGCCGGCCGCTACTTCGCGCAACGCCTGCGGTCGCGGCCCTACGAGGTGTTCGCCGCGCTGTTCCTGGACACCCGGCACCGCTGGCTGGCCTTCGAGGAGCTGTTCCAGGGCACCCTGGACGGCGCCGAGGTGCACCCGCGCGAGGTGGTGCGGCGTGCGCTCACGCTCAACGCCGCCGCGGTGATCATCGGCCACAACCACCCGTCCGGGAACCCGGAACCCTCCCCCGCCGACCGCGCGGTCACCCACCGGCTGAAACAGGCGCTGGACCTGATCGACGTGCGCCTGCTCGACCACTTCATCGTCGGCGACGGCGTGCCGGTCTCGATGGCCTCGCGCGGCTGGGCCTGAGCCGCGGCGCGGGGCAGGCCTTGCCGGCCTGGCACGCGCGCCCGGCGGGGCCAGTAGCGGCCACGGCAACGCCGCCGCGCAGCGGTCTGGCCGGCGTGGGCCTGCGGCCGCTTCACGGCTGAGGTCGGGCTGAACCCGGGACGGGCCGGGAGGCGGCGGGTCGGGTAAAATCGCCGGTTCCGCGCTTCAAGCAGAGATCTCGTGAAATCCCAACTCCGCGCCCTGATCGGTCAAGGCATCGAAGCCTTGCGCGCCAATGGCACCCTGCCGGCCGACACCCTGCCGCCGGACTTCGTGGTCGAGCGGCCCAAGACCCGCGAGCACGGCGACTTCGCCACCAATGCCGCGATGCTGCTGGCCAAGGCCGCGCGCACCAATCCGCGTGCCCTCGCCCAGCAACTGGTGGACGCGCTGCCGGCCAACGACGATGTCAGCAAGGTCGAGATCGCCGGCCCGGGCTTCATCAATTTCCACCTCGGCCCCGGCGCCTACCAGCGCGAGGTGCTGACGGTGCTCAAGCAGGGCGAGGACTACGGCCACAGCCTGGTCGGCAACGGCCGCACCGTGGGCGTGGAATACGTCTCGGCCAATCCGACCGGCCCGCTGCACGTCGGCCACGGCCGCGCCGCGGCCATCGGCGACTGCCTGGCGCGCCTGCTCGAGGCCAACGGCTGGAACGCCAAGCGCGAGTTCTACTACAACGACGGCGGCAACCAGATCGAGAACCTGGCGCGCTCGGTGCAGGCGCGCGCCCAGGGCAAGACCCCGGACAGCCCGGACTGGCCGGAGGAAGGCTATCGCGGCGACTACATCCAGGACGTGGCCGACGCCTACCTGGCCGGCGCCGCGGTGGACCTGGAAGGCCACGTGGTCACCGGCGCCAGGGATCCGCAGGATCTGGACGCGATCCGCCGCTTCGCCGTGGCCTATCTGCGCAACGAGCAGAACCACGACCTGGCCGCGTTCGGCGTGGATTTCGACATCTACTTCCTGGAAAGCTCGCTGTACCGCGACGGCAAGGTCGAAGAGGCGGTGCAGAAGCTGATCGCCTCCGGCCACACCTACGAGGACGGCGGCGCGCTGTGGCTGAAATCCACCGATTTCGGCGACGACAAGGACCGGGTGATGCGCAAGTCCGACGGCACCTACACCTACTTCGTGCCGGACGTTGCCTACCACCTGAGCAAGTGGCAGCGCGGCTATGTGCGCGCCATCACCGAGCTGGGCGCCGACCACCACGGCTCGCTGGCGCGGGTGCGCGCCGGCCTGCAGGCGATGGACCTGGGCATCCCCAAGGGATGGCCGGAATACGTGCTGCACCAGATGGTCACGGTGATGCGCGGCGGCGAGGAAGTGAAACTGTCCAAGCGCGCCGGCAGCTACCTGACCCTGCGCGACCTGATCGAGGAAGCCGGCCGCGACGCCACCCGCTGGTTCCTGATCGCGCGCAAGCCCGATTCCCAGCTCACCTTCGACATCGACCTGGCGCGCCAGCAGAGCAACGACAACCCGGTGTTCTACGTGCAGTACGCGCACGCCCGCGTGTGCAGCCTGCTGCGCCAGGCGCAGGAGAAGAAGCTGGACTACGACCAGGCCGACGGCCAGGCGCAACTGAACCGGCTGAACGACGCGACCTCGCTGGAACTGATGCAGGAACTCTCGCGCTACCCGGAAGTGGTGGAGAATGCGGGGCATGCGCTGGAGCCGCATCTGATCGCGCAGTACCTGCGCGAACTGGCCACGGCCTTCCACACCTGGTACCACGGCACCCCGGTGCTGGTGGACGACGCCGGCGAACGCAACGCCAAGCTGACCCTGGCGGTGGCGGCGCAGCAGGTCCTGGCGAACGGTCTGAACCTCCTGGGCGTCTCGGCCCCGGAAAAAATGTGAGTGGAGAAGCGGTAAATGGCAGCACGACGCGGTAAGACCCAGGCCCGACGCAACACCGGCAACGGCACGCCCGGGTGGGTGTGGCTGATCGCCGGCGCGGCGATCGCCGCGGTGGTGTTCCTCGGCGCGCCGGGCCTGTTCAAGAAGGATGGCGACTTCCTGCGCGTGGGCGGCCCGCGCGCCAATCCGGATGCGCAACCGGCACCGGTGGCCGATGCCGACGTCGATGCGGCCCCGGACCTGCCCAAGCCCGCCGCCCACGCAGCCGGCAGCACCAAGCCGGAGGCGAAGAAGGACGCGCAGACCCAGTACGACTTCTACACCCTGCTGCCCGGCAAGGAAGTGCAGATGTCCGACGCCGAACTGGCCGCCAGCGCACGCGCCGAGGCGGCTCGCCAGGCCAAGGCGCAGGCCGCCGCGGGTGCGACTGCCGCCGCGACCGGCACCACGCCGGCAACGGCCACGGCCGCGCCGACGGCAACCGCAGCCAATCCGACGCCGCTGCCGGAAACGCCGAGCGTGGCAACCAGCACCGCGGCCACCCCGGCGGCGTCAAGGCCGACGGCGACCACGGCCACGCCGGCCGCGACCACCGCACCGGCCGCGGCAGCGGCGACCGCCGCGCCCGACAACGCGCGCTACATCCTGCAGGCCGGCTCGTTCGGCGCCTCCGGCGACGCCGAGTCGACCAAGGCCAAGCTGGCGATGCTGGGCCTGTCGGCGCGCGTGGAATCGGCGCAGATCAGCGGCAAGACCGTCTACCGCGTGCGCATGGGGCCCTACGGCACCGCCAGCGAACTGGCCGAGGCCAAGCAGAAGTTGAACGGCAGCGGGCTATCGGCGATCGCGATCAAGGCGCAGTGAGGCTGGGATTCGGGAATCGGGATTGGGGATTCGGAGAAGCGGTCTTCGTACCGTTTTCGCCTTCGCGTGCATGCATGCGTTGTCGCCACTGACGTTGCGGCGCACCGACGCTGCTATGGCGATGCAGTTCATCGACGGCCGCCTGCCGGCGGCTGCGATCAGTGCGCAATAGAGCCGGGAATCGCGAGTCGGGAATCGAGAATGGGAGAAGCGGCATCCCTGCCGTTCTCACTTGCATGTGTGCGCAAGTGCCGCCGCCGGCGTTGATACCCGCCAATGCGGCATGACGCTGCAGCGGCACATCGGCGACGCGGAGAACAGCGTAGTTAGGTGGGGAATCGGAAATGTTGAATGGGGAGGCGAGCGCCCCGTTCCGGGCGACGCGTAGGCTTGGCAAGACACTTTGTCTGCGAGCTGTCTCGCCGGCACCGACACGCAATCAAACGCTTGCGCTGACTCCCGCACGGACACACGGCGCCGTCGACGCCCTACAACCGCATTTGCTTTTACCATTCCTGATTCCCCCCTCCCGATTCCCGGCCCCACCATGACCCAGACTGCCCTGATCACCGGTGCCACTTCCGGTTTCGGCGCCGCCGCCGTGCGCCGCTTCGTCGATGCCGGCTGGCGCGTGATCGCCACCGGCCGCCGCGCCGAACGCCTGCAGCCGCTGCTGGACGCCTTCGGCGCCGAGCGCGTGCACATCGCCGCCTTCGACATCCGCGACACCGACGCCCTGGACGCGATGCTGGCGGCGCTGCCCGAGGCGTTCCGCGGCATCGACCTGCTGGTCAACAACGCCGGCCTGGCCCAGGGCACCGCGCCCGCGCAGGCCGCGCAACTGGACGACTGGCGCACGATGATCGACACCAACATCACCGCGCTGGTGACGCTGACCCATCGCCTGCTGCCGACGCTGATCCAGCGCCGTGGCGCGATCATCAACATCAGTTCGGTCGCCGCGCTGTATCCCTACCCCGGCGGCAATACCTACGGCGGCACCAAGGCCTTCGTCAGCCAGTTCTCGCTGGGCCTGCGCTCGGACCTGCACGGCACCGGCGTGCGCGTGACCGCGATCGAACCGGGCATGGCCGAGACCGAATTCACCCTGGTCCGCACCCATGGCGACCAGAAGGCCTCGGACACGCTCTACCAGGGCGCGCAGCCGATGACCGCCGACGACATCGCCGAACAGATCTTCTGGGTCGCGACGCTGCCGCCGCATCTGAACATTAATCGGCTGGAAATCATGCCGGTGACGCAGTCCTTCGCCGGCTTCCAGGTCGCACGGCAACCGGCCTGAGCGGCCGCGGGGTCGCGCGCGGCCCCGCCACCTCCCTTTCCCACGCCCTCGCGGCGCAAACATCCCCTGCCGTCGCATGGCAGAGGCCGGCGCCGGTGCGCCAGCAGAGCGCCCATTCCGACACCGGCTTAACGAAATGATATAACATCACTTACATGGCGCCGCGCTCGTGGATCGGGCCGCGCACCATCCGTTCGCCTGCAGCCCGCCGCTGCCGCCAGCCTCCACTCCCCTTCGTCCGCACACACCATGAAGACCTATACCCACGCCCTCGCCGTGCTGGCCGGGCTCGCGGCCGGCGACGGCGCCGCGCAGACGTCGACCGACACCACCACCACGCTCGGCACCGTGGAAGCGCGGCGCCACAGCGCCGCTTCGCTGTCCACCCGCAACATCCTCAGCTCGGTCGACGTGCTCGGCAGCGAGCAGATCGGCGACAAGAACGTCATGAACAGCTGGGAGCTGCTCGGGCAGATGCCCGGCATGCAGCTCACCGAAACCCGGCAGGGCGCCGAGTCCGGCAAGGTCACCTTCCGCGCCTTCAACGGCGAGGGCTATCTCAACGGCATCAAGGTGCTGATCGACGGCGTGCCGAGCAACGTCAACAGCGGCAACCAGCGCTTCATCGACATGATCTTTCCGCTGGAGATCGCCTACATCGAGGTGGTCCGCGGCACCAACGATCCGCGCTACGGCCTGCACAACATCGGCGGCAATTTCAACATCGCCACCCGCCAGGGCGGCAACTACCAGGACCTGCGATTGAGCGGCGGTAGCTTCGCCACGCGCGAGCTGCAGTACGCCGCCGGCCATGAAGCCGATGGCCTGGCGCAGAACTACTTCGTCGGCGCGCAGGCCGCGCACGGCTATCGGCAGCACGACACCTCGCGCAAGTACACGCTCGGCGGCAAATGGTTCTACGGCGAAGACGACGATGCCGCACGCATCGGCCTGATCGCCCGCATTTACCACCACGAGGCCGACGAACCGGGCTTCCTCACCGCCGCGCAACTGGCCGAGGACCGCACGCAATCGCCGCCGAAGAACGCCAACGACGGCGACGACCGCGACATGCGCCAGGCCAGCGTGCACGCCGACGTCAGGCTCGGCGACGGCCTGCAGCTGCGCAACACGTTGTACTTCAATCGCTATGAGGACGACCGCCGCGTCACCTTCACCGACTACCCGATCGGCAACGCGCCGCGGCAGCGCCGGCAATGGGACGAAACCCAGACCGGTCTGCTCAGCACCGTCGCCTGGCAGGCCAGCGACCTGCTGAGCGTGGAAGCCGGCCTCAACGCCGAGCACCAAGACAACCGCTACCGGCGCGCGCGCTATGCCTACAGCGTGCCGACCGATTTCGACCGCACGCCGGCACGGGTGCAGAACGACGATCGCTACAGCCTGGACAACCTCGGTCTGTACCTGCAGGCGGTGCTGCAGCCGACCGACGCGCTGAAGATCGTGCCGGCGTTCCGCGCCGACCGTTTCTCCGGCGAGACCGCGCTACCCGGCGGCATCCATGCGCCGCTGCAACGCTACGGCTGGATCGACCAACCCAAGCTCAGCGTGATCTACGCGCTGACGCCGCAGCTGAGCGTGTATGCGAACTGGGGACGCACCTTCCAGATCCTCACCGGCTCCACCGCGCCGGCCTATCTCACCCCGGGCCAGCCGGCGTTCCGGCCCTCGATCAATACCGGCAAGGAACTGGGCTTGAAACTGCAGCCGGTGGCCGGCACCGAGGCGCGCGTGGCGGTGTGGCGCCAGGACGCCACCGACGAAGTGGCCAACATGCCCAGCACCGGCACCACGGTCGGCCTCGGCCAGACCCGACGGCAAGGCGTGGACCTGCAACTGAGCACGCAATTGGGCGAGCGCTGGACCGCGTGGCTCTCGCACGCGGTGCAGGAAGCCAAGGTGGTCAGCGCCTACACCGCCACCGGCGAATCGCTGCGCGGACGCGAGGTGTTCTCCACGCCGCGCTACATCAGCAACGCCGGCCTCGACTACCGGCCCGACGCGCGCTGGACATTCGGCGTGCAGGCGCGCGCGCAGGGCGACTACTACATCGACGAGCGCAATGCGCAGGGCAAGTACGGCGGCTTCCGCGTGGTCGATGCCAGCGTGCGCTACCAGCTCACCTCGCGCAGCAGCCTCGGCCTGCAGGTCAAGAACCTCACCGACGCCCGCTATGCCTACGTGTGGTACGACAACTTTTTCTGGGGCGGCAACGACCAGCCGATGTTCTCGCCGGCGCCCGGACGCTCGGCCTACCTGAGCGTCGAAGTGCGGCTGTAGGGCAACGCCAACGACCTGCTTCCGCTACTCCACGCCGGAGGCGGGTTGCCTTGTGGGAGCGGCGTCTGCCGCGCCGGGTTCCCAGGATCACCACGTCGCGGCTGAAGCCGCTCCTACAAGGCGCTTCCCCTCGTGACCGGAGGCCCTGTCGTCGTCGCGGCTGGCGGACGGCCGCACCTCCCCCGCCACATCGTTTAACATTGCCTTCACGGAGCGACGGACGCCCAGCGTCCCGAACAAGCAAGCCCCGCAACCTCGCCGTTGCCGCCAGCCCTCCGCTGTCCCCACTTGCTTGCAGGCCCCATGAAGATCGATTCCCTCGCCCTGGCCGTCCTGGCCGGACTTGCCGCCGGCCATGCCGGCGCGCAGACCCTGACCTCCGAGACCACCACCACCCTGGGCACCGTAGAGGCGCGACGCGAGACCGCGGCTTCGCTGTCCACCCGCAACATCCTCAGCTCGGTCGACGTGCTCGGCAGCGAGCAGATCGGCGACAAGCAGGTCATGAACGGCTGGGAATTGCTGGGCATGATGCCCGGCGTGCAGCTCACCGAGATCCGCCAGGGCGCCGAAACCGGCAAGGCCACCTTCCGCGCCTTCAACGGCGAGGGCTACCTCAACGGCATCAAGATCCTGATCGATGGCGTGCCGAGCGATGCCAACAGCGGCAACCAGCGCTTCACCGACATGATCTTCCCGCTGGAGATCGCTTACATCGAAGTCGTGCGCGGCACCAACGACCCGCGCTACGGCCTGCACAACATCGGCGGCAACCTCAACATCGCCACGCGCCAGGGCGGCGACTACCAGGACCTGCGGCTGAGCTACGGCAGCTTCGCCACGCGCGAGTTGCAGTATGCCGTCGGCCACGAGGCCGGCGGCCTGGCACAGAACTATTTCGTCGGCGCGCAGGCCACGCAGGGCGAACGCGCGCACGACAGCGCGCGCAAGTACACCCTCGGCGGCAAGTGGTTCTACGGCGAGGACGACGACACCGCGCGCATCGGCCTGATCGCCCGCGCCTACCATCTCACCGCCGATGCGCCCGGCTTCCTCACCGCCGCGCAACTGGCCGAGGACCGCGAGCAGTCGCCGCCGCAGAATGCCAACGACGGCGGCGAGCGCACCCTGCGCCAGGCCAGCGTGCACGCCGACCTGAAGCTCGGCGAGGGCCTGCAGTTGCGCAACACGCTGTACGTCAATCGCTACGACGAAGAACGCCGGGTCACCTTTACCAGTTATCCGGTCGGCAACGCGCCGCGGCAGCGCCGGCAATGGGACGAAACCCAGACCGGCCTGCTCAGCACCATCACCTGGCAGGCCAGCGACCTGCTGAGCGTGGAAGCCGGCCTCAACGCAGAGCACCAGGACAACCGCTATCGCCGCGATCGCTACGCCTACGCGGTGCCCACCGATTTCTGGAGTGCACCGGCGCGCGTGCAGAACGACGACCGCTACACGCTCGACAACCTCGGCCTGTACCTGCAGGCGGTGCTGCAGCCGACCGCCGCGCTGAAGATCGTGCCGGCGTTCCGCGTCGACCGCTTCTCCGGCGACACCACGCTGCCCGGCGGCGTGCACGCACCACTGCAACGCTATGGCTGGATCGACCAGCCCAAGCTCAGCGTGATCTATGCGTTGACCCCGCAGCTGAGCGTGTACGCCAACTGGGGCCGCACCTTCCAGATCCTTACCGGCTCCACCGCGCCGGCGTACCTGACGCCGGGCCAGCCCGGCGTGCGGCCATCGATCAACACCGGCAAGGAGCTGGGTCTGAAGCTGCAGCCGGCGGCAGGCACCGAGGCCCGCGTGGCGGTATGGCGGCAGGACGCCACCGACGAGGTTGCCAACAACGTCAGCTCCGGCACCACGGTGGGCCTGGGCCAGACCCGGCGCCAGGGCGTGGACCTGCAACTGAGCACGCAACTGGGCGAACACTGGACGCTGTGGCTGTCGCAGGCGCTGCAGGAGGCCAAGGTGGTCAGCGCCTACAATGCCTCGGGCGAATCCCTGCGCGGGCGCGAAGTGTTCTCGGTGCCGCGCTACATCAGCAACGCCGGCGTCGATTACCGACCCGATGCGCGCTGGACGGTCGGCGTGCAGGCGCGCGCACAGGGCGACTACTACATCGACGAGCGCAACACGCAGGGCAAGTACGGCGGCTTCCGCGTGGTCGACGCCAGCGTGCGCTACCAGCTCAGCCCGCGCGTCAGCCTCGACCTGCAGGTCAAGAATCTCACCGACAACCGCTACGCCTACGTCTGGTACGACAGTTTCTTCTGGGGTGGCAACAACCAGCCGATGTTCTCGCCAGCGCCCGGGCGCTGGGCCTATCTCGGGTTCGAACTGCGGCTGTAGCGCGCCTCGCATCACCTGCATCCGTCACGGCGTGCTGCGTAGGCGCAGCTTCAGCCGCGACGGCTTCACCCGGAACGCCCATCGCGGCTGAAGCCGCTCCTACAGGACACGTCCCCGGGGAGATGGGAGGTGCCCCTGTCGCGGTCTTGCCTGGCCAAGAGCGACCGTAAGGTCGCTGGACGCGGCGTCAGCCACGCTGTGGTACGTTTCCAGACGTCGCCAGCCTTCGCGCAAGCCTCCCGCTCGTTCACAGGAGTGCCTTGCGATGCTCTCTCCCTCTCCGTTCGACCGCGTGGTGTTTCGCTTCCCGGAGGCGCCGCGATGACCGACTTCGTCACCGACGCAGCGCAGCTGCAGGACTGCGTGGGGCGCCTGCCCGGCCCGCGCGACATGAAGGTGATCGACCATCTGGACGCGCATGCGCTGCGCTGGCTGGCCGCCAGCCCGCTGCTGTTCGCCGGCGTCGCCGGCCAGCGCCTGGCGTTGAGCGCAGGCAGTGGCGCGCCCGGCTTCGCGCGCGCCGACACTCCGCACCTGCTGTCGATCCCGCTGCAGGCGCTGGACACGGCGCATCCGCAGGTCGGCGCCGGCTTCGGGTCGCTGTTCCTGGTACCCGGTTTGGGCGAGACCCTGCGGATCAATGGCCGCATCGCCGGCGACGACGGCACGCGCCTGTTCGTCGCCGTCGAGGAGTGCTATCTGCACTGCGCCAAGGCCCTGCTCCGCGCCGACTGGTGGCGTGCCGAGACACCGACCGACGCCACGCCAGCGGAGGCGGTGGCGGGATTTCTCGCCAGCTGCCAGCTGCTGGTGCTGGCCACCGCCGATGCCGAGGGCCGCGTCGATGTCAGCCCGCGCGGCGATCGCGCCGGAGCCTTGCTGCAGGCGCATCGCGACGCCTGGTGGTTCGCCGACCGGCCGGGCAATCGGCGCGTCGACAGCCTGGGCAATCTGCTGGCGCGGCCGCAGATCGCCCTGCTCGCGCTGCGCCCGGGCAGCGCGCGCTGCGTCCGCATCGAAGGGCTGGCCCGCCCCAGCCCCGACGCGGCGATCCGCAGCGCGCTCGCCGTCGATGGACGCGTTCCGCATCTGGCGGTGCGGGTGCTGCCGGCGCTCCTCGAAGAGACGCGCAGCCCCGCGCTGGGCCGCTTCGACGCCTGGCCGCCCGCCGCCATCGCGCACGACCTGGACCCGCCGGCGATCTTCCGCGACCACGTCCGGCTCAGCGGCGCGCGCGGCGCCCAGGCCACGCTGATGCGCGCGGCGGTCTCGGTGCCCGGCGTGGTCCGCAAGGGGCTGCAGGCCGACTACAAGAAGAACATGTACTGAGCGCGCGACGCCGCCGGCTCACCCGGCTGCGTCGATCACGCCAGGGGCGCTGAGGTGATGTACCGCATAGCGCTGCGCCTCGTCGTCCGCCGGCGGCAGATCGCGCCACAGCTCGAAACGCAGCCGCGTCCATCCCTGCGGTTCATAGCCGCGCACCGTGGCCAGCACGCGTGCGTCAGGCGCATGCACGTCGTCGGAGTCGCTGCCCACGGCGCGCGACGGTGCCTGAAGCGCGCGGGTGGCATAGCGCGCCGTGCGCAGCGCCGCCGACGTCGACGCCGTCCCGACCATCCACGACTGCACCGCCGGTCGGCCGAACGCCTCGCATAGCGCGGCGAAGGCGGGGCCGACGAGGAACGCGTGCATCGCCGCCGCATCGCGCCACAGGTAGAACGGCGCGTACAGGTTCTGCCCGCTTGGCAGGAGCGGATCGGCGCGATCGGCAACCAGGTAGGCCTTGAACTGCAACCCCGGCAGCGTATCGAGCAACGGCCCCTTGTCGGCGATGCGGCGGCGGATGATCGCCATGTCGTAGTCCGCCGGCAACGCGATGCTGTACTGCATGGCGATCATGCCGGTGCTCCGCTGGCCGCGATGCCGGCGCGGCCGCCACCGAAGGACCAGTCCTGCGCGTCGGTGGTGACGATGGTGACCATCACGTCCTCCGGCGCGATCCCCGGCGCGATCGCCAGCAGCTCGACCAGGCGCCGGTAGAACGCCTGCTTGCAGGTGGCGCTGCGTTGGCGGCCGGCGGTGATGGCGATCAGCACGAAGCCCTCCGAGCGCGGCCCGCCCAGGTAGTGGCGGTCGAACACCAGTTCGTCCGCGTCGTGCTGGTGGATGACCTGGAAGCAGTCGCCGGCCGGCACCTCGAACGCCTCGTGCATGGCCTGGTAGAGGCTGGCCGACAGCGCGCGCAGGCATTCGGGCGGGTTGCCGCGCAGCAGCGAGATGCGGGCGTACGGCATCAGCGTGCCTCCGTCGTGGCCGACCGTGCCGCGACGGCGGCACGCAGCAAAGGCAGCGCCGACGCCGCACACGGCCAACCGGCGTAGAAGGCCAGGTGGGTGATGGCTTCGGCCAACGCCTCGCGGTCCAGGCCGTTGTCCAGCGCGCGCCCCAGGTGAAACGGCAGTTGCTCCAGCCGATACAGCGCAACCAGCGCGGCCACCGTGACCAGGCTGCGTTCGCGCGGCGGCAGGCCGGGGCGCTGCCACACCTCGTCGAACAGCACCTCGTCGGTCAGCCGGGCAAAGGCCGGCGCAATGTCACCGAACGCGGCCTGCGGGGAGGGAAACGGCGTGGATGGGTCGGACATCGGGCAGGCCTCGCATGGGAACGGGCACAGCCTAGTCGCGCAGGATTTTCCGAAAAATCGGAAAATATCGAAACGACCATCCGGAAAACCAGGATCGACCGATGCGCCCCACCACCTTCGACCTCGACGCGCTGCGCAGCTTCGTCGCCGGCGTGGAACTGGGCAGCTTCGCCAAGGCGGCCGACCGCCGCGGGCGTTCCACCTCGGCGATCAGCGCGCAGCTGAAGAAGCTGGAGGAGCAGGCCGGGCAGCCGGTGCTGCGCCGCCAGGGCCGCGGCCTGGCCCTGACCGAGGCCGGCGAAGCCTTGCTGGGCTACGCGCGGCGCCTGCTCGAACTCAACGACGAGGCGGTGGTGGCGCTGCAGGACCCGGCGCTGCAGGGCTGGGTGCGGCTGGGGCTGCAGGAGGACTTCGGCGAGCACATGCTGCCGGACGTGCTGGGGCGTTTTGCCCGCGCCCACCCGCAGGTGCGGATCGAAGCGCGCATCGCCCGCCACCAGGAGCTGCTGGCGCGGGTGGAGGCCGGACAACTGGACCTGGCCCTGGCCTGGGAGTCCGGTGCGGCCTCGGCGCACCGGCAGGCGCAATCGGCGTGGCCGCTGCGCTGGATCGCCGCTGGCGAGCGTAGCGGCCTACCCGCCATGGCCACCTGGAGCGGCGCAGCGCCGCTGCCGCTGGTGATGCTGGAAGCGCCCTGCCTGCTGCGCACGGCCGCGACCACGGCCCTGGACCGCGCCGGCATCCCGTGGCGCATCGCCTTCACCAGCGCCAGCCTCGGCGGCGTATGGGCGGCCGTGCGCGCCGGATTGGGCATCACCCTGCGCACCCCGGCCGGCGTGCCGCCCGGGCTGGCCCTGCTGGCGCCCGGCGCCGGCGGCCTGCCGACGCTGCCGGCGCTGGGACTGAACCTGCATCGCGCGGTCGCCACGCCGCCGCCGGCAGTGGCACGGCTGGCGGAGATCCTGCAACAGCGCCTGCAGGCGGCGCATGCGGCGCTGGCCGCGGAGGGGTGAGGCGGCGCGCGCTTACTTGCCGCCCTTGCAGGGCATCATCTTGGCGATCAGGCCGCCGCCACCGGAGAACATGTTGGCGCCGCCGGTGACCGCGGTCTTGACGGTGCTGCCGTCGCTCTTCACTTCCACGTCCTTGAACAGCTCGTCGTTGCGCGCCACCGCATAGTCCTGGCGGTCGTAATGCTCCACCTCGATGGAACCGGCGTAGCTGGTGCCCGCGTACACGTTGCGCGACTTGGCCTGGTCGAACTGGAACGGCACCACCACGATGTAGCGGCCCGGCAGCATGTCGGTGAACTGGAACGCGCCGGTGGCGTCGGTCTTGGTTTCGACCCGCGTGTTGAAGGCCTGGTCGGACATCAGCACCGACTCCTTGCTGCGATCGGACTTCTTGCGCAGCGCGACCCATTCCTCGAAGTACGGCGTCGCCGGGAACAGCATCACCTGGCGGTTGTCGGCCAGGAACAGGCGGTTGTCGTGGTAGGCGCAGGCCACGCCGGTGATGGTCGCATGGCCCTTGGCCAGCGCGGCTTCGGCCGCCGCCTTGTCGAACGGCAGGCTGGGCGAGGTCTCGCGGATCTTCGGCGTGCTGTCCACGGTCGGCGAGGTGCGCATCTGCGCAGCACTCTGGCCGGCGGCGGCCAGTCCACAGCTCAGCAGCAGGACCCAGCCACGGCGTGTGATCGTCTGCATCGTATTCCCCTTATCGTCCATGAAGGCGCGCACGCTAGCACGATCCGTGGCAGCGCCATAGAGCTGTAGCGCGCGGGTCGCACCCCGCGCTTTCAGCCCCGCGCCGCCGCCGCGACAGGAGCGCTGCGCCGCTCGCGCAGGCGCAGGAACGGCCACTCCACCGCGTAGTGCAGGACGGCCGCGAACAGCAGCGCCATGCCGGCATAGACGGCGAAGGCGAGCGGCCCGCGCCCGTCCAGTTGCGCGCCGAACCACACCTGGGTCAGATGGAATACGGCCTTGTGGCTCAGGTACAGGCTGTAGGACACCGCGGCCAGCCAGGCCACGCCCGGCAC
Source organism: Xanthomonas sp. CFBP 8445 (assembly GCF_025666235.1). Classification (NCBI taxonomy): domain Bacteria; kingdom Pseudomonadati; phylum Pseudomonadota; class Gammaproteobacteria; order Lysobacterales; family Lysobacteraceae; genus Xanthomonas; species Xanthomonas sp. CFBP 8445. The sequence continues at coordinate 513,290 of NZ_CP102594.1, read as the reverse complement.
CCGGCAACGCCCCAGCCACCCTTGCGTGGCGGCGCCGGCGCCGACCAGCAGCGCCAGCCCCAGCGACAGCACCGGCCAGCCGATCGCATTGCCGAGCAGGCCGGTGCGGTCGCGGAACAGCCACATCGCCAGCGCGCAGACCGCGATCCCGGCAAGCGCCACGGCGCTGGCGTGGCGCTGCAGCCGCTGCCAGTGCCGCGGCCGGAAGGTCTTCAGCACCGCCAGCGCCACGCCGGCCAGCAGGCCGTACAGGCGGTTCCAGGTCGGGTAGTAGAGATCCTCGACGAACCAGTTGCGCTGCAGCCCGGCGCCAATGCGATCCAGCGTGCTGTCGTGCAGCCAGATGGCGCGGCGCAGGGCGATGCCGCCCAGCACCACGGCCACGCACAGCGCCACGAAACGCGCGCCGACGGCCGCCGCAGCATCCACGCCGCCAACAGCGGAAACACCAGGTAGAAGTGCTCCTCCACGCACAGCGACCAGGCATGCGAGAACGCCTGCTGGTTGGCGTACTCGATGCCCAGGTTGAGGGTGAAGCTGGCGAACAGCCACCACGGCGCGATCCCCGGCGCTTCGCGGAAGCCGGGCCAGGCTAGGTACAGCGCCAGCACCACCGCGTACGCCGGCAGGATGCGGTAGGCGCGGCGGCGATAGAACTCGCCGCAGCGCAGCCGTTCGCCGCGGGCCAGCGGCGCCAGCACCTGACCGCCGATCAAAAAGCCGCTGAGCACGAAGAACAGGTCCACGCCCATCCAGCCATCGCGCGAGAGCCACTCCCAATCCGGCCCCAGCCCGCCGACCACGAAGGAGTGGAACAGCATCACCCAGACGATGGCGATGGCGCGCTGCAGGTCGAGGCCGGGAGAGCGCATCGCATTGAGGTGACGGTGGGAAGCGCGCAGCTTACTGGCTGTGCTGGCGTTTGCGGCGGTGGCCGTCCACCGGCGCCGGTGCGATCGCGCCTGTGAGACGTCGCCGCGGCGCCAAGCGGCGACCTCTGACCTCCAGGCTGCGTGCACGCGCGCACCCTCACCCCAACCCCTCTCCCGGGGGAGAGGGGCTTACTGGCGGATGCCGGCGCTGGCGTCAGTCGCGCGCCGTCAGCCCAGCGGCTCGTCCGACAGGTAGGTGTAGCCGGTCAGGCCGGCCTCGAGCGCGTCGGCCAGTTCCGTCGCCTGCGCGGCCGGCAACTGCGCGGCGGCCACACGCTCGGCGTAGGCGGCGCGCAGGTCGTCCAGGCGGTAGCCCACGTAGTCCAGCATCACGTCGGTGGTGTCGCCTCGCCGCTGCTGGGCGATGCGGTAGCCGTCGCCGTCCACCGCCACTTCCACCGCGTCGGTGTCGCCGAACAGGTTGTGGATGTCGCCGAGGATTTCCTGGTAGGCGCCGACCAGGAAGAAGCCGATGCGGTAGCTTTCGCCCGGGCGCAGCGCGTGCAGCGGCAGCGAGCTGTCCAGGCTTTCGTTCTCGACGTAGGTCTTGACCATGCCGTCGGAATCGCAGGTCATGTCGCAGACCACGCCGCGCCGCGCCGGCGCCTCGTTCAGGCGCTCGATCGGCACGATCGGGAACACCTGGTCGATCGCCCACACGTCGGGAATCGATTCGAACACGCTGAAGTTGACGAAGTACTTGTCGACCAGGCGCTCGTTGAGTTCGTCCAGCACCGGGCGGTGGCTCTTTTCCTCGTGGCTCAACCGCGCGCGCACGCCGTGGGCGATGGCATAGAACAGGTCGTCGATGCGCGCGCGATGGGTCAGGTCGATCTGGCCCAGCGCGTAGCCGCTGAGGCCTTCGGCGTGGAAATGCTGCGCTTCCTGGAACAGCTCCACCGCCGGGCGCTGGTCCAGTTCGGCATGGATCTCGCGCAGGTGGCGGATCGCCGCCGGCTCGTCGTCGTGCGCGTCGGGCACGCGGCCTTCCGGCGCCTGCTCCACCTCGGACACGTTGGCGATCAGCACCGCGTGGTGCGCGGTCATCGCGCGCCCGCACTCGGTGACGATGCGCGGCGGCGCCAGGCCGTGTTCCTCGCAGGCGCTGGCCAGCGGCTGCACGATGTTGCTGGCGTAGGAATGCAGGCCGTAGTTGATCGAGCAGTAGCTGCGCGAGCGGGTGCCTTCGTAGTCGATGCCCAGGCCGCCGCCGACGTCGACGTGGCTGATCTTCGCGCCCAGCTTGGACAGCTCGACGAAATAGCGGGTGGCCTCGCGCATGCCGTTGGCGATGTCGCGCACGTTGGAGATCTGCGAGCCCATGTGGAAGTGCAGCAGGTTCAGCGCGTCGGCGTACTCGGTGTCGCGCAGGGTCTTCCACAGGTCCAGCACCTGCCGCGGCGACAGCCCGAACTTGGCCTTGTCGCCACCGCTGTTCTGCCACTTGCCCGCGCCCAGCGAGGCCAGGCGCATGCGCACGCCCAGGCCCGGCTTCACGTCCAGCGCGCGCGCCTCCTCCAGCACCAGCTTCAGCTCCGACGGCTTCTCGATGACGATGAAGGTCTGCAAACCGAGCTTGCGCCCGATCAGCGCCAGGCGGATGTATTCGCGGTCCTTGTAGCCGTTGCACACGATCAGCCCGCCCGGACGCGACAGCGCCAGCACCGCCATCAGTTCCGGCTTGCTGCCCGCCTCCAGGCCGAAGCCCTCGCCCTGGTGGCTGGCCAGGGTACCGGCCACGCCGCGGTGCTGGTTGACCTTGATCGGGTACACCGCGGTGTAGCCGCCGGCGTAGTCCCAATCGGCCTGGGCCTGCGCGAACGCGGCCTGCAGCTTGCCCAGGCGCTCGCCGAGGATGTCGGGGAAACGCACCAGCATCGGCAGCTTGGCGCCGGCCGCGCGCGCGGCGTCCACCACCTCCGGCAGCGCGATCGCCACGCCGTCGGCGCCCTGCGGCCGAACGACCAGCCGGCCGGCCGCGTCCACGTCGAAATACCCGTCGGCCCAATGCGGGATCGAGTAGGTCTTGCGGGCTTGGTCGAGGGACCAATCGCTCATCGTGGCGGCTCGGCTGACGGAAAAAGGGCGTGGATTGTAACCCCTGCTACGCGTGGGGTCCGTTACAATCCGCGCCGTTCCGACGCCCTCGGCTCCTGCCGGAGCCGGGCCGGGTTCGCGGGCGCCTGGCGTGCTCTGCGCCTAGCCCTCATCCGGAGAGGTACGGTAACAGCGTCGCGTGGCTTGGCTCCACTAGGCTGCGCCCGACCCTCATCCGGCGCTACGCGCCACCTTCTCCCGGGGGGAGAAGGAATCATCGCTTCTTTTCTTGCTTTCCTAGGACATCTGCATGAGCGCCAACGACAACTGGTACATCGAACACTTCCAGCCCACCGGCTCGGCCATCGGCTACCGCATCACCGGCAAGCTGGACGAGGTGCAGTCGCCGTTCCAGAAGATCGAGATCTACGACACCACCGACTGGGGCAAGCTGATGGTGATCGACGGCGCGGTGATGCTGACCACGCGCGACAACTTCTTCTACCACGAGATGATCAGCCACCCGGCGCTGTTCACCCACGCCGCGCCCAAGCGCGTGGTGATCATCGGTGGCGGCGACTGCGGCACCCTGCGCGAAGTGCTCAAGCACCCGGGCGTGGAAAGCGCCACCCAGTGCGACATCGACGAGCAGGTCACGCGCATGGCCGAGAAGTATTTCCCGGAACTGTGCGACTCCAACAACGACCCGCGCGCCGAGTTGCTGTTCGACGACGGCGTGGCCTACATGGCCAACTGCCCGGCCGGCAGCGTGGACATCGTCATCGTCGACTCCACCGACCCGGTCGGCCCGGCCGAAGGCCTGTTCAACAAGGCGTTCTACGAAAGCTGCTTCAAGGCGCTGAAGGACGACGGCATCCTGGTGCAGCAGTCCGAATCGCCGCTGGCGCTGCTGGACCTGATCAAGGAAATGCGTGCGGAAATGGGCAAGGCCGGCTTTGCGAGCTTCCACACCGTGCCGTTCCCGCAGCCGTGCTACCCGACCGGCTGGTGGAGCGTGACCATGGCGCGCAAGCAGGGCGGCTTCGACTTCCGCCAGGCCGACGCCGCGGCCAAGCCATTCGCCACCCGCTACTACAGCGCGCACCTGCACACCGGCACCCAGGTGCTGCCGCCGTTCGTGGCCGAGGCACTGGGCGGCTAAGCCCCGGTCCTCTTCGGCATCGGCGCGCTCGACGTGCGCCGATGCCGCGGATCGCAGGCGCTACCCCGGTCCTCGAGTCTCGGCCAGGTCCCGTATCAACTCATTCGCCGCGGCTACGACGGCATCTGAACCGGCACCTGGCGCAAGCGTGCTCGGCCTATCCGGCTGGCCCACCACGCTGGCGGCAGACTCCGGCAGGCACGAACCCCACGCCGATAGGCGCGGCTTCAGCCGCAACAGGCGTCACAGGAACACGCCGTCGCGGCTGAAGCCGCTCCTGCAACGCATCCATGCCACGCCGATGCAGCCGCGGTGACCGCGTTACAGCGCGTCTGCGTCCAGTTCGCCGGTGCGGATCCGTACCACCGTGCCCAGGTCGTAGACGAACACCTTGCCGTCGCCGATCTTGCCGGTGGCGGCGGCCTTGACGATGGCCTCGACCACGCGCTCCACCTGCTCCTCGCTGACCGCCACTTCCAGCTTCACCTTTGGCAGGAAATCGACCACGTACTCGGCGCCGCGGTACAGCTCGGTGTGGCCCTTCTGCCGGCCGAAGCCCTTGACCTCGGTGACGGTGATGCCGGCCACGCCCTGCGCGGCGAGCGCTTCGCGCACGTCGTCGAGCTTGAACGGCTTGATCACGGCCATGATCATCTTCATGCGGCGTTCTCCAATCACAATGGCCTCAGGATAGCGCGGTTGCGCGATCGACGGCCGTCGGGTTCAATGGCCACGCGCCCCCAACGCCGGAATTTTCCGACAGCGCGCCGCGTCCGATCCCGATGGTGCCGACCCGCCGGATACCGCAGTCTGACGCCACCTGCCGGAGCACAGCCATGATCGATCTCAACCATCTCGACGACCTCGCCCGCCGCCTCAGCGACCTGGTGCCACCGGGCCTGCGCCAGTCCCGCGACGAACTGCAGAGCACCTTCAAGAGCGCGCTGCAGGCCGGGCTGGGCAAGCTCGACCTGGTCACCCGCGAGGAGTTCGAAGTGCAGCGCGCGGTGCTGCTGCGCACCCGCGAGAAGCTCGAGGCGCTGGAGCGCAGCGTCGCCGCGCTGGAAGCGGCACGCAGCGGGCAAGCGCCCAACACCAACCCCTGATCCACCCGCCACCATGAGCCTGGCGCTGGTGCACAGCCGTGCCCGCGCGGGGGTGCTTGCGCCTCCGGTTCGGGTCGAAGTCCATCTCTCCGGCGGCCTGCCGGCCACGCAGATCGTCGGCCTGCCCGAGGCAGCGGTGCGCGAATCGCGCGATCGCGTACGCGCCGCCCTGCTCTGCGCGCAGTACGAATTCCCGGCACGGCGGATCACCGTCAACCTGGCCCCGGCGGACCTGCCCAAGGAGGGTGGCCGCTTCGATCTGCCGATCGCGCTGGGCATCCTCGCCGCCGCCGGCCAGCTCGACCCGCAGGTGCTCGGCCAGTACGAATTCCTCGGCGAACTGGCCCTGACCGGCGAACTGCGCCCAGTCGACGGCGTCCTGCCGGCCGCGCTGGCCGCCGCCCAGGCCGGGCGCACCCTGATCGTGCCGGCCGACAACGGCGCCGAGGCCGCGCTGGCGCAACACGTGCAGGCGTTCACCGCGCGCACCCTGCTCGAGGTCTGCGGATTGCTCAACGGCAGCAAGACCCTGCCCGCGGCGACGGCGCCGCCGGCCGTCGCCGCGCCCTTTCCCGACCTGAGTGACGTGCGCGGCCAGGCGCAGGCGCGGCGCGCCCTGGAGATCGCCGCGGCCGGACATCACCACCTGCTGCTGATCGGCAGCCCCGGCTGCGGCAAGACCCTGCTGGCCTCGCGCCTGCCCGGCATCCTGCCCGAGGCCAGCGAAGCCGAGGCGCTGGAGAGCGCAGCCATCGCCTCGGTCAGCGGCCGCGGCGTGGATCCGGCGCGCTGGCGGCAACGCCCCTACCGGGCGCCGCATCACACCGCCAGCGCGGTGTCGCTGGTCGGTGGCGGCACCCATCCGCGTCCCGGCGAAATCTCGCTGGCGCACCACGGCGTGCTGTTCCTGGACGAGTTGCCCGAGTGGAACCGCCACGCGCTGGAAGTGCTGCGCGAGCCGCTGGAGTCGGGCCAGGTGACCGTGTCGCGCGCGGCGCGCAGTGCCGAGTTTCCTGCGCGCTTCCAGTTGGTGGCGGCGATGAACCCTTGCCCCTGCGGCTGGGCCGGCGACCCCAGCGGCCGCTGCCGCTGCAGCGAGGACGCGGTGCGGCGCTATCGCGCGCGCATCTCCGGCCCACTGCTGGACCGCATCGACCTGCATGTGGACGTGCCGCGGCTGCCGCCACAGGCACTGCGTGCCGATGCGCCGCCCGGCGAAACCAGCGCCGCCGTGCGCGAGCGCGTGGAGCAGGCGCGGCAACGCCAGCAGGCACGCGCCGGCCGCCCCAACGGCCAGCTCGGCCACAGCGAGACCCTGCGCGACTGCCGCCTGCAGCCGCGCGACGAGGCGCTGCTGGAACATGCGATCGAGCGCCTGCGGCTGTCGGCGCGCTCGCTGCACCGCATCTTGCGCGTGGCACGCACCATCGCCGACCTGGACGCCAGCGATGCCATCGCCACCGCACACCTGACCGAGGCCATCGGCTACCGGCAACTGGATCGTGGGGAGGCGGCGGCGAGCGCCGTGGGTTCCACAGCGCCCGGAGCACGTCGCCTGGCAGGGTGACGTCAAGCCGCAGCCGGCGCATGCACCGCTTTGTTTCTCTGCGCGGTCGCGCCCGATGAGCGCGGCACTCCGCCGTCCGCGCTCAACTCCTCGCCGCAGCGTCCACCCAATCGGCGAGCAGGGCATTGCACCGCCTGGCATGGGTGAAGGTCATGCCGTGCGACGCCCCGGCCAGCACCTCGTGACGCGCCTGCGGCAACCACGCCGCCAGGGCGGCAGCGTTGTCGCGGTACTGCGCCGGGCTGCGTTCGCCGGCGACCAGCAACACCGGCATCGCCAGCGTGGCGGCCTGCTCTGGCCGGTACGCCGGCAGCGCGTCGGCGATCTGCGGCACCAGGGTCTGCGCGTTGTCGCGCACCATCTGCCGAAAGCTCGCGCTGCTGCGCGCCCAGGCGCCGCGCTGGCTGACCGAGTCGACGAAGCATTCCAGGCCGGCCTCGATCTGGCCGCCTTGGAGCAACGCGATCGCCTGCGCGCGGACCGCCTGCACCTCGGCCGGCAGGCCCTGCGGTTGCGGGCCGCCCGGATCGAACAGGGTCAGGCTGGCGATAGCGTCGCGCCGCAGCAGCGCCGCCTGCCAGGCGACGGCGGCGCCACGGGAGTGCCCGACCAGATGCACCGGCCGCGCTTCCTCGGCGATGAAGGCGGCGAGCTGCTGCGCATGCCAGCGCCAGCCGAATACATGCCGCGACGCCGACGGCAGCCGCGGGTAGTACTGGCCCAGGCTCAGCGCACTGAGCTGGAAGCGGTCGGCCAGCCCGCGCACCTGCGGCGCCCAATAGCGGTAGTCGCACAATGCCCCGTGCACCAGCAGCACCGGCGCGCCTTCGCCTACCCGCAGATAGGCCAGCGCATCGTCCGCACCGAGCAGGCGCACCGCGGGTTTGGGCAACGCGGTGCGTGGACTGGCAGTACGTGGAATGGTCATGTCCGAGCGTGGATCTGCGCAGCGTGCCCGATGCGCCGGCGCGGGCCGGTTGTGCCGGCATCTGCGCCGCAGCAGGCGGCAGCACAGGCAAGCACGAGAGCAAAAACAGGGAAGATGGGCACAGGCATGCGCATACGATAACTGCGGCGCCAGCGGGTCTGTCCCGGGCACGCGATCGTCGGAATGACGATGCGCAGGAAGCAGGGGGGAAGGACTGGATGGCGCGCCCGGAGGGATTCGAACCCCCGACCAATGGCTTCGGAAGCCACTACTCTATCCGGCTGAGCTACGGGCGCAACGGACGCGCATTCTAACGGCATTCGTCGGCCGCGTCTCCCCCGTCCGCACTGCCTGCCGACATCGTGCGGCGCGGCGGGCTTGCGCCTACCGCCAGACAGGCTCCGCCCCGCGGCTCCCCCCGGCTGCCGACGCGGCAGGGCATACCGGGGCGCCCCGCTTGGTCTTCCGGGGTGGCGAAGACCCACCACCAAGGCATCTCACGCCATCGCCAGCCCTGCGTAGCAGCGCAGGCCACCGCCACGACATCGCGACGCGCCGCCCACGCCACGCGGCTGCTACCCTTGCGCGATGGCTTACGAACGCTACGAAACGCCTGCCGCGCTGCCGCCGCGCGCGCGCCTGGGCCAGTACTGGAAACTGCTGCGCGGCGACCGGCCGATCGGCGCGCTGCTGCTGCTGTGGCCGACCTGGTGGGCGCTGTGGCTGGCCGCCGATGGGGTGCCGCCGCTGTGGACCCTGTTCGTGTTCACCGCCGGGGTGTGGCTGACCCGCTCGGCCGGCTGCGTGATCAACGACTACGCCGACCGCTGGCTGGATCCGCAGGTCGAGCGCACCCGCAGCCGGCCGCTGGCCACCGGCGCGGTCAGCGGCCGCGAGGCGCTGGCGGTGTTCGCGGTGCTGATGCTGGTCGCGTTCGCGCTGGTGCTGACGATGAACGCGCTGACCATCGGCCTGAGCGTGGTCGGGCTGTTGCTGGCCGCCAGCTATCCCTACCTGAAGCGCTACACCTACCTGCCGCAGGTCTACCTGGGCATGGCCTTCGGCTGGGGCATCCCGATGGCCTTCGCCGCCGTGCGCGGCGAGGTGCCGGCACTGGGCTGGCTGCTGTACGCGGTCAACATCCTCTGGTCCACCGCCTACGACACCTGGTATGCGATGGTCGATCGCGAGGACGACCTGCGCGCCGGCTCCAAGTCCACCGCGATCCTGTTCGGCGAACTGGATCTGGTCATCCAGGGCGTGCTGTACGCGCTGATGTTCGTCGCCCTCGGTTTCGTCGGCCACCGCGCGGACCTGGGCGTGTGGTACTGGGCCGGCCTGGGCGTGGCGGCGCTGCTGGTCGCCGCGGAGTTCCGCATGGCCCGCCACCGCGAACGCGCCGCGTGCTTCCGCGCCTTCCTGCACAACAACTGGGTCGGCCTGGCGATCTTCGTCGGCATCGCCGCCGCGCTGGCGTTGCGCGCCGACTGACACCGACGCGGTTCGGCAGTCCGCTTCGGCGGCACGAAGCAGCATCCTGGCCGCCAGGCCACGCGACAGGCACGGGTCCACCAGGCGGCGCAGGTGCAGCGGGTCCAGCGTCACGGCACCCGCGCCACCACCCACGCATCGACCCGTTCGACGCCGGCACGGCGCAGCGCCTTTGCCGCGGCGTGGAGGGTCGCGCCGGTGGTCATCACGTCGTCGATCAGGGCCACATGCGCCGGCAACGCGGCCGAGGTCGGCACCGCGAACGCGCCGCGCAGATTGCGCCGGCGCGCGCGGGCGTCCAGTTCGGATTGTGCCGCGGTCGCCCGCACCCGCTGCAGGTCCAGGCACAGCGGCACGTCCAGCGCGCGCGCCAGTGGCTTCGCCAGTTCCAGCGCCTGGTCGTAGCCCCGCCGGCGCAAGCGCGCCGGATGCAGCGGCACTGGCAGCAGCGCCTGCGGCCGCGGCAAGGCCGCGCAGCGTGCCTGCAACAGCGCGGCGAGCAGTCGGCCGGCGGCCAGGTCCTGGTGGAACTTGAAGCGGCGCAACAGGCCATCGACCGGCGCGGCGTACACGCAGGCGCTGGCGACCCGCTCCAGCGGTGGCGGCCGACGCTGGCACGCGCCGCAGGCCTGCTCGGCATCCAGGGCCGGCAACGGCAGCGCACAGCGGCAGCAGGCCGCCGCGTTCCAGGGCACGCCATCGCGACAGGCCGCACACAGGTCCAGGGCCTGCACGCCCGGCTCGGCGCAGACCAGGCAGCGTTCCGGCAGCAGGCGGCGCTGCAGCCACCGCCAGCCACCGTCAACCAAACCAGTCATCGTGAAGTTGACAGGACTTTGCATGCTCACCAGACTGCCCGCTTTCCCAGCTGCTGACCGTCAGGAAACCCCCATGTCCGCTGTCGTCCGACACGACTGGCAACGCCAGGAATTGCTCGCCCTGTTCGATCTGCCGTTCCCGGAGCTGCTGCATCGCGCCGGCGCCGTGCACCGCGAACACTTCGATCCGGCGCAGGTGCAGGTGTCCACGCTGCTGTCGGTGAAGACCGGTGGTTGCCCGGAAGACTGCGCGTACTGCCCGCAGGCGCAGCGCTACGCCACCGGCGTGGAGGCGCAGAAGCTGATGAGCACCGAGGCGGTGCTGGACAAGGCGCGCCAGGCCAAGGCCGCCGGCGCCTCGCGGTTCTGCATGGGCGCGGCCTGGCGCTCGCCCAAGGACCGCGACATCCCGAAGGTGGCGGAGATGATCCGCGAGGTGAAGGCGCTGGGCCTGGAGACCTGCGCCACCCTGGGCATGCTCGACGGCACCCAGGCGCAGGCGCTGAAGGCGGCCGGGCTGGACTACTACAACCACAATCTGGACACCGCGCCGGATTTCTACGACTCGATCATCCACACCCGCCAGTACCAGGACCGCCTGGACACGCTGACCCACGTGCGCGACGCCGGCCTGAAGACCTGCTGCGGCGGCATCGTCGGCATGGGCGAGTCGCGCGACCAGCGCGCCGGCCTGCTGCAGGCGCTGGCCAACCTGCCGGTGCATCCGGATTCGGTGCCGATCAACCGCCTGGTGCAGGTCGCCGGCACGCCGCTGCACGGCACGGTCGAACTGGATCCGTTCGAATTCGTCCGCACGATCGCGGTCGCGCGCATCGCGATGCCGCGGGCGATGGTGCGGCTGTCAGCCGGGCGCGAGAGCATGAGCGACGAACTGCAGGCGCTGTGCTTCTGCGCCGGCGCCAACTCGATCTTCTACGGCGAGAAACTGCTGACCACCGGCAACCCGGACACCGAACGCGACCAGGCGCTGTTCGCACGGCTGGGGCTGCGGCCGATGCAGGTGATGGTCGACGCCGACGCGCACGACCATCCCGGCACCGTGCATGCGGACATCACCGCCAAGCCGACGATCGCCGCCGCCCTGGTCTGACGTCGCGCGTCCGTCCGCCGATCCGGCCGTCCATCGCCGGCGGCGCCCGGCCCGGCCGGGGACGCGCTACGCTAGCCCGCCAGACGCCCGTCCCACACCCATGGCCCGTCCCGACCTGCACGACCGCATCCAGTCCGCGCGTGCCCTGCGCGAAGCGCAGGGGCGCCTGCGCATGCGCCGCAGCGTCGGCCGTCGCGACGGCGTGCGCCTGGAAGTCGACGGCCGCTGGCTGACCGGCTTCTGCAGCAACGACTACCTGGGCCTGGCGCAGCAGTTCGAAGTGGTCGCGGCCCTGCAGGACGCGGCCGCGCGCGAAGGCGCCGGCGCCACCGCCTCGCACCTGGTGTGCGGCCACCACGCGCTGCACGAGGCGCTGGAAAGTGAGATCGCCGACTGGCTCGGCTATCCGCAGGCGCTGCTGTTCGGCAGCGGCTTCATCGCCAACCTGGCGGTACAGCAGGCGCTGCTGAGCGAGGAAGAGGACGTGTGCGTGCAGGACCGGCTCAACCACGCCAGCCTGCTCGACGCCAGCCGCCTGGCCGGCTGCCGCCTGCGCCGCTATCCGCACCTGGATGCCGAAGGCGCGATGCGCCAGCTCAAGCACGCTGCCGACGGCGCGGCGATGCTGGCCACCGATGGCGTGTTCAGCATGGACGGCGACGTTGCCCCGCTGCGCTCGCTGGCGCTGGTGGCGCGCACGCAACAGGCGCTGCTGTACGTGGACGACGCGCACGGCGTCGGCGTGGTCGGCCCGCAGGGGCGCGGCAGCGTCGCCGAGGCCGGCCTGGGTGTCGACGACGTGCCGCTGCAACTGGTGACCCTGGGCAAGGCGCTGGGCGGCTACGGCGCGGCGGTGGTCGGCGATGCGGCGCTGGTCCGGCATCTGGCCGAAACCGCGCGACCGTATCTGTACACCACCGCGCTGCCGCCGGCGCAGGCCGCCGCGTCGCTGGCTGCGGTCAAGCTGGCGCGGCGCGACCAATGGCGGCGCGAACGCCTGGTCGAACTGATCGCCCTGTTCCGTGGCGGCGCACGTCGCCATGGCCTCGACCTGATGGCCTCGGACACGCCGATCCAGCCGCTGCTGTGCGGCGAGGAGCGCACCGCGCTGGCATGGTCTGCGGCACTGGAACAGGCGGGCTATCTGGTCTCGGCGATCCGCCCGCCGACCGTGCCGGAAGGCAAGTCGCGGCTGCGCGTGACCCTGTCGGCGCTGCACACGCCGGCGCAGGTGCAGGCGCTGCTGGATGCGCTGGCGCTGGCCCGCGATCGCGTAACCGCACACCCACCCGGTCTGCCGGCGTGAGCGACGGTGCGCTGGCCGCGCGGCGCAAGGTCTGGGAGGCGCTGTCGGCGCTGTACCTGGACACTGCGGTCGACGCGCACCACGCGCACATCGCCGGCGTGCTCGCCGCCTCGCCGTTCGCCACCGACACGCTGTGGCGGATGCTGCGCAACGACGTGCATCCGCGGCTGGCGCCCAACCTGCTGACGCCGGCCGGCGCCTGGCAGGGCATCGACGCCGACTGGCTGAGCGCGGCGATCCAGCAGCGCCGCGGCGCGCATCGCTGGTCGGCCTGGTGCACCCGCGGCTATCCACGCCGACAGTGGCGCCTGCTGCTGCCGCAGGTACTGGCGCAGCGCGCGGCGCACTAACGCGGCGGCCGACGCCGCTCTCCTGTTCCTTCGCAACGACGGATACCGATGCATATCGACACCCTGGGGCAGGGCCCCGATCTGGTCCTGCTGCACGGCTGGGCATTGAACGGCGGCATCTTCGCGCCGCTGGTGGAGCGCCTGTCGGCGCAGTACCGCCTGCACCTGGTGGACCTGCCCGGGCACGGCCACAGCCGCGGCGACGACACGCCGCTGGCGCTGCCGCATGTGGTCAGCGCGATCGCCGCGGCCACGCCGCCGGCGGTGTGGCTGGGCTGGTCGCTGGGCGGGCTGTTCGCGCTGCATGCCGCCGCCACGCAACCGCAGGTGCGCGGGCTGGCGATGCTCGCGGCGACGCCGCGCTTCGTGCGCGGCAGCGACTGGCCGCACGCCGTGGAGCCACAGGTATTCGAACAGTTCGGCCACGACCTCGCCGAGGACTACCGCGGCACCCTCGAACGCTTCCTGGCGCTGGACACGCTCGGCTCGGCGCACGCGCGCGCCGAACTGCGCACCCTGCGCGAAGCGCTCGACGCCCGCGGCGCACCCGACCCGCACGTGCTGCAGGACGGCCTGACCCTGCTGGAACGCACCGACCTGCGCCGCGCTCTGCCCGGCCTGCGCGTGCCCAGCCTGTGGATCGGCGGCCAGCGCGACCGCCTGGTCCCGCCCACGGGCATGGAGGCCGCCGCGACACTGGCGCCGAATGCGCGCGCGCTGATCGTCGCCGGCGGCGGCCACGCCCCGTTCCTCGGCCATGCCGACACCGTCGCCGAGGCGCTGCGTGCATTCCTGGGGACGCTGGACTAGCGACGCCGCGCCGCGCGTTCCGCGAGTCCCTGGTTCGTGCTGCCATGTGTCGCACCCTCCTTCCTGCAGGCGCGCCGCGGCCGCGGAAGCCTGCGATCTGCCGCCGCGCTTCGGCGTGCTGTCGTAGGAGCGGCTTCAGCCGCGGCACGCCTGCTGCATCGGGTCGCGGCTGAAGCCGCTCCTACGCGCGCCCCGTTACGCGGCGCCAGGGGCCACGTTGCAGCGGCGATGATCCGCGTGGTCCGCCTGGATCACCCACTCGCGGGAAGCGATAGGTAGCTCCGCTGTAGGAGCGACTTCAATCGCGCCGGTCGGCCAATCGCGTCGCGACTGAAGTCGCTCCCACATCGCAGCACGCAGCACCATGCAGGCACAGGCTTCCGCCACGCCCGCGCATCAATGGACAACCGACATCCTGCGCCCGCCGGCGTGGTCATCAGATCGCCAACGATCACGTCTCGTAGGAGCGGCTTCAGCCGCGACACGCATGCTGCATCGGGTCGCGGCTGAAGCCGCTCCTACGCGTGATCACGTGTGCGGCGCGCAACAGCGCTGCAGTGATGACAGCCGATCATCTTTTTCATCGGCACACACACGCTCTCGGATGACGGAAACTCCCCCCCCCTGTGGGAGCGACTTCAGTCGCGACGCATGGCACCAAACGCGTCGCCGCAACGCCGCTCCCGCCTGTACCTGTACGGCACGCATCCTCTATTTCACGCCGCTCCGCTGGCCGCCGCCGCGGCGATGTCCGATCATCGCGTCTCTTTCGAACCGGAGTGCAAGCATGGACCTGGGAATCGCCGGCAAGTGGGCGCTGGTGTGCGCCGCGAGCAAGGGGCTGGGACTGGGTTGCGCGCAGGCGCTGGCGCGCGAGGGCGTGCATGTGGCGATCGTGGCGCGCGGCCAGGCCGGGCTGGATGCGGCCGCTGCGCAACTGCGTGCGCTGCACGGCGGTGGCGAGGTGGTTGCCGTGGCCGCGGACATCACCACCGAGGCAGGACGCGCCGCCGCACTGGCCGCCTGCCCACAGGTCGACATCCGGATCAACAATGCCGGTGGGCCGCCGCCGGGCGATTTCCGCGACTGGGAACGCGAGGACTGGCTGCGCGCGCTCGACGCCAACATGCTGGCGCCGATCGCGCTGATCCGCGCCACCGTCGATGCGATGCAGGCGCGCGGCTTCGGCCGCATCGTCAACATCACCTCGGCCGCGGTGAAGGCGCCGATCGACAGCCTGGGCCTGTCCAACGGCGCGCGCGCCGGCCTCACCGGCTTCGTCGCGGGGCTGGCGCGGCGCACGGTGGCGCACAACGTCACCATCAACAACCTGCTGCCCGGGCAGTTCGACACCGACCGCCTGCGCGGCAACATCGCCCACGCCGCGCAGCGCGAGGGTGTCGATCCCGCCGACCTGGCCGAACGCAAGCGCCGGCAGATTCCGGCCGGGCGCTTCGGCACTGCGGAGGAGTTCGGCGCGGCCTGCGCCTTCCTGTGCAGCGCGCAGGCCGGCTACCTGAGCGGGCAGAACCTGTTGCTGGATGGCGGGAGCTATCCGGGGACGTTCTGAGGAGCCGGGATTGGGGATTCGGGAGTCGGGATGCACAGCCGCGGGCGCTCCGCTTGGTCGGGCGAGGCGCTGAACATGATGATCTGCGGGCCACGCTGGCCGCGAGGGAAAGGCGGCGATAAGGAACCGGCTGGATTCGGGATTGGGAGTACATAACGGCGATCGCGCCGCTTGATCAGCGCGAAGTGCGCAACGCGGTGATCCGCGCCACCGCTGGCCGCGGCGCGACGCAGGCGGCGATAATGCGCGGATGGATCCTTCCGCGTTCGACTCCCAGCACATCCGCCGCGCGTTCGCGCGTGCCGCCGCCAGTTACGACGCCGCCGCGGCGCTGCAGCGCGAGGTGCAGGGGCGCTTGCTGGAATCGCTGGACTACCTCGGCGACCGCGTGCCGCAGGTGGTGCTGGACGTGGGCAGCGGTCCGGCGCACGCCGCCGCGGCGATGAAGAAGCGCTGGCCGCGCGCGCAGGTGATCGCGCTCGACCAGGCCCTGCCGATGCTGCAGCAGGCCAAGCGCCAGGCCGGCTGGTGGAAGCCGTTCGGGCGGGTCTGCGCCGACGCGCGCGCGCTGCCGCTGGCCGAGCACAGCGTCGATGTGATCTTCAGCAACCTGTGCCTGCAGTGGGTCGAGGACCTGCCGGCGGTGTTCGCCGGGTTCCGCCGCGTGCTGCGCCCCGGCGGCCTGTTGCTGTGCTCCAGCTTCGGCCCGGACACGCTGATCGAGTTGCGCGAGGCCTTCGCCCAGGCCGACCAGACCACGCCGCACGTGAGCCGCTTCGCGCCGATCGCGCAGTTCGGCGATGCGTTGATGCTGTCCGGCTTCCGCGATCCGGTGCTGGACCGCGACGTGTTCAACCTGACCTATCCGGACCTCGCCGCGCTGATGCGCGAACTGCGCGCGATCGGGGCCACCAACGCGCTGCAGGCGCGCCGCCACACCCTCACCGGCCGCGGCCGGTTCGCCGCCGCCACCGCCGCCTACGAGCCGCTGCGCGGTGCCGACGGCACCCTGCCCAGCACCTGGGAAGTGATCTACGCGCACGCCTGGGCGCCACCGCCGGGCGCGCCGATCCGCGAAGGCGGCGGCGAGATCGCCGCGGTGCCGCTGTCAGCGATCCCGATCCGCCGCCGCGGCGACTGAGCCGGGCAGCACCCGGAACAGCACCCGGCCCCGGTAGGGCGGACCCAGCGCCTGCGCCTGTGCGCCCTGCGCGGCGATGCGCGCGGCCACCTGCGGCCAGGCCACGTCCTTGCACACCCACACGCGGCCGGTGCGCGGCTGCCGCAAGACCGTGGACAGGTCCGCGTCGTACTCGGGACCGAAGCGCGGCGTGTCGGACAACGGGTCCAGGCGGATCTTGCGCACCTGCGCGCCCAGTTCCAGACGCAGGCCGTAGCGCGCCATGTCCTCGACGAACACCACCTCGCGCACCGGCGTGCCGGCGCGCTGGGCGATCGCCTGCGCCCAGGCGCCGGCATCCTTGTGCGTGGGCAGCAGCGCCAGCGCCAGCGCGAGCGCCAGCAGCAGCCCGCACCAGCCCAGCAGCCACGGCCAGCGCCACGGCGCGCGCCCCTCCTGCTCACGCTGCCACGCCGCCAGCAACGCCAGCGGCACGAACAGCGGCAGCACGTACAGCGGCAGCCGCGAGCGCGACAGGCATAGCACCAGCAGCGGCAGCAGCAGCCACAGGGTCAGCAGCAGCGGCGCGGCCTGCTGCAGGCGCAGCGCCGGTGTGCGCCACCACTGCCGCAACTGCCGCGGCAGTTGCCAGGCCCAGCGCGCCAACGCCGGCGTCCACGGCAGCGTGCCCAGGACCAGGATCGGCGCATACGCCACCGCCCAGCCATACCACTGCGCGTTGCGCCCGAACGCATCGCTGGCCACGCGCTTGACCACCTCGTCGCCGACGAAGTACTGCAGCAAGCCGGGATGGCCATGGATCACCGCCAGGTACCAGGGCAGCGCCAGCACCGTGAACAGCGCGATGCCGGAGAGTTGCAGCGCGCGCCGCGGCGGCCCCGGCGTCACCGCGTTGAACAGCAGCAGCGCCGGCAACGGCAGCAACCCGGGCGGCCCCTTGGTCATGAACGCCAGGGCGAAGCCGGCCCACATCGCCGCGATCCAGCGCTTGCCCTGCCCGGGCGAGTGCGCACGTGCTTCGACGAAGGCCCACACCGCCAGGGTCTCGCAGGCGGCGAGCAGGAAGTCGGTGGATATCCATTGCGCCGCGCCGAACGGCGCCAGCATGGTGGCGTAGAGCAGTGCCGCCTGCGCCGGCAGCGTGGGCCGCTCGGGGAACAGCCGCGCGGCCAGGCGCCAGACCAGCAGCACGCACAGCAGGTAGGCCAGCGCCGACGGCAAGCGCGCCGCCCACGGCGATGGCCCGAAGGCGGCGACGCTGGCGGCGATCGCCCAGTAGGTCAGCGGCGGCTTGGTCCAGTGCGCCACGTCCTCGCTGCGCCGTGGCGTGAGCCAGTCGCCGCTGTGCAGCATGTTCAGCGCGACATTGGTGTAACGGCCTTCGTCGGCGTCCCAGATCCCGCGGGCACCCAGCAGGGCCAGCGCGAGCGTGCAGGCCAGCAGCGCCACCGCGATGGCCGGGGAACGAAGCAGCGCGCGCATCGGCGGTCCTCTCGGTCGGCGCGGCGACCATAGCCGTGGCGTCTGCGGCCGCGGATGACGGCCGGCGGACAGTTTTGCGACAGCGAGGGCCTACCGGCCTCAGGCCGGCGCGCGGCTCAGGCGGAGACCTGCGCGATCCAGTCTTCGAGGTTGTAGTAGTTGCTGACGCGGGCGATCTTGCCGTCGCGGATATCGAAGAACGCCCCGCCCGGCAGCACGTAGCGCTGGCCGCGCGCCTCCGGCAGGCCGGTATCGGTGTGGTGGTATTCGCCATGCACCACGTACTCGGCGGCGGCGCGGCGGCCGTCCTGCGCGGCCAGCACCACGATGTCGTGCAACTGCTCGCGGTAGCTGGCGTTCATGCGCTGCAGGAAGGCGGCGAACGCGTCCTTGCCGGTCTCGCGCGCGCCCTGGTTGAGATCGTGGGCGACGTCGTCGCTGAGCATGCCCAGCATGCCGTCCCAGTCGCCGCGGTTGAACGCGGCGTAATAGGCCTGGACCAGGGCGATGGACTGGTCCTGCCCAGGAACTCCGTGGTTGCTCATGGCTGCCGCCCTCCGGCCGTGGAAAGGCCCATCATACGGTCTCGCCGCCGTGCTCGACGCCCCGCTCCAGCAGGTCGCGATGGAAGAAGTACAGCTCCTGCAGCAGGAAGCGCCAGCGGGTCTGGAAGCTGCGGAAGCGGCTGCTCGGGGTCGACGAGGCCAGCGCGTCGATCTGCAGTTCCTGGCACAGCCGCAGCGCCCGCGCCATGTGCAGCGGATCGCTGACCACGATGGCCCGGTGCAGGCCGTGTTCGCGCATCAGCCGCCGCGCCTCGATCAGGTTCTGCCGGGTGGTGCGCGACACCGTCTCGATCAGGATCGCATCGGCCGGCACGTCGTGGCGCAGCGCGTAGCGCCTTGCCACCTGCGACTCGGCGAAGCGCGCGCCGTTGCCGAAGCCGCCGGTGAAGATCAGGGTCGGCGCGTAGCCGCGCTGGTACAGGTCCAGGCCGTGGCGGATGCGCTCCTCGAACACCGGCGAGGGCTTGGCGTCGTAGGCCGCGGCGCCGAGCACGATGATCGCGTCCGCCGGCGCCGCCTGGTCGCGGTCGCCGACCCAGACGATGTAGATCGCCACGCCCAGCAGCCACAACCCCAGCAACGCCGCCAGGCGCAGCAGCCAGCGCAGCCAGCGGAACCCGCCCCGCGCGCTCATGCCGCGCCCCACGGCAAGGCATCCAGGTCGACGTTGCCGCCGGACAGGATCACTCCCACCCGGCGCCCGGCGAAGCGTGCCGGCTGCGCCAGCACCGCCGCCAGGGCGATCGCCGAGGACGGCTCCACCACCTGCTTGAGCACCTGCCACAGCAGCCGCATCGCCGCCACGGTCGCCGCGTCGTCCACCACCAGCACCTCGGCATGGCCGTGAAGCAGGGCGAAGTTGGGTTCGCCGAGGCTGCCGCGCAAGCCGTCGCAGATCGTGTCCGGGACCATGTCCACGCGGCGCTCGCCGGCGGCCAGCGAGCGCGCGGTATCGGCGGCACCGGCCGGCTCGGCCAGCAGCAGCTGCGCCTGCGGCGCCAGCGCCGACAGGGCCAGGCGGCTGCCCGCGGCCAGGCCACCGCCGCCGACCGGCACCACCAGCAGGTCCAGCCCGCCGCTGGCGTCCAGCAGTTCCAGCGCGGCGGTGCCCTGCCCGGCGATCACCGCCGGATCGGCATAGGGATGCACCAGGGTCGCGCCGGTGTCGCGCTGCACCTGGGCGCACAGCGCCTCGCGGGCGGCGATGCTGGGCGCGCAGCGCCACAGGGTGGCGCCGTGGCGGGCGATGTTGGCGAGCTTGGCGGCGACCGCGCCTTCCGGCACCACCACATGGCAGCCGATGCCACGGGTACGCGCGGCCAGGGCCAGCGCCGCGCCGTGGTTGCCCGAGGAGTGGGTGACCACCCCGCAGGCCGCCTGTGCCGGATCCAGCGCCCACACTGCGTTGCAGGCGCCGCGGAACTTGAACGCGCCGCCGCGCTGCAGGTGTTCGGCCTTGAAGTACAGCTGCGCGCCGCTGGCGGCATCCAGCGCCTGCGAACGCAGCACCGGGGTCGGCCGCGCGTGCGCGGCAATGCGTGCGGCGGCCGCCAGGACGTCGCCGAACTCGGGCAGAAAACGTGAGACCATGCGCGAAAGGGTAGCGTATCGTCGCCAACGTGCAGCGCCCGCCAGCCGCGCCGGTTCGCCGCCGTTGCGCGCGACTTAAGCGTTCAAGTGCGGCGCGGGAAGTTAAGGGGGGATTCAATGCAACGGACCGAACCTGTCAGCCAGCCTGCTGGAGGGCAAACGCCATGAAACTGCGCCTGATCTGCGCCGCTGGACTGCTGGCCGCACTGGGCGGCTGCGCCACCTACGATTACGCCGGAGGCGGCGACGGTGGCTACTACCGTGGCGCGCCCTCGGTCCAGTACCGCTACCCCGCCGGCTATTCCGAGTACTACTCGCCTTACGGCGCGGTGCCCTACTACGGTTACGGCCCTGCGTACTACGGCTACTACGGCTACGGCGTGCCGTATTACTACTATCGCGGCTACGACGGCCCGCGCCACCGCCCGCCGCCGCGTCCGCGGCCGGACGACGGCGGTTCGCGCCCCCCGCTGCCCAGCGTGGGCGGTCGGGTGCCCTCGCCCTGGCGCGACATGGACCGCCTGCGGCGTCCGGACGCGCTCAATTCGTCGCCGCGGCCGCAGTCGATGCAGCCGGCCCGGCCGGCGATGCAGCGCCCCGAGGGGATGCAGCGCCCGCCTGCCCCGCGCCCCGGCAATATGGGGCGCAGCAATGGGACACGTCGCACACTCGAGCCCTGAGAAAGGGCTTGCGTTCGCCAGCCCCAACACGCACTCTACGTCCTACGGGGTGACCGACTGCGTCGCTTTATGACCCGAAGGGGTGACCCCACCGTCTATGTCGATGTCCGACAGGGAAATCTGGATCCCCCCTGTTCCGGCCCTGTCGGGCGTCGGCGCCTCACAACGAAAAGCCCCGGTCCGCCGGGGCTTTTCGCGTTGGGGCTTTGCCGTTGCTGGCACGGCGCCGGCGCCGGGCGAAAAACGGGCATAAAAAAGGGCCGGTAGTCCCCCGACTACCGGCCCCCAGCTCCCCCAACGTGCGCGTGACTGGCCCCTGTTCCAATTCCAGTCATACGCCCCTGACGCATTGCCACGTTGGGTGCAGTGGGAATATCTGCAGATTGCGTGCCAACTTGAGGCCCAGATCTGCAATTTGTGATGCAACCGCTAAAATTCCTGTTCCCGCCTAGGGCGCTCCCGCCTGCGGCCCCCTTCCGCCGGCTCATGGGGCCGGCCGTGAGACCCCGATGAGCGATTCCTTCTACCGCTATGACGTGATCGTGATCGGCGGCGGCCATGCCGGCACCGAGGCGGCGCTGGCGTCCGCGCGTGCCGGCGCGCGCACCCTGCTGCTGACCCACAACGTGGAGACGGTGGGGGCGATGAGCTGCAACCCGGCCATCGGCGGCATCGGCAAGGGCCACCTGGTCAAGGAGATCGACGCGCTGGGCGGGGCGATGGCACAGGCCGCGGACCTGGCCGGCATCCAGTGGCGCACCCTCAACGCGTCCAAGGGGCCGGCGGTGCGCGCGACCCGTTGCCAGGCCGACCGCAGCCTGTACCGCAGCGCGATCCGGCGCCTGGTCGAATCGCAGCCGAACCTGACCCTGTTCCAGGCCGCGGTGGACGACCTGGTCATGGACGGCGAGCGCGTGCGCGGCGTGCTGACCCAGACCGGGCTGCGCTTCGAGGCCGCGGCGGTGGTCCTGACCGCCGGCACCTTCCTGGCCGGCAAGATCCATATCGGCCAGACCCAGTACGCCGGTGGCCGCGCCGGCGATCCACCGGCCACCGCGCTGGCGCAGGCGCTGCGCGACGGCCGCTTCGGCGTGGACCGGCTCAAGACCGGCACCCCGCCACGCATCGACGGGCGCAGCTTGGACTACGCGGCGATGGAGGAACAGCCCGGCGACGATCCGCTGCCGGTGATGTCGTTCCTGGGCGAGGTCGCCCAGCATCCGCGCCAGGTCTCGTGCTGGATCACCCACACCACCGAGCGCACCCACGCCATCATCCGCGGCGCGCTGGACCGCTCGCCGCTGTACACCGGCCAGATCGAAGGCATCGGCCCGCGCTACTGCCCCTCGATCGAGGACAAGGTGGTGCGCTTCGCCGAGAAGGCCAGCCACCAGATCTTCGTCGAGCCGGAAGGCCTGGACGTGGTCGAGATCTACCCCAACGGCATCTCCACCTCGCTGCCGTTCGACGTGCAGCTGGAGCTGGTGCGCTCGATCCGCGGCTTCGAGCGCGCCCACATCACCCGCCCCGGCTACGCCATCGAATACGACTTCTTCGACCCGCGCGGGCTCAAGGCCTCGCTGGAGACCAAGGCCATGCCCGGGCTGTTCTTCGCAGGGCAGATCAACGGCACCACCGGCTACGAGGAAGCGGCCGCGCAGGGCCTGATCGCCGGCCTCAACGCCGCACGCCAGGTGCGCGGGCTGGAACCCTGGTCGCCGCGCCGCGACCAGGCCTACATCGGCGTGCTGATCGACGACCTGATCACCCACGGCACCAGCGAGCCGTACCGCATGTTCACCAGCCGCGCCGAGTACCGGCTGCAGCTGCGCGAGGACAACGCCGATGCGCGCCTGACCGGCATCGGCCACGACCTGGGCATCGTCGAGGAAACGCGCTGGGCGCGGTTCCAGGCCAAGCAGGAGGCGGTGGCGCGCGAGAACGAGCGCCTGCGCGCGCTGTGGGCCACCCCGGGCAACGCGCTGGGCCGCGAGGTCGCGGCCACGCTGGGCGTGGCGGTGAGCCGCGAGACCAACGTGCTGGACCTGATCAAGCGCCCGGAACTGGACTACGCCGCGCTGATGCGGGTGCCGTCGCTGGGCCCGGGCGTGGCCGACGCGCAAGTGGCCGAGCAGGTGGAGATCGGCATCAAGTACGCCGGCTACCTGGACCGCCAGCGCGAGGAGATCGCACGCCAGCAGCGCCACGAGGACACCCCGATCCCGGCCGCGTTCGACTACGCCCAGGTGCGCGGGCTGTCGGCCGAAGTGCAGCAGAAGCTCGAACGCGTGCGCCCGCAGACCGTGGGCCAGGCGCAACGCATCCCCGGCATGACCCCGGCGGCGATCTCGCTGCTGCTGGTGCACCTGGAACGGGCGCGCCGCAGCCGGGTGGCGTGATCGGTCGCGAACGCGCATCGCACGCAGCCCCACGTAGGAGCGGCTTCAGCCGCGACCGGGCCGCACATCGGCAATGCCCTGTCGCGGCTGAAGCCGCTCCTACGACGGATGCCACGGGTGCAGCGCGTCAGGCGGGGCAGCGCGCGCCACCACCGGCGGCGATTGCCGGGAAGCGGGACTCGCTGAGGTAGGGCTCAGTCCTGCGCGGCCACCGGCAGCAGCCGCTGGCGCAGCAGCAGCGCGGCCAGGTCCAGGGTTTCGCCCGCCACGCGCAGCACGCTGCCCATGTTGATGAAGCCGTGGATCATTCCGGGGTGGACGCGCACCAGGGTTTCCACGCCGGCCTCGCGCAGGCGCTGCGCGTAGTGCAGGCCTTCGTCGTGCAGCGCGTCGCGCTCGGCCAGCACCACCAGCGCCGGGGCGACGCCGGCCACGTCCGGCGCCACCACCGGCGAGATGCGCCAGTCCGACGCCAGCGACGGGTCCGGCAGCAACTGGCGGTCGAAGTAGCGCATTGCCGCCTCGGTCAGCGGCGGGATGCCGGCGTTGTGCACGCGCGAGGGAAAGGGGTTGTCCGCGCGCACGTCGGTCAGCGGATAGATCAGGATCTGGCAGCGCAGGGCGATGCCGGCATCGCGCGCGGCCAGCGCAGCGCTGGCCGCCAGGGCGCCGCCCATGCTGTCGCCGGCGATGGCCAGGCGCTGCGGATCGGCGCCGACCTCGCCCGGATGCGCGGCCACCCAGTGCACCACCGCGATCACGTCCTCGATGCCGGCCGGCGCCGGATGCTCGGGCGCCAGCCGGTAGTCCACCGCCAGCACCTGGCAGCCGGCGCGCGCGGCCAGTTGCCGGCACACGTCGTCGTGCGAGTCGAGATCGCCGACCACACCGCCGCCGCCATGCGCGTAGAGGCAGGTCGGCGCCGGGCCGGCGTCGAGGCCGTGCGGGCGGTACAGGCGCAGCGGAATCGGCGCGGCCGGACCCGGCGCATGAAGGTCGCGGACCTCGGCCATCTCCGCGCGCGGGAACCCGAACTGCGCGGCGACGCCGCGCATCATCGCCCGCGCCTCGGGCAAGGGCAGTGCCTCCATCGGCGGCTGCCCGGACTGCTGCGCCAGGGCGAAGAAACGGACGACGTCTGGATCGAAATACATGGGTGGCCCTCCCGGGGCGGCTGCGCAAGCGGCGTCGGCCAGATTGTTATTTCTTATAACCATTTCCGCAAATAATCGAACTGGAACGCGCATCACGGCGCCTGGCGGGCCAGCGGCAGAGGGCCGCCTGCAGCGGCGCGGAGGCGTGCGCAATGCAGGTGTGGCAAGGCTTCGCGCGGTTTGCGGCGCACGGCGGCCGGTGTCGCGCACGTGGCTGCGCCGCATTGCAGCGCAACATGCGCGTGCGCGACCACAGGGTTCGCGCCGCGCGGCGTGCTCGGAGCGGGAGAACCGCGCTAGTCGTCCTGCGCGGCGGCCTCGCGGCCCTGCTGGCGGATGATGGCCTCCTGCCGCGCGTCCTCGATCGAGGCGCGCACCGCGCGCACGTCGGCACGGCGGGTATCGAAGGCGAAGCGGCCGGTGAGCGCGCTGTCCGGGCGCAGCGTGCCCTTCTCGTACAGCGCCCACATCTCCTCGCCGTAATGGGTGGCGTTGAGCTCGGGGGCGAAGCGCCCCAGGCAATCGCGCAGGTTGTGCACGTCGCGCAGCAGCATGGTGCGGGCGGCGTTGTTGCCGGCGGCGCTAACCACCTGCGGGAAATCGATCACCACCGGGCCGTCGGCACCGACCAGCACGTTGTATTCGGACAGGTCGCCGTGGACCAGGCCCAGGCACAGCATCTTGACCACGTCGCCGACCAGCTGTGCGTGGAAGGCCTGCGCCTGCGCCGGCTCCAGTTCCACTTCGCTCAGCCGCGGCGCGCTCTGCCCGTCGGCGTCGGTGACCAGGTCCATCAGCAGCACGCCGTGGAAATAGCCGCGCGGCTGCGGCACGTGCACGCCGGCATCCACCAACTGGTACAGGGTGTTGGCCTCGGTGTCCTTCCACGCCGCTTCCTGCTCGCGGCGGCCGAACTTGCTGGCCTTCCCGATCGCCCGCGCCTGGCGGCTGCCGCGCACCTTGCGCCCTTCCTGGTACTGCACGCGCGCCTGGAAGCTGCGCTGCGCCATGTCCTTGTAGACCTTGGCGCAGAGCACGTCGTCGCCGGCCTGGACCACGTAGACCGCGGCCTCCTTGCCGCTCTTGAGCGGGCGCAGCACGCCGTCGATGACGCCATCGTCGATCAACGGCTGCAGGCTCGGAGGAATCTTCATCGGGTGCGGCATACCTGGAGTGGGTCGCCGCGATTATGGCCCAAGCCTGGCGTCGTGCCCGGCGCATCGGTGCGGCGTCGCGGGTGTCGCGAACGCGCCGAAGCTGCGTCCGGTGCGGCCTGCGGCCTGTGCGACGCACGAGATGCGGCGCGCAAGCGTCCGGCATTTGTCTACGACGTCCGCCGAGGCGTGCCGCTGCGTTCAGCGATCGAGACGGTGGCGCGGCTGTCGTGCTGTGTGCCGCGAGGGCGCGCGCGCGTTGCCTGGGTCGATGGTTGGAGAGGCGCTCGACGGCTATCGCGTCGGGACTGAAGTCCCTCCCAGAACAAGCGCCTCCCGCGCTAACTGCGCGTCACGTGCCGTTGCGTGCGACCGGGGTCGGTCAGGGAAACAGCGCGCGGCTGGCCGCGGGGCGTGATGGGATGTCGCACAGGACGTCGCCTGGGTCGTCAGTTGGACGGCGTCCAGCTGCCATGCGTCGGGACTGAAGTCCCTCCCACAGGGGGGCGTCGCGCGTGGCGACGCTTCTGCATGCTCAGGCCCGCCTCGAGCTCCGCTTTACTCTCTGTCCACGGTCTTGCCTCAGGCGCCCAGGCCTGCCCCACTCCGGCTCAGGGCGCGGCAGGGGCCTGGGCGTCGGCGCCGCCGCCGAGCACCTGGTACAGGGTGACGCGGTTGCTGGCGTCCTGCAGGCGCAGCGCGATCAGCGCCTGCTGCGCGGCGTACAGCGAGCGCTGCGCATCCAGCACCGCCAGGTGGCCGTCCAGGCCGGCGCGGTAGCGCGCGTCGGCCAGGGTGTAGCTGCGCTGGCTGGCGTCGACCAGGGCCTGCTGCGCGGTCAGCTGCGCCTGCAGATGGTCGCGCGCGGCCAGGGCGTCGGCCACTTCGGCGAAGGCCGACTGGATCGCCTTCTCGTACTGCGCCACGGCGATGTCCTTGCCCAGCCTGGACGCGTCCAGCGAGGCCTTCAGCGCGCCGGCGTGGAAGATCGGCGCGGTGATGCTGGGCACGAACGACCAGGTGCGGCTGCCGGCGGAGAACAGCGTGGACAGCGCATCGCTGCTGCGTCCGGTCGAGGCGGTCAGGCTCAGCGACGGGAAGAAGGCCGCGCGTGCGGCGCCGATGTCGGCGTTGGCCGCCTGCAGGGTGTGCTCGGCGGCGAGCACGTCCGGGCGCTGCAGCAGCACCGTCGAGGACAGGCGCGCCGGCAGCGGCGCCAGCGCGACGCTGTCCTGCATCGCCTGTGCGGTCGGCAGCAGCGCCGCCTCCACCGGCGCGCCCACCAGCAGCTGCAGCGCATCGCGCGCCTGCGCCAACTGGGTGGCGGCGCTGGCGACGGCCACGCGTGCCGATTCCACGCTGGTCTGCTGCTGCGCCAGGTCCAGCCCGGACACGCTGCCGATGCTGTGCCGGCGCTCGGTCAGTTGCAGGGTCTGGGTCTGGCTGTCCAGGGTCTGCTGCGCCAGGGTCAGTTGTTCCTGGTCAGCGCCCACGGTCAGCCATGCCGCGGCGACCTGGGCGACCAGGCTCAGGCGCACGCTGCGCTGGTTCTCGGCGCTGGACAGCCAGTTCTGCAGGGCCTCCTGCCTGAGGCTGCGCAGTTGCCCGAACAGGTCCAACTGCCAGCTGCTGAGCCCGACCTGCAGGGTGTCGCTGGTGCTGACCTGGGAGACGCCGTCGTCGTTGCTGGCGGCGCTGCTGCGGCCGCGGCTCATGCTGGCGTTGGCGTCGAACGACGGCAGCTGCGCGGCACGCTGGATGCGGTACTGCGCGCGCGCCTTGTCGATGGACAGCATCGCCACGCGCAGGTCGCGGTTGTTCTGCAGCGCCAGCGCGATGGTCTGGCGCAGCCGCGGATCCAGGAACACCTGCTGCCAGTCCGGCATCGCCAGCGTGTCGGTGGCGGCGCCGGTCGCGGGCGCCGCATCGGCCGCGGCCAGGTCGGCCGGTACCGGCGCCGCGGGGCGCACGTAGGTCGGCGCCAGGGTGCAGCCGGACAGGGCCAGCAGCGTGGCCGCCGCCACGCTCATGCGGGAGATCGCGCTCATGCCTGCGCCTCCTCGGTGGCGGCCGGGCGCCCGGGGAACATCCGCCGCACGATCACGTAGAACAGCGGCACGAAGAACAGGCCCAGGGTGATCGAGGCCAGGGTGCCGCCGGTGACGCCGGTGCCCAGCGAGTGGCGCGCGGCCGAGCCGGCGCCCTTGCTGAACACCAGCGGCAGCACGCCGAGCAGGAACGCCAGCGAGGTCATCAGGATCGGCCGCAGGCGCATCTGCACCGCGTGCAGGGTGGCGGCGAGCAGGCTTTCGCCGCGGTGTTCGAGGTCGCGCGCGAACTCGACGATGAGGATGCCGTTCTTCGCCGCCAGGCCCACCGTGGTCAGCAGGCCGACCTGGAAGTAGACGTCGTTCTCCAGCCCGCGCAGGGTCATCAGCAGCACCGCGCCGAACACGCCCACCGGCACCGCCAGCATCACCGCGAACGGGATCGACCAGCTCTCGTACAGCGCCACCAGGCACAGGAACACGAACAGCAGCGAGATCGCGTACAGCGCCGGCGCCTGGTTGGCCGACAGCTTCTCCTGGTAGGCCATGTCCGACCACGCGTAGCCGAAGCCGTGCGGCAACTGCTTGCTCAGTTCGGCCATCGCGTCCATCGCCGCGCCGGAGCTGACCCCGGGCACCGCCTGGCCGGTCAGTTCCATCGCCGACACGCCGTTGTAGCGCTCCAGCGCGGCCGGCGCGCTGGTCCAGTGCGAGCGGGTGAAGGCCGACATCGGCACCATGTCGCCGCCGCCGTTGCGCACCGTCCAGCGGTCCAGGTCCTGCGGCGCCATGCGCGCGTCGGCATCGCCCTGCACGAACACCTTCTTGATGCGGCCCTTGTAGATGAAGTTGTTGACGAAGTCGCCGCCGAGCGCGCTGTTGAGCGTGGCGTTGATGTCGCCCGGGTCCACGCCCAGCGCCTGCGCCTTCGCATCGTCGATCTTGACCGCGTACACCGGCGCGTCCTCCAGGCTGGCGTAGCGCACGTTCATCAGCTTGGGATCGTGCTGGGCCAGGCGCAGCAGCTTGTCGCGCGCGGCGACCAGGGCGGCGTGGCCGGCGCCTTCGTAGTCCATCAGTTCGAAAGTGAAGCCGGAGGCGTCGCCCAGGCCGGTGATCGCCGGCGGCGAGGTCACGAACAGTTCCGCGTCGGGCACGTCGGCCAGCGCCTTGTTCAGATGGTCGGCGATGGTCGCCGCATCGTCGTCGCGATCGTCCCAGTCCTTCAGCCGCACGAAGGCCATGCCGACGTTCTGGCCGGCACCGGTGACGCTGAAACCGGCCGAAGACAGCACCGAGCGCACGCCCGGGTCCTTCAGCGCGGCCTTGGTCAGCCGGTCGGTCACCGCCAGGGTCTGCTCCAGGGTGGAGCCGGCCGGCAGCTTGACCAGCACGTTGAGCATGCCCTCGTCCTCGTCGGGCAGGAACGCGCCGGGCAGGCGCCACAGCAGCAGGCCGGTGATCGCGATCAGCAGCGCATAGGCGACCAGGCCCAGCGCGCGCCGGCCCAGCACCCGCTCGACCAGCGTGCGGTAGCGCTCGGACAGGTGCCGGAAGCGGGTGTTGAACCAGATGAAGAACCAGCCCAGACGCCCGTGCGACCCGATCGGCGCCTCGCCCTGGTGCAGCGGCTTGAGGATGGTCACGCACAGCGCCGGGGTCAGGGTCATCGCCACCAGCACCGACAGGATCATCGAGGCGGCGATGGTGATCGAGAACTGCCGGTAGATCACGCCGGTGACGCCGTTGAAGAACGCCATCGGCACGAACACCGCGGTCAGCACCAGCACGATGCCGACCAGGGCGCCGCCGATCTGCTGCATCGAGCGCAGCGTCGCTTCCTTCGGCGGCAGGCCTTCCTGGCCCATGACCCGCTCCACGTTCTCCACCACCACGATGGCGTCGTCGACCAGCAGGCCGATCGCCAGCACCATCGCGAACATGGTCAGGGTGTTGATCGAGTAGCCGAACGCGGCGAGCACGCCGAAGGTGCCCATCAGCACCACCGGCACGGCGATGGTCGGGATCAGCGTGGCGCGCCAGTTCTGCAGGAACAGGTACATCACCGCCACCACCAGCAGCACCGCCTCGATCAGGGTGATGACCACTTCCTTGATCGAGGTGGTGACGAACGGCGTGGTGCTGAAGGCGATGTGGTAGTTGAAGCCGTGCGGCCAGTACTGCTTGAGTTCCTGCAGGCGCTGGTCGATCGCCCTGGAGGTCTCCACCGCGTTGGCGTCGGAGTTGAGCTCGATGCCCAGCGAGGCCGAGGGCTTGCCGTTGAAGCGGGTGATGCTGTCGTAGGTCTCCGGGCCCAGGCCGATCCTGGCCACGTCCGACAGGTGCACGGCGGCGCCGCTGGCATCGCTCTTGAGCACGATCGCGCCGAACTGGGCCGGGGTCTGCAGGCGGCTGCGGGTGGTCACGGTGGCGTCCAGGCGCTGCCCGCGCAACGCCGGCTGGCCGCCGATCTCGCCGGCCGACACGTCGGTGTTCTGCGACTGCAGCGCGTTCTCCACGTCCGAGGGCATCAGCGCGTACTTGCGCAGCTTCTCCGGGTCCAGCCAGATGCGCATGGCGTATTCCGAGCCCAGCGGCTGGATGTTGCCGACGCCGCTGACGCGGCTGATCTGGTCGTCGATGTTCGATTCCATGTAGTTGGCGACATCGAAGTTGTCCATGCTGCCGTCGTCGGACGTGAACGCCACCACCTCGAACAGCGACCCGCTGGACTTGGTGATGACCAGGCCGTTCTGCTGCACCGCCTGCGGCAACACCGACATCACCGACTGCAACTGGTTCTGCACCTGCACCTGCGCGGTATCGGCGTTGGTGCCGGTCTCGAACACCAGGTTGACCTGCGCGGTGCCGTCCGAGGCGCTGGTGGAGGTCATGTACAGCAGGTGGTCCAGGCTCTGCTGCGACTGCTCGATCAGCTGGGTGACGGTGTTCTCCACCGTCTGCGCCGAGGCGCCGGTGTAGGTGGCGCGCACGGTGATGGTGGGCGGCGCCATGTGCGGATAGCGTTCGACCGGCAGCCCATGGATGGCCAGCATGCCGATCAGGACGATGACGATGGCCATGACCCAGGCCACCACCGGGTGGTTGACGAAGAAGCGCGACATGCGGGGGTCCTCAGTCGGCCTGGGCGTCGTCGCCCGGCAGCGCCGGCGCGGCGTCGAGCTGGGCGGCGGTGACCGGATACGGCTGCGCCGGCTTGCCGAGTTCGGCGCGGCTGCCGTTGACCACGATCAGGCGCTCGCCCGGCTTGAGCCCGGACTCCACCACCCAGTCGTGGCCCAGGGCCTCGCCGGTGCGGATGTGCCGCTCCACCACCTTGTCGTGCGCGTCGAGCAGCTTCACCAGCGGCTCGCCCTTGCTGTCGCGGGTCACCGCCTGCTGCGGCACCAGCACCGCGCCCTGGTCGGTGGCCATCGGCAATACCGCGCGCAGGTACATGCCCGGCAGCAGCAGGTGCTCGGGGTTGGGCACCACCGCGCGCAGGGTGACGTTGCCGGTGCCGGCGTTGACCTGGGTGCCGACGAATTCGAGGGTGCCGGCATGCGGGTAGGTGCTGCCGTCCTCCAGCCGCACCTGCACCTGCGCCTTGCCGTCGATGGCGTGGATCTGCCCGGCATCGAGCTGGCGGCGCAGCGCCAGCATCTGCGTGCTGGACTGGGTGACGTCCAGGTAGATCGGGTCCAGCCGCTGGATGGTGGTCAGCGCTGCGTCCTGCGCGGCGGTGAGCAACGCGCCGACGGTGTAGGCGGAGGTGCCGATGGTGCCGGAGATCGGTGCGGTGATGCGGGTGTAGTCGAGATTGATCCGCGCCGCCTGCAGCGCCGCCTTGGCCGCGACCACCGCCGCCTCGTCCTGGTGCAGGGTGGACAGCGCGTCGTCGGCGTCCTGCTTGCTGGCCGCATCCATGTCGGTGAGCGTGCGGGTGCGCTCGGCCTTGGGCCGTGCGCTGGCCAGCGCCGCCTCGGCCTGCACCAGGTTGCCGCGGGCGATGTCGTAGGCGGCCTGGTACGGTGCCGGGTCGATCACGTACAGCGCCTGCCCGGCCTTGACCTCCTGGCCCTCCTGGAACAGGCGCTGGCGCAGCAGCCCGCCGACTTGCGGGCGCACGTCGGCGGTCTCGTAGGCCACGGTGCGACCGGCCAGGGTGCGCTCGACCGGCAGCGTGCGCGCGCCCAGGGTCAGCACCCCCACCCGCGGCGGCGGCGCAGCCGCTGGCTTGTCGCCGGAGCAGCCTCCGGCCACGGCAATGGCCAGCACGACGGCACAGCGAAGGGGACGACGAGGCGCCTGGAGGAGGTCGGACATGGGGAGTGCGGCTGGGAAGAAACGCGCAACGCTACTCCAGGGATGTGTCGCATCGCACCATCCCTGTAACAGTGCGTTGTACGGGCTTCACCAAGGTCGGAGAAACGTCGGAAACCGGCACGCAGCATCGCGTTGGCGGGCGTCGCCATTCGTTCTATTACCGAACACAAATGCGATAATCGCCCAACGTGGCGACGTCCTTGCCAGACGCGGCATGTCATCGTGCGCACGCCCGCTTTCCGCCCTCGTGGCCGGCCGCGGACGCCGTGCGTCTCCCCTGCAGAGGATCGAAAACGTGCAAACCCAATCGGATGTGTCGGCCGGTGGCCGGATCGTGCTGTGGAGCGTCGGCCTGCTGCTGGCGCTGATCGGGCTGGCGCTGCTGGTCGGCGGCATCCGCCTGGCCACGCTCGGCGGCAGCCCCTACTTCCTGGCGATGGGCGCGGCCTGCCTGGCCTCGGCGGTGCTGGTGCTGCGGCGGCGCCCGGCCGGCGCCTGGCTGTACGCGCTGGCCTTCGTGCTGAGCGTGGCCTGGGCCTGCTGGGACGCCGGCCTGGCGTTCTGGCCGCTGGTGTCGCGGCTGATGATGCCGGCGGTGCTGGCGCTGCTGGTCGCCCTGGTCTACCCGACCCTGCGCCGCGCCCGCGGCCTGCCCGGCGGCCGCGGCGCGTATGCGCTGGCGGCGGTGCTGGCGCTGGCCTGCGCCGGCGGCCTGGCCGGCATGTTCGTGCCGCATCCGCCGGTGGCGGCCAGCGGCCCCGGACCGGCACCGGTGCCGGTGACCCCGGCGCAGGCGCAGCGCGACTGGAGCCACTACGGCAACACCGCCGGCGGCAACCGCTTCGCCGCGCTGGATCAGATCGGCCGCGGCAACGTCGGCCAGTTGCAGGTGGCCTGGACCTACCGCACCGGCGATGTCGCCCTCAGCGACGGCAACGGCGCCGAGGACCAGACCACCCCGCTGCAGATCGGCGAGACGCTGTACGTGTGCACCCCGCACAACAACGTCATCGCGCTGGACGCCAGCAGCGGCCGGCAACTGTGGAAGCACGAGATCAATGCGAAGTCCTCGGTCTGGCAGCGCTGCCGCGGCCTGGCCTACTTCGATGCCGACGCGGCGCTGGCCCAGCCAACGGCGGCCAACGCGTCGCCGGTGGCGGCGGCGGTGCTGCCGGCCGGCGCCAACTGCCGGCGCCGCGTGCTGACCAACACCATCGACGCGCGGCTGATCGCGCTGGATGCGGACACCGGCGCGTTCTGCAGCGGCTTCGGCCAGAACGGCCAGGTCGACCTGAAGGCCGGCCTCGGCGCCGCACCCGATCCGTTCTACCAGTTGACCTCGGCGCCGACCGTGGCCGGGACCACGGTGGTGGTGGGCGGCCGCGTCGCCGACAACGTCCAGGCCGACATGCCCGGCGGCGTAATCCGCGGCTTCGACGTGATCACCGGCGCGCAGCGCTGGGCCTTCGACCCGGGCAACCCGCAGGACACGCAGCCGCCGGCCGCGGGCAAGACCTATGTGCGCAGCACGCCGAACGTGTGGGCACCGATGTCCTACGACGCCGCGTCCAACACCGTGTTCCTGCCGATGGGCAGCCCGTCCACCGACCTGTACGGCGCCGAGCGCAGCGCGCTGGACCACCGCTTCGGCGCCTCGATCACCGCGCTGGATGCGAGCACCGGCAAGGTCAAGTGGGTCTACCAGACCGTGCACAACGATCTGTGGGACTTCGACCTGCCGATGCAGCCGAGCCTGATCGACTTCCCGATGGCCGACGGCCGCAAGGTGCCGGCGCTGATCATCGGCACCAAGGCCGGCCAGCTGTACGTGCTCGACCGCGCCACCGGCACGCCGCTGACCGAGGTCCGCGAGGTGCCGGTGAAGGCGGCCGACATCCCCCACGAACCGTATGCGCTGACCCAGCCGCTGTCGGTGGCCATGCCGCAGATCGGCACCAAGCACCTGACCGAAGCGGACATGTGGGGCGCCACCCTGCTGGACCAGATGCTGTGCCGCATCGCCTTCAAGAAGATGCGCTACGAAGGCCTGTACACCGCGCCCGGCACCGACGTGTCGCTGAGCTTCCCCGGCTCGCTGGGCGGCATGAACTGGGGCGGGCTGTCGGTCGACCCGGTGCACGACGTGGTGTTCGCCAACGACATGCGCCTGGGCCTGTGGGTGCAGATGATTCCGCAGAAAGCCGAGAAGGCGGCCGCCTCCAGCGGTGGCGAGGCGGTCAACACCGGCATGGGCGCGGTACCGCTGAAGGGCACGCCGTACGCGGTCAACAAGAACCGCTTCCTGTCGGCGCTGGGCATCCCCTGCCAGGCGCCGCCGTTCGGCACGCTGAGCGCGATCGACCTGAAGACCCGAAGCATCGCCTGGCAGGTGCCGGTGGGCACTGTGCAGGACACCGGCCCGCTCGGCTTCAAGATGCACCTGCCGATTCCGGTCGGCATGCCCACGCTGGGCGGTACCCTGGCCACGCAGAGCGGCCTGGTGTTCATCGCCGGCACCCAGGACTACTACCTGCGCGCGTTCGACAGCGGCACCGGCAAGGAACTGTGGAAGGCGCGGCTGCCGGTGGGCAGCCAGGGCGGTCCGATGACCTACGTGTCGGCCAAGAACGGCAAGCAGTACATCGTGATCACCGCCGGCGGCGCGCGGCAGTCGCCGGACCGCGGCGACTACGTGATCGCCTACGCGCTGCCGAACGCCAAGTAGGAAAACGGCGCCCCATTGCCACCTGTGCGGTGGCAATGGATGGCCCGGCGTTCGTCGGACTTCGCGGCGCCTCGATTGGCCAACGCATGAGTTACGGCGCCGCGCAGCGGCGTCGTATGAGTGGCGTAGGCCAGGCCGGCGTTGCCCGCACCGTCAAGCGCGGTGTTCTCAGCGTCGGCCAGACGTGCGCCCGCGGCGCCCTGCCCTCAACGCGCCGGCTGCAGCCGCATCGTCAACACCGCGGCAATGGCCACCAGCAGCGGCAACGCCAGCACGTAGTACAGGTTGGCCGGCTGCCAACCGGCGTCGACCAACACGCCGACGGTCATCGGCGAGAGGATCGCACCGACGCGGCCGATGCCGATCGCCCAGCCCAGGCCGGTGGTGCGCACGCTCGGCGCGAACACGATCGGGGCCAGCGCATACAGGCCGGCCATCGAGCCGAACAGCGCCGCGCCGATCACGAAGGCCACCGGGAAGGCCAATTGCAGCTGCGCACCCAGCGTGGCGAACGCGGCCATGCCCAGTGCGGCGATCAGGAAGCTGGCCGCGGTCAACCGCGGCAGCAAAAAGCGTGCGGCCAGCGCGCCGAACAACGCGCCGCCGACGATGCCGCCCAGGTTCAGCAGCACCCCGCCGGTGACGCCCTGTTCGGCCGACAGCCCGGCTTGCACCAGCAGTTTCGGCGTCCAGCTCAGCACGAAATAGAAGGCGAACATGTGCATGAAGAAGCCCAAGGCGATCAGCACGCTGTTGCGGCGCAGGTGCGGGGTGAACAGCGCCGCGTAGCCCGCCCTCTCCTGTACCGGCGGGCGCGGCGGCAGCGCGTCGAGCGTCGGTGCGCGCATGCGCGCCAGCAGCGCGTTGAGCCGCGCCAGCGTATCCGGCGGACGTCGGCTGAGCAGGAAATCCAGCGACTCCGGCAGCAGCGCCAGCACCACCGGGATGCACAGCAGCGAGGCGAGTGCGCCGAACAGGAAGGCCGCGTGCCAGCCCCAGCGTTCCAGCAGCACCGCGGCGATCAACCCGCCCAGCGTGGCGCCGATGGGATAGCCGGTGGCCTGCAGTGCCACCGCCGTGCTGCGCCACCTCGGGCTGGCGTATTCGGCGGTGATCACGCCCACGCCGGCAAGCATGCCGCCGATGCCGATGCCGGTGAACACGCGCAGCGCGGCCAGTTGCCAGATGTCCTGCGCCAGCGCCGAGGCCGCCATGCCGACGGTCAGGATCACCAGGCAGCACAGGATCATGCTGCGCCGGCCCCAGCGGTCGGCCAGCGGCGCCAGCAGCAGCGAACCCAGCGCCATGCCCACCAGCCCGGCGCTGAGCGCGATCCCCAGCAGCTTGCCGGACAGGTGCCAGGCCTCGGACACGTGCGGGGCGATGAAGGCCATCACCATCACGTCGAACCCGTCCAGCATGTTCAACAGCACGCAGACCGCGATCGCCGTCCACTGGAAACCGCTCATGCGGTCCAGGACGAGCGCGGTGGGCGGGGCGGCGGCATGGCTCATGGGGTCACTCCTGCAGGAACGGCGAACGAGAACCGCGGCGAGGCGGCGTCACTGGGCGGGCGCGGCCGCGTGCAGGGCATCGAGCGCCTGCCGCAGGCGTGCCGCATCGATCTGGCCGGGGGCCGAGGCGCTGCCGAGCATGCCGAAGGTCAGGCTCTGCCCGAAGGTACCGCCGGACAGCCGCGACACCGCACCCAGCGGCCCCATCGCCATGGTCAGCAACGGCTGGCCGCTGCGCTGGCGCAGTTGCCAGGTGGCGTCGAGCAAGTGCAGCACGTCGCCCGGATCGCGCGGCATCACCGCGATCTTCAGCACGTCGGCGCCCAGCGCCTGCTGCCGCTGCAGCCGCGCCACCATCTCCGCCACCGGCGGGGTGGCGTGGAAGTCATGGCTGGACATCACCACGTACACGCCCTGCCGGTGCGCATGCTCCACCAGCTGCCGCAGCACCGCCGGGTCGCGGGCCATCTCCACGTCGAGCAGGTCGGCGAAGCGCGCGTCCAGCAGGCGGGCGTACAGCGCGCCGTAGGCGGCATCGTCGATCGCCACCGCGCCGCCCTCGGCCTTGGTGCGGAAGGTCAGCAGCAGCGGCTTGCCGTGCAGCGCCTGCGCCAGGCGCGGCCCCAATGCCGCCAGCGCCGCCGCGTCGGTGGCGCCGTCCATCAGGTCGATGCGCCACTCGGCCAGGTCCGCATCGGGCGAGGCGGCGATGCGCTGCGCCTGCGCCAGCGCCTGCTCGGCGTCGTGCGCGGTGATCGGCACGATGATCTTGGGCAGGCCGGCACCGATGGCGAGCCCGCGGATCTGCAGGACGCGCGGCGCCGGCAGCGGGGTGGCCGCGGACGTCGCCGCGGGCGCCGCGGGTGCGGCCTGCAGCGGCGACGCCAGCAACAGGCCGGCGCAGCACAGGAAGGTCAGTCGTCGTGGGAACAAGGGCATCGGGGTCGGCCTGGACAGGAAGGCGCGCAGCGCGCGCTCAGAAGGTGAGCTTGACCTGCAGCCCCACCGCCAGCGCGTTGTCGATGCGCGCATAGGCGAAGGTGCCGGGGTTGACGATGTACTGCACATCCGGCCGCAGCATCAGCCACGGCGTGAGCTGCGCGCTGTAGGACAGTTCGTAGAGTTCCTCGGCGGTATCGAGCGCGAACACCGGCGCGTCCGGCGGCACGCCGGCATCGAGCAACGCCGCGCGCCGCGCGTCGAGCAGGCGATGGTTGATGTCGGCGCCGACGTAGCCCAGGGCGATGCGGTCCTGGCTGCGCCGGCCGATGCCCTGGTACACGCCGCCCAGTGCGTACCAGCGGGTGATCTGCGCGGTGGCGCGGTCGGAGACCATGTACTGGGCGAAGCCGGTGAGGCCGCGGCCGCGTTCGCCGCCAGGGGAATACAGCTTCTGCTCTACCAGCAGGTAGGCGCCGTTGCGGCCGGTGGTGGCGCGCGGATCCAGGCCCTTGCGCGGCACCCGCGAGGAGTCGTAGTAACCGCCGACCTTGTAGGTGCCCGGATAGGCGCCGCCGGCGCCCGGCGTCCAGGTGAGTTCGACCGGGAACAGCGAGCCGGTGGTGCCGCGCGCGTCCAGGTCGAAGGCGGTGTGCACGTTGTTGTTGGTGCTGGGGTTGACCTGGAACCAGCCGACCCGCAGGTTCGCCGCCGGCGTCAGTTGCTGCGCCGCCTCGGCGCCCCAGCGCGCGTTCGGATAGTTGTACCAGCCGCTGTTGCCGGACATCGCCAGCGGGTGCGCGCAGAACGCGGCGTTGACGAAGTTGGTCAGCAGCGTGTGCGCACCGAACTGGTTGCCCATCGCGTAGAAGCCGGCCTTCACGTACGTGCGCCCGTCGTTGAAGCGGCGGTCGTAGCTCAGTTCGGTGAGCCGGGTGAACTGGCCGCCGTAGGCTTCCTGGATCGGGAAGCGGTTGCCGAGCAGGTCGGCCGAGGTGCTGCGGCCGCGGCGGTCGTTGACCGTCACGTGCAGCGCGCCGCCGTCCCAGCCGGCGAGTTTGGCCAGGTCCAGATCCACGCCCAGCCGCACCTGCTGCGCATAGCGCGCGCTGCGCTCGCCGCGCTCGCCGCGGCCGCCGTCGACCACGCCCATGGCTTCGCCGACGTAGTCGCCGCGCACGTTGACGCCGCGCTGCAGCCAGTCGCTGCGCGTGCCGTTCCAGTCGCCGCTGAAGGTGCTGTGCGCCAGGTCGGTGGCGTCCTGCGCGGCGGCGACCGCCGGGAGCAAGGCGACGGCCGTGGCCAGCAGCGACCAGGCCGGCAACGACGGCACGCGTCGCACCGTGCGAACGCCGGCGGATGCGGCGCGGCTCACGGTGCCACCGCCAGCGGCGCGCTCAGCGGCGAGGTCGCGCCATCGTCGCTGGTGACGGTGGCGGTGAGCGTGGCCAGACCCATGCTGTCGCCGTCCAGCGGCAGCGCGAAGCGGCCCTGCCCCTGTGCATCCACCGGCGCCTCGACGCGGCCGAGAAAGCGTTCGGCTTTGTCGTCGCCGGGCCGGCGATTGCCGAACAACTCCACGGTGTACAGATGGCCGGGGCGGCCGACGAAGCTGCCCTGCACCTGCGGCACGCCGGCGCCGCGCTCGATCGCGCGCAACTGCGGGGCGGCCTGGCCGTAGTTCGGCGGCGGTTGGCAGCCGTCCGCCGCGACGGCACCGCAGATCGCCGCGCGCTTGCGCGGATCCGGATCGACGCCAATGCCGCGCGAGCCGACGAAGGGCGCATGCTCCAGGCCCGGCACGCCGAACACGATGGCGCCGCGTGGCTGGCCCGGCACGCAGGCGCCGCCGGCGAAACAACGTTCGATCTTCAGGCCGTTGCCGGACAGCAGGTTGGCGCTGAACCGGTTGGGTTCGCTGCGCGGCTGCGGGCGCACCGCGATGCCGATGCCGTTGCCGGTCAGGCGGTTGCCCTCGATGAGGTTGTCGCGGCCGGTGACGCTGACCCCGATCGAATTGCCGGCGAAGTCGTTGTCGGCGATGGTGTTGCGGTTGCCCCAGTTGATCTGCAGCCCGTCGGAGTAACGCTCGAACCGGTTGCGCAACACGGTGTTGTCGTTGCCCCACAGGATCTCGATGCCCTGCGAGGGCTCGGGGTTGGCGTCGGTGGAGCGGAACACGTTGTCCGCCACCAGGTTCCAGGCGGCGCCGCGGGTCAGTTCCAGGCCGTCGCCGTTGTCGAGGAAGGTGTTGCGCTCGATGCGGTTGCGCACCGTGGTGGTAGCGGTGGACTGGCCGTTGCCGTCGTCGCCGGTCAGCATCACCCCGGCGCCGCCGTGGTTGGCGACGATGCGGTTGTCGCGCAGCACATTGTCGCTGGCGCGGTTGAGCAGCACGCCGATGCAGAAGTTGCGGATCTCCAGGCCGCTCAGTTCCACGCCCCGGGTATCGCGCAGCACCAGGCCCGGCAGCGTGGTGCTGCGCACGTTGGTGCCGAACTGGCCCTTCTCCGCACCCGGGCAGGCGGCGGTGCCCTTGCCGTGGATGTAGCCGGCGCCGTCGATGGCGATGTACTGGCCATCATGCGCCCGCGCCAGGCCCACCACCTGCAGCGGCCCCTGCAGAGCCGGCAACGGCGCGCGCGGGCGGATCACGTACGGCGGCGCGCCGACCGCGGCGATCTCGATGCGGTAGCGGCCGGGCGCCTGGTTGGCGGTGGTGATCGCCCAGCGCAGGGAGCCCGGGGCGTCGTCGTCGGCGTAGCGATCCACGGTGAGCACGCTGCGCTCCGGCGGCGCCGGCTCGGCCTGGTAGGCGCGCACGGCACCGGGAAGCAGGGCCGCCGCCAATAAGGCCAGGCCGCGGGAAAACGCACAGGACATGCACCATCTCCAACAGAATCGGGACCGCGCCGGCGGCGGGCGGCGCCGTGGCCGCCGGTGGCGCACGCGTCGTGCGCTGCCAGGCGCCGGAACAGGGGCAACGCTAGTTTTATCGCAGTGCACCATTCAAGTGCGAATATCGATTGTCGGTGCGTTTATCGCACAATCGGATCTTGGCCGCGTCGAACCCCGGCGCTTTGGGGGCGGCAGTGCAACCACGGCACATGCCAGGTGCGTGGCGCTACGCGGCGGCGGCGGCCTTGCGCGCGATCAGCCGATGCACGCGCTTGCCGGAGGAGGCGCTGATGACTTCGTAGTCGTCGAGCACCTGCATGCCGCCGCCCAGCGCCGCACGCATCCGCGTCGCATCCAGCACGGTATACAGGCGGCCGTGCGCATCGCGCGGCGCGTCGTTTCCGGCCACCCGCCAGCTCAGGTACAAGGTGCCCTCCGGCATCAGCAGCTCGGCCAGCCGCGTGGCGGCGGCGGCCGCGTCCGCCTGGTCGAGATGCATCACCACCGTTTCGCACAGCACGTTGCGAAACGCGCCGGACGGGAGGCCGTCCAGCGCCGGCAACGCGGCCAACTCGAACCGCAGGCCGCGGTAGCGCCGCCGCGCCTCCTCGAGCAGCCCGGCGCTCGCGTCGTAGCCGCACACCTCGAAACCGCGCGCTGCGAGCCAGGCCGTATCGCGCCCCGCGCCGCAGCCGACGTCGGCGGTCGGCCCCGGCGCGAAATGCCGGCGGAGCAGTGCGTACATGTCCTCGGGCGCGGCCTGGTCGCGCCAGTCCTGCGCATAGCGCGCGGCATCGGCGTCGTAGGCCGCGACGGTCGGGCGATCCACCATGGCGATTGCTCCGCGACGGCGTCGCACGACGCCCGGCGTAGCTTAGCCCTTGTGTGCGACAGGCGTCGGGGGACGCGCCCCGCCGCGGCGGCCGGCCCGAGCGAGCGCGGTATCATCGGCGCCCGCGTGGCCGCCGGCCGCCCACCGCCGGAGAGCGCCGTGTCCCCGATCCGCCCCTACCTCGACAAGACCCCGCAGTTGGGCGCGCGCGTCTATGTGGACCCCGCCTGCACCCTCATCGGCGACGTGGTGCTGGCGGACGACGTGTCGGTGTGGCCGGGCACGGTGATCCGCGGCGACGTCAACTACGTGCGCATCGGCGCGCGCAGCAACATCCAGGACGGCACCATCATCCACGTCAGCCACCACAGCCCGTTCAACGCCGCCGGCTACCCGACCCTGATCGGCGCGGACGTGACCGTCGGCCACGGCACCATCATCCACGCCTGCACCATCGAGGACCTGTGCCTGATCGGCATGGGCGCGTGCATCCTGGACGGCGCCACGGTGAAGAAGTACGGCTTCGTCGGCGCCGGTGCGGTGGTCGGCCCGGGCAAGACCGTCGGCGAGGGCGAACTGTGGCTGGGCAATCCCGCACGCAAGGCGCGCATGCTCAGCGACAAGGAGATCGAGAGCCTGCACTACTCGGCGCAGCACTACGTGCGGCTGAAGGACCGCTACCTGGCCGCGGCAGCGCCGCAGTAGCCCGCACCGCTACTCGGCCGCCAACGCCAGCAAGGCGCGGCCGATCGGGCGCGGCGGCTCGCTGCGCAGCACCACGCTGGTGGTCACCGCACCGAAGCGCGCCAGGGCATCGATCACCGGCTCCAGTTGCGCCGGCGCAGGCACCAGCACGCGCAGCACGAAGCAGTCCTCGCCGGTGACCCGATGCACGTCCAGCACCTGCGGCATCTGCGCGAACTGTTCCAGGCATGCGCCGATCTGCGCATGCGTGGTGCGCAGGCGGACGATGGCCGAGGTCGCCAGGCCCAGCGCGCGCGGGTCGACCCTGGCGGTGTAGCCGGTGATCACCCCCTGTTCCTCGAGCCGACGCACACGCTCGGACATCGCCGGCTGCGACAGCCCGATGCGCCGCCCCAGCGCCGCCAGTGCGATGCGCCCATCGCACTGCAGCGCCTCCAGGATCGCGTAGTCCAGGGCATCGCCCCGCCAGGTTTTCGCCGCCACTCGCCTCGCCCCCTCGTCACGCACCGTGGATTCATCGGAAAAACGCCGCATGGGCCGATGCATTGCCATGGCGATGCCGGGCAGGCATCGCGACACTCATGCTTTCTTCCGACGGAGCGTAGCGCATGCAGGACGTGGTGATCGTACCGGGCATCGGCGACTCGGGACCGCAGCACTGGCAAACCCTCTGGCAGCAGCACGACCCGCGCATGCGCCGGCTGCAGCCGGCCTCGTTCGCGCAACCGCAGCTGCACGACTGGCTGCGCGCGCTCGACCACTGCATGCAGCGCTGCGCCACGCCGCCGTTGCTGGTCGCGCACAGCCTGGGCTGCCTGCTGGTCGCGCATTGGGCCGCGCGTGCCGAACGCCTGCCACGCGGCGCCTTCCTGGTCGCGGTGCCCGACCCGGACAGCGCCGCGTTTCCGCATGCGCACGCCGCCAGTTTCGTGCCGGTGCCGACCGCGCCGCTGCCGTTTCCCAGCCTGATCGTGGCCAGCAGCGACGATCCGTACGCGGCGCCTTCCTACAGCCGCCGTTGCGCTTCCGACTGGGGCAGCGGACTGGTCGCACTCGACCGCCTGGGACATCTCAATGCGGCCAGCGGCCTGGGCGCATGGCCGCACGGCGCGCAGTTGCTGGCCGCCTTCTACGCCGGCCTCGGACCTGCGCCGGCCTCCCCCGCCTGAGCGCCACCGACGCAGCGCCGGCGGGATGCCGCGCGGCGCCGTGGGCCGGGAAAAAGCGTGCTCGCGACTGGCGCACCGCGCGCGCTTGCGCGACACTACGCGTCTCTGGCGTGGGGACGCCACCGAATGGAATCGCCGATGATCAAGACTTCGCTGCGCGGCCTGCTGGCCGCTTTTTTCTGTGCGCTGTGCACCACCGCCGTCCCGGCGCTGGCCCAGGACAGCGGCCCGGACATGACCGCCGAGCAGTTCGTCGGTTCGCTGCATTTCCGCGACGGCCATATCGAACTGCCGCAGGCCAAGGTGCATTTCGACCTCGGCCCGGCGTTTCGCTTCCTGGACAAGACCGACGCGCGCCGGGTGCTGGAGAGTTACTGGGGCAACCCGCCCGACGACGACGTGCTGGGCCTGATCGTGCCGCGCCACCCCGCGCTCGACGAGAAGGGCAGCTGGGCGGTGGTGGTCACCTATTCCGACGACGGCTACGTGTCCGACGAGGACGCCAGCAAGATCGACTACCAGGCCATGCTCAAGGACATGCAGGACGAGACCCGCGAGTCCAACGCGCAGCGCAAGAAGGCCGGCTACGAGCAGGTCGACCTGATCGGCTGGGCCGTGCCGCCGCGCTACGACACCGGCAGCAAGAAGCTGTACTGGGCGCGCGAGCTGGCGTTCGCGGGCGAGCGCGAGCACACCCTCAACTACGACATCCGCGTGCTCGGCCGGCATGGCTACCTCAGCCTCAATGCGGTCTCGGGCATGGGCGAACTGGCGCAGGTGCGCGAGGGCATGCAGCAGCTGCTGCCGATGGCCGAGTTCGACAGCGGCGCGCGCTATGCCGACCACAACCCGTCCACCGACAAGATCGCCAGCTACGGCCTGGCCACCCTGATCGGCGGCGGCCTGGCGGCCAAGGCCGGCCTGTTCGCCAAGCTCGGCCTGCTGCTGGCCAAGGCCTGGAAGCTGGTGCTGGTCGGCCTGATGGCCCTGGTCGCTGGCGTGCGCAAGCTGTTCTCCGGGCGCCAGCGCGACGGCGGCACGGTGCGCTGATCGGCGCCGCCGGCGCGCTGGGCAATTCACGCCTTGCCGGCTAAAGTGCCGCTTCGGAAGCAGGACGCAGTCGAGAGCAGCATGCCGCCACAGGCAGCCGGCCGAACGGAAGGACGGCCTCCCCACATCGCAGGCGCCCCTGTCCGCCGCGCCACGCGGTGGTGGTGAACCGCATGCTCGATACCTACCGCGAGGTCATCACGCCCGAGGGCGTGCCGCTGCAGCTGCCGGCCGCCGGCGCGGTGCCGCGCGCGCTGGCCTGGTTGATCGACCTGGCGCTGCGCTTCGCCCTGCTCACCGCCATGGGCATGTTCCTCGGCCTGCTCGGCGGCCTCGGCCAGGGCCTGTACCTGGTGGCGATGTTCCTGGTGTTCTGGGGCTACCCGATCGTGCTGGAGGGCTGGCGTGGCCAGACCCTGGGCAAGCAGGCGCTGTGCCTGCGCGTGGTGGCGCGCGACGGCGCGCCGGTGGGGTGGATGGCGGCGATCACCCGCAACCTGCTGCGCACCGTGGACATGCTGCCGTTCGGCTATGCGGTCGGGCTGATCGCCTGCCTGTTCGATGCGCATTCGCGGCGCCTGGGCGATCTGGTCGCAGGCACGCTGGTGGTGCACCAGCCGCCGCGCGAGGACGCGGCGCTGCCGCCGATCGCCAGCGCGCTCGCGCCGCCGCGGCCGCTGCTGCCGGCCGAACAGACGGCGCTGATCGCCTTCGCCGAGCGCGCGCCGCGGCTCACCCCCGAGCGGCAGCTGGAGCTGGCCGCGCTGGCGCAGCCGCTGACCGACGCGGCGGGCCAGGCCGGGGTGCTGCGCCTGTATGCGATGGCCAACTGGCTGCTGGGCCGCCGATGAAGCAGGAACAGTTCGTCCTGCGCCATCAGCACGAGTGGCAGGCGTTCGAGGCCTGGCTGCAGCGCAGCGGCAGCGGCAGCGGACGCAAGCCGGCGAAGGCCGCCGACACCACCGTCGACCCCAAGCACGCGGCCGTGCCGCCGAGCCCGGGCCCAGACCAGCCGCCGCCGCCGCTCGCCGACGAAGACATGCCGGCACGCTACCGGCGCGTGTG
Organism: Xanthomonas sp. CFBP 8445; assembly: GCF_025666235.1. Classification (NCBI taxonomy): domain Bacteria; kingdom Pseudomonadati; phylum Pseudomonadota; class Gammaproteobacteria; order Lysobacterales; family Lysobacteraceae; genus Xanthomonas; species Xanthomonas sp. CFBP 8445. The sequence goes on along the minus strand of NZ_CP102594.1, from coordinate 468,665 downwards.
CCATCAACTGGCGCTGGCGCGCAGGCGCGGCTACAGCCCGCAGGTCACCGCGCGCCTGCAGCACCTGATGCAGCAGGGCCATACCGTCCTGTACCGGGCGCCGCGTCCGCGCTGGCGGCGCGCGGCGGAGTTCCTGTTCGCCGAATTCCCGCAGCTGGTGCGCAGCCAGGCCGGCTACATGGCCGCGGCCACCGCGCTGTTCGTGGTGCCGCTGGTGACCCTCTTCGTGCTGCTGCAGTTCCGGCCGGAACTGATCCACGGGCTGATGGACCCGATGCAGGTCAGCCAGATCGAACGCATGTACGACCCGGCCGCCAGCGTGCAGAAGCTGGGCCGCGACAGCGGCACCGACTGGCAGATGTTCGGCCACTACATCATGAACAACATCAGCATCGGCCTGCGCACCTTCGCCAGCGGCCTGCTGGCGGGACTGGGCACGGTGCTGGTGCTGCTGTTCAACGGCATCACCATCGGTTCGGTGGCCGGGCACCTGCACCAGATCGGCTACGGCGTCACCTTCTGGCGCTTCGTCGCCGGGCATGCGCCGTTCGAACTGACCGCGATCGTGATCGCCGGCGGCGCCGGCCTGCAGCTCGGCCTGAAGGTGTTGGCGCCGGGACGGCGGCGGCGCATCGATGCGCTGGTGGAGGGCGGCAAGATCGGCGCCCGGCTATGCCTGGGCGTGGCGGCGATGTTGCTGGTGGCCGCCTTCATCGAGGCGTTCTGGTCGTCCATCGCGACCGTGCCGGCGTGGATCAAGTACAGCGTGTCCGCGGTGCTGTGGACGCTGGTGCTGACGTGGCTGTGGCGCGGCGGGCGCGGCCGGGCGGAGGCGATCGATGCGGATTGAGCGCCTGGACGTGGTGCTGCGCGCACGCTCGGCCTGGGAAGCGATGGAACTGGGCAGCGCCCTGGTCCGCCGCCACGCCGGGGCGATCTGGAAGCCCTGGCTGCTGGTCACCCTGCCGCTGTTCGCCGTGCTCAACCTCGGCGCCTGGGCGATCGACCAACTGTGGCTGGCGCCGCTGCTGCTGTGGTGGCTGAAGCCGGTGCTGGACCGGATTCCGCTGTTCGTGATCTCGCGCGCGGTGTTCGGCGACGTGCCGCGCGTGCGCGACACCGTGCGCGCGCAGGGCACCTGGGGCTGGCGCACCCTGCTCGGCTACCTGACCTGGCGCCGGCTGAGCCCGGCGCGCAGCGTGTTCATGCCGCTGGAGCTGCTGGAAGGCGCGAGCACCGACCAGCAGCGCGAGCGCCGCCGCACCCTGGGCGGGGCCATCTACGGCCATGCGCTGCTGATGGCCAGCGTGTACTGGCATTTCGAAGCAATGCTGTGCCTGGCCTGCATCGCCACGATCTTCCTGTTCGTGCCCATCGACCTGCTGCCGGAAACCGCGCGCGCGGCCTGGTCGCTGATCGGCCAGCAGACCCCGGTGTGGGCCGACCTCGGCTTCAACGCCATAGGCTGGCTGGCGATGACCCTGATCGAACCGTTCTTCGTCGGCGCTGGCTTCGGCCTGTACCTCAACCGGCGCACCCAGCTCGAAGCCTGGGACGTGGAGATGGCGCTGCGCCGGATGGCCGCGCGCCTGCGCGATGCCGCGCCGCTGGCGCTGCTGTGCGTGGCCCTGCTCGCCGCCCCAGCCGCAGCGCTGCGTGCGCAGCCAGTGGCCGACGACACGGCAGTGCAGACTGCGGCAGCGCCGGCCACAGCCAACGACACGCGCGATGCCGATGGCGAGACCGCCACTGACTCGGACTCGGACTCGGACTCGGACTCGGACGCAGATGCCGACACCGACACCGACACCGATGCCGACGGCAAGACGCCTGCCGCACACGCCACCGAGCGCCACCACCATGGGGCGCGCCCGGTCCCGTTGGACGAGGTGTTCGACACCGTGCCCGCCGCCGATGCGCGCTTCGCCCGTGCCGCCGACCGCGCCTACACCGACCCGCTGCTGACCGCCAAGCGCACCATCGGCTACTGGAAGAAGCGCAATCCCGACGAACCGCCCAAGCCGGACGACAAGGAGCGCAACCTCACCCCGTTCGGCGAATGGCTGCAGGCCGCGGGCCAGGCCATCGCCTTCATCGGCAGATGGGGCATGTGGCTGCTGGCGGGGATCGTGCTGCTGGTGCTGCTGCTGACCGCCAAGCACTGGCTACCGTGGATGCGCGGCGGCGGACGCCGACGCGCGGCGGCGGCGGCGGCGCCGGAGCACGTGCCGGTGCTGGCGCCGCAGCCGCTGCCCGACGACGTGGCGACGGTGGCGCGGCGCGCCTGGCGTGAGGGCCGCCACCGCGACGCGCTGGCGCTGCTGTACCGGGCCAGCGTGGCGACGCTGTGCGAGCGCGCCGACCTGGTGCTGCCGCCCAGCGCCACCGAGGCGCAGTGCCTGCGCGCTGCGCAGCGCCTGCCCGATGAGACCGACCGCGGCCTGTTCGCGCGCATGGTGCGAGTCTGGCAGCACGCCGCCTACGCCGGCCGCCTGCCCGAGGACAGCGCCTTCGATGCGCTGGTCGACGACCTGCAGCGGCAGTTCCGGTGGCAGGCATGAACAGCGGCACGCGCAATGCGCTGATCTTCCTGGTCGGCCTGCTATTGGCCAGCGTCGCCGCGGCCTGGTTCTTCGGCCGCTACGAACGCGCCGAGCGGGTGATCGTGTTGCCGCCGCGCGGCGAGGCCGCCTACAACCCGCTGTACGCGCTGCGCCAGACCCTGCGCGCCGACGGCGTGCGCGCCGAGTCGCGGCAACGCCTGGACCTGGCGGCGATGCGCCTGCACCCGCACGACAGCGTGGTGCTGTACGGCGATCCGCGCATGCTCGGCCAGGCCGACAGCGACGCCTTGCTGGACTGGGTGGAGCATGGCGGGCATCTGGTGCTGCGCACGCCCACGGCCGAGGTCAAGCACGGCGACGTGCCGATCCTGGAAGCGCTGGACATCACCGTCGAGGCGCGCAGCCCGGACAACTGCCTGATGATGGCGGTGCCCGGCGCGGCGCCGCAAAAAGTCTTCTGCGACGGCCGCCGCTTCCACATCGATCCGGACACGCCCAGTAATTGGTGGAGCGGCGAGGACGACGACTTCGTGTTTGCGCGCGTGCCCTTCGGCCACGGCAGCGTGGACGTGCTGTCGCAACTGGATTTCCTCGAGAACCAGGACAGCCGGATCGGCAAGATGTTCGATGGTTCGCCGATGCAGAACGACCCGGTCCTGCGCGGCGGCGGGCTGCGCGAGGCCGGCAACCGCCTGCTCGCCCGGCAGGTGCTGGGGCCGAACTACGGCCAGGGCACCATCCACCTGGTCTATTCGGCCGAACTGCCGTCGCTGTGGCGCACCCTGTTCACCCGCGGCTGGCCGGCCTGGCTGCCGGCGCTGCTGATCCTGCTGGCCTGGCTGTGGTCGCGCATGCAGCGCTTCGGGCCGCTGCGCGCCGCACCGCCGGCCGACCGCCGCTCGCTGCTGGAACACGTGCGCGCCAGCGGCGAACACCTGCTGCGCTACGGCCGCGCCGACCTGCTGCACGCGGCGGTGCGCGAGGCGTTCCTGGCGCGGCTGCGCCGGCGCGCGCCGATCGCCGCCGCGCTGGAGGGCCCGGCCAAGGCCGCCGCCATCGCCGACCGCCTGCAGCTGCCGGTGGCGCAGGTCGAACAGGCGCTGCAGCCGCCACCGCCCCACCAGCCCGCCGCCTTGCGCGAGCGCATCCGCCTCCTCGTCCAGATGAGAAACCAGTTATGACCACCGCCTCCTCCGACGCCGTCGCGCCGCTCGCCGGCCCTGCCCTGATCGAACGCGCCGAGGCGATCCGCGCCGCGGTCGGCCACGCCTTCATCGGCCAGCCGCAGGTGCTGGAGCAGATCCTGATCGCGCTGCTGGCCGGCGGCCATGTGCTGATCGAGGGCGTGCCCGGCCTCGGCAAGACCCTGCTGGTGCGCGCGCTGGCGCAGGCGCTGGAACTGAACTACGCACGCGTGCAGTTCACCCCGGACCTGATGCCCAGCGATGTCAGCGGCCACGCCGTGTACGACCCCAAGACCGAGAGCTTCAAGATCCGTCGCGGCCCGGTGTTCACCCACCTGCTGCTGGCCGACGAGATCAACCGCGCCCCGGCCAAGACCCAGTCGGCGCTGCTGGAAGTGATGCAGGAAGGCCAGGTCACCATCGAAGGCACGGCCTTCCCGCTGGCGCCGCCGTTCCTGGCCCTGGCCACGCAGAACCCGGTGGAGCAGGAAGGCACCTACCCGCTGCCGGAAGCGCAGCTGGACCGCTTCCTGCTGAAGATCCTGATCGACTACCCGCAGCTGGAGGACGAGGCGCGGATGGTCGCCGCGGTCACCAGCGGCCGCAGCGCCGGCGACTTCGACCTGTCGCAGGTGCCGCGCGTGCTGGGCGCCGAGGACGTGGTGGCGATGCAGGCCGGCACTGCCGCCATCGCCGTCGACCCGCAGGTGATCGACTACGCCGTGCGCATCGTCGCCGCCACCCGTCGCTGGCCCGGCATCGCCCTGGGCGCCGGCCCCCGCGGCAGCATCGCCCTGGTCCGCGCGGCGCGCGCGCAGGCGGTGCTGTCCGGCCGCGACTTCGTCATCCCCGACGACATCCGCGACGTGGCCAAGCCGGCCCTGCGCCACCGCATCGCCCTGGCCCCGGAACTGCAGATCGAAGGCCAGAGCGCCGACGACGCCCTGAGCGCCCTGCTGGCCAAGGTGGAGGCGCCGCGGAAATGAGCGGGGATTGGGGAGTCGGGATTGGAGATTGGCAACAGCCGGGCGCTGCGGCGGCCCGCGTCGCGGTGTCTTGGCCGACCCGCTGTACCACGCTCTCTGTAATCCGACACCGCCTCATCGCCACGGGACACTGCAGGCGCCGATGCGCGCCTCTGCGAATCCCCACTCCCCAATCCCGAATCCCGGCCCCCCGATGAGACCCGCCCCGCCCCTGCTGGCCCTGCTCGCACTGTGGGCGCTGTGCGGCCTGGCCGTGGCGCTGGGCTGGTTGCCGCTGTGGAGCTGGCAGGCGGCCGCGGCAGGCATCGCGCTGGTCGCGGCGCTGGATGCGTGGCGGCTGTGGCGGCGGCCGACGCCGCAGGTGCGCCGCGAGTTGCCCGAAGCGCTGCCGCTGGGCGTGCAGCGCGAGGTCGTGCTGCACCTGGACAGCGCGCAGCGCCAGCGCGTGGATCTGTTCGACCTGGTGCCCAGCGGCTGGGAACTGCAGGGCCTGCCGCAGCGCATGACCCTGCCTGCCGCGCATCAGACCCAGGTGCGCTATCAACTGCGCCCGACCGCGCGCGGCCGCTTCGTCTTCGACGGCACCCACCTGCGCCTGCATGCGCCCTGGCGCCTGTGGTGGCAGCAACGCCTGGCCGGACAAGTACAGACCGTGCGCGTGTATCCGAACTTCGCGCCGCTGACCCGCTTCGCGCTGTTCAGTGCGGAACAGGCCTCGCGTCTGGTCGGTGCGCACCTGAAGCGGCGCCGCGGCGAAGGCACCGACTTCCACCAGATGCGCGAGTACCGCATCGGCGACAGCCTGCGCCAGATCGACTGGAAGGCCACCTCGCGCGCGCGCAAGCTGATCTCCCGCGAGTACCAGGACGAGAAGAACCAGCAGTTGCTGATGCTGATCGACACCGGGCGGCGGATGCTGGCCAGCGAACGCGGCCTGTCGCACTTCGATCATGTGCTCAACGCGGCGCTGGTGGTGTCGTACCTGGCGCTGCGCCAGGGCGACGCGGTGGGCATGATGGCCAGCGGCGGCGAGGCGCGCTGGGTGGCGCCGCAACGCGGCATGGCCACGGTCGACGTGCTGCTGCGCGCCAGCTACGACCTGCAGCCGCAGCCGGTGGCCACCGACTACCTGGCTGCGGCCACCGAACTGTCGCTGCGCCAGCGCCGCCGCGCGCTGGTGATGCTGGTCAGCAACGTACGCGACGAGGACATCGAGGACCTGCTGGCCGCGGTGCGCCTGCTGCAGCGCCGCCACCTGGTGTGCGTGGCCAGCCTGCGCGAGCGCGAGCTGGACCAGGCGCTGAGCGAGGACGTCCACGACCTGCCGCAGGCGGTGCAGGCCGGCGCGGTGGCACGCTACCTGCAGCAACGCAGCGCCGCGCACGACGCCCTGCGCAGCCACGGCGTGATGGTGCTCGACGTCACCGGCGAGGAGCTGCCCGCCGCGCTGATCGAGCGCTACCTGGCGGTGAAGCGCGACGGCTTGCTGTAGCGCGCCTTGGCTAGGGCGGCGTTGCGCCTTCCCGTTCTTGGTTTGGATGCCAGCAGCCAGCACAGTGCCGTAGCGTGGCAACGCAGGTGCGAGCGGGTATTGTTCCAATGCAATCACTGCCCCCATGTAGGAGCGGCTTCAGCCGCGACGGGCGTTCACCGAGACGCTGTCGCGGCTGAAGCCGCTCCTACAGTGCCCTCGGTGCAGGCCACCGAAAGAGACTGAGCGGCATGCCCCATCCATTGCGCAGATCGCGCGAATCACCTGAAAGGCAAAATGCGCACGGACGCTGCGTACACGCCCGACGTCGCACGCATAGCCACGGACATTGCCGTCGCCATCGGCCGTTCGAACCGATGCCGCCGGCGCACGAACCCCTGGCGTTCGAGCAGCGGACCGAGTACCTCGGTAATCTGCAGAAGGATGCTGTCCTTGGTCTTGTCGGTCATGGCCTGTGCACTACTGGCGTATCGCTTGCGCCGGCGCGCAGACCCCGAAATCCCAGGCGCGCGCTCCGCCTCGGCGTTCCGACGCTCGCCGCATCACCCATGGAAGTCCAACGCCCCAACCAGCACCACATCGTCGTTGCCGCGAGGCGCGCCAACCGCGCCGGGCCGATTGCATCCACAGCCAGCACGCGCACGACCACGGCGGCAGCGCCTCGCACTCCGCTGCCGCTCACGTCGCCGCAGGCACCGGCGGCAACTGCGCACCGGCCTGCTGCAGGCGCTGCAGCGTCCGCATCATCAGCGGCCGGTGCCGCGCCAGCTTCATCCACGCCGGCAAGCGCGCCACCATCGAGCGGCCGAACAGACCGCGGCGTTCGCGCAGCGTCGCCGCCACATAGTCCTGCAGTTCCTGCAGATGGCGCGGGTTGTAGGCCCACAGCACGCCGGCGCGGGTCGGCGCGACCAGCACCAACGGCAGGCCGAAATGCGGATCGCAGGGCGATCCGTCGCGCACACGGTACGGGGTGACGGCCACCGGGCTGCTCTTTCCGCACTGCGCGCAACGTCCGGACAAGGTTGCCGGTGGAGATGCTGCGCCGGTCGATGTCTCACGCACCCGGACCCATTTGTGTCCGCAATGGCCGCAGGCGCGATGGCCTTCCAGCTGCACCGCCCCCACCCAGTCGTCGGCGTCGCTGTCCAGCCCTGCAGCGCACTGCCCGCAACGGAAGCGTGCCTGCCAGCGATACGGCTCCCACTGCGCCAGCACCCAGCCCGGCGCGCCGCAGCGATGGCAGCGCACCGCCACTTGGTCCGCATAGGCGGCCAAGGGCGTGCCGTCGTTGCGGTGCCGACGCGGCACACCAGGCGACGCCGCTTCGGCGCGCGACTGCGACTCAGGCATACAGCACGCCAGGCCGCGCGTCCTCGACGATGGCGTGCGGCAGGAACCGCGCGCTGTCGCGGGTGATCGGGCCATCGTCCTCGCGGATGCCGATGCCGCAGGCGCGGTCGCCGACGATCCAGCTGCCCACCATCGGGTAGCGGCCCTCGAACGCCGGCAGCGGATGCGCCTGCTGGCGGACATACGGCCCGGCATAGGGCCCGTCGCTCTCCAGCACACGGCCATCGTCCAGATGCAGCACGATGTTGGCGCCCTCGCGCGAATGCAGCGGTTTGCGCACCCAGCCCGGCGGCAACGCGCTGCCGTCGTCGAACGCGGCCGGCAGCAGGTTCGGGTGGCCGCGGTGGCGTTCCCACAGCAGCGGCAGGATGCCCTTGTTGCTGAGCAGCGCCTTCCACGGCGGCTCCAGCAGGCGCAGGCCCGAGCCCGGCAGGGCCTGGCCGAAGCGCTCGGCGAACATGTCCTCCAGCGGATACAGCTTGAACAGCGCGCCGATCACCGTGTCGTCCAGATCGGTGTAGCGGCCGTCGCTGGACAGGCCGATGTCCTCGATCGCGATCAGCTCGCCGCTGACGCCGGCCTGCATTGCGCAGTCGCGCAGGTAGGCGATCGTGCCCTGGTCCTCCTCCGAATCGCGCACTGCGGCGAAGTACAGCGGCGGCGGCAGCCCGCCGGCAAGCGCGGCGAAGCGCTCCAGCAGGGCCTCGTGGATGGAGTTGAACTGGTCGGCCTCGTCCGGCAATCGGCCCTGCGCGCGCTGGTCCTCCAGCCACTGCCACTGGAAGAACGCCGACTCGAACAGCGAGGTCGGCGTGTCGTAGTTCAGTTCGTACAGCTTTGCCGGGCCGCGGCCGTCGTAGGCCAGGTCCAGGCGCCCGTACAGATGCGGCTCGCGGCGCCGCCAGCTGTCGGCGATCCAGTCGCGGAACGCCGGCGGAATCGCCAGCCGCTGCATCAACGCCTCGCTGGCGACGATCTCGTCGAGCAGGCCCATCGCCATCGCATGCAGTTCGGCGCTGGGATCCTCCAGATCGCGTTCGATCTGGCGCAGGCTGAACGCGTAATAGGCGCGTTCGTCCCAGTAGCGCTGCCCGTCGATGGTGTGGAAACGGAAGCCGTACTCCGCGGCCTGGGCGCGCCAGTCGCCGCGCTCGACGATCGCGATGCGTTTCATGCGGGGTCTCGTGCGATGGAAAGAGAGCCGGACTCAGCTGCCGAAGCCGCGCCCACCGCCGGATTCGCCGAAACCGCCGCGGCTGACGGTGACCGCCCGATTCGGCGTGGCGCCGATGTGGGTCATGGTCTGGTTGCCGCGCAGGCTGCTGCCGGCCGCGGCCGCGCCGGCACCGCCGGAATAGGACGCCGGCCGCTGCCACTGGTCCTGCCGGTCCTGGTAGGCGGGCGCGGCATTGAACCCGGCGGCGCGGTTGTTGTTGAGCATCTGCGACAGGAAGAAGCCGGTCATCATCGGCCCGATGAAGGAGTGGCCGTGGCTGTCGCGCTGCTCCACGCAGCGCTCCGGCGCATAGTCCTGCGCGCACTGCTCGCGGCTGGCGTACTTGGGCCCCTGCTCGGCGGCCTGCTTCTGCGCCTGCGCGAACGCCTCGCGGCAGGTGGCGATGTCGTGGGTCTGCGCCACGCAGGCATCCACCGAGGTGTACAGGCCTTCCTGCGCTTTGGCTTCCGGCTCGCGCCCGCAGGCGGTGAACAGCAGCGGCGCGGCGCTCATCAACAGCAAGGCGGTCGTCTTCGACCTTTTCATGGCAACGTCTTCCTGAGTCCAGCCACGATGATGCCCGGTTCCGCCGGCCGCGGAAACCCGCGGCCGGCGGTTGGACGTCGCTGCGGACGCAGTCGCGACGCGTCAGCTCGTCGGCGGCGGCGGCACGTAGCTGGACAGGCGCGCGTCGAAATACGGCTGCACCGCGGCGATGTTGGACTTCACCTGGATGTCCATGCCGACGTCGCGGCTCATGCCCAGCACGTCGTTGTCCGGCCAGCCGGGCCCGAAGCACCACTGCGTGCTGGGGATGTTGTTGGCCTGCAGGTGCGCGAGCATGCGCTTGGTCGCCAATTCCGCGCTGGCATTGCCCGCCGGATAGCCGTGCTCGCCGAGAAAACCGCGCTTGCCTCTGTGTGCCAGCCAGTCGATGAACGGCGTGACCATCTCGATGCCGGTGTCCGGCGCAACGGATTCATTGGGATTGGCCCAGGCACCGCCGCCGTGGCCCTCGTTGTCGAGGTAGTTGTGCGCCTCGTAGACGATGCGATCGTACGGATCGGGGATCGTGTCGAGGTTATTGGACACCTGGTCCCACAGGCGCGCGCTCGCGTACTGATTGCCGCAGACGAACACATAGTGCGACCGGTCGAAATCGAAGATGCGCGCCGCGGTGGCGGTGGCGGTGCGCAGCCAGTGGTCGGCCATCACCAGCTTGCTGCCGTCGGCGTTGTACTCCGGTCCCTCGTAGGGCTCGTTCATCAGGCCCCAGCCGAAGATCGCCGGATGCGAACGGAAGCGCTGCACGATGCGGCTCCACAGATCCGGCAGGCCGGCGGCGTTGTACAGCGTGCAGCCCGGCGTGCCGATCACGCGGTACTCGTAGAGCTTGAGCAGGGTGTCGGCCGGGTCGAAGTAGGCCAGGTACAGGAAATTGCCTTTGCGGTAGGTTCCGTTCCACACCGATTGGTCGGCGGGGTCGGTGACCGCGCGCCCATCCGGCCCGATCAACTGCCCGGCCCCATCGCGACGATAACCGGACTTGCTCGCGACCTTGATCGGCAGGCGCATGTAGTCGTGCAACTCCAGGATCGCCACCTTGCCGCGCTGCGCGAGCCGATTCAGCACCTGCTCGACCTGGTCGCAATACGTGGCGTTGAGCGGCATGCCCTGGCCGGTGCTGAAGCGTGCGGCGGTGGTGGGCAGGCGGAACAGCGGGCAGGCGCCGGCGGCGGCGATGTGCTGGTCGCGGATGTCGCGGTAATGCCGGTCGATGATGGCGTTGTCCACGAAGTTGTTGGACGCCAACCCGGACAGGTTGAGACCGGCGAACGGCAGCGTGCCGGCGGCACGGGCCTGGCCGCCAAGGCCCCAGAGTGCAGCGCCGGCGGCAATGCCGACACCGGCGCGCAGCACGCTGCGGCGGCCCGGATCGGCCGGGGTGGAGGCAAGGGACGGGGTGGGGGAGGAAACAGCGGAAGACGACGAACGCACATGCCGAAGCATGGACACCTCCTGTGGTCGTGATGGGCGAGCCGGGCCTACGCCCCCTGACGCACCGGCCTCCGCAGTCTGCCAAGCGGGTGCGGACAGGTCTGCGACCCGCTTCGCACTCCTGGCCGGGGCGCGGCGGCGCCAGCGCGCGTGCTAACGTGAACGGCCCACCCGGTGGCCGCCGGGACGGTTGCAGCAGCAACGATCCGATCGCGCCACCATCGCCAGCCTCCCGCCCGCACGTTCGCTGCTCCCATGCCCGACTATCGCTCCAAGACCTCGACCCACGGCCGCAACATGGCCGGCGCCCGCGCACTGTGGCGCGCCACCGGCATGCAGGACGCCGACTTCCACAAGCCGATCATCGCCATCGCCAACTCCTTCACCCAGTTCGTGCCCGGCCACGTGCACCTGAAGGATCTCGGGCAGCTGGTCGCGCGCGAGATCGAGCGCGTCGGCGGCGTGGCCAAGGAATTCGACACCATCGCCGTGGACGACGGCATCGCCATGGGCCACGACGGCATGCTGTACTCGCTGCCCAGCCGCGAGATCATCGCCGACTCGGTCGAGTACATGGTCAACGCGCACTGCGCCGACGCGCTGGTGTGCATCTCCAACTGCGACAAGATCACCCCCGGCATGCTGATGGCGGCGCTGCGCCTCAACATCCCCACCGTGTTCGTCTCCGGCGGGCCGATGGAGGCCGGCAAGACCAAGCTCGCCGACCACAACCTGGACCTGATCGACGCGATGGTGATCGCCGCCGACCCCACCGCCTCCGACGAGAAGGTCGCCGCGTTCGAGCGCAGTGCCTGCCCTACCTGCGGCTCCTGTTCGGGCATGTTCACTGCCAACTCGATGAACTGCCTGACCGAAGCGCTGGGCCTGGCCCTGCCCGGCAACGGCACCGTGGTCGCCACTCATGCCGACCGCGAGCAACTGTTCCTCAAGGCCGGCCGCACCGCAGTGGAACTGTGCCACCGCTGGTACGGTGCCGAAGACCCGCGCGCGCTGCCACGCGGCATCGCCACCTTCGAGGCGTTCGAGAACGCGATGACCCTGGACATCGCGATGGGCGGCTCCACCAACACCATCCTGCACCTGCTCGCCGCCGCGCAGGAAGCCGAAGTACCGTTCACCCTGCGCGACATCGACCGCCTGTCCAAGCGCGTGCCGCAGCTGTGCAAGGTGGCGCCGAACACGCAGAAGTACCATATAGAGGACGTGCACCGCGCCGGCGGCATCGTCGCCATCCTCGGCGAACTGGCGCGCGGCGGCCTGCTGCACACCGACCAGGCCACCGTGCACAGCCGCAGCCTGGCCGACGCCATCGCGCAGTGGGACATCACCCAGAGCGACGACCCCGCCGTGCAGACCTTCTACCAGGCCGGGCCAGCCGGCATCCCCACCCAGGTCGCCTTCAGCCAGGCCACGCGCTGGCCGAGCCTGGACGCCGACCGCGCCACCGGCTGCATCCGCGACGTCGCCCACGCCTATTCGCAGGAAGGCGGCCTGGCGGTGCTGTACGGCAATATCGCCGAAGACGGCTGCGTGGTGAAGACCGCAGGCGTGGACGAATCCATCCACGTGTTCGAGGGCAACGCCAAGGTGTTCGAAAGCCAGGACGCCGCAGTCAAGGGCATCCTCGCCGACGAGGTGAAGGCCGGCGACGTGGTGGTGATCCGCTACGAAGGCCCCAAGGGCGGCCCCGGCATGCAGGAGATGCTGTACCCGACCTCATACCTGAAGTCCAAGGGCCTGGGCAAGCAATGCGCCCTGCTCACCGACGGCCGCTTCTCCGGCGGCACCTCCGGCCTGTCGATCGGCCACGCCTCGCCCGAGGCCGCGGCCGGCGGCTCCATCGGCCTGGTCCGCGACGGCGACCGCATCCGCATCGACATCCCCCAGCGCCGCATCGACCTACTGGTCTCCGACGCGGAACTGGCCACGCGCCGCGCCGAACAGGACGCCCGCGGCTGGAAGCCAGCGGAACCGCGCCCGCGCAAGGTCAGCACCGCGCTGAAGGCGTATGCACTGCTGGCGACCAGTGCGGACAAGGGGGCGGTGCGGAACAAGGCGCTGCTGGATGGGTGAGGCGTTGTCATGGAGGCCGTGGAGTTCCACGGTCTTCATGGCGCTTTGGCATCGCACTGTGGGAGGGACTTCAGTCCCGACGCGGGATCGCAAACGCCGCTGCTGCATTATGTTTCCTGACGCCTTTGACGCTCGCCGCCGCCCCTAGACCATCCAGCGGACTGCGCACCGCTGGACTTCCTCGGACAGCTGGTCGGCCGACCCGACCACTGCGTGGATCCACCGACCGATGTGCGGCCGGGAACAGGTATTGCCAGCCCGTTCGACCTCGGGATTGGGGTATTTGCGCACCAGCGCGTGCGGCAGGTGCACCCTCCCCGCCCCTTCGGCCAGATCCGCCGCGTGCAGCAGCAGTGCCCTATCGCGTTGCCGCAGCAGCGGCTCGCGCAGGCGCGTTGGCAATGGCACACGCCGATCCTTGCCACTCTTGCCGTCACGCACCACGATCTCGCCGCGCCCCAGCTCCACATCCTTGATCCGCAATCGCAGGCATTCCAGCAGCCGCATGCCGCTGCCATAGAGCAGCCCGACCATCAGCCAGCAAGGTCCCTCCAGCGCGGCCAGCAAGCGCGTGACCTCCTCGACCGAGAGCACCACCGGAATCCGCCGCGGTCGCTTGGCGCGGACCAGATTCTCCATCCATGGCGGTTCCATGCCCAGAACCTGTCGATAGAGGAACAACAAAGCTGCCAGCGCCTGATTCTGCGTTCCGGCCGAGACCTGCCCATGTGTCGCCAGATCGGTCAGGAACGCTTCGACCTCGGCCTGCCCCATCCGCGCCGGATGTCGCGTGCCGTTGGCCAGGATGAAGCGCCGTATCCAGCCAATGTAGGCCTGCTCGGTACGCAGGCTTTAATGCCGAAGCCGCAACCGGCCACTCACCTGCTCCAGCAACCTCGGCGAAGGACGCGCCGTTACGCCTTCATCGTCATGGGTGTAACTCATACGCCAACTCGAACGTCGGATAACGCAGCCAGCATTGGCGCACGGAGCCGCCGCCACCATCAGGCAAGTCATTGATGCAGGCTGGGAATTTCCCGCTTTGCAGACGTCTGCCGTTGGTGGATACTTGGGGCATCACCGCTTTTGGGCGGTCCAATAGTAGTTAGACCTCATGAGAAAGCTACTTTCCGTCCACGACAGCTTTGAAGTTCCGGAGAGAGGGCAGGTCATAGTCGGGCGGAGCGAGGATAAGGACGCGCAGCTGCTAGCTGGCCAGAAGTTCGTACTCGTCCTTGCCAACGGCGAGCGCCACAGCCTTACGGCTTTCGGCGTAGAGCAATTTACTCGGTGTTTCAGCGAGGCCACCCAACTTGGCATCCTCATCGGTGCGCAGCTCAACACTTCAGCGGCTCTCTCAGATTCAGAGATCTGGGTTGATTGCTAACAATTCATTCAAGCCGAACCCGCTTCGCGGGTCGGCTTAATTCACGCGTTAGGGGGCGCGGACAGATTCATGGACCTTGATACCATTCATGGGCTGGAGGAACTGGCACTTGGCGCCGCGCTCTTGCTGCTCCCGGTGCCAGTCTCGGTGCACGAGAAGGCCGCAAGCTTCTGGCGGCAGCACCCGGCGTCGTTTCCTTAGCCCTCTTTGTACTTGCCTTCGCTCAACTACACCTTGCCCGCCGTGAGGCTTCAGATCTTCTCCAGTCAGCCTATGGAATCGGTGCGGTAGTAGCTGCCACCCTACTGCTGCCATCTGTCTTAAATCTCCGCAGCCGCTGGCTCGGCCTGGTCCACCTAGTCACGTTGGCCGACGTGCTCTGGTCCTGGTTCATTGGTGCAATGCTGCTAGCCCGGGATGGCCTATAGATGGGAGCGCTAGGTTTGCCCCCTAACAAATTCGTCCAAGCCGACGCCGCTTCGCGGTGCGGCTTAACTCAGGCGTTAGATTGCATATGACGATTCGTGCTATCGGAAAGACTTTGGCTACAGAGCTTCACCGACGTCTGAAGCCGCTTGGCTTTTCCAAGCGCGGATCCACTTTCTCGCGCGGACGCACCGGCTACACGGAGCTGTTTCGAATCACAGGTAGCTCATGGAACTCCGAAGAAGAGCCTTGGGTGTTCTACCTAGATGTAGCTGTCCGTCTTGATGAAATTCCAACAGATGCGAGGGCCAAGGGGTTATGGCGAGAGGCGCATGCCGTTGGTCGTGTCAACCATCTCCTCGCCTCCGCCCCCGGAGACTTCGCTGCTACCGCTAACTCTGTGGGCGCAACCGCAGAGCAACTTGCACACATTGTTTGCCAAGCAAGCGACGCACTGCCAAACGCCTTGACGGAGATTGAGCGTCGTGCCTCAAAGGGCCTGCTCAGCCCGCTGCCAATTCCAGCCTCGTGGGCGCAGTAGCATGCAACCTAACAATTCCTTCAAGCCGATGCCGCTTCGCGGCGAGGCTTAACTCAGACGTTAGCCCTCACAAATGACATCACCCGTCACACAAGAAGATGCTCTCTCGTATCACAAGGCTACTGGCTGTCCACTCGCGCGCGCATCCGTCGTGCTTGCTGCCATGGAGCCCTCGCTGCGCGAGCGCGTTCCATTGGCCAGTCAGCAGTTCCAAAATTCTCGCGGCCTTCGTGACCGCTAGAGTTCGCACCAGAAACTTCCGCACTTATCGAATCCGCTTGCGCCGAGGCTACGGAGCGTGCAAGGGCGTCGGGACGCACCGGGCGAGGAAGCTGCCATTTTATTTGGCAGGAGCAGGCTCGCATTCTTTACGAGCGGTACAATCTTGTCTGGTTTTCACCAAAAGCAATGGACCCCGGCGTCGTGTATGACTAGGCAGGCTAACCATTCGTTCAAGGCGGACGGCTTCGCCGCCGCTTAACTCAAGCGTTACGTGCCCCCATGCATTCTCGCTCTCTTGCCTCAGTTCTGATGCTTCTCGCGCTGTCTTCCTGTGCGCAAGAGACATCCCCTATCGAAGATCGGAAGGAAAAGATCAAGGTCATGGAATCCAACGCAACAGGGGCGTCGCTCGAGCGGAGAACACGTTCAGTCGCCCGACTCAAATCGGAAGGGGTGCCAGTCATCGAACATCTTCCGGCAATTGAGGATGTCCGAGATGTCAAACGCAGGACCAAAGAGGAAATTGCGTGGCGGGCAATGGCCCTACTAGTCGTGGCCGTTAAAGGTGAAGGCCTAGAGCAGCCTATTGTCGACAAGATCGTCAAAGACTATGGTCTCGATGGACACTTCACACCCAACGAGGCGGCCTTCGTTCAGCAGCAATCTCCTACTACCCATGACCGAATCCAGTTTGCTTGGCGGTATGAGGCTGCATGGACTCTGCTGTGGTCGCTTGGCTACGTCGAGGCGTTGGGAAAGCCCACCGAAATCTGCGACGTCCCACGCGCTGTGAAGTTCCTACACGAACGCACTTCCTCACAGTTTATTTCTGATTCCAAGCTACGGCCCATAGAAGAGATCCTGGATGAGGCGGATCTAATCTATCGCTATCACTGGGCGGTAGTTGATGCCAGGATAAACGGCAAGAAAGCCCCAGCATCTCTAGAGCCGGGAGTAACCATGGAGAGGCACCATGCCCTCAACTGGCTCATTGGATATATGGATCAAGAGTGGGATGACATCTCGACAGACACCTAACAATTCATTCAAGCCAACGCCTTTGGTGCTGTTTAACTTAGGCATTAGACGCCAATGGATGCGTACCAGTTACTCGAACAAACCGCGCCCATGCTGGATGATGTCCTCGGGCGCATCGGGCTTCACCAAACGGGCGCGCCTCTCGATCCCGCTTCGGTTGCACCGCACCTTGATCGCTGGCTGAAGGATCAGCAGGTCCCGGAAGAAGACGTTGGTTTCCTAGTCATGATCGTCGGTGGATTCATCGTCCAATACCTCCTTAGGGTCGCAGGTGCTGAAGCACTGGTTGCGGAAGGCTTTCCGGCGATCAGGCTGCCCGTGGCCGATGTCGTCGCGCGCGAGTTCGACCCATATGCGGCTGCCGCTGGTCTGGTCCGCGGCGACCGGGAACTGGCCGCCTTCCTTTCCAAGGTTGGCAGCTAACAATTCGTCCAAGCCGACGCCGCTTCGCGGTGCGGCTTAACTCAGGTTTTAGAAACAAAACTCACTCCTAGGCATACAAGATTACTACAACATGGATGATTTAGAAGAGTACCCAAGCCGCGAAGAATTCCTAAGTTCACTGTGGAGCGAAATCATCAATTCGCCGATGCAGGAGGTCTGGATCGACAATGTAATCAATACATCGCAGCAGCACCCCGATGGTCCATTCGGGGACGTCGGCCCTGTCCTGGAACGACTGCTTTCTTTGGGAGCATCGAGACGCGACCTGTCCCTCATCTATCGCATGGCATCCTATGAGGCCGTGTTTGACACGCTCTATAAAATGGCGGATCCAGGGGTCAAACCAGATGACGCGCCCATGCTGTTTGAGGACCTGCTTGGGTCGGACCCATCGGGTCTGGACGCCGGGCCTGGTTCAGCGCCAGAGAAGAACGCCTAATAGTCGATGCAAAATTTACCGAACCGCTCGCTGTGACGGGCTAACATCCGCCCTCTAACAAAACGCTGTGCGCCGCAGCGCATGTCTCGGAGACTCACTGACGCATCGTTCTGGGAACACTTTAACGCATCTTGCTCGTCATCGGGGGCCGCTACCTGGTGTTTGCATCTGTGTATGGCATGCGGCTCTACTGGGCGTTTAGTCTAGCGCTAACTGCAAGCGCAATTGTCTTGGCATTGTGTCGCGCGCCCACGTTCTTCGTGGTTGCCGTTGGCGCGATCATCGTTCGTGTTTGGCGTCGCAGCCTTTTCACAGCATCGGAAGTGGGTGCGCGCCAGCAACTCGTTCAAGCCGACGCCGCTTCGCGGCGCAGCTTAATTCCAGCATCGGGTCCTTCATGAACATCCCCGCCAAGTTCGAAATCTCTAGAGTTGTCAGTTCGTTGGAGCACGGTACAAAGTTGGTGGGCCGAATCGCTTCCGGGAAAATCTCGAAGGGGATGTTTGTTCTCGTTTGGATCGATGGCGGCTTGTTCTGGGAGATTCCCGTGCACTCTGTCGAATGCTCAAGACAGAACGACGTGACAGAGGTAGCACTAATGTTGCAGATCGATCAGGAAGAAGATCTCGAGTTGCTAGGAGACTTGTGCTCGGCGGGGACCGTGCTGGACGTAGTTCACACACCGTCGTAGCGGGCCTGACGATTTGTTCTATTCAATCCGGCCACCACTCGCGGTGGCGGCCTAACTTGGGTTGAGCATTGGCAATGCATTTGTCAGTACGTTGATGGAAACCACCACAGCCGGTACGGATGTACTTCCGTCGCTTGATCGGACCGACGACATTTTTTCCGAAAATCGCGAAGTAGATTTCTCTGATAGCTCCCGACTCAGAAAAGCTGCTCTCTTCGCATCCCTCTGCAGGCGGCGACTGATCGGGCTCGGACCCTACTGGCGAGGAGCCGGCATCCACCGTAAGCCTACGGCACACCACAACAGGTCGACGGCGTCGTTTACACACTCCACCTTCCCTTGACATGGTCCGCCGCGAAAGGCAAAAAATGAAGAAGACAATGGCAGGCATCGCCATGACAGCGGCCTTGCTGGGCCTGCCGCTCGCAGCACCGGCTTCGGAGCCAGTGTCATCCATCACCAAGGCGACACTGCAGGAATCCGATAGCGAGTACCAACACAGCCCGCTCTGCGAGAAGGAAGAGCTCACGCTGTGGACCTGCCAAACGCGCAAACGCGTGTTCTCGCTGTGCTCGTCGAAGCTAGTCAACCGGACCTCGGGCTACCTGCAGTATCGGGCGTCGGAGGGTGGCAAGCTGGTATTGCAATACCCCGCCGAGAAGAAGCCGCCGACCGGACTGTTTAGCTATCGCTCGTTCTTGAACGGCAACGCATCGATCGAGTTCGCCAATGGCGGCTACCGGTACAGCCTGTTCGACCCGCTCCGATCCGCCTCGTCCATTTCCGTCTCCGGACCTGGAGCGTCGGACAAGACCACGCGGATCGCCTGCGGCCCCAACCAGACGCTGCAGCTCAACTACACGATGCGGCTGATGTATGACTCGGGCATCTGGGCCGATCCCTGAATGCGATGCAGCACGACTCGCACACCCTCACCAGCGCGTCGCCTGCCGCGGCTGGCGCTGTGGACGGCCAGGGCGTGCGACGGTCTTGGCGATGGGCGCAATCGGCAAGTTGCTACACTCGATACGAGCATCCAGGTCTCACCAATCGCTCGCCATAGGCAAATGTTCGGCTCCACCGTGAAGTTCAGTACCTCATTTTGCTGGCTCCGAAAGATTCCTTCCCTCAACCATCGGCCCCATCATGAAATACACGATCGCCTTCCTGTTACTTGCCCTTGCCTCGTCGCCAGCGCTTGCCCGCAAGAATTGCGATGAGTTGAAGGCGGAGCTCACCGCGAAACTCGATGCCCACGGCGTCAAGGACTACACGCTGGAGATCGTCGACAACGCCGACATCAAGGATCGCAAGGTCATCGGCAGTTGTGCGGCGGGAAGCAAGAAGATCGTGTACAGCAAGAACAAACCGTCGACGTAAGCGACAGGAGCTGTTACGTCATGCATGCAAGGTGGTGCAGCCCCGCGCAGGGCGTCGTCCTCGCGCATCACAGGAGGGCGCCATGCAGGTAGTGGAGCACGAACCGCACGCCTGGTTCCTGCTGCGCGACGGCGACACGCTGCTGCTCGACGTCAACTGCAGCCATGGCCCGGTCGGTTACGCGTGGACCATGGCGCTGACTGCCCAGGAAGTAGAGCAATTCCGCGCGCTCGGGCGTGATTTCATCGCGCAGCTCGCCGAGCGCGTGCAGTCGACCGCGCCGGGGGTCTTGGGCAATCGGTCGCCGTATCTTGTTCGCAAGGCGGATGCCGAGACTCGCCAGCGTGTCACCCTGGCTATCAAGGCCTGGATCCGGGCCGGCTGATCATCCGGCGCGCGTCGTGCTCCCCGACTCCTTACGCCGCACCATCGTTTTCTTCCAGCGACATCGACAATGACACAAGACACCAACGCTCAAGGTCGCAAAGCGCTCCGCAGGACGAAGGAGTCCGAGCAGCGCGCATCTGACGAGGCAACCCTTCCCCTCCCCAAGGAAACGCTCTGGGCCTTGTTCGATCACCTGAATGACGCGCTCGCCGATGGCTGCGATCATTCCTTGCGGCTCACCACCCAGTTCCTCGCGTCCCACGGCGTCGCTCCGGAGTCGGTCATCCCTTGGCTTGGTGCACACGGCGGCTTCTGCGATTGCGAGGTGCTTTTCAATGTCGAGGAGCGCTGGGGCAAGCCGTGACCGGACAGCTGCCTGATGCATGACATGCCGCATCACTTCCTCGCCGATCTGCATCTGCTTCCTGCGCAATCAGGAAGCAAGGCAACTGCGCTCGTCTCCGGCAATGGTGCGCCATTCTCTGCATCGATCAGCAACCGTGGTCGGCCCGTCTCACCTTTACCGGTCGCCCGTCGCCCGGCGATACGTTCCGGGCCGCGGTACAGTTGTTGATGGCTGACGCAATTGCACATTTCCCGGCGGGCGCCGATTTCACGCTCTGGGCGAACGGCAACGCGGGGACAGGCCACGTGGTCTCGAGTACGGCCTGACAAACATCGCGGTCCACCCGGAGTCCCACATGCACGTCGACATCACCCACCACGTGGACGCCAGCGAGCCCGACGACGCGGACGGCTACTACTACGCCTACACCCTCTATCGCTTCAGCGACGGCCACAACCAATTGGTGGCGCGCAGCTACGACGACGAGGCGGACCAGGCGCATTTCCTGAGCATCACGGTGGGCGGACGCGCGCGGACGATGACCGATGCGGATCTGCGGCATCCCCTGCTGCTGGCTGCCGCGGCGTACCTGGGCGAGGCCGGCAAGCGTAGACTGCGCTGGCTGAGCGGCCGCGGCGACGGTTACGAGCCACTGCCCGGCCAGCCCACCATCGGACCAGCGGAGGTTCCATGAAACGCGTCACCGGGATCGGCGGCATCTTCTTCAAGGCGCAGGATCCGGCCGCGTTGCAGGCCTGGTACCAGCGCCATCTCGGCATCGACGTGCAGGCCTGGGGCGGCACTGCCTTCGCCTGGAACGACGGCAGCGGCGCACCAGTGACCGGCTCCACCGTCTGGTCGATCGGCGCGGCGGCGCGGGAACCGCACTTCTCGCCCGGCACGGCCCCTTTCATGATCAATTACCGGGTGCACGATCTGCATGCCCTGGTCGCGGCGCTGCGCGAGGAAGGCTGCCACGTGCTGGATCGTATCGACGAATCCGAATACGGCGCCTTCGCCTGGGTCATCGACCCGGAAGGCAACAAGGTGGAACTCTGGCAGCCACCCGCCGGCCAGTAGCGTTGGCCTCGGCCGGTCGGTTGGTCGACCGATAGCGCCGTAAGCCCGACCAACCAGCGTCGAAACCACCGCACACGCGGGCATCGCCCACGCGCCGACCGGTGGGCAGGCGCTGCCGACGGGCGGTGCGCGATCTTCGCCCTCCCTGCACCGCCCTGCCACTACTGTCCGCGCTCATTGTCCTGATCGGGATCCGCGCCACCGATGAATGCCTCGCTCCCGAATTCCCCCTCGCCCCTGCGCGCGTTCACGGCGCGGGTGCTGGTCGTCATGGCGCTGGGCGCGCTGGCGCTGCTGGCCTGGCAGTTGTCGGAGCTATTGCTGATCGTGTTCGGCGCGGTGGTGGTGGGCGTGCTGCTGCACGGGCTGGCCACGCTGTTGCGCAAGTGGTTGCCGCTGCCGGAGTGGGCGGCGCTGGCGCTGGTGATCCTGGTGCTGGTGCTGGCGCTGTCGGCCATCGTGCTGCTGTTCGGCGCCGAGGTGGCCGCGCAGATCGACACCTTCCGCGCCACCTTGCCGGCGGCCTGGAACAAGTTCCATGCCTGGCTGCAGTCCGGCCCGCTGGGGCCGCAGATCGAGCGCATCCCCGACCAGTTGCGCGACGGCGCCTCGACCCTGGCCACGCACGCCGGCGCGATCGTGCTGTCGGCCGGCGGCGGCGTCACCGACGCGGTGCTGATGATGGTCGGCGGGCTGTACCTGGCCGCGCAGCCGGCGCTGTATCGGAAGGGCCTGCTGCACCTGCTGCCGCGCGACCGTCGCGGCGTCGCCGACGAGGCGTTGACCGCCAGCGGCCAGGCGCTGCGTGCGTGGCTGACCGGGCAGTTGCTGGCGATGGCGGTGATCGGCACCCTGACCGGCATCGGCCTGTGGCTGCTGGGCGTGCCGGTGGCGCTGGGCATCGGCCTGTTGACCGCGCTGCTGGACTTCATCCCCATCGTCGGCCCGATCGTGGCCGCGGTCCCGGCGATCCTGCTGGGTTTCACCGTCAGCCCGCAGGTGGCGCTGGGCGCGCTGCTGCTGTTCGTGGTGCTGCAGCAACTCGAGGGCCACGTGCTGCAGCCCCTGATCCAGGCGCGTGCGGTGGACCTGCCGCCGGCGTTGCTGCTGTTCTCGCTGTTCGGCATCGGCGTGCTGTTCGGGCCGATGGGCGTGGTGCTGGCGGCGCCGCTCACCGTGGTGCTCTACGTGCTGGTCAAGCGCCTGTACGTGCAACATGCGCTGGGCGATGCCGAAGGGGCGGACGGGGCCGGAACGCCCGCCGCCTGATCTGCGGTGCGATCCACCACGATCCCGCACGCCACGATGCCGACCGATCCGCAGGACCCGCAGCGCGACCTGGCCGACACCTTGCACGGTGCCGCCGCGTACAACGACAAGGGCCACGCCTGGCTCGGGCACGATGCCGGGCAGATCGCCGACATGCAGCATCGGTTCCAGGCGCAACTGACGGCGCTGGCCGCGCGCCTGGGCGAGACGCGGCTCGGTCCGGCGCTGAGTGCGGCCATCGCCAGTGGGGCGGCGGCGCGCGACGATTCGGGACGGTACGTCGCGCTGTGCGAACAGGTCTTTGGGGTCCACCCCTCTCGCTGAACCGAAGCGAGCACCGCTCTCGATCCATTTCGACATCCGCGCCGGGTCACTCCTGCGATACGCCCGCTGAACGCGGGTTCTGCACTGGGACCGGCTCGCTTTGACTTGTCATTCACGCGGCCCACACTGGCGGGTGCCTTTCCCTCGCCCAACGACACCGTGAAGAAGCCGCCTCAGGATCCCGCGTCCACCACCGCCGACACCGACACCACTCCCGAAAACCCGCAACGCCGGCGCCTGCTCGGTGGCCTGGCACTGGCCGGCAGCGCCCTGGCGCTCGGCGGCCCCGCCGAGGCCCAGGCCGCGACCGCCCAGCGCGCGCCCGCGCGTGCGCTGTCGGCGACGGAGTTGGATCGGCAACTGCGGCAGAAGATCGAGCACGTGGTGGTGATCTACGCCGAGAACCGCAGCTTCAACAACCTGTTCCCCGAATTCCCCGGGCTGCAGCAGCCGCTGTCCAAGGTGACGCCGGCGCAGGCGCGGCAGGTGGACCGCGACGGCAGCGTGCTCGACATCCTGCCGCCGATCTGGGGCGGGCTGGCGCCGGACGAACAGGTGGTGGCGCACCGCCGCTACAAGATCGGCGAGGACGCGATCGGGCCGCTGCCCAACGCGCCGTTCGCGCTGCGCGCGCCCGACGGCCAACTGCTGCCGCACGGCATCGTGACCCGCGACCTGGTGCATCGCTTCTACGAGAACCAGATGCAGATCAACGGCGGCCGCAACGACGGCTTCGCCGCGTGGAGCGACGCCGGCGGCCTGGTGATGGGCCACTACGCCGATGCGCCGGCCACGCTGCGGCTGTGGAGCCTGGCCCGCGACTACACGCTGTGCGACAACTTCTTCATGGGCGCCTTCGGCGGCTCGTTCCTCAACCATCAGTACCTGGTCGCCGCGCAGGCGCCGTACTACCCCAAGGCCGACAGCAGCCCGGCGCGCACCCAGATCAGCGTGCTGGCCAGCGACCGCCCCGACGAGATCCGCCTGGCGCTGCAGGACGATTCGCCGGGCACCGCGCTCAACGGCCGGCCGCGCTTCGTGCGCAACGGCGCGCTGACCCCGGATTTCTGGGCGATCAATACCCTGAGCCCGCCGTTCCAGCCCAGCACCAGCCAGGACCCGACGCGCCCGGACTACGCCGATCCCAACAGCCCCAACACGCTGCCGCCGCAGACCCACCGCCACATCGGCGACGCGCTCGACGCCAAGGGCGTGGACTGGGCCTGGTACGCCGGCGGCTGGGGGCTGGCGGTGCAGGGCAAGGGCGACACCGGCGACACCAGCGAGTTCCCGGGCAGTCCCAACTTCCAGATCCACCACCAGCCGTTCAACTACTTCGCCAACCTCGCCCCCGGCACGCCGGCGCGGGCGCGCCACCTGCGCGACGGCGGCCTGGGCGACAGCGCCCCGCAGAACCGCTTCCTTGCCGACGTGCAGGCCGGCACGCTGCCGCCGGTGACCTTCTACAAGCCGCAGGGCAACCTCAACATGCACGCCGGCTATTCCGACGTGGCCGCCGGCGATCGCCACATCGCGATGGTGGTGGACGCGCTGCGCAACAGCCCGCTGTGGGACAAGACCGTCGTGTTCATCACCTTCGACGAGAACGGCGGCTGGTGGGACCACGTGGCGCCGCCCAAGGCCGACCGCTGGGGCCCCGGCTCGCGCATCCCGGCGCTGGTGGTGTCGCCGTATGCCAAGCGCGGCCACGTCGACCACGGCGTCTACGACACCGGCTCGATCCTGCGCTTCATCACCCGCCGCTTCGGCCTGGAGCCGCTGCCGGGCCTGGTCGAGCGCGAACGCGCGATGCACGCCGCCAGCGGCGTGGTGCCGGGCGATCTCACCGCCGCGCTGGACCTGGGCTGATCCCGCGCCAGCACGGGTACGCGCGTCGCCCGCCGCTGCCCGCGGCGGGCGATCGCACTTGGCGACGACGCGCCATTCTGCCGCTGCCCGGCCCCGCCTCCACGCCGTGCCGCGATCAGGCGGCGTGGAACGTGCCAGCGCCGCGTTGCCGACGGAACAGCAGCAGCGTGCAGGCCAGGCCGATCAGCGCCGCCAGCGACAGCCACAACGCCGGCGCGGCGCGGCTATGGGTGGTGTGGATCAGCCAGGTGGACACCGCCGGGGTGAAGCCGCCCATCGTTGCGGTGGCCAGGCTGTAGGCCAGCGAGAAGCCGGTGGTACGGACCTCCGCCGGCATCACCTCGGTCAGCGCCACCACCATCGCGCCGTTGTAGGCGCCGTACAGCAGCGACAGCCACTCGCCGACCAGCAGCAGCCGCACGAACGAGGGCGCATCGACCAGCCACTGCAGCGCCGGCCACACCGTCAGCAGCATCGCCACGCTGGCGAACACCAGCAGCGGCTTGCGGCCGATGCGGTCGCTCAGCGCGCCCATCACCGGCAGCCACACGAAGTTGGACAGGCCGATGCAGCCGGTCACCACCAGGCTGTCGAGCTCGCTCAGGTGCAGTTCGGTGCGGCCGTAGGTCGGCATGTAGGCGGTGATCAGGTAGAACGACACGGTGGTCATCATCACCATGCCCACGCCGGCCAGGATCAGCCCGACGTTGGCGCGCAGCGAGCGCGCGATGCCGGCCAGGTCCGGTGCCTGGCGCGCGGCGAACTCGGGGGTTTCCTGCAGCGAGCGGCGGATCAGGAAGATCAGCGGCACGATCAGGCTGCCGATGGCGAACGGCACGCGCCACCCCCAGCTGTCCATCACGCTGTCGGACAGCAGCGCATGCAGGGCCACGCCGAGTGCGGCGGCGAACACCACCGCCACCTGCTGGCTGGCCGACTGCCAGGCCACGTAGAAGCCGCGCCGGCCCGGCGTGGCGATCTCGGCCAGGTACACCGACACGCCGCCCAATTCGGCGCCGGCGGAGAAGCCCTGCAGCAGGCGGCCGAGCAGCACCAGCAGCGGCGCCAGCACGCCGATGGTGCCGTAGCCGGGGACGAAGGCGATCAGCAGCACGCCGGCCGACATCAACCCCAGGGTCAGGATCAGGCCCTTGCGACGCCCGTGCCGGTCGATGTAACCGCCCAGCACCAGCGCGCCGATCGGCCGCATCAGGAACCCGGCGCCGAACGTGGCCAGCGACAGCATCAGCGAGGCGAACGCGCTGTGCGACGGGAAGAACGCATGGCCGATGGCCGTGGCATAGAAGCCATAGACCATGAAGTCGTACATCTCGAGGAAGTTGCCGGTGACCACGCGGAACACGGCGGCGGCGCCGTGCGGCGCGGCCTCGGCGGCGGCTGGGGGCGTAGCGGAAGAGGCCATCGATCGAAGTCTGCTGGAGAAGAAAGGCGCCGCCGTGCGATGGTGTGCGACATCGGCGGCGGCGCGCGTGGCAACGGTACAACACGTCGCGTGCGCATGCCGCCACGGCGCGGCGTGCCGCTACGTGCGGGTTAATGCATGGCGGTCCGAGGGTACGGTTCGTGACACGCGTGGTTGCGACGCCGGGATGCGCCGCGACGCGCCGGCGGTGCGCGCAAGCGCCGATGCCGGCGTTGATCCACCCCCGGCATCGGCACGATGCCTTGGCGCAACCACCTCCACCGAACCTGGCGCGCACATACAGTCGACGACGCCACCACTCCCGAATCGGTAGGCTGCAGGCTGGTCACGCCCCAGGAAGCGCCGCCAATGCCTGCCCTTCGACCGCTGCATCTCGGCGTGATCGCCGACACCCATGGCCTGCTGCGGCCCGAGGCGCTGGAGGCGCTGCGCGGTTGTGCGGCCATCGTGCATGCCGGCGACATCGGCAAAGCCGACGTACTGGAGGCGCTGCGGGCACTGGCGCCGCTGCACGCGATCCGCGGCAACATCGATACCGCGCCGTGGGCGCAGGCGCTGCCCGAGACCCTGGACCTGGACATCGAGGGCGTGCGCCTGCACGTGCGCCACGACCTGAAGACGCTGGACCACGTCGCCGACGGCGTGGACGTGGTGATCAGCGGCCACTCGCACATGCCGTCGCTGCAGACCCGCGATGGCGTGCTCTACCTCAACCCCGGCAGCGCCGGCCCGCGCCGCTTCCGCCTGCCGATCAGCCTCGGCCACCTGTATCTGACCGCGACCGGCCCGCGCGGCGAGTTGCAGACCCTGGACTAGCGCAGGCGCGCGTCCCGCGCTGTCGGGCACGGATGCCCCGCGTGCGGCGGACAGGCGGCGGACGCGCGCGATCTTCGCTACAGTGGGCGCGGGGAGGCGTGCGGCCAGCCGATGGGCGTGGCGGCGCCAGGATGCGACAGCGCGAAGGGGAACGAGCATGCGCAAGGGATGGAACGTGTTCGGCAAGGTCGGCCTCGGCCGCATGACCAAGGACGAGTACCAGGCCAACCTCAACGGCCTGAACATGTTTTTCGGCGCCGTCCTGGGCCTGGTGCTCACCGGCACCGAACGCCTCAGTGCCTGGCAGTTCGGCGTGGCGCTGGCCGTGCTCGCCAGCCTGGTCATCTCGATCCTGTTCATTTCCAGCAGCCGGCACCGGGTGGCCTACGCGATCTACACCCTGGTGATGGCGCTGCTGCTGCCGAAGGTGATCGACGTGATGCTCAAGGGTCACGACCTGCTGCCGGACAAGGTGCAGCCGACACTGATCGTGTGGACCATGATGACCATCATGGTGGAGTTCTGGGGCCGCGAGAAGGACGCCGAACCCGCTGCCGCCACGGCCGCGGACCGCACGCGCGGCTAGGCCGCGCGCGGACGCGGATGCACGTCGCGCACCGTGGCGATGGCGGCGCGCCGCCTCACCAATCGGTCGGCGCGTAGTCCTTGAGGAACTGGCCCCACACGTGCTCGCCGGTGTTGAAGCCGTGGATGATCGGATCGACGATGCGCGCGGCGCCATCGACGATGTCCAGCGGCGGATGGAAGCGCTCTTCCTGCACCTTGCGCGCGGCGATCTCGGCCGGATCCTCGTCGGTGACCCAGCCGGTGTCCACGCTGTTCATGTGGATGCCGTCGTTCTGGTAATCGGCCGCCGAGGTGCGGGTCATCATGTTCAACGCGGCCTTGGCCATGTTGGTGTGCGGATGCCGGGTGGTCTTGAAGTTGCGGTAGAACTGCCCCTCCATCGCCGATACGTTGACGATGTGCTTGTCGCGCTCGGGCGTGCGCAGCATCAGCGGCTTGAGCCGCGCGTTGAGGACGAACGGCGCGACCGCGTTGACCAGTTGCGTCTCCAGCAGTTCCACCGACGACACTTCGTCCAGCAGCAGGCGCCAGGAGTTGCGCCCGCGCAGGTCCACCTGCTGCAGGTCCTGGTCCAGGCGTCCTTCCGGGAACAGGTGCTGCTGGGCGAGCAGATCGTCGGCCAGCAGCGGCACCTGCGACAGTTCCGCGGCGCGCAGCAGGCCGTCGGCACCGGCGCGCCCATTGCCGTCCCCGGCCGGCAGCGTGTTCCCCCCGGACGGCAGCAGGTCGGGACCGCGCAGGCCTTCGTACTGGCCCACCAGCCGGCGCACCTGTTCGGGCAGCTCGTGCAGCGCGGCGGTCTCGCCGGCCAGCATGTGCGCGTAGAACTGCGGCGGCCGGCGCACGGTCTGGCAGGCGTTGTTGACGATGAAATCCAGGCGCGTGCGGGTGGCCAGCAGTTCGCTGCAGAACGCCTCGACGCTGGGCGTGTGGCGCAGGTCCAGCCCGTACACCTGCAGGCGGTGGCCCCATTCGGCGAAATCCGGCTCCTGCGCGTAGCGCGCCGCCGAGTCGCGCGGAAAGCGCGTGGTCACGATCAGCTCGGCGCCGGCGCGCAGCAGCTTGAGCCCGGCCTGGTAGCCGATCTTGACCCGGCCGCCGGTGAGCAGCGCCACGCGCCCGCGCAGGTCCGCGGTCTCGGTGCGCTTGACGTAGTTCAACTCCGCGCAGGGCGGGCACATCTGGTCGTAGAAGTGATGCAGCTCGGTGTACTTCTGCTTGCACACGTAGCAGTGGCGCAGTTCGGGCGAGTGCGCTGCCGGCTCGGCCGCCGCGGCCTGCGCGTGGATCAGCGCTTCCGGCGTGTGCGGCGGGAAATAGTTCGGCGTGCTGAACACCGGCTTGCGCCGCAGCGCGCGGATGCCGGTCTGCGCCAGCAGCTCCTCGGCCTTGCGCACCTTCTCCTGGTGGCGCTCGCGCGCCTGTTCCTTGAGCAGCTTGCGCCGCGCCTTGGGTTCGGGGTTGAAGACCTGGGCGACCACCTGCAGCAGGCGCACCCGCTCGGCCTCCGGCACGGTATCGAGCACGCGCCGGTCGGCGGCGATGGCCTCGAGCAGGTCCAGGGCGATGCGCAGGCGCTCGGCCAGGGGCAGTTTGTCGGGCGAAACAGGGGCAGTGGCGTTCAAGACAGATCCGGGATGGGCAACGGCGAGCCGCGGCAGGGCGCCGGCACGATGCCGACAGGGCAGCACGCAGCCCGGATGCGCCGCCGCCCGCCAAGGCGGCGGACAGCGCGGCTCGGGCCGCGGCGGGCCGGAGGAACCGGCCACCCAGGCATTTTCGCCGATCCGGGGCCCGCGATCCACGCGCGGTGCGATGGCCATGCCCGGCACCCGCCCCGGAGGCGGGGCGCGATCGCTCAGCGCGCCGGTGCGGTCGCGAACTCGCCGCGCTGCAGCCGGGCCACGTCGTTGCCCTGCGCATCCTTGGCCTGCAGATCGGCGCCCTTGGCCGCGAGTTCCTTCAGCACCTCGGTGCGCTGGAACAGGGCCGCGTACATCGCCGCGGTCTGCCCGGCGTTGTTGCGCTGGTCCGGCGCGCAATCGGCCTGCATCAGCCGCTTGGCGATGCTCAGTTCGCCCTTGAAGATCGCGCCCATCAGCGCGGTGTTGCCGCGCTTGTCCTGCGCGCAAGGGTCGGCACCTGCGCGCAGCAACTGCTCCACCGCCGCCTGCTGGCCGTGGTAGGCGGCCAGGATCAACGCGGTATAGCCCTTGTCGTCGCGGGTATCGAGGTCGTAATGGGCCCGGATGAACTCGGCCAGCATGTCCTGGCGGCCCTGCCGCGCGGCATCGAAGAAATAGGTGCGCAATTGCGCCTGCACCGCGGCCGTATCGGGCGCCGCAGGCGCGGCCGGTGCCGCGGCGGCCGTGGCGCTCACCGCCAGGCCGAGCAGGAAAAGAACAACACGACGCATGGTGATCTCCGCAAGAAGATGCGCAGCGCGGCGATAGCGCCGCCACGCCGCGCGTGGGACGCATCAATCCTGCAACTGCGCGGCCAGTTGCTTGACCCGCGCCAGGTCGCCCTTGGCCACCCGTGCCACGCCGCTGCCGTAGGCCGGATCGGCCTTGTACAGGAACGACAGCATGATGTGCTTGCTCACGTCGTCGGTGCCGGCCAGCGATTCGCCGAAGCTCTGGATCAGGTCCTGCTGCTCCTTCTTGCTGTAGCTGCGGAACAGCTCGCCGGCCTGCTTGAAGTTCTGCTCACGCGTGATCTTGGCCTGCTGGGTGGTGCCTGACAGCGGCAACTGGCTGTAGCGCGCGCTCGGATCCTGCGGCCGCGGGCTGAGCCGGCTCGGCTCGTAGTTCACGCCGCTGTTGGTGCTGCCGGCGTTCATCGCGCCATCCTGGTTGCCGTTGTTGACCGCCACCCGCGGCCGGTTCACCGGCAGGCTCAGGCCATTGGTGCCGACGCGGTACAGCTGGGTATCGGCGTAGGAGAAGATGCGCCCCTGCAGCAGCCGGTCTTCCGACGGCTCGATGCCCGGCACCAGGTTGGCCGGCGCCATCGCCACCTGCTCGGTCTCCTGGAAGAAATTGTCCACGTTCTTGTTCAGCACCATCTGCCCGATCTTGCGCTCGGGCACGCCCGGCCAGATCTTGGTGGCGTCCAGCGGATCGAAGTCGAACTTGGCCAGATCCTCGGGCGCGAGCACCTGGATGTACAGGTCCCACTTCGGATAGTCGCCGCGCTTGATCGCGCCGACCAGGTCGTTGGTCAGGTGGCTGTAGTCCTTGCCCTGCACCGCCACCACCTGCTGCGGATCCAGGTTCTTGAGGCCCTGCAGGCTCTTCCAGTGGAACTTGACGTAGTGCACCTGGCCCTGCGCGTTGACCAACTTGTAGGCGTGCACGCCGTTGCCGTCCATGAAGCGATAGCCGGCGGGCGTGCCTTCGTTGGAGTACAGCAGGGTCAGGGTGCGGGTCGCCTCGGGCACGTGCGAGAAGAAGTCGAAGCGGCGCGCATCGTCGTCGAGGTTGGTGCGCGGGTCCGGCTTGAACGCATGCACCATGTCCGGGAACTTGATCGCATCGCGGATGAAGAAGGTCGGGAAGTTGTTGCCGACCAAGTCCCAGTTGCCTTCGCTGGTATAGAACTTGGTGGCGAAGCCGTGCGGATCGCGCAGCGTTTCCGGCGAATGGTTGCCGTGCACCACCGAGGAGAAGCGCACGAACACCGGCGTGGTGGTACCCGGCGCGAACACCTTGGCCTTGCTCAGGTCGGAGATGTCGGCGGTGGCGGTGAACTCGCCATGCACGCCGGTGCCGCGCGCGTGCACCACGCGCTCGGGGATGCGCTCGCGGTCGAAGCGCTGCAGCTTCTGGATCAGTTGCACGTCCTGCAGCAGCGTCGGGCCATTGGGCCCTGCGGTTTGCGAGTTCTGGTTGTCGCCCACCGGCGCGCCATTGTCGCGGGTGAGCGTGGACTGTGCGGCACTGGCCGACAGGCTCAGGGAAGGCGACAACAGGACAAGCAACAACAGGGATCCAGGGCGCATGGCGTCGGCTCGCGTGAAGGGAGCTGCAGCATGGCGGCAGCGCGGCGCACAGAACATTCGTTCCTTGCAATCGATGCCATCGACGCGGCCAATCACGCACGCGCACTGTGATCGCGACCATTGCCGGAGCGCGCAATCCGTTGCAGCGACAGCGCAACTGCAACGTCAATCGACGGCGATGCCAGTGCAGATCGGCCGCAAAATGTAGACATGCACGCGGGGCATCGGCAGCGTCGGCACCTGGCGATGCGTTCGCACGCGCACCGCGGCGCGATGCCGCGTCGGCATTGCCGCGATGGCGACGCTAGCGCTTCGCGCTCAGCGCGCGACTACGATTGGCGAACAGCGTTTGATCGGCACGGCTGTAGGCGTCGCGCTGCACGGCCGCGTCGATGCCGCGCTGGAAGTCGGCGCGGAAGCCCGGCTCGGTGATGCGCTGGGCGATCAGGAACACCGCGTGCGCCGTCTCGGCGCCGACCGCCTGCGCATCGGGAAAGCCCTGGCGCCGGATCAGCTCGGCCAGGCGCTCCTGGCTTTCCTTCTGCGCCATCCGCACCTCACGCGCGAACGCGCGCAACGAGACGGTATCGTGCTGCAGCCGCTGCGGCGTGTAGTCCCGTTTGAGGTCGGCGCGCGCCTGCGCGTCGTCGCTGATCAACTGCAGCAGTTGCATGCGGTAGGCCGGATTGGCCACCGCCGCGGGGTCTTCTGTCGGTGCGCCGGTCGGCTGCGCCGGGGCGATCCCCGCCAGCACCCACAACGCCGCTCCGAACGCCCATCGTCTGGCGACTCGCATGATGATCCCCCCTGTCGCCTGGGATACTAGATCAGCGCGCGCGGCGTGTCCCTGCTTTTGGGCTGGACAACACATATCAGCGCCCAGCTCACACAGATTTAGCGTCTGGAATCACCTTTTTTAACAAACTACGTCACGCATTCGCGACTGATCCAGGCGAGGTTGCCCACTACCTGACACACCCGCGAGGGCGCCCAAGCCTATCCTCCCCGCGATCTCGTCCGCGAACAGTTCGGCGCTTGAGCTCTGACTGCCTCAGGCGGGGAGGAGCATGTCTCCGTCTCCAGCCGCGGCCTGCTTGCCGCCGCGTCACTGTCCGGCGACGTCCGGCGGCAATCCCATCTTGGCTCGGCGCTGCTGCAGCTGCTCCGGCTGTTCTACATCGAACAGGCTGCCATCTGATTTGTGCTGGGTCCCATAGAGTTGCGGCCGACCACTCAGCACGCGGTTGCGATCCACGAATAGCGCGAGATCCTCTTTGCTGTAGCGCCCCTTGTCGGCCGCGGCTTCGATGCCTTGCAGGAACGCGTCACGGAACGTCCGGTCCGCGGCATGCTGCGCGATCAGAAAGCCCGCGTGCGCGCCGTCATCACCGGCGACCGCGGTATCCGGGAAGCCGTATTGGCCCATCAGCGCGGAGAGCTTCTGCTGGTTCTGTTGCTGCGAAGCATGGATCTGCAACGCGAGAGCACGCGCGGCACCAGGATCGCTCTGCAACTGCTGCGGCGTGTAGTGCTTCAGGGCATCGTCGCGGATCTGCTGGTCGGCCCGGGCAAGCTGCAGAAGCTGTTGTCGGTAATCGGCATTTACGCTCGCGGCTTGGTCAGAATGGGCCATCGAGGGCTCCTGTTGAGGACGTGCGAAACCGCAGCCAGCGATCGCGAACAGGGCCGCCGCCGCGGCCAAACGCATCATCATTCGCATAAGGGACTCGTTTCAGTTGGGATCGGTGTACGCTCGGATGCGCGCGCAAGCGGTGCGACGGCGACAGGCGTGGCGAACTCGCGATAGCGCGCGATGTCACCATGCACCAGCAAAGCGCAGAACTTGCGTGCGACATCCAGATGTGGAAGCTTCTGGTCCAGATACAGGAACTGGCCGCCCGGGTTGAGCTCGATGAAGATCGGCTCGCCTCCATCCGCCGGGACGAGAAAATCGGCACAGAAAAAGTCGATGGCCAGCGTCTGTCGCAGGTGCTCAAGCTTGACCAGCAGCGCGTGCGGCAGCGCAATCTCGGCATAGGTGATCGTGGTCTTGTGGCGCACCGCGCGGTAATCGATCTCGCCTTCCAGCGCATGCGTCATCTTGACCGCTACATACTGCCCCTGAAGGCAGACGACGCGCAAATCGCCACGGTGGGGCACAACTTCCTGGTAGTTGGTGGGGCAGGCGCTCACGTCGCCATCGGCCAGGGTTTCCTCGATACAGACGCGCGTCGCATAGGACACGCTATAGCCCGCGTTTTCCGACCAGGCCCCGACGTTGAATGGCTTGACGACAACGCCATCCGGTTCGGCGCTACGAAACCGACGAATGTCGTCCGCACGGCGGCTGATCAGGGTCCGCGGGAGGCGCAGGCCGCTGGCTGCCGCCATCGCCAACTGCAATGCCTTTTGGTCCGCCATCAGCGCCTGCATCGGCGCATTGATCCAGCGCTGCACGCCGACCCCGCTCCCCATCACGGCAAGCGTTCCAAGGTCGAACAGCAATCCCTCGGAGCGGATGAATCCCACATCCTGCTCGTGCACCGCCGCGGGCGGCTGCTTCTTGAACAGCAACCGCCTGCACCAGGCGGCGTCATAGTGCAATGGTGACCCGTCGCGCACGAAGCGGGCTCCGTGCGTGTCGCACAGCATCGATCCGGTCATGCCGGTCGGCCATGCGCCACTGTCGAACAACTCCACCGTATGTCCCGCCGCCACGATCATGGCGGCGATGGCCGTTGCGTGCGTGTCGCGTTGCGGCGCCACGATCAAGACCTTCCTTGCCTCTTCCTGCGTCATCTGGGCATCCGTTGTGCAGTCTCGCCGGATGCATGGCGGCGCTGCAGCGCCGCCATGCGCCTTCCGATCAGCCGATGATGACGATGGTCTCGGTATCGACAGCTTCGACGATGATGACGATCAGCGTGTCGCCCTGCTGCTGACCGCCACCACAGGAGATCGCATTGACTTCTTCCTGGGTCATTTCACGCGCGAAGCGCTGGGCAACGGGACGCGAATTTTCCGTGTTCACGACAGTTTCCATTCCACTCTCCTTGAAAGACAGCATGGTTATTCGCCGGCGACGATGCCGGCGAGCTTCTCGACGCTTCGCGACGCGTCAAGTCTTTCGGCGCCATGACGCACGCCTTGATTCCGCTCCGCCCCCAGCACGACCTTGCGGTCGGCCGAGGCGATGGTGTCTTCTCGATGCGCGATCAGGACGCGCGTCATGCTCAGCGCCTTGATGTGCGCATTGACCATCTCGTCGCGCTGCCGATCCAGATGGCTGGTTGCCTCATCCAGCACCAGGATCTTGGGCTGCCGGTACAGGGCACGCGCCAGAATCACTCTCTGCCGCTGCCCGCCCGACAGGATCGACCCCATGTCGCCAACCAACGATTCGTAGCCCATCGGCATCCGCACGATGTCGTCGTGGATGGCCGCCAGCTTGGCGGCGGCCACAACGCGCTGCAGGCTGGCGTCAGGATCGAAGAACGCGATGTTGTCGGCCAACGAGCCGGCGAAAAGCTGGTCGTCCTGCATCACCGCACCGACCATGCCGCGATAGGTCTCCAACCCCAGCCGTCGGATTTCCACACCGCCCACCTCGATATGCCCTTCGGTTGGCGCGAGCAAGCCCAACAGGAGTTTGGCCAGGGTGGATTTGCCGCAACCGCTCGGTCCGACGATGGCCACCGACTCGCCGGCGCGAATCTTCAGGTCAAAGTGGCGCAGGACCCAAGGATCATCGTCTGAGTAGCGGAAGCTCACGCCCTTCAGCTCAATCTCCGGCGCCAGTTCGGGCCCACTGTAGTGTCCCAGCGCATACGGTTCGGGATCACTCATGGCGATGTCGGCGATACGCTCGGCATGCAATCGCAGCATACGAAACTCGACGCACTTGTCGACCAGGCTTCCTGCCCGGCTGGTGAACAGATCCGCATAGCTGAGAAACGCCACCAGCATGCCCGCCGACAACGCATCATGCAGTGCCATGTAGCCACCGATGCTGATCAGCAGCACGCGCTGGAGCCCGAAGACGCCGCCATTCAATGCGGTGAACGCCAGGCCGATGCGCTGCGCCTGCATATCCAGACTGGCGGCCTGGACGGTCGCCGCGAACAGCCGGCTCTGACGCAGGCCCTGCTTGTTGGCTAGCTTGATCGCCTGGATGCCGCGGACCGACTCCATCAACTCGCTCTGCTGCCGCGCCGAATGAAACAATTGATCGCGGGTGATCCGGAACTGCACGCGGTACATCGCCACGCGCAGCAGCAAGTAGCAGACGAATGCCGTCAACACCAAACCGGCGAGCTTGGCGCTGTAGAAGAACAGCACCACCAGCGCCAGTACGCCGGTCATGCCGTTGAGGACTGCTTCGACGAAACTGCCGGTCA
This sequence comes from Xanthomonas sp. CFBP 8445, assembly GCF_025666235.1. Taxonomy (NCBI): domain Bacteria; kingdom Pseudomonadati; phylum Pseudomonadota; class Gammaproteobacteria; order Lysobacterales; family Lysobacteraceae; genus Xanthomonas; species Xanthomonas sp. CFBP 8445. The sequence goes on along the minus strand of NZ_CP102594.1, from coordinate 432,687 downwards.
GCGTGGTCTGGATCGACTTCAGCGACCCGAACCGGGACAGCACATCGCCCATATGCCGCTTTTCGAAATAGTCCAGCGGCAATCGCATCAGGTGGCCAAACAGGTTGTTGATCCACTGGCTGTTGAGCGAGGCGCCCAGCCAGCTGACCACCCAGCTGCGCGCCAGACTCAGCGCCGTCTGTGCGAGTACCGCGAGGAGGAATCCGATCGCCAGGATCTTCAGCAGTGGCATGTCTGCGGAGACCAGGACGTGGTCGATCAGCCACTGCATCTGGAATGGCATCAGCAGCACCAACATCTCGATCGCCAGCGCCAGCGCAAAGACCTGCACCAGCGCGCGACGCAGCCCGACGACCCTCCCGGTCAGCATCCGCAAGGACACTGGCTGCGGCGCCGCCACCTTCTCGAAGCTCGGACTCGGCACCAGTTCCAGCAACACGCCGGTGAAATGCTTGCCGACCTCTGCCAGCGGCAGCCGCAGCACGCCGCGCGCAGGGTCGTGGATCAGCGCGACCCCTCGCGTGACGCGCTCAAGGACCACGAAGTGGCTTAGATCCCAGTGCAGGATGCAGGGGCCGCCAACAGCGGCCAGGTAGTCGAGCTCAGCGCGCATCGGCCTGACCTCGAAACCGATGGTGCGCGCGATTTGCATCAGACGCTCAAGACGTGCGCCCTGCAAAGAGATGCTGAAGCGCCGACGCAGGCTGGGCAGGTCGACGTTCTGCCCGTGGAATCCCGCGACCATCGCCAGGCAGGCCAGGCCGCACTCCGCCGCCTCGGTCTGCATGACCGGCACGATCCGCGTCGCAAACGGCGACCTCCAGGGCGACCAGGACCCGCTCATGACCCACGCTCGTCAGACGGGGCATCGCGCATCCCGGCGGCCAGTTCGTAGACCGGCTCGAACATCCATTCGATCAGATGTCTGCGTTCCAGCAGAATGTCCGCATCCAGCGCCATCCCGGGGCGCAGTGGCTCCTTGCGTCCGTACGCCACGACATTCTGGCTACCCAGTTCGACGACCACCCGGTAGCGCTGCTCCTTGATGTCCTGGCCCAGCAACCGGGTCAGATCGCCCGAACTCATCGCACTGCGCGAAATTTCCGCGACGCGGCCGGCGTGCCGTCCGAACTTTTGATACGGGAATGCCTGATAGCGCAACACGACCCGATCGCCCGGGCTGACGAACCCGACTGCACGCGAAGACACCCAGAGCTCGGCGCGCAGACGCGTCTCCTGCGGCAACAGCGTCATCAACGGCTGCTGTGCAGCGACCGGCTGCCCCGGATACACCAGCAGATTGCCGACGATCCCATCCGATGGCGCGCGCAGGATCACCGCGCGGCGGGCCTCGCTCTCGGAAATCGACTGTGCCACGTCCGCCAGTTGCCGGTCGATCTCGTTGTTCTTTCCGATCAGCGTTGCCGGAAGCTGCTCCAGCTGTGTCCGCAATTGCGATTGCTGCTGCCGCAGTTCCAGCGAATGCTTCTGCAGATCCTTGAACTGCGCCTGATTCTGTATCGCCACATCCTGCTGCTGCAGCAACTGCACCTTGGTCAATACCCCACGGTTGCCGGGACTGGACCATTGCTCGTACAGGCGCATGGCGCTATCGGCACGTTGCCGCTGCAGACCGATCTGTTCTTCGGTACTGGCAATCTGACGTTTCAGCAGTTCGATACGCGTACGCAAGTCGCGATCCTGCGCCTGCGACAGGCTGCGCTGTTCCTCGATGTCGGAACGCAAACGCTCGCGCTTGAGGCGCAATTGCGCGATCACCGATGCCTGCGTATCGCCGAGCGAGGCGCTGTCCTGTTCGCCGGAAATCTCGATCAGCGGTTGTCCCGCACGGACTTTCGCGCCCTCCTTGACGAACGTACGCACGACCCGCCCAGAGGTCGAAGGCGTCATGGTCAGCAGCCCGCGATCGGGCACCAACGTGCCACTGACCGCTTCTCGCCGCGTATAGCTGCCAATGCACAGCAGCGTCAGAACAAAGACGAGTAGTGCGATGCTGACCCAGAAGTAAGCCCAACCGAAGCGTGGCGCGTCCAGGCGCACGGCGCCGAGCCAGCCCTCGCGGCGCGCTCGAAACACTTCTTCCCTGAAGAATCCGTCCGCCATCGCCATCCCCTGAGCGGCGCTGTGTGCTTTCCTAGCGCGTGAATGTTTATCGCTTTTTGGGATCAGGGCCGTCAAGCGCGCATCGACGCATCCATGGACGGCACGGTAGACAATTCACGCTGCTACGACGCTGCCCGCGGCGCGTTGCGCAGAGCAGCGACCGGCCACGTCGGCATCAGCGGCGTCGCACGCGCATTCGCTAGCCGATCACCCGCTTGAACGGCGGCAACGCATCGATGATGCGCTTGCCATAGCGCTTGGTCAGCAGCCGCGAATCGAGAATGATCACGCGGCCGTGGTCGTCGGCGGTGCGGATCAGGCGGCCGGCGAACTGGGTCAGGGTGCGCAGCGCGTGCGGCACCGCGATCAGGTTGAAGGCGTTGAGGCCGCGGCTCTCGAACCATTCGCCGAGCGTGGCGGTCTGCGGATCGGTCGGCACCGCGAACGGCACCTGGGTGATGACTACCGTGGTGCAGGCCTCGCCCGGCAGGTCCAGGCCTTCGCCGAAGGAATTGAGGCCGAACAGCACCGAGCCTTCGCCGGCGGCGATGCGGCGCATGTGCTCGCCGATCATCTGCGACTTGGAGCCGTCGCCCTGCACCAGCACGCGGTTGCGCTGCGCGATCGGCAACAGGTCGGCCACCTTGAGCATCTTCCAGCGCGAGGTGAACAGCACGATCGAGCCCTTGCCCCAGTCCAGCTCGCGCACCAGGTAGCGCGCCACTTCGCGCGGGTGGCCCTCGCGGTCGTCCGGCGCCACCGGGAACGCCGGCACGATCAGTTCGGCCTGGTTGGGCAGGTCGAACGGCGAGGACAGCGACACCATCTCGGCGTGCGCGGGCAGGCCGTTGTCGATCGCCAGCGCCTGGAAATCGCCGCCGCCGGTGAGCGTGGCCGAGGTCAGCACCGCCGCGTCCACCTCGCTCCACAGCAGCGAGCGCAGCACCTGCGCGGCCGACACCGGCGAGCAATGGCAGATCAGATCGGCATCGCGCGAGGCGGTGATCCAGCGCGCCATCGGCGGCTGCCCGTCCTGGTCCTCGCGGCGCCAGCCCAGCCACAGCGCGTACTGCTGCTCGACCATCTCCAGGGCCATGCCCAGGTTGCGCTGCAGGCGTTCCTTGGCCGCATCCTCCTGCTTGGACTTGGCCGCCAGCTGGTGCGCGGCCTGCACCCAGTTCAGCAGCGCGCCGGTGTCCTGCGCCTGCGCATCGATCAGCGGCTTCCACGCTTCGGGCAGGCGCCCGTTGGGCGCGCGCCACATCGGCTCGTCCTGGCCCGGCTCCGGCACCCACACCCGTTCAATCTCGGCGCGGAACGCCTTCAGCCCCTTGGACACCTGCGCGGCCAGTTCCACCGCCTCGTTGGGCAACTGGTTGCCGATGCGGTCCTTGTCGGCAAGCCGGTAGGCGGCGCCGACCAGCGCCTGCAGGCGGCCGGTGCGCCGCGCCATCTCGTCCAGCGGCAGATTGGCCGCGCCCTGGTCGATGGCGACGCCGGCGATGTGGTGGCCCTCGTCGAGCACCAGCAGCATGTCCGACGGCGGCGCGATCAGCGGCTGGCCGTTGTCGCTGTCGCCCAGCGACAGCGCCGACAGCAGCAGAGCGTGGTTGGTGACCACGATCTGCGCATCGCGCACCTCGCTGCGCGCCTTCAGCACCGGGCACTGCACCGCGAACGAGCAGCGTCGGCCGGCGCAACCGGCGGCATTGGTGGTGATGCGCGCGCGCAGCGACGGCGGCACCGGCTCCGGCGCGGCGTCCAGGTCGCCGTTCCAGGTCCTGTCGGCATAGGCCTTGGCCAGCGCCCGCGCCTGTTCGGCCTCGGCCGGGCTCAGCGGGCGGTCGTACAACGGCGCCTCGTCCTCGAACATGCTGTCCTGCGCGGCCTCGCCATGCAGCTCGGCCACGTTGCGCGTGCACAGGTAACGGGTGCGGCCCTTGGCCAGGGCCACCGTGGCCTCCAGCCCGGTCGCCTTGAGGAAGGCCGGGATGTCGCGCTCGACCAGCTGCGACTGCAACGCCACCGTGCCGGTGCTGATCACCAGCTTCTTCTTGCTGGCCAGCGCGATCGGCACGCCGGCGGTCAGATAGCCCAGGCTCTTGCCGACGCCGGTGGGCGCTTCGGCCACGCCCACGCCGCCGGACGTGCCCAGCGCACGCGAGACCACGCCGATCATCTGGCTCTGCGCGCGGCGCACGCGGAAGCCCGGCGTATTGGCCTGCAGCTTGGCGTAGGCATCGCGGATGGCCAGCTTGACCGGTTCGGTGAGCTGACGCGGGGACGGGCCGGACGCGGGCGGCGTCGACGGCGAAGGGGACTCGGTCATCCCGACATTTTCTCACGTCCCGTCGCAAGGACTGAAACGCGGGAACTGAACGGCGCGCCATGCCGCCTTACGGCGGCGGCGCGGCCTTGCGCGGCAGCGCCAGCCACAGCGCGCGCAGCAGCAACCCCAGGCCGACCAGGTACAGCGCATCATCCAGCAGATGCACCAGCGCATAGACGCCCGGATGCATGGCGCGGAACTGATCGTCGATCAGGGCCGCCCATGCCAGCACCGCGTCCAACAGCCGCGGCAGGATCGCGCCCACCAGCAACACCGTCAGCCCGAGCCGCGCCCGGGTGCGCGCGCGGCCCGGCGCCAGCCGTGGAAGCAGCAGCAGGGCGATCAGCGGCAGCAGCAGACGCGCCAGCAGGCCGAGCGCGCCGGTCAGCGCGCTCACGTCCAGCACCGGGTACAGCCCCATCGCCAGCATGGCGCCCTCCATGGACCAGGCCCGTCGGCGTCGGTCAGTGCGGCGCCGCCACGCGCGGCGGCAGGGCGAAGCGCAGCGCCAGCACCACCAGCAGCATGCCCACCGCGAATACCAGCGCGGCGACGAAGCTGACAATGCCAAGCATGCTTGAGACCGACGAGTAGCTATGGCCTTGGGAAACCAGCCACATCGGCACGAACGACATCGCCGTCCCCAGGCCCAAGGCAAGCAGCAGGATCGCCAGCCCGCAGATGCCCAAGGTGCGTGCACGGCCAGGACGGCGCGTGAACAGCAGCGCCAGACCGACCACATAGACCAGCAAGAGCGGCAACTGCGTAAGCAGTCGCGTCAGCACTTGCAGCATCAACGATTCGTCCATGCGTTTACTCCCGGATAGATGGCGGAGGCGGCGTCTTTCAGTCGGCGCTGACCAGCACTGCGTCGCGCTCGCGCAGCGCGGCATACACCGGATCGGTGTCCGGGCGCACGCCATGCCATGCCTCGAAGCTCTCGGCGGCCTGTTCCACCAGCATGCCCAGGCCGTCCACGGTGTCGCGGCAACGCGCCGCGCGCGCCCAGGCCAGGAATGCGATCGCGACCTCGCCGTAGTTCAGGTCCACCGCCAGGGTCATGCTGTTGATCAGCGACAGCGGCAGGGTGAAGCTGGCGGCCGGATCGCGGCCGATGGTGGTGGCGTTGACGATCAGTTCGAAATCGCCCAGTTCGCGCAGGTCTTCCCAATAGCGCGAGATCGCGCGCGCCGGCTCGCCCAGCGCATCGACCAGCGCGTCGGCGCGTTCCGGCGCCCGGTTCACCACCACCAGTTGCTGCACGCCGGCCTCCAGCAGCGCCGGCGCCACGCCGCGCGCGGCGCCGCCGGCGCCCAGCAGCAACGCGCGGCGACCGCGCAGGTCCAGGCCGTTGCGGCCGGTCAGGTCACGCACCAGGCCGGCGCCATCGGTGTTGTCGCCGTGCCACTGGCCATCGCGGTAGCTGAGCGTGTTGACCGCACCGGCCGACTGCGCGCGTGCGCTGTGCACCAGGCTGAGCGCGAACGCGGCTTCCTTCAGCGGCAGGGTCACGTTGGCGCCGACGCCACCGGCCGCGGCGAAGGCGGCCAGCGCCGCGGCGAACCCGTCGGCCTGGACGTCGATCGCCTCGTACTGCAGGGCGATGCCGGTCTGTTTGGCGAAGGCGGCGTGGATGCGCGGCGACAGCGAATGGGCGACGGGGTGGCCGAACACGGCAAAACGGGAGTTGGGCATGGAGCGCTCGTTGGTTGTTTTAGACTGGCGGCGACATTCCATGGAATCCCTCATGCGGACCCCTGCCCTGCCGCTCGCGCTGGCCGCGAGTTTACTCTGCGCGCCGTGTGCGTTCGCGCTTTCCGAATTCGGCATCGAGGGCATGGGCGTGGTGTCGACCGCCGCCGACGAGACCCGCGCGAGCGTGTCGCCCGACGGCCAGCGCATCGTCTGGGCCAGTCCCGACCGCGCCGGCGGGCCCGGCGGCGGCGACCTGTGGCAGGCGGTGCTGCGCGACGGCCGCTGGCGCGACCCGCAACCGCTGCCGGCGCCAGTGAACTCGCCGAACCTGGACAGCGACCCGTTCTTCAGCGCCGACGGCCGCTGGCTGTACTTCGCCTCCGATCGTCCCGGCGGCCACGGCGGCAGCGACCTGTACCGTGCGCCGGTGCTGGCCGGCGGCGGCTACGGCGCACCGCAGAACCTGGGCGCGGCGGTGAATTCGGCGGGCAACGAACGTGCGCCGGCCCTGTCGCTGGACGGCACGCGACTGCTGTTCGCCAGCGACGGCCACGGCGGCGCCGGCGGCCTGGACCTGTTCGTGGCGCGCCTGCAGGGTCAGACCTTCGCCGCACCGCAGGCGCTGGCCGGGGTCAACAGCGCCGACGACGAAACCGATGCGGCCTGGCTGGGCGACGGCCGCGCGCTGCTGTTCGCCCGTGCCCACGGCAGCGCGAGCAGCCAGGTGTTGCTGGCGCAATGCGCCGGCGGCCGCTACGCGGACCCGCAGCCGCTGGCGCTGTCGTTCAACGGCAGCGATGGCCACACCGCCGGTGCCGTAGTGGACGCGTCCAAGCCGGGCGAACTGCTGTTGTCCGGCAGCGCCCGCGCGCCGAAGGCCGGCAAGCGCGACCTGTACCGGATCAAGGCGCCAGCGGCGACCGGCAGCGGCGACTGCATCTAAGCGGGTTGCGCGGCGACGCGACGCACGGTTGCAATTGGTCGAGCGCAGTCGCGAACGTTCGCCGAAGGAGTACGGCGGCGGCGGCCGCCCCCTTCCGGCAACCACGCCCGGGCGTTTCCGGGATGCCCGGGCTGCTGCCATGCCGGCGGGCAAGCGGCGTAAGAAAAGGCCGGTGTGGGAGGGACTTCAGTCCCGACGCGTGGCACTTGGGCGCATCCCCTCTGCGCTTGCCGCAACCGAAGCCCTCCTCCAACAACGCGCTCTACCGCAGTCAGCGAGACACGCCGTGGTCTTGCCGGAGCACATTTCGCCTTTTTTGCAGAAACAGCCGCGACATGCATTCCCGGGTGCCGGTCGCGGCTGAAGCCGCTCCTACGAGGCACGGCGTATCCGGTTGATCCATGACCGGCGCAGACGATAGGAGACGCCCTGAAGTCGCGCCACTCGCATCTCCAGCCGGCACATGATGTGCAGCAGCAGTCGACGCAAGCACGCAGCGGACGCCGATTACGCCGCTATCGGCGCATCATCTCAATACACATCGCGTCGGTAGCGCCCTTCGGCGCTGAGCGCATCCAGCGCGTCCTCGCCAAGGATCTCGCGCAACGCATTATCCACGCCGCGCGCCATGCCCTGCAGGCTGCCGCACACATACACGGTGGCGCCACGCGCCACCCAGGCGCGCAGCGTGTCGGCGGCCTCGCGCAGCCCGTCCTGCACGTAGCGCTTGTGCGCCTGGTCGCGCGAGAACAGCAGGTCCAGGCGCTGCAGATGGCCCGCGGCCTGCCAGGCCCGCAATTCGTCGCCGAACAGCGCGTCGTGCGCGGCGTTGCGTTCGCCGAACAGCAGCCAGTGCCCCTGCACGCCGGCCTGCTCGGCCTCGCGCAGCAGGCTGCGCAGGCCGGCGATACCGGTGCCGTTGCCGATCAGCAGCATGGGCGCATCGCCATGCCGGCGGAACCCGGGGTTGGCCCGCACCTGCGCGCGCAGCACGGCACCCACCGGCGCGTGCTGGCACAACCAGCCGGCGCCCACGCCGGGGCTGCCGTCGTCGCGCAGGGTCAGGCGCACGACCAGCTGCAGCAGGCCGTCGGCCGGCACCGAGGCGATCGAGTACTCGCGCAACGGCAGGCTCGGCAGCGCATCCACCCAGGCCTGGAGATCGTCGTCCGGCGCCGGCGGCGTCAACGCGCGTGATGCCAGCGCCTGCCACAGCGGCTGACGCACACCATCGGCGTGCACCGCCTGTTCGGCGTCCAGCGCCTGCGCGGCGAGCCAGGCGCGGACCGTGTCGGCGGCGTGGCAGGGCTGCACTTCCAGGATGTCGCCGGCGTGCCAGTGCGCCTGCGGCGGCGGCGCCAGATCGATGCGCCACACCGGGGCGCCGGCGCTGCCGGGGTTGAGCAGGACGCGACCGGCCAGGCGCCAGTCCAGCGGTTCCGGTGCCTGCAACACCGGCGCCGACGCCGCCACTCCGGTGAGCGCGGACAGTTGCCATTGCCACTGCGCCAGCGCCTGCGGGTCGGCGTTGTCCACTTCCAACGGCGGGAACAGCGCCTGCGCGCCCTGCGCGTCCAGCCAGTGCTGCACCTCCCGCGAGAAGCCACAGAATTGCGGATACTGGCGATCGCCCAGGCCGAGCACCGCATAGCGCAAGTCCGGCAGCGCCTGCGCCTGGCGCAGCACGCGGCGGACGAAACCACGTGCCGCGTCCGGCGGTTCGCCATCGCCGAAGGTGCTGATCACGAACAGCGCGCGCTGGGTGCCGCGCAGGTGCGCCAGGTCCAGCTGCGCCAGCGAGCGCACGTCCACCGCCAGGCCGGCGGCCTGCAGTTGCGCGGCGGTCTGCCAGGCCAGGCGCTCGCCCAGGCCGCTCTGGCTGGCGAAGCCCACCAGCCAGGAGCCGGCGGCATCGCCGACCAGCCCCGGCAGCGCACGCCGCGCGTCGCGCAAGGCGCGCTTCTTGCGACGGCGGTCCAGGTACAGCATCCAGCCGGTGACGAAGAACAGCGACATGCACAGGCTCGCCAGCAGCATCACCACGCGCCCGGGCAGGCCGAAGAAGCTGCCGGTGTGCAGCGCGAACATGCTGGTCAGCAGGCGCCGGCCCAGCGGTTGCTGGCGATACTCCAGGTGGCGCAGGACGCGGCCGCTGGCCGGATCGACCTCCACGCTGTCGTAGGCGCGGTCGTGCGCCGGGTCGGGCGGCAGGTAGCGGGCCACGATCGGCTGGCCGCTGCGGCCGGGCAGGCGCAGATCCAGGTAGGCGCGCTGTGCGGCGGGCACGGTCGCCAGGGCCGCCTGCAGCCGTGCGTAGTCCACCGTCGGCGGCTTGCCGCCGCGGCCGCCCTCCTTGTCCTTGGGTGCGGCATCGCCGCCGAGCATCGCCACCAGCCCCTGCCGGTACCAGTCGTAGGACCAGTACAGCCCGGTCGCGGCGATCAGCAGGTAAAGCAGCAGGCACCAGGTGCCGATCACCGAGTGCAGGCTCCACAGGAAGCTGCGTCCCTGCCGGTTCCACTCCACCGCCCACCAGGCGCGCCAGCTCCACCATCGCCGCGGCCAGCGCAGGTACAACCCGGACAGGCAGAAGAAGATCAGCACGAAGGCGCAAACGCCGGTGACCGCCTTGCCGCGCTCGCCGGCGGCCAGGCGCCGGTGCAGGTCTTCGACGAAGGAGAAAAACCCGTCCAGGCGCGGCGCCGGCAGCACCGCGCCGGTGTAGGGATCGAAGTACAGGCGGCCGCCGTCGCGGCCGGGCAGGCGTACCGCGGACGGCCGCGTGCCAGTCGGGTCGATCAGCAGCCGGTTGCTGCGGTGTGCGCCGTCCAGGTCCAGGCGCCGCGCCAGTTCGGCCAAGGGCAGCGGCTGCTCGCCGGCGGCATGGCGCGCGGCGATGGCCGCCAGCGGCGGATTGGCCAGGCGCACGATCTCGTCCTCGAAGGCCAGCGTGGCCCCGCTCAACCCCATCACCGACAGCACCAGCCCGGCGCTGATGCCGAGCAGCCAGTGCAACTGGAACAACAGCGTCTTGATCACGGCGCGCGCGGGGGACAGGGCGGGCGCGCATTGTAAATGAGAACGCTTATCGCATGCGATTGATCCGGCGCGGCGCGGCGTCTACCGCCAAGCGTGACCGCCGGCGCGGTTGCCATTTGCCGCACATCCAGCGGTCACCCGGCGGACATCGAACCTGGCCAGTTTCTTCACCTCCATCGACCACCCCCGAGGTTCCTGCAATGTCCGTCTCCCTGCGCGGTTGTCTTGCCCTGCTTGCGCTGTTCGCCGCCCAGGCGGCCAGCGCCGCCACCAGCTGCCCCACGCTCTACGTCGGCGGCAAGGCGCCGACGCTCGACGCGTCGATCACCAGCCGCACCACCGAGGTCTGCCATACCGAATACGTGCTGATGGCCTCGGGCGTGACCAAGGGCCCGCTGTACTCGGCCGAGCACATCACCGACCAGCAGGTCGCCGGCGCCGAATCGATCGGCCGCGTCGGCTCCTTCCACGACGAGACCGGCATCCCGGCCGCCGACCGCTCGCACACCTCGGACTACACCAACTCCGGCTTCGACCGCGGGCACATGACCCCGGCCGGCGATGCCTCGACCACCAACTCGGAGAAGGAAACCTTCTCGATGGCCAACGTGGTCCCGCAGGACCACAAGCTCAACACCGGCGAGTGGGCGCGGATAGAGGAGCAGGTGCGCCAGCTGGCCAAGCAGCGCGGCGAGGTCTACGTGGTCACCGGCCCGGCCTTCGACAGCGGCACGCGCAGCAGCATCGGCGCCGACAACGTGCAGATCCCGAACTACGTGTGGAAGGCGGTGTACGAGCCGGGCAACGGCGCGGCCGCCTACATGTGCGTCAACGACAGCACCATCAACTGCGACGTAGTGTCGATCAACGACGTCATCACCATGTCCGGCGTGGATCCGTTCCCGGCGATCAGCGCCAGCATGAAGGCCAATCCGATCGCGCTGACGTTGCCGTAAGGCGGGGAGTCGGGAGTGGGGAATCGGGATTCGTAGTAGCGTCCTGACTCCCCCTGCCCGGGTTGGGGCGGCCGGAGGCGCGTGTGCGCCAGCCGGCCGCCACTGCAAGCGCGCACACCTCAGCCGGTGTGCGCTGTCATCGCGTCGACCAGCGCCGCGAACACCGCGCTGCAGGCGGCGCTGCCGCGCACGTCCTGGTGCATCACGATCCAGCTTTCCAGGCCCACGCGCACCTGCTGCGGCAGCACCGGCACCAGCGCCGGCGTCCGTCGCGCCAGCGCGACCTGGCAGAAGCCGATGCCGCAGCCAGCACGCAACAGCGCCAGTTGCGCCAGATCGCTGTCGGCGCGCAACGCGAACGCCTCGCGCCGCCATGGCGGCAACGCACTGCGCGCCGCGCGCAGGAACGGCGTTTCCGCATCGAAGCCGATCAGCGCATGCTGCGGCAGGTCCTCCAGCGTCTGCGGCAGCCCGTGGCGGTCCACGTAGTCCTGGTGCGCGAACAGCGCCACCGCCACCGCGCCGACGTGGCGCGCGACCAACACGTCCTGGGTGGGGCGGGTCATACGCACCGCGACGTCCGCTTCGCGGTGCAGCAGGTCCTGCACCCGGTTGCTCAGCACCAGTTCCAGCCGCAGGTGCGGATGCACGCGGCGCAAGGCCGCCAGCACCGGCGGCAACACCTCCGCACCGATCACCTCGCTGGCGGCGATGCGCACCGTGCCGCGTACCGCATCGCCGTGGCGGCCCGCCGCGCGCTGCAGCGACGCGGCCAGGCTGCTCATCGCCTGCGCATGCCCGCGCAAGGCCAGTGCGGCATCGGTCGGCAGCAGGCCGGTCTGCGAACGCACGAACAGCGGCACCGCCAGCGCCTGTTCCAGCGCCGCCACGTGACGGCCGACGGTGGGCTGGGTCAGGCCCAACGCGCGTGCCGCCGCCGACAGCGAGCCTTCCTCCAGCACCGCCAGGAAGGACCGGTAGAGTTCCCAACCGATCGTGTTGTCCATACAGAAATGTATAGCCGGTCCGCATTATTCGCCAATTTTCTTCAGCGGCACCGGCACCGACACTGACCGCCGACCACAACGGAGCGCTGTCATGTCCTCTTCTTCTTCCACGGCCCTGGTGCTGGGCGCCAGCGGCGGCATCGGCGGCGAACTGGCGCGGCAGTTGCGCGACGCCGGCTGGCAGCTGCGCGCCCTGCAACGTGGCCTCGCCCACGCCAGCGAGGAGCGCGATGGCATCCATTGGTGCCGCGGCGATGCGCTGCAGCGGGCGGACGTGCTGCAGGCGGCACAGGGGTGCGCAGTGATCGTGCATGCGGTCAATCCACCGGGTTACCGGCGCTGGTCGGAACTGGTGCTGCCGATGATCGACAACACCGTCGCCGCCGCCATCGCCGAGCGCGCCACCGTGGTCCTGCCGGGCACGGTCTACAACTATGGCCCGGACGCCTATCCGGCGCCGGACGAAGACGCACCGCAAGCGCCGATCACCCGCAAGGGCGCGATCCGGGTGGAACTGGAGCGACGCCTGCAGGCCGCGACCGCGCAAGGCGCACGGGCGATCGTGGTGCGCGCGGGCGATTTCTTCGGCCCGCGCGTGGGCAACAGCTGGTTCGCGCAAGGGCTGGTGCGGCCGGGACGACCGGTCACGACGGTGACCCTGCCGGGCGATCCGGGCGTGGGCCACCAATGGGCCTACGTGCCGGACGTGGCGCGGACCATGCTGGCGCTGCTGCAGCGGCGCGAGCGTCTGCCGGACTTCGCCCGTCTGCACATGGACGGGCATTGGGACGCCGACGGTACGCAGATGGCCGCGGCGATCGCGCGGGTCGCGCAACGCCATGGCCTGGCGCCGCCACGCACGCGCCGCTTCCCGTGGCCGCTGCTGACCCTGGCCGTGCCGTTCTGGCCGCTGGCGCGCGAACTGCACGAGATGCGTCCGCTGTGGCGGCAGCCGCTGCGCATGCGCAATACGCGGCTGCTGGAGTTGCTCGGCGAAGAACCGCATACGCCGCTGGACGCAGCGGTGGAGGCGACGCTGCGCGGGCTGGGCTGTCTGCCGGCGGCGACGTCCTCGACAGAGCGCCACCGTGCGTAGGAGCGGCTTCAGCCGCGACCGCCCTTTCCCGGTCACGCCAGGTCGCGGCTGAAGCCGCTCCTACGAGGATCCGCGGTCGATGGACTGTGCGATCGTGCCGCTGTGGGAGCGACTTCAATTGCGAGAGGCTTCCGAGCAAACGCGTGGAGGCCGAAGGACATCTCTAGCTAACGACGGAAGACAATTCGTAGGAGCGGCTTCAGCCGCGACCAGTCGCGACCGACATGCCTGGTCGCAACCGAAACCGCTGCTACGAGGCCACCGACCTGTCCCGCTTCGCCGCGACAACGCGCGACGTCAGAGGCTCCCTGACGTCGCTCCTACAGAGACACGATCGCTCAGCGCGCCTCGCGCAACCAGCGCGCCACCTGCGGCGCGAAGTAGGTCAGCACGCCGTCGGCACCGGCGCGCTTGAACGCCATCAGCGACTCCAGCACGCAGGCGCGCTCGTCCAGCCAGCCGTTGCCGATCGCCGCCTTGAGCATCGCGTACTCGCCGCTGACCTGGTAGGCGAAAGTGGGCACGCGAAACTCGTCCTTCACCCGCCGCACCACGTCCAGGTAGGGCATGCCGGGCTTGACCATCACCATGTCCGCGCCCTCTTCCAGGTCCAGGGCGATCTCGCGCAGGGCCTCGTCGCCGTTGGCCGGGTCCATCTGGTAGGTGGTCTTGTCGGCCTTGCCGAGGTTGCCGGCGCTGCCCACGGCCTCGCGGAACGGGCCGTAGAACGCCGAGGCGTACTTGGCCGAGTAGGCCATGATGCGCACGTGCAGGTGCTCGTCGGCATCCAGCGCGCGGCGGATCGCGCCGATGCGCCCGTCCATCATGTCCGACGGCGAGACGATGTCCACGCCGGCCTGCGCGTGCGACAGCGACTGCTGCACCAGCGCCTGGACGGTGATGTCGTTGAGCACGTAGCCGCGGTCGTCGATGATGCCGTCCTGGCCGTGGCTGGTGTACGGATCCAGCGCCACGTCGGTCATCACCCCCAGCTCGGGGAAGCGCGTCTTCAGCGCGCGCACCGCGCGTTGCGCCAGGCCGTCCGGGTTCCAGGCCTCGGCCGCGTCCAGCGACTTGCCGGCCGGGTCGATCACCGGGAACAGGTCGATCACCGCGATGCCCAGTTCCAGGGCCGCCTCGGCCTCCTTCAACAGTTCCTCGATCGACAGGCGCTCCACGCCGGGCATGGAGGCGATCGGCGTGCGCCCGGGCACGTCGTGCACGAACACCGGCCAGATCAGGTCGTCGACGGTGAGGGTGTGCTCGCGCATCAGGCGGCGCGAAAAGGCATCGCGGCGCATGCGCCGGGGGCGATAGTGGGGATGGGCCACGTGCAGGCTCCTGGGTGGGCGGATTCTGGGAGGCCGCGCCGGTCGCACGGGCCGATGCCGCCAAGGCACCGCAGGCCGCGCCGCCGGCACCGGCGTGAACGCAAGGCGGCCCGCGAGCGGCGCCGTCGGCTGCGCATGTTACTCCCGCCGACGTGGCCCGCCGCATGGGATGGTGCAACACAGCATGCCGGTCGCCCGGCCTGCGGCTCAGATCACGCCGCCGCCCAGGCTCAGCCGGATCACCCCGACCACGATCACCAGCGCATTGAGCATCAGGCCGGTCTTGGCGCGGCCGCGGTTGGGCGCGGCGGTGAACAGCAGCCCGATCGCGGCGATCAGCGCACCGACCGCGGCGAACGGGATCAGGAACCAGTTGCCCCAGCCGAGCAGCGGGATGAAGGCCAGGATCATCCACAGCAACGCCACGATGCCCCACAGCAGACTGATCAGGCCCATGCCGGCCTCCATACGAATGTCAGCCTGCACGATAGCGCACTGCAGAGGCTGGCGCGGCGCGTCCGCCCGGCTGATAGCGGGCAGTCCCCGCTGACCGCGCAACGGATCGCCCAGGCAACACGGGTAGGGGATGCACGCACTGGATCGTCTTTATGCGGGACGGGAACCCTGGACCGTCCCCCATCGAGGAGCAGCCCATGAAGCGCTGGATATGGAGTTTCGCCATCTGCCTACTGTCGTTCCCCGCCGTCGCCGAGCCCGTCTACAAGAAGCTCGTGTGCCGCGACAACGACCCGTTCGTGTTCTGTACCCAAGGCTGCAAGGGCGTGGACAAGAACTGGAGCCCGGTCGACCCGATCAGCGGCTCCTGGCAAGCGGACCCCGGGTATTGCTTGCGGCCAAGTCCGGTGCGCTGCTGCAAGCACGGTTCGCACTGCGGCGCGTGGACGCCCACCGCGATCGTGGCCGTCAGGCAGTACGAAGACATCTGTCCTGCCGCCGTCACCCAAGGCGACTGGACGGACCCGAGCCGGCGTCCGGAGAACGTGCCCTACGAGCACTGACGATCATGCCGCTGCACGACCGACGCAGCGGCGTGCTGCCCCGCCAGACGCCCTGACCTTGGCATGGGGATCACGCCCGCCCTGCCAGGGTGACGGCGGCGGGTTCGGCGCGATTCACCCGGCCCGCCTATGATCGCGTGAGATCCGAATACGGGGGTAAGGCCATGACTGTCCGACCGTTGCTGCCGCTGGCGCTGCTGCTGGCCCTGAGCGGCTGCGCCAGTTCCTCCAAGGTGATGGTCGGCGCGGCACGCCCGCCGATCGATCCGGCGCTGGTGCAGATCTACTCCGCGCCGCCGCCCGGAGCGATCGACATCGCCCAGTTGGAGGCCTCCAGTGCGGCCGGCTTCGGCACCCAGGGCCAGACCGACGCAGCGGTGGACCGGCTCAAGCGCGACGCGGCCAAGCTCGGCGCCAACGGCGTGGTGCTGATGGGCGTGGGCTCGCAGCGCTCCGGCGGCGGCCTGTCGGTCGGCGCGGGCAGCTACGGCGGCCACGTCGGCGGCGGGCTGGGCATCGGCATCCCCACCACGCAGAAACGCGCCGCCGGCATGGCGATCTGGGTGCCGCCGGGGGCGGCGGCGCCGGCGGCACCGCAGCCTGCGGCGCCGCCCGGTCGCTGAATTTGGTCAGGCAGGCCAGCGGCCGGTGGCCTACCCGGCCGATGCGCCGGCGCAGGCGAACCCACTGATCACCCGAAGCGGGTCATCCGGTCTGCCCTGGCCAGCAGGGTGGGCCCATGGACCGTGCCCTCCGCCACTGAAACCCTTGCTAAGCTATTTGCGGGCAAAATCGGCTGGACCCGTCGCGGGTCCGGGGTCGGGATGCCGCTCGCCACGCAACGACACGTTTGGTCCGAACGTTTGGGATGGACCGCTTTCGACAGAGGGAAGGGTGATGAAAAAGCTGATCTGGATTCTGGTTGCGTTCCTGGGGATGCAGGGTGCCGCTAGCGCGCAACAGGTCTACGAAGACCTGTCTTGTCGTTCCAACGATCCGTTCGTGTTCTGTACGCAAGGCTGCAAATCGCCCAACCGACATTGGAAACCTGTAGGTGCCGGCAGCGGATGGGCGCCGATTCCGCCCTACTGCCCCTACCCCACGGTCGTCAGCACCAAGTACTGCAAAGGGTGGTCCGTCATTGCGTACAACGCATGGTTCGAACGCCAGCGCATCTGCCAGGTAGGCGGCGGTAAGGCTAGCGACTGGACGGGACGGCAGCGCCCCGAAACTGATCCGGGAAATCACTGACAGCCGCAGCCTGTCCGATGTCGACGGTGATCGCAAGCGCGCTCACTTGCGCTGTGACGGCACGAACGCCTCGTCCACCGCCGCGGCCAGCTGATCCGGGGGCAACAACCCCTGGTCCAGCAGGAAGTTATTGAACTTCAGCCGGTCGAACCTGGCGCCCAGCGCCAGCTCGGTGCGCATGCGCAGTTCCAGGATGCGGCTGTAGCCGTAGAAGTAGCTGCCGGCCTGCCCGGGGGCACGCACCATGTAGCGGTCCAGCTCCTGCCGCGCCATCGCCGGCGACAGGCCGACCTCGTTCTCCAGCACCAGGCGCGCGCGCTCGCGGTCGATCAGGCCGAGGTTGAGCATCGGGTCGAGCATCGCCCGCGCTGCGCGCAGCAGGCGGAACTGCAAGGCGACCAGCTGCCCGTCCAGCGGTTCATACGGCACCATCTCGGCTTCGGCGTACAGCGCCCAGCCTTCGACATTGACCGAATTGAACGCGAACAGGCTGCGCGCCAGCGACACGCCGCGCTCGACCATGGCGGTGAACTGCAGTTCGTGGCCGGGCCGGCCTTCGTGTGCGCTCAGCGTCCATGCCGCCGCGCCGAAGTTGAAGTCGTCGTAGTGCTCGCCCTTGCCGGCGCTGTCCGGATTGCCCAGCGGCAGCACGAAGGTGCCCTGCTCGCCGGTGTTGCCGACCAGTGGGGCCGGGCGGAAATGTGGCGCCGGTTGCGCAGCGCTTTCGGCCGGCGAGCCCAGGCGCATCTGCATCGGCCGCTGCGGCACGTCGACGATGTGCTGCTGGCGGATGATCGGATCGATGCGGTCGATGACGCTGCGGTAGTGGGCTTCGAGCTTGTCGTCGGGAATGGTGTCGCGCTTGAGCGCACGCAGTACCGCGCGGTAGTCGCGGGCATCGTCGCCGCGCAGGCCCTTGGCGGCGGCCACCAGCGGCGCCAGCTGCTGCATCGTCGCGCGGGTTTCCATGAACTCCAGCTGCGCGCGCTGCATCAGCACCTGCGGTGCGATATCGATACCGACCTGCTTGAGCTGGAACGCGTACAGCTCGGGCGGCAGGCGTGCATCCTCGCGCGCCTGCGGCAGCACCACCGTACGCGTCCAGGTGGCGTAGTCCTGGAACTGCTGGTCCATCGCCGCCAGCGCTGCGTCTGCGCCGGCGATCTTGTACTCGGCGAACAGCGAACGAATGCCCTTGGCGTAGGTGTCGACGTTGCTCAAGGCCTGTTCGACCTCGCGCTTGGTCGGCTGCAGGAGGTTGCCGTCGGCGCGCTTCTCTTCGTAGCGTTGCCGCGCCAGCAGCAGGCTGGAGGTGCTGCCCGGCGCCAGCCCCACGTAGCGCTGCAGCCGCAACAGCGCCTTGGCGCGGCGCGCCGCCGGTACCTGCTCGGACAACAGATTGTTGATGCCGCCGAACACGTGCTGCGGCGCATCGGTCCATGGCAGCAGCAGGCGCTCGTTGAGCGTGCTGCCCTCGATGGATTGATCGGCGGCGTGGATCAGGATCGCCAGATCCTGGCGCACGTTCGGATCGCGCTCCACCTGCAGCTTTTCCTGCAGCGTGCGGCGCGCGGCGGCAGTGGCCTCGCGGAAACGCCGCGCGTTGTCGGGACCGAAATCGGAAACCTGGTCGTCGAATCCTGGCACGCCGAAGAAGCTCACTTCTTCGGCCTGGAACGGCGCCTGCGCCTGCAGCAGGATCTGCGCGAACGCATTGCTGCGCTCTACCCAGGCCGGCGCACGCGTCGCCGCTGCAGCCGGTGCGGCCGCCGCAGCCAGCGCCGGAAATGGCGAAGGCGCTGCCAGCGCCAGGGTCAGGGCGATGGCGAGAACACGTGGCTTCATGGCGCAGCTCCGACAGAATGATGTGCGGACCGTACGCGGCGCGCGCCGGATCGGCCATCTGCCGGAGGTCATGGCTGCCGGGACGCGGCGGTGCAGCATGCGGGTGGGCGGGCATCGCGGCCGCCACCGCACGCCTGCGGTGGCAACGGGAGCGCGTGATTGCAGACGTAGGGGTGCGACGTCGCACACCCATGGAGTCCATCACTGCAGCAGACCTAGGGCGGCGCAACGGCCGCCGCTCACTTACTTCTTGGTGCCGGCCTCGGCCGGCGCGACGTGGTGCGCGTCCGCCGCGGGCAGCGGCGGCGCATCGACCACCATTCCGTCCACTTGCATCCCGTCCGCCTCCTCGTCGTCGGCATCGGCGTCCTGCCCGAGCGCATCGAGCAACGGGATCGCTTCACCCGCATCCGGCAATACCTGCAAGGTGGTGTAGTGCCACTCGCCCGCATGGCGTTCGGCTTCGATGTACAGGGTGCCGTTGGCGCGGCTGCCGTGCAGCGACACGCTCAGCTCGGCATTGCCACTGCCACCGCCGCTGCTGTTGAAGCTGCCGCTGGGCATGATGCCGTCCTTGATCGGCGCGCCCAGCGCGGCCGCCACGCGCGGATCGCGTTGCGCGGCCATCACGCCGACCCGGTACGGCTCGGACGACTTGGTGACGCGCGCGATACCGAGCACGAACACCGCGATCGACGCCAGCAGCAGGGCGCCGAGCACCAGCACGATCAGCGGCACCGCCCACTTCCAGTGCCTCGACCACCAGCCGCGCTTGGCCGGTGGCAGCGCCGTGGCGGAGGCAGGACCGGGCGTCCCGGGCAGTGGCGGCGGACTCGACATGACGTCACTCCTTGTCGTGCGAAAGCGGAAAGGTGAAATGCAGCGGCGCGCTCAAGGCTTGAGGCAGCGCGCCAGGAACGCCTCGGTGGTGCGGTAGCGATGCAGCGCGTTGCTGCCGGACAGGCCGTGCTTGGCACCGGGATAGGTCATCAGCTCGAACAGCTTGCCGCGCTTCTGCAGTTCGCTCATCAGCGAGGTGGAGTTGGTGAACAGCACGTTGTCGTCGGCCATGCCGTGCAGCAGCAGCAATTGCGAGGTCAGCCCGTCCAGGTGCGCGGCCACGCGGCTGTCGCGGTAGCCGTCGGGATTGGCCTTGGGCAGGTTCATGTAGCGCTCGGTGTAGTGGCTGTCGTACAGGCCCCAGTCGGTGACCGGCGCGCCGGCGGCGCCGCAGGCATAGGCCTCGCTGTGCTTGGCCAGCAGCATCAGGGTCATGTAGCCGCCGTTGGACCAGCCGTACACGCCGATGCGCGCCGCATCCACCCACGGCTGCGCCTTCAGCCAGGCCACGCCGCGCAACTGGTCGTCCACTTCCACGGTGCCCTGGTGCTGGTACAGCGCACCGCCGAAATCGCGGCCGCGGCGCGGCGTGCCGCGGTTGTCCAGCGAGAACACCACATAGCCGTGCTGGGCCAGGTACTGGTCGAACAGCGCATCCCCGCGGCCGGGCCAGCCATCGACCACGGTCTGCGCGGCCGGGCCGCCGTACACGTAGACCACCACCGGATAGCGCTTGCCCGGATCGAACCCGTCCGGCTTGATCAGCCGGTAGTGCAGCGGGGTCTTGCCGTCGGCGGCGATCATGGTGCCGAACTCGACCGGACGCTGCGCGGCGCGGTAGGCGGCATAGGGATGCTGCGGATCGGCCAGGTCGTTGACCAGCAGGGTGGCGATCTTTTCGCCATTGGCGCGGAACAGCTCGATCTGCGGCGGCGTGGTGGTGTTGGACCAGCTGTCGACATAGACGCTGGCGTTCTTGGCGAAGCTGGCCGCATGCGTGCCGTTGGGCTTGGACAGCTGCTCGATCGCGCCGCCGGCCAGCGGCACCGCGTAGAGCTGGGTCTGGGTCGGCGACGCCTTGGTCGCGGAGAAGTAGACCTTGCCGGCGGCCTCGTCCACCGCCAGCAGTTCGTCCACCACCCACTCGCCCTGGGTCAGCGGACGCAGCGTGCGGCCGTCTTCCGACGCCAGGTACAGATGCTCGTAGCCGCTGCGCTCCGACCCCCAGACGAAGCGCCCGTCCTTGAGGAAATGCAGGTCGTAGGTGAGCGGCACCCAGGTCGGGCTGGTCTCGGTGATCAGCACGCGCTGCTTGCCGCTGGCCAGGGTCGCCTCGATCAGCT
Source organism: Xanthomonas sp. CFBP 8445 (assembly GCF_025666235.1). Classification (NCBI taxonomy): domain Bacteria; kingdom Pseudomonadati; phylum Pseudomonadota; class Gammaproteobacteria; order Lysobacterales; family Lysobacteraceae; genus Xanthomonas; species Xanthomonas sp. CFBP 8445. The sequence continues at coordinate 411,869 of NZ_CP102594.1, read as the reverse complement.
CCAGGCGTTTCTGGTCGCGCGACTGGCGCTGGAAGGTCAGCCGTTGCGGATCGCGCCAGTCCACGCGCGCCAGGTAGATGTCCGGGTTCTTGCCCAGGTCGATCCACTGCGGCTGCGCGCCGGCACGCGGCGCGATCACCCCGAGCTGGATCTTGACGTTCGGCTGCCCCGCCTGCGGATAGCGCTGCTCCACCACCTCGGTATGGTCGGCATAGACCTCCGGGCGCTTCTGCACCGGCACCTCGGTTTCGTCGATGCGCGCGAAGGCGATCGCCGAGTCGTCCGGCGCCCACCAGTAGCCGGTGTGGCGGTCCATCTCTTCGTCGGCGACGAACTCGGCCACGCCGTTGCCGATGGTCTCGCTACCGTCGCGGGTGAGCTGGTGCTGCTGGCTGCTGGCCAGGTCGATGACCCACAGGTTGCGCCCACGCACGAAGCTGACGTAGCCGCCCTTGGGCGAGATCTTCGGGTCGGTGACGAAGCCTTCGCCGTGGGTGAGCTTGCGCACCGCCGCGCTGCCGGTCTTGCTCAGGTCGTACAGGTACAGCTCGCCGCCGAGCGGGAACAGCAGCGCATGCGCGTCCGGCGCCCACTGGTACTCGACGATGCCGGTGTAGGCGGCGATGCGCTGGCGCTCGCGGCGCGCCTTCTCCTCGTCGCTCAGGGTCTCGGTGCCGGGCAGCACCAGCTTCGAATCCACCAGCATGCGGGTCTGCCCGCTGGCGATGTCGTATTCCCACAGATCCAGCTGGTTGCGGTCGCTGTCCTTGCCGCGCAGGAAGGTCACCCGCGAGCCGTCCGGCGCCACCTTGGGCTTCATCAGGGTCGGCCCGGACAGCGGCTTGCTGCCGGTGATGGCTTCCAGGGTCAGTTTCTCGGCGTGGGCGGGAACGATGGGGGTGGCGAGCATGAGGGCGAGAGCGGCGAACAGAGAGCGCATGAAGGTTCCTGATGGAGCACCGAGCGCACGGATGATGCGCGTGCGCCCGGGATTTGAGAAGCGCGCCGGCTCAGCGCTGCCCGAACAGGTGCTTGCGCTCGGCGTCGCTGAGCGGCTTGCCCGCGTTCGGGTTCACCTGCTCCTTCAAGGCGTAGGCGCGCTGGGTGGCCGGGCGCGCGGCGATGGCATCGTGCCAGCGCTTGAGGTGCGGGAAGGCGGCGTAGTCGGGGGTCAGGCCGTTGTACACCTCGATCCACGGATAGCTGGCCATGTCGGCGATGCCGTAGGCGTCGCCGGCCAGGTAGGCGCTGCGCGCCAGGCGCTTGTCCAGCACCCCGTGCAGGCGCCGCACCTCGTTGCCGTAGCGCTCGATCGCATAGCCGATCTTCTCCGGCGCATAGACGTTGAAGTGGCCCATCTGCCCGGTCATCGGGCCGAGGCCGGCCATCTGCCAGAACAGCCATTCCAGTGCGACCACGCGCCCGCGCGGATCGGCCGGCAGGAAGCGGCCGGTCTTCTCGGCCAGGTACAGCAGGATCGCGCCGGACTCGAACACGCTCTGCGGCGCGCCGCCGTCGGCCGGGGCGTGGTCGACGATGGCCGGCATCTTGTTGTTGGGCGAGATCGCCAGGAACTCCGGCGCGAACTGCTCGCCGGCGCCGATGTTGACCGGCTTGAGCGTGTAGTCCAGCCCGGCTTCCTCGAGGAACAGGGTGACCTTGTGGCCGTTGGGGGTGGGCCAGTAGTACAGATCGATCATGGCGGCGGTCCTGGACAGGGGACCCCGAGTGTAGCCGCGCCCCCCGGCTTGGCAGCGTCACCGCCGGCCGGGTACCCTGGCCGCTCCCGCAACGCAGCATTCCAGACCACGCCATGACTCCCGAGCGGCCTCGCCTGCATCCCCTGTCCAACCTGATCTTCGCCTCGCGCTGGCTGCAGTTGCCGCTGTACCTGGGGCTGATCGTGGCCCAGGGCGTGTACGTGTTCCTGTTCGGCAAGGAGCTGTGGCACCTGATCCACGAGGCGCCGAGCCTGGGCGAGCAGCAGATCATGCTGATCGTGCTCGGCCTGATCGACGTGGTGATGATCTCCAACCTGCTGGTGATGGTGATCGTCGGCGGCTACGAGACCTTCGTGTCGCGGCTGGGCCTGGAAGGCCACCCGGACCAGCCGGAGTGGCTGAGCCACGTCAACGCCAGCGTGCTCAAGGTCAAGCTGGCACTGTCGATCATCGGCATCTCCTCGATCCACCTGCTCAAGACCTTCATCGCGGTCGGCGCGCTCGGCGGCATGCCGATGTGTTCGCCGGAGCAGCTGGCCAGCGCCGTGGGCACCGTGGATCTGAAGAGCTGCGCGACGCTGACCGCCACCGGCGTGCTGTGGCAGACCATCATCCACGGCATCTTCATCCTGTCGGCGATCGGCATCGCCTGGACCGACCGGATCATGTCCGCGTCCGCGCCGGCGCGCCCGGCGCATTGACGGACGCGCGCAGCGTCACGCTTTTTGCCGCATGGCAGCGTCTGCCACGCACGCGGCGGCCGCGGATGCTAGATTGACCGATGGGGTGCGCTGGCGGCATGGGGGCCGCAGCACCGCGAACGCACCGCCGTCGCATCGTTGATTGCCAACACCGGGGATTCAGGGGGACGCATGTCGCAACTCACCACATTCGCCAAGGCGCGCCGTGTCGCGCCGGTCCTGTTGCTGGCCGCGCTGGCGGCCTGCTCCAAGCAGGACGAGACCGCACCACCCAGCGCCACGCCGGCCACCGCCGCAGCCAACGCAGCGGCGACGCCGGCGGTGTCGGCCAAGGTGCAGTCGATGGGCACCGAACAGTTGCACGACTCGGCCAGCCAGGCGCTGCGCGAGAACCGCATGTACGCGCCGGCCGGCAACAACGCGGTCGAGTACTACCTGGCGCTGCGCGACAAGCAGCCGGACGACGCGGGAGTCAAGAGCGCGCTGACCGACCTGATGCCGTACACGCTGATCGCCGCCGAACAGAGCATCAACCGCGAGGATTTCCCGGAGGCCCAGCGCCTGATCGGCCTGATCGAGAAGATGGATCCGCAGGCGCCGGCCCTGCCGCGGCTCAAGCAGGGCATCAGCAAGGGCATGGAGGCCGTGGCCCAGCGCAGCCAGGACGAGACCGACAAGGCCAAGAAGGACGCCGAGCAGAAGGCCAAGCTCGCGGCCGAGCAGCAGAAGCAGGCGCAGCAGCAGGCCAGCGAAGCGCAGGCGGCGCAGCAGATCGCCGCACAGCAGGAGGCCGCGCGCCGCGAGAGCGCACGCCAGGAGGCCGAACGCCAGGCCGCCGCGCGCCCCGCCACGCCCGCCGCGACGCAACCGACGCCGGCACCTGCCGCGGCACCCGCGGCCGCGCCGGCGGCCACGGCGCAGACCCTGCGCCCGATCAGCACCCCGGCCCCGCGCTATCCGCCCGAAGCCCTGCGCTCGGGGACGGCCGGCGAAGTGCTGGTGGAGATCACCGTCGGCACCGACGGCGCGGTCACCAATGCCCGCGTCCTGCGCTCCACGCCGCCGCGGGTGTTCGACCGGGAGGCATTGAACGCGACCAAGCGCTGGCGCTTCGAGCCGGTCAGCGCCCCGGTGACCACCCGCCGGACGCTGGCGTTCAATCCCGGCGGTTGAGCCGCCGTTGACGCGTGCCCGGCCACCGTGGCCGGGCACGCCGCATCGCCAGGCGCGGCACCCGCGCGAAAACGCTCAGGACACTGGCGCACTATCCGCACGGCGCCCGGGCGCGCCGAAGCGCCCCTTGCGCCAGGCCACCCAGGTCGCGATCGCGCCCACCACCGTGCAGACCAGCAGGCCCGGCAGCGATGCTTCCGGGCCGAACGCGCCGCCGCTCAGCCAGTCCGGCATCCCGGCCTGCACCGTGCTGCGCGCGATCGCCTGGCCCATGTCGGTGCCCGACACCGCCGCGCCGAACAGATAGCCCTGGGTGAAGTTCCAGGCCGCATGCACGCCGATGGACACCCACAGCCGGCCGGTGAGCACGTAGAAGGCGCCCAGCATGATGCCGGCCTCCACCGCGATGCAGAGCGCGGCGAACACGCTCGCGTTCGGATTGCCGAGGTGGGCCAGGCCGAACAGCGCCGCCGACAACGCGAACGCCAGCCAGGGACCGAACGCGCGCCACAGCAGCCGCAGCAGGATCGCGCGCAGCATCAGTTCTTCCACCACGCCGGCCTGCAGTGCCTTGCCGAGCGCCCCCCACGCCGGCGCCGGCCCGGTCCAGCGGATCGCGTACACGCCCAACGCCACCATGAGCGCCATCACCATCGCGAACATCGCCGCGCCCAGCAGCAACCCCAGGGTCAACTGCGATGGCATCGCGCGCCAGGCGAGCTCCGCCGGCCAGCGCCGCTCGCCCAGGCGGACCGCCACGGCGTAGAGGATGGCGGCCATCGATGCCGTGGCATACGGTGCGAGTTGACCCGCGCCCGGCGGCAGGAGCCTGCCGCACAGCAGCGGCACCGCCACTGCCACGACCACCATCAGCGCCAGCAAGGCGACCGCCCAGGCCACCGCCCTCAGCCAGCGCAGCATGCCCGGCTGCAGGATGCGCGCCTCGCCCAACACCAGCAGGCGCGTGCGGTCGGCGGCATGCGTTGCAGGCGCATCGTGTGGATCGGAAGACATGCAAGGCTCGCTGCGGGTCGGGGTACAGGAAGGCGGATGCAGCCGCCGTGCGGGAACGCCATGCGCATCGCGGTCGCGTGTTCGCACGGCGACCGCGACCAGGGCGACGCAGCGCGCGGCGCTTGTCCGCGCGCTGCTGGCGGCTTAGGCGGAGATCGCCAACTGCTCCTGCCGGTAGCGGCGCACCGCCGCCAGCCACAGCACCGCGGCCGGGCCGAAGCCGGTGAGCAGGTAGACCGCCCAGATCTGCGGATCGATCGCCTCGCGGCGGATGATCTTCATCAGCATCTGGTTCTGCGCCAGGAACGGCACCGCGAATTGCCACAGCGTGGTCTTCAGCGGATACACCATCAAGGCGTAGCCGGGCAGCATCGGCAGCAGCATCAGCCAGGTCATGTGGCTCTGCGCTTCCTTCATGCTCTTGGCCGAGGCCGCCAGGTAGGTCAGCAGCGAGGTGCCGATGAACAGCATCGGCAACAGCACGAACAGCATCTGCAGCATCGCCACGAAGCTGACGTTGAGCTGGCGGCCGATGCCGCTGGCCACCTGCGCGCTGAGCTTGAACGCGAGCAGGGTCAGCAGCAGCGACACCAGGCCGACCACGCAGGCCGCGGCGATCTTGCCGCTGACGATGGCGCTGCGCGAGGCCGGCGTGGCCAGCAGCGGCTCCAGCGATTGCCGCTCGCGTTCGCCGGCGGTGGCGTCGAGGATCAGGTAGGCGCCGCCGATGAACGAGGTGATGGTCAGCAGCACCGGCAGCAGCATCGCCAGCAACGCACCGCGCTTGGCCTCGGGCGTGGCCAGGTCCTGCAGCGCCACGTCCAGCGGCCGCGACACCTGCGAATCGATGCCGCGCGCCAGCAGGCGCAAGGCACCGACCTGCTGGCCGTACATGCTCAACGCGGCCTGCACGCGCTGGGTCGGGATGTCGGCATCGCGGCGGGTGCTGTCCTTGATGATCTCCACCAACGCCGGGCGTCCTTCGTGCCAGGCGTTGGCGTAGTCCTCGTCGATCTTCAACGCCAGGTCCACGTCCTGGCTGCGGATCGCACTGGTCAGGTCCTTCGGCGGCGCGACCGCGTTCAGGCCTTGCGCGGCGAGGAAGGCGACCAGGTTCGGCGCGCGTTCGCGGCCGATCACCGGAATGTCCAGCGGCTTGTCGATCTGCGTGCGCACGCGGCTCTCGGCCAGCGCGCCCATGCCCAGGATCAGCGCCGGGTACAGCAGCGGCCCCAGCAGCAAGGCCAAGGCCAGGGTGCGGCGATCGCGCGAGAGGTCGCGCAATTCCTTGCGCATCACGGTGAATACGGTACGGAGCAGGCTCATGCGTGCAGTCCCTCGTCGCTGCCGATCGCCTTGACGAAGGCGTCTTCCAGATTGGGTTCGCCGGTGAGGGCGCGCAGTTCGTCAGCGGTGCCGGCGGCCACCACCGTGCCCTTGGCGATGATCACGATGCGATCGCACAGCGCCGCCACCTCCTGCATGATGTGGCTGGAAAAGATCACGCAACGCCCTTCCTCGCGCAGCTCGCGCAGGAACCCGCGCAGCGCCCGCGTGGTCATCACGTCCAGGCCGTTGGTGGGTTCGTCCAGGATCACGTTGCGCGGGTCGTGGACCAGCGCGCGGGCGATCGCGGTCTTGGTGCGCTGGCCCTGGCTGAAGCCTTCGGTCTGGCGGTCGAGGATGTCGTCCATGTCCAGCGCCTTCGACAGCAGCCGCGTGCGCTCGGCGATACGGGCCGTCGACAGTCCGTGCAGCTCGCCGAAGTAGGCGATGTTCTCGCGCGCGGTCAGCCGCTTGTACACGCCACGCGCATCCGGCAGCACGCCCAGCGCGCGCCGCACCGCCATCGGATCCTGGCCCACGTCGACGCCGTCCACGCGCACCTGCCCCTGGTCCGGCGCCATCAGCGTGTACAGCATGCGCAAGGTGGTGGTCTTGCCGGCGCCGTTGGGGCCGAGCAAACCGGTGATCTGGCCGTCGGCGGCCTGGAAGCTGACCCCTTGCACGGCCTGCACGGCGCCGGCGCGGGTCTTGAATGCCTTGTGCAGATTGTCGGCGACGATCATGCCTGCCCCTCCCTGTCGAACGCTGCGCAGCTCATGGTTCCCATCCGTTGAATGAAGTGAAGGCCGGCACGCCGCTCATCGCGTCCAGGCAGGTGGCATCGAGGTGCTTGGCATCGGCGGTCTCGAAGAACTGGCCGAGCAGCTTGGGCATGCAGCCCAGGGTCATGGTGCCGTGGCCCTGGCCGCGCACCACCAGGTGGCGGCCGTTGGGCAGGCCCTTCAGCACGCGCTCGGCGTAACGCGGCGGCGTCACCGGATCCAGCTGGCCGGAGGTCAGCAGCACCGGCAAAGTGGAGGTGAATGGCGCGGTGAAGTCGGCCGGCCGGGTGCCGGTCGGCCACACCGGGCATGGCGCGAAGAACATCTGCGCCACGTCCGGGCCGAGCAGCGTGTCGTGCGTCTGCGGCGCGCGATAGCGGTCGGCGTCCTCGGCGCAGATCACCGACCACTGCATGCCGCGGTTCATCTGCCCGTCCAGTTGCCCGCCCATCATCCGCGCCAGCGACATCAGCGGCCCGTAGCGGCCGTTGGCGGCTTCGTCCAGCACCAGCGGCAGCAGCGACGCGGTCTGTGGTGCGTAGGAGAACGAGAACGCCAGGCTGGTGACGGTGTCGGCGGTGACACGGTCGTGGCGGCTCTCGCCGCTGGCCGGATCGCGGTAGTCCACCTCCACCGGTGCCTGCCGCAGCCGCTCCACCACCGCGCGCAACTGCGTGCGGGTATCGGTGGGGAAGCGCTTGGCGCAGGCCGGGTCGGCCTTGCACTGCTCGGCCTGCAGGGCGATGGCATCCTCGAAGGTGGTGGCGAACTCGCCGCCGACCACCAGGTCGTTCGGCGCCACGCCATCGATGACCACGCTGCGCACGTGCGGCGCGTAGCGGCGCGCGTACTGCTGGGCGACGCGGGTGCCGTAGGAACCGCCGATCAGGTTGATCTTGTCCACGCCGAGCGCGGCGCGCACCGCATCCAGATCGCCGATCGCCTGGGTGGTGGTGTAGTAGCGCGGATCGGCGCGGCCCTGCAGCGACTGCGCGCAGCGGCGGGCGTAGTCGACCAGTTCGTTCGCGGTGGGCGCGCGCGCCGGATCGGCCAGCGGCATCTCCTTGCCGTCCGCGCCCAGGCAGCTCAGCGGATTGGACTGGCCGGTACCGCGCTGGTCGATCAGGAACACGTCGCGGCGCTTGCGGGTCTCGCGCAGCGCCATGTCGACGATGCTGGCGACCTGGGTGGCGGCCTGGCCGGGGCCGCCGGCGAGGAAGAACACCGGATCCGGGTCGCTGCCGCCCTCGCCGGTGATCGGCAGCCAGGCGATGTTGAGTTCGATCTTGCGGCCGTTCGGCGCCGCCGGATTCTCCGCCACCGGCATGCGCGCGCACTGCGCCGCGACGTTGTTGGAGGCCACCGGATTGGTCAGCGTGCACGGGTGGAAGCGCAGCGCGCCATAGCTGCGTTCGGACGACTGCGGCGTCGGTGCCTGGGCCGCCTGGCAGGCGGCGAGCAACAGGGTCGCCGCCGCGATGGCGAACGGCCGGGAGGGGTGTCGCATGGTTCGCATCCTTGAGTTCATGGCTTGCAGAATGCCATGCCGGAACATGGCGTCGTCGGGGCCCGGTGGGGCATGGAACGGAGTGCGCGCTTACTCGGCCTCATCGAACAGGAACACCTGCTCGATGCTGTGCGCGAACAGCCGCGCGATACGGAACGCCAGCGGCAGGCTCGGATCGTACTTGCCCGTCTCCAGCGCATTGATGGTCTGTCGCGACACGCCCAGCCGCTCGCCCAGTTCGCCCTGCGACCAGCCGTGCGCCTCGCGCAGTTCGCGGATGCGGCTGTTCATTGGTAGCGGCGCGCGTTCGCGACCTTGACCACCCCATAGGTCGCGCACAGCGCCGGGAACACCCACAGCATCACGCTCGAGGCCGGCACCGCGATCACCTGCGCCGCCTGCAGGAAGCCGGCCGCCATGTAGACGCCGCAGATCAGCCCGGCGGCGATGGCGATGGACTCCAGTTCGATGCGCCGCTGCAGTTCGTCGGAGTCGCGCACGAAGCGCGCCACCGCACGGATCACCAGCGCCAGCATCAAGGCCGGCAGCAGCGCGACCACCACGCGCAGCCAGTGCGCGTCGACGCTGTCGAGCAGGCGCTTCCAGAACAGCATCACCACCACATAGGCGCCCATTGGCGGGAAGAACTCGCGGTAATAGCGCCGCGCCAGCGCCCGCGGCGCACTGTCGGCCAGGCTGCCCCGCGACCACCACATCAACAGCGCCATGAACAGGCCGCCGATGCCGACGCCCATGCATACCCCACGCAGATACTCGCTGCCGCCGAGCGGCAGCCAGGCGGCCGCCGCCAATAGCGCAAGACTCACGCACAGCACCACGATCGCGTTGCGCCTGCAGTTGCCCATCACTGTCCCCGATTCTCAGCCGATCCCCGATCCGACACCGTTGCGGCTGCCGCTCCTGTCGTGCCGACCTTGTCCCCTGTCAAGCACGCTTGACAGGAGAATGCGCGCAGCGGGAACGACTGTCAAGCGTCCTTTACAGATCGAGCGAAAGCATCATGGGCCGGCACAACTGGCCCCTCTCCCACCGGAAGAGGGGTTGGCGTGAGTAAGGCTGCGAAGCGCACCCGACGCTGCGGGAGCATGCGGCTTCGCCCCGGGCAGGCGTTCCCGACGAGGCGGTCGCGGCTGAAGCCGCTCCTACGCAGGATGCCCGCGCGGACGGCAACCACCATTGGCTGTTGACCTGTCCGGATGAGACGAAGACAAACCCAGACGGCGCGAGTAGCCCCTCTCCACCGGGAGAGGGGTTGGGGTGAGGGTAAGCGCGCGAAGCGCACCCGGTGCTGCGAGAACGCGCGGCTTCGCCCCCGGCAGACATTCACGGTGAAGCGGTCGCGGCTGAAGCCGCTCCTACGAGCGAACGCCGCGCCGGCGGCAGCCGCTACTTGCTGCTGACGTACTTCTCGCGGCGGATGTGCTGCACCGGCAGCCCCGCCTCCTTCAGCGCATCGAAGCAAGCGTCGACCATGTTCGGATTGCCGCACAGGTAGGCGATGTCGCCCTCGGCCTGCGGCGCGAATTCGCCCAGGAACTGCTGCACGTAGCCATGCCGCACATCGGCATGCGGCGCCTCCGGCAGTTCGCGCGAGAAGCACGGCACGAAACGGAAACCGGGATGCGCATCGGCGAAGGCACGGAACTCGTCGCCGTACAGCAGCTCGGCCGGCGTCCGCGCGCCCAGCAGCAGCACCACCTCCACACCGCGCTCGGCCATCGCCGCTTCCAGCAGCGGCAGCATCGAGCGGTACGGGGTGACGCCGGTGCCGGTGGCGATCAGCAGATAGCGACGGTTGACGTCGCCGGGCTGCAGGCAGAAGCGCCCGTACGGACCGCTGGCGCAGACCTGGCCGCCGATCTCCAGCCCCTCGAACAACGCCGTGGCCGCGCCGCCGGCGACGAAGCTGACCGCGATCTCGACGGTGGCACCGGCCGGCTGCGCCGGATCGTGGCGGGTGGCCAGCGAGTAGCTGCGCTTGGTCGCGGTGCCGTCGGCATAATGGAAGTGCACCTGCACGAACTGGCCGGGCACGAACGGCAGGGGTTGGCCGTCGTCGCGAACGAAGCGGTAGTGGCCGACGGCCGGGGCCAGCATGTGGCGATCGACCAGTTTCAGCGGGAATTGGGCAGGCACGGAGATGCAACAGTCTGTGGCCGGGGGCGACCCCACGAGGTCTTCTATAATAGCGGCTGCACTTCTCCTGCGCCGTCGATGCGGCGCGAAGGCCCGTCTTGACTCCCGCATCCGCTCCTTCTCCCCAGACGCTGGCGCCTGCCCTGCGCGTGCGCGACCTGCGCAAGACCTACGACAACGGCGTGCAGGCCCTGCATGGCGTGTCGCTGGACGTGCTGCCCGGCGACTTCTTCGCCCTGCTGGGCCCCAACGGCGCCGGCAAGTCCACCCTGATCGGCATCATCAGCTCGCTGGTCAACCTCAGCGCCGGCCAGGTCGAGGTGTTCGGCACCGACCTGAGCAGCCAGCGCAGCGCGGCGATGCGCCTGATCGGCCTGGTGCCGCAGGAGATCAACTTCAACCTGTTCGAGAAACCCTTCGACATCCTGGTCAACTACGCCGGCTTCTACGGCATGCCGCGCGCCGAGGCCGAGCGTCTGGCCGAAGTAGAACTCAAGCGCGCGCACCTGTGGGAGAAGGCCCAGGTGATGAGCCGCACCCTGTCCGGCGGCATGAAGCGGCGGCTGATGATCGCCCGCGCGATGATGACCCGGCCGCGCCTGCTGATCCTGGACGAACCCACCGCCGGCGTGGACATCGAGATCCGCCGCGACATGTGGCGCGTGCTGCGCGAGATCAACGGCGCCGGCACCACCATCATCCTCACCACGCACTACCTGGAGGAAGCGGAGAGCCTGTGCCGCAACCTGGCGATCATCGACCGCGGCCGCATCGTCGAACAGGGGCCGATGCGCGCGTTGCTGGCCAAGCTGGACGTGGAAGGCTTCCTGCTGGACATCGATGGCGAACTGCCGGCACAGCTGCCGGCGATCGAGGGCACCACCCTGCTCGCCCAGGACGCGCACACCCTGGACCTGGACATGCCGCGGGCCATGGACCTCAACCGCGTGTTCGCCGCGCTGGGCGACGCCGGCATCCGTGTGCGCTCCATGCGCACCAAGAGCAATCGCCTGGAAGAACTGTTCGTGCGCCTCACCGGCGAGCACCGCGATGCCGCCACGGCCAGCGCCGGCGCCACGCCGCCGTCCGCCACTCCCTGATGCCCCCACGGCGACGACCATGACGACCCCGACCGATTCCACCCTCCCCGTTTCCGACGCCACCCCGGCCCAGCGCAACTGGATCGCGCTGGGCACCATCGTGCGCCGCGAGGTCAAGCGCATCCTGCGCATCTGGGGCCAGACCCTGGTGCCGCCGGCGATCACCATGACCCTGTACTTCCTGATCTTCGGCGGCCTGATCGGCTCGCGCGTGGGCGACATGGGCGGCTACAGCTACATGCAGTTCATCGTCCCCGGCCTGGTGATGATGAGCGTGATCCAGAACAGCTACGGCAACATCAGCTCCAGCTTCTTCGGCGCCAAGTTCGGCCGCCACGTCGAGGAACTGCTGGTCAGCCCCATGCCCAACTGGGTGATCCTCTGGGGCTACGTCGCCGGCGCCGTGCTGCGCGGGCTGATGGTCGGCGTGATCGTGCTGATCATCGCCATGTTCTTCACCCCGGTGCGCATCCCGCACCCACTGGTGACCCTGACCACGGTGCTGCTGGGCGCCACCATCTTCTCCCTGGCCGGCTTCATCAACGCGGTCTACGCGAAGAAGTTCGACGACGTGGCGATCGTGCCGACCTTCATCCTGACCCCGCTGACCTACCTGGGCGGCGTGTTCTACTCGGTCAAGCTGCTGCCCGGCTGGGCCGAGGCCGCCACCCACGCCAACCCGATCTTCTACATGGTCAACGCCTTCCGTTACGGCCTGCTCGGCAGCAGCGACGTGCCGGTGTGGGTGGCCTACAGCCTGATGCTGGGCTTCGTCGCGGTACTGGCGGCGCTGGCGCTGTGGTTGCTGCGGCGCGGGGTGGGGTTGCGGAGCTGACGTTCCGCGTCCTCCGCGCCCGAGTTGCAGACGGCTCACGCGCCCCAGGCCCCGCAGGCGGCGGCACCACCGGGACGCGTCCCTGCGTCGGCCCGGCTCAGAATCTCTGACAGCAAACCTGGGGCGGCGTCGCGCCGTCTGCCAGCTATGTCGTGATTTCACGGGCTTAGCCGAAGCAGGCGTCGCCAGCTTGCACCGTGTCGATACAAATCGCCGGCTGTCCCGCTTTGCGTCGCCGACCGCCTGCGCTCACTGGTCCGCGCCTGCGCAAACCAGTAAGCGCAGAGGCATTCGCGGATGGCATGACGCGCCACACGCCGCCATATTCCGCCACGCATCACACCCAAACCTGACGGTGCGCACGCCGCAACTGCACCGAATTCACAATTGTATATTCCATACGGGATCGCACGCGTCCAAAGTTTGACTCAATAATGTGATGCGAACCTAGTTAAGCGCCAATTTATTAACGCTAGTTTTCTTGTAACGGCAATAAGCCGACGCTACAGTGCACACGTCCGCTACACACCATCTCTTTACTGGACGTAAAGCGCGGGCCGGAGACCAGCTTCGTCTCCGTGAACGACTTCACTTAATGAACCCACTCGCCACACGTTGCCGCGGGGCACGCTTGTGTGTTGCCGGTAATTGGGCGATCGAGCCAAGGAGAGGAATCAGATGAAGATCCAACGCAAGCCCATCCGCTTCGGCCGCAAGCAGCAAGGCCAAGGCATGACCGAGTACATCATCATCGTGGCCCTGATCGCGATTGCGGCGATCGGCGTGTTCACGTTCTTCGGCGGCACCGTCCGCAGCCAGGTCGCCGGTATGGCGCAGGAGCTGTCGGGCAAGCAGGATGCCAGCCAGATGATCAACCGCGCTGGCACCAACGCCGGCAAGGCGCAGGCGCAGGCCGACAAAGACAAGGGCATGGCCGCTTACAACGGCAACAAGTAACGCTCTTGCCACCATCTGCCCGACGGCGGGCAGATGGTGGCCTGCCGTTGGTCGTACCGGCAGGAGCCGTCCGCAGGCTTCTGCGCATAGCTAGCTCTTCAATCCCATGGAACCAGCCGGGTCCGACGCATGCGTCGTGCCCTCGGCGTGGTGTTGCCCGAAGGAAGCCGTATGGTGATCATCGCCGCTGCCGATTCCTCGACCAGGACGGTCGCCCAAGGGCCGACCTGCGCTCGCGCCAGGATGCGAGGGCAGGCCATGCCGATGGTGCTGGTCTTCCTGATGGTGCTGTGCGTTGGCTTGCTGGTGACCTTCAACACCGGCCAGGTGGTCGGCAAGAAGGTCGAACTCACCAATGCCGCCGATGCCGCGGCGTACAGCATCGCCGTCGAGCAGGCGCGCGCGCGTAATTTCGCGGCGTATCTGAATCGTGGACGCGTCGCCAACGAAGTGGCGATCGCACAGGTGGTCAGTCTGAATTCCTGGCTGACCATGGTGCACTCCTCCTCGGTGCACTTCGAGAAGGTCGTAGAGGTCGCGGAAGTCTTGCTGTTCTGGGTGCCGGCTCTTGGTCAAGTCCTGATCGGCGTGGATCGCGCGATGACGGCGATCAACAGCGCCCTCAAGGTGTTTCGCCGGACTTTCCTGCAGGCAGCGACCACCACCATCGGCCTCTTGGATCAAACGTTCGACCATCCCTATGCGCTGGCCGCCGAAGCGGCCGTCGGCGATCTCACGTCCGAAGCCAACGTCTTCGCCATGGCCAGCAAAGTGGTCAAGGACAATGTGCCCGATGCCGATCTGACCGTGGTCGGCAAGGGCGTTCTGGCCAAGAACGTGCTTTCCGCAGGCAATCAGCTCGAAAGCTATAACCCGGGCGAACGCCGCGGTCTGACCAGTACCAACCAGGGTGGCGAGCGCTACCGCAATGTGGTGATGGCGTCGCGCGATACGTTCACGCGCGCGCGCGACGGCACCGCGTTCGGCATCTTCAACAACAACGGCGGCACCGACATGGTCGAGTACGACCGCTGGTCGGCCGTGGATACCTTCCAACTCAAGCTTCCGCTGCTCTTCACCACCCTCAAGATTCCGATTGGTTGGGCTGGAACGCAGGCGGTCAACAATCGCAAACCCAACTTCTTTCCCGGCATGAACAACGGGCGGGGATGGCGGTCGCCCTACGAAAACAATCGCACCTATCGGGCTTACAACGGCACCAAACGCAGCGACATCGCCGGCGCTTTCATCGAAGGCGACCCGGCCGTGATTCCGGACTTCAAGCGCAACGATGCGTTCATCAACAGCTACCGTTACGGCATCAGCCCACGCTATCGGGACGTCAAGGATGCGTACTCGCAGCAGCCCGACGGCGCGAATGCGGGGCCGATCTATACCGTCGAAGTCGGCACCCGGGTCGACAAGGCACGCACCAGCTCGGCGCTGAAGATCGGCAGTGGCCGAATGCAATTGAAGGACCAGGCACGCGGCGACCAATTGCGCGCGATGGCCAGTGCGCAGGTCTACTTCAACCGGCCCAGTGAACTCAGCGCGTTCCGGCGCTCGGTCTGGGGCAGAGGCGACAGCAAGTTCGAAAAAGGCAGTCTGTTCAGTCCGTATTGGCAGGCGCGCCTGGTGCAAACCCCCATTTCCGACCGCACACTTCTGGTAGCCGCTCCATGATGGTACTGACCAACCGATCCCGCGCTCTGGCACTTGCTTGCATGGCCTCGCTGGCGTCCACCGCCGGTTGCCAGTCGCACGATGCGACCGAGAGCGGCAGCGGCGGGGATTCCTCCTCCGAAAGCGGCGTCAAGTCGCTGCCCGCCCTGCATGTCGTGCTGACCTGGGAGTCGCGCATGGGAGGCGAGAATCTGGAGCGCAAGAACTACCAGGCGAAGCTGGAAGCCTGCCGTGGCTCCGGCATGCCCACGCGTGCGCTTTCGCCGCAGGACGAAGCCAAACTGGGAACCGGCGAGGTCGAGATCATGATCGACGCGCATCGGCAGTTTGCGCATCAGGTCAGTTGGACCCTCGGCGCCGATGGCGATAGCGCGCAGGCTGCGTGCATGGTCAAGCTCGAGGAGCACACGGACAAGGACGCCATCGAAGACGCGAACGGCATGTACATGGCCATCGACAGCAGTGCGCGCGCGCAGGAGCGCCAGACCGTGCAGGCCATCGGCTGGAAACTGGCTGGCGACGCTCAGGTCAAGGGACAGCCCTGCACGCGTTGGGAGAACGGCAAGCAGGAAGTGTGCATGTGGTCGGGCGGCAGCAAGTGGGGCTTTTCCGAATCGCCCGGCGATGCGGCCGGATGCACGATCGATGGTGCCGGTGCGTATCTGCAATCCATTCCGCTGGATGCCAAGCCCCTGCAGGGCGGCAACGGCTGCGTGCTGCAGGTCAAGTCGTTCAGTCTCGGCAGCGGTCTGATTCCTTCCAACGTGGCAGGTGAGAAAGAAGAAAACTAGGAGGACACAGGATGAAGACGACGCTCTTTACACCAGCGCGCAGGATGCGCGGACAGGGGATGGTGGAGTTGGCGGTGTGCGCCGCTGTGCTGGTGCCGCTGTTCCTGCTGATCCCGGTCGTCGCCAAGCTAGGGCATGGCAAGCAGATGGCGATGCAGGCGGCCCGCAACGCCGCTTGGGAAGCCAGCGTGGCCAAAAACTATCAGCCGGCCAGCCGCACCGTGCTGCAGAGCAAGGCGCTTGACCGCAACTTCGCCGATGCAGACGCGCCCATCACCAGCCGTACGTCCGGTGTCAGCACTGGGACGTTCTCCGACCAGATGCTCAACACTTTCTCGAACCAGAAGCTGCTGGAAAAGCGCGACCTGTCGGTCACGCGTACCGCCAACAGCGGCTCTCCCGGCTACCTCGACGACGCAGCGAAAATACTGCCGAAGAACTATTTCGACAATGCCTTCCCGCCCAACAAGAGCGGCTACGTCACTGCGGAAGTGACGCTGAACTATCGCGACCTGAAGACCGCAGATGGTCGACCTGCGCGCTTTCTCGAGCCACTGGACAACCTCAATCTGTCCGACAAGCGTCACCAGACACTGCTGACCGACGCCTGGAATGCCTCCGGACCGCGCAGTGGTGCGCGCAGCGTGATCGCCACGGTGCGTCCTCTGGCGCCGGTCTCCTACTTCGAGGGGCTGAACGGGGTCTTCGATCTGCTGAAGCCCTTGACACCGATCCTGCCCATGGTCGGCTCTCTCGGCGATCTCGAGCTGGGGGCGATCGAGCCGGATGTCGTGCCTGCGGACAAGCTCGCCAACTACCCGGTCAAGCCGGGCAAGCCATGAGTCCGCGCGTCTCCCACCGCTTGCTCGCAGGCGGGCTTGGCGCGCTCTTGTCGACGGCCGCGGCGCAGCAGGCGCATGCGCTGGACTGGCCGGAGGTTCCGGTCCCCGACCAGGCCTCGGGCGAGATCGTGTCCGAGCACATGCTCTACAACGGTATCGCCATGCGGGCCAGCCGCTTCCGTCTCGACCAATCGCCGAAGCAGGTCGAGCAGTTCTATCGCAAGGAGTGGGGCAACGCCGTCGTGACCACGCCGATGGGCAACAAGACCGTGCTCGGACACATGACCAAGAGCGGCTACTACATCACGGTGGAACTGAGTGGCGATGCCAATCGCACACAGGGCCAGATCGGCGTCATGGAAGTTCCCAAGAAGGATCTCCCCGCCGACGGCATCGGCAAGGGCTTCGGCCGGCTGCCCGATACGCAGGTCGCCGAGGACATCGTCTACATGGACACCCCGCGTCATGTCAGGACGCTGAGCATGCTCAACCGCTATACCCCGCTGCAGAACCAGCAGTACTACGCACGCTACTTTGCCGGGCAGGGCTATGCCCGCGACGGCTCCTCGTCGGCATGCACCGTGAGCAGCCCGCACTGCGTTTCCCGTTTCACCCGGCAGGACGATCGCGTCACCGTGACCTCGAGTCGCGGGCACACCGGTACCGTGATCGTCGCGGTGGTCGAATGAACGCGCACGCCCTGCCCGACCGACGCCTTCAGCGCGGTCAGTCCACGATCGAATACACCGTGGTGGTCATGGCGCTGGTGATCGTGCTGATCGCCAAGCCCGACGTGATCACCGAGGTGGTGACAGCCCTGAAAGATCTCTATGCCGCCTTCGTCTACGCCATCTCGGCGTCGGACGTGCTGGTGGGGTGATCCCCTTTCCTCGCGATGACCTGCCCGACGGCGCCTCTTCAATGCAGAAACCCAAACTCAGCAAGAACGTCCTTTTCATCCTGATCGCGGTGGTCATGGCCGGCCTGGCCGCCTTCATCGCAGTCAGCTACATACGTACCACCGTCGCCGAGCGCACCCAGGACAACCGACCGATGGTCGACGTTGCCGTACCGGTGAACGATTTGCCGCAGGGGGCGATCCTGCAGGGCAGCGATCTGGCCCTGCGCACGGTCCCGGCCGAGTTCGCGCCCGCCGATGCGGTCACGCCCGACAACCACACCCAGTTCGAAGGCCGAATGTTGCGGGCGCCGGCACGTGGCGGTGCGCCGCTGAGCGCCAGCGCCCTGGTCCCGCTGTACGACCAGTTCTCGCGGCTGATTCCCAAGGGCAAGGTCGCCTACACGATGAGCGTGGACGAGAACAATTCGATCTCGGGCATGATCGCGCCGGGCGACCTGATCGACATCTTCTTCGTCAAGGACGCCGCCACCAGCAGTGGCAGTGCCGGCAGCGCTGGCGGCCAGGGAGCGGGTGCACAGGTCTTCCCTCTGCTGCAGAAGATCAAGGTGCTCGCGGCCGGCAGCCGGATCGGCGAGGCGTCGACGCCGAAGGAAGGCGAGGAATCCAACACCTCCACCGGCTTTTCCAGCGTCACCCTGGAGCTGGACCAGTACCAGGCCAAGCAGCTGGCCGTTGCCTCCAAGGTGGGCGCGGTACGCGTGCTGCTGCGCGAAGTACAGGACACCTCGCCGGGTGCGGCGACGGGCATGAGCGAAAGTCAGTTGTTGCGATCGCTGGGATCGGGCGATCCGGCAAACACAGGCAGCGGAAGCAGCCGCGTTGAGTTCATCATTGGCGGAAAGGGTTAAGCATGACGCAAGCAACACGCCGTCGCAGGAGCAAGGCCGGGACATCGGCGCCATGGTTGGCCGGCTTGCTGCTGGCGGGCATCGGGGGATGGAACGCATCGGCACAACAGGCCGCCACCAACGCCGCAGCCGCACGGCCAGCCGCGCACACTGCGGCGCCGTCACCGGCGCCGGCAGCCGGACAGGCAGCGGATGCCACGTCGGCGGAACAGGCGCGACTGATGGCGCAAGGGCGCCAGGTCGACCAGCTCAAGCAGACAGTGGAATCGCAGATCCAGGAACTGGGCAACGGCGGCTCCTCGTCAGGCGGTGGCGGCGTCGCTCTGGCCGGCGACAAGAAGCCGTCGGTCGCCCCGCTGATCCAGCCGTCGCAAAGCATCTATGCGGGCGAGGCCGTGGTGCGGCGAGTGCCCGGGGCACTGCGCCGCATCGCGGTCGGCGACGGCGAAGTCCTGAGCGTCTTCTCGGTCGGCAAGTCCGAGCTGGTCATGATCGGCACCAAGCCCGGTGAGACCAACGTCCACCTGTGGATGGCCGATGGCAGCCAGCGCGACGTCAACGTGACGGTGGGTGGCAGCAAGTCCGAAGGTGCGGCCGAGACCGTGCGCGAACTGTTGGGCAATACGCCGGGCGTTACCGTGCGGGCCATCGGCTCCAATGTGGTGATCTCGGGCAACGACGTCGACGCGGCCACCACGGCCAAGATCCAGGCGTTGCAGAAGATCTATCCGCAGGTGTTGAACTTCGCCGGGGCCGACCCGGTGGGGATGCGGCCGATGGTACAGATGGACGTGTCCATCATGGAGTTCAACAAGAACGCCGTGGAGGATCTGGGCATTCGCTGGGACAGCACCATCGATGGTCCGATCGGCGGCCTCATCCGCGACGTGACCACGAACAATTACTTCCGCGTACTGCCGCAGGACAACCAGACCTTCCAGGACATCAAGGACCAGTTGCCCACCAAGCTGCCCGGGCCGCAGGGCTACTTCGGCATCGCCACCACGATCGCCTCGAAGATCAACCTGCTGATGAGCCGCGGCAAGGCCTGGGTGCTGGCGCAGCCCAAGCTGAGTGCCAAGAGCGGCAGCAACGCGACCTTCCTGGTCGGCGGCGAAGTGCCGATCGTGGTGCCGTCGATCCTTGGCCAGACCCAGATCGAGTACAAGGAGTACGGCATCCGCCTGAACATCAACCCGTCGGTCAACTCGTCCAATCAGGTGAATACCTCGATCATGGCCGAGGTCAGCCGGATCGATCCGTCGGTGTCGGTACAGGGCGTTCCCGGCTTCCTGACCCGGCGCGTCGAGACCGAACTGAACGTCAACGCCGGCCAGACCATCGTCATCTCCGGCCTGCTCGATCGGGAGGCCTCCAAGGCCGTGGACAAGCTGCCGCTGCTGGGCGACATCCCGATCCTGGGCAAGCTGTTCCGCTCCGATGGCTTCCGTGGCAACAAGACCGAACTGGTGATCTTCGTGACCCCGCGCATCGTCAGCCCGACCTCGCCGGAGAACCTGCAGGACCTGCAGCGCGCCGAAGGGATCGAGAAGGAGCTGCAGAACGAAATCAGCCCCCGGCAAGACAAGTTGATCAAGTAATCCCACCCACGGAGCGCAAGGTTCACCGCCATGTTCACAGTGCTGATCAATACGCCAGGAGGCGACACGCGTCAGGTCAAATGCATGCACCGCGAGTGCGGCATCGGCCGCGCCGATGCCAATCTGGTGATGCTGCAGGGCTGGAACATCGCCGGCAAACACGCCACCCTGCTGCGCGAGGACGAGGGCGTGTTCATCCTGCCCCTGGGCGGGCGCGAGCCGATCACGCTCAACGGCAAGGTGGTGCTGGCCAAGCAGGGGCCGATCGACGGCAAGGACGAGATCCGCATCGGCCAGTACATGCTGAAGGTCAGTGGCGACGATGCGCGCATCGTCCGGCAGACGCCTGCCGCCAACGACGGCGCTGCGACCAGGGCGGCAGAAGCGCCTGCGGCGGCGAGCGAGGCCGCCGCCGCTCCCCAGCCGACCGCGCCCGCGGCAACAGACATGGTGGTGGCTGGCCCGCCGCCGTCGGACATCGCCACCTGGCGCACCAAGCTGCATATGGCGCTGGTGCGGCAGATGGATCTGCGGCGCATGGACGTGCGCAGCATGGACGACAGCGCGCTGCGCGACAGCACCATCAACCTGATCGACGACATCCTCAAGCGCGAGTTCAGCGATCTGCCGGCGGACATCAGCCCACGCAGATTGGCCAAGCAGGTGCTGGACGAGGCGATCGGACTGGGGCCGCTGGAGGACCTGATCGACGATCCGACCGTCACCGAAATCATGGTCAATTCCCATGACGACATCTTCATCGAGCGTGCCGGGCGCATCCAGAAGTCCGACGTGGTGTTCTCCAACGAACGCGCCTGCCTGGCGGCGATCGAGCGGATCGTCACGCCCCTGGGGCGGCGCATCGACGAAAGCTCGCCGTTGGTCGACGCACGCCTGAAGGACGGCTCGCGCGTCAACGCGGTGATCCCGCCGGTCGCTCTGCGCGGGCCCAGTATCAGCATCCGCAAGTTCGCCACGCGTCGGCTGATGGGTGAGGATCTGCTGAAGTTCGGTTCACTGAACGAGGCGATGCTGGAGTTTCTGATCATGGCGGTGCGCGAGCGCCGCAACATCGTGGTGTCCGGCGGTACCGGCTCGGGCAAGACCACCCTGCTGAACATCCTGTCGAACTTCATCCCCGACGGCGACCGCGTGGTCACCATCGAGGACGCGGCCGAACTCAAACTGGTGCAGCCCAACCTGGTGGCACTAGAAGCCCGCCCGCCCAACATGGAGGGCAAGGGCCAGATCACCATCCGCGACCTGGTCAAGAACGCGTTGCGTATGCGCCCGGATCGGATCGTGGTCGGCGAGTGCCGCGGCGGCGAGTGTCTGGACATGCTGCAGGCGATGAATACCGGCCACGAAGGCTCGTTGACCACCGCGCACGCCAACAACCCTCGCGAGACGCTGTCGCGCCTGGAGGTGATGGTGATGATGGCCGGCATGGAGCTGCCGATGGTCGTGGTGCGCGAACAGATCGCGTCGGCGGTCAACCTGATCGTGCACCAGCGCCGTTATCCCTGCGGCTCGCGCAAGGTCAGCCACATCACCGAAATCACCGGCATCGAAAGCGGCACCATCCAGATGCAGGACCTGTTCCTGTTCAAGCCGACCACCTACCACGGCCCCGACGGCAAGGTCGCCGGCAATTTCGTGGCGACCGGTGCGGTGCCGGAGTTCTACGAGGAACTCGCCGAGCGCGGCGTGTCGGTGGATCTGGGCATCTTCCGCAACCAGGGAGGCGCGCGCTGATGGGCCTGTGGCTGATCGCCCTGCTGGTGTTTGCCGGGACCGCGATGGCCATCCTGCTGATCGCGCGCTCCAGCGAGCAGTTCCTGAAGCGCTACCGCGAAAGCTTCATGGACCAAGCCCGCATGAACCTCGCGGACATGTTCCTGTTCCTGGATCCGGCGCAGGTGTACATGATCAGCGCCATCGTGATGGTGATCATTCCGTTGCTGCTCTGGATGCTGACCGGCAGCCTGGTCATCGCGGTGCTGATCGGCATCTTCCTGATCTTCGCGCCCCGCAAGGTCTACGCGTTCCTGCGCAAGCGCAGGCTGGAGAAGATCCAGGAGCAGCTACCCGACGCGCTGCAGATGCTGTCCAGCAGCCTGCGTGCCGGCGTCGGCTTCGCGCCGGCGATGGAAGTGCTGGTCCACGATGGGCAACCGCCGCTGGCGCAGGAACTGGCGTTGGTCTTGCGCGAGCAGCACATGGGGCTTCGTGCCGAAGAGGCGATGGAGAACTTCAGCAAGCGCGTGCCCATTACCGATGCCGAACTGTTCGTCTCGGCGGTCAACATCTCGCGCGAAGTCGGCGGCAACCTGGCGGAAACCCTGGCGACCCTGGCCGAGACCCTGCGTCGACGCCTGACCATGGAGAAGAAGGTGAAGTCGCTGACCGCACAGGGCCGCCTGCAGGGCATCGTCATGGCGATGCTGCCGGTGTTCCTGATCGGCTATCTGAGCCTGATGTACAGCGAAACCATGCAGCCGATGTTCCATAGCTGGCACGGCTGGGTGGTGATCACCATCTGCCTGGTCATGGAATACCTGGGCTATCGTCTCTGCAAGAAGATCATGACGATCGACGTATGACCTGGATGCTCGTCCTCATCGCTCTTCTGGCTGCCGGCGCCGTTGCGCTGGTGGTGATCGGCACGCGCGGCGTGATCCGCGAGGTCGAACTGGAAGACCGCACCTACTACGACCCGCTACCGCGGCTGATGCAACTGATGTGGCCGTTGGTGACCGTGCTGACTCGGCGCATCGCGCCGCGCCTGAGCGTGGCGCAATTGGAACAGACCCATCGCCAGTTGCAGGCCGCCGGCCAGGACTACACGCTGACGCCGGAAGAGTTCTACGGCTTGCGCATGGCCAGCGCGCTGGTGGTGATCGCTTTTTTTCTGCTGTGCACCGGGATGCTCGGCCACCTGGGTATCGGCTCGGGCCTGATGTGCCTGCTGTTCGGCGGCGTGCTGGGCTGGCTGTACCCCGCGTTGTGGCTGGGCGAGCGGCGCAAGGCCCGGCAGAAGACCGTCGTGCGCGATCTGCCGGTCTACCTGGATTTCATCACCATGTCGGTCGAGGCCGGCCTGAACGTCACCGGCGGCATCGAGCAGGCGGTCGCCAAGGGGCCCGCAGGGGCGCTGTCGCAGGAGTTCTCGCGCATGCTGCGCGATCTGCGCGCCGGCCTGCCGCGCGCCGAGGCCTTACGGCGCATGGCCGAGCGCATGGACATCGCGCAGATCACCAGCTTCACCAGTGCGCTGATCCAGGCCGACAAGGTCGGCGCCAATTTGAGCGACACCTTGCGCGCGCAGGCCAATCAGCGTCGCGAGGAGCGCTTCCTGCGCGCCGAGAAGCTGGCGCTGGAAGCACCGGTGAAGATGATGCTGCCGCTGGTGATGTTCTTCTTCCCGCTGATCTTCCTGTTCCTGGGTTACTTCATCTACTTGAAGATGCTGCAGGAGGGGATCCTGTGAAGCGCGGATGCATCGAGCGCAGCGCCGGCAACCCGATCCCGCAGGTGTGGGCGGCGGATACCTGGTGGTCGCGCGCGCGCGGGCTGCTGGCGCGCCCGGCGCTGGCCGAGGATGGATCGGAAGCTTTGCTGATCCGGCCCTGCGCCAGCGTGCATACCATCGGCATGGGCTACCCGCTGGATCTGGTGTTCCTGGGCCACGACGATGTGGTGCTGGAGTGGCGCGAGAACGTCAGGCCGTATCGCACCGCGATGTGCCGGCGCGCCGCGGCCACCATCGAGTTCCATGGCGGTGCGCTGGACCGCCTGCAGCCGCAACGCGGCGAACACTGGCACTGGCGCGCCACCGCGCCGGCGCCTTCCTCTCCGGGAGTCCGGTCATGAAAGCACGCGTCCGCACTGTGCGCAGCCGCTCATCGATGCGCGGCCAATCCATGGTGGAACTGGTGATCATCACACCGGTGCTGCTGTTCCTGTTGCTTGCCGTCATCCAGGCCGTGCTGCTGTACCGCATGAAGTCCACGCTCGACTATGCCGCGCTGATGGCGGCGCGCGCGGGCGCGGTCAGCGGGGTGGACCGCATGGAGATGCGCAAGGGCTTCGCCAAGGGCATGATGCCGCTGTATGCCAACGACACGGGTCAAGCCGCGGTTGAAGTGGCATACGCGAAGGCGTTCGCCGACCTCACGCTGCATGGCCGCATCACGGTCATCAATCCGACGCGGGCCGCCTGGAGCAACTTCCGCGAACGCCAGTACAACGGCCAGTACGCGTTGCCCAACGACACGCTCGCGTATCGCAGCGATGCGGTCGGCAGCAGCGGCGTCAATGTGCAGGACGCCAACATCCTCAAGATCAAGGTGGTCTACGACGCGCCGCTGGTGGTCCCTTTTGTCGATTGGGTGTTGGGCGGAAAATCCCAGTACCTGAAGCCAGGCACGTTCGAATCGTCCCCGCTGCAGCCATTCACCAGGCGCTTGCCCATCGAGAGCTACGCCATCGTGCGCATGCAGTCGCCGATCTATACGCAGGGCAATCTGGACAAGTGATGCGTCGACAGACACGGCTGGCGTGCGTGATGGCGCTGTGCCAGGGGTTTGCCGGCGTGGTACACGCCGAGGACGCCGGGCTCGCTGGCGTAGCGCAGGTCACCACCAACGAGCTTGGCGGCCTGAGCCGGATCCAGCCGCGCGGCGCGGCGCAGCCGGCGACGGTGTTCTTTCGCGACGGCGCGCTGCGCATCCAGTTCCAGGATGCCGGCGGTCGGTCGTATGCCCTGATCCTCGCGAAGGATGCGCCGACCGGCTGGATCGTCGGCCAGCAGGGCGGTGCCATGCCGGTTCCCGGCATGCGCTGGCCGCTGCGTTTCGACCCGGAGCAGCCCTGTGCGGGCCTGGGCATGTTCGCCGACTGCCAGCGAGGCGACAGCGGCCTGCGCGCGGGCCGCTCCGCGGTGCAATGGCGCTATCGCCTGGCCAACCCGGACGGTCCTGGCAGGACCCGGCAAGGCACCATGTGGCTGGATCGCGAAACCGGCCTGGTGCTCGCCTATCGCGGCAAGACCGGGCTGGAACAGCAGCAGCAATGGGACATCCAGCGCGTCGACTACGGCCCGCAGCCGGACGCGTTGTTCCAGCCACCCGACCTCGCGCACTGATCCCGCTTCCACTGCGACCCAAGCACGCGTTGCCATCGTTGGTCGACGCGGATTCATCGTTCTGCAGCAAGATCGGTCGATCTCGCCGTTACACTAGTTTGGTTCGTCCCCCGACAAGGAGTATCTCTGTGAAAAGAGCAGTAGTGGCGACCTTGGCCCTGGCCGTCATCGCAAGTCTGAGCGCCTGCAAGAAGCATGAGCAGCAGCCCGCGCATCCCGACGATCAGGCGCCGGCCCCCGCGGCGACTGCCAGCAACACGCAGGACGCTCCCAAGCAGCAGGCTGCCGCCAATACGGCATTCGACCCGGCCAGCCTGCCGGTGTCCGACGTCCCGCTGGGAGACTTCCCCTACATCGCGCTGCCCACGGGCTATGTCACCAGCAGCACACCGGACGTCGCGGACTTCGACCAGGTGCCGTTCTGGACCGGCGATCGCCTGCAGCCGGTCGAGGGCAAGGTCTGGTCCGCGCACATCGATGCCGCACAGGGCAAGACCTTCTCGGATCTGGAACTGGAACGCAACATCGAGGCGGTCGTCACGGCACTTGGCGGCAAGAAGATCTTCGACGGCCGGATTCCCGAAGCGGCCACGCAGAAGATCAAGGAGTGGCCACGCGATGTCGCCACCAAGTACAACAGCGGCCTGGGCGATGTCTGGAACAACCCGACGCAGGTGTTCGTGGTGCATCGCGCCGATCGCGATATCTGGATCCACCTGTGCAGCTACCAGTTCGGTGGCGGCCTGCTGATCGCCGAGACCAAGCCGCTGCAGGTCACCGCCAGCCTGCTGCCGGCCAGCGAACTGAAGACGCAGATCGACAAGACCGGCAAGGTGGCGCTGCACGTCAACTTCGCCACCGACAAGACTGACATCCTGCCCGATTCGCAACCGCAGATCGCCCAGGTCGTGCAGCTGCTCAAGCAGGATGCGGCGTTGAAGCTGGCCGTCAACGGTTATACCGACGGCACCGGCGATGCCGCGCACAACAAGACGCTGTCGGAAGGCCGCGCCAAGGCGGTGGTCGCGGCCCTGGTTGCGCAGGGCATCGATGCGTCGCGGCTGAGCGCAGCCGGCTTCGGCGATGCCGATCCGGTGGCGGACAATGCGACCGAACAAGGCAAGTCGCAGAACCGCCGCGTCGAGTTGGTGAAGAAGAGCTGAGCCACACTGGTCACCGCTGCGTGCGGTCACCTGACGGCGCGTGCGGCGCGCGATACGGCGCAACGGCATAGCAGGTTGCGTCGCATCGTCGATCGCACTGCATACACGCTCGTTTGCCGGCATGCGTTCCCACGGTCGGACGCGTCCCACCCCATGGCGATCCACGTCTCATGCGTATCCTGATTCTCGGTGCCGGCGCGACCGGCGGTTACTTCGGCGGACGCCTGGCCCAGGCCGGCGTCGATGTCAGCTTCCTGGTGCGGCCGCCGCGGGCCGCGCGCCTGCAGCGCGACGGTCTGCGCATCCGCAGTCCGCGCGGCGATGCGACCATCGCGGTGAACACGCTCACCGCCGAAATGCTGCCCGGCGCGGCGCAGGCGCGGCCGTTCGATCTGGTGCTGCTCAGCTGCAAGGCCTACGACCTGGACAGTGCGCTGGACGCGGTGGCGCCGGCCGTGCACGACGGCACCAGCGTGTTGCCGATCCTCAACGGCCTGCGCCACTACCGGGCGCTGGATGCGCGCTTCGGTGCGGAACGGGTGATCGGCGGGCTGTGCTTCATCAGTGCGGTGCTCGATGCCGATGGCGCGATCCAGCACCTGGCCAAGCCGGCCTCGCTGACCTTCGGCGAGCGCGATGGCCGCGGCGCCGACAGCGCGCGCGTGCGCGCCCTGGCGGATGCATGCACGCAAGCCGACGTGGATCACCTGGCCACGCCGTGGATCGCGCAGGAGCAATGGATCAAGTACACCTTCCTCACCGCGCTGGCCGCAGCCACCTGCCTGATGCGAGCGCCGATCGGGCGCATCGTCGCCAGCGACGACGGCGTGGCGCTGGTGCGTGGCCTGTATGCCGAGTGCACGGCGGTGGCCGCAGCCGCGGGCGAACCGGTGCCCGAGGCGGCGCAGGCCAGTGCGCTGCAGTTGCTGACCCACCCCGGATCGCCGATGAAGGCGTCGATGCTGCGCGACCTGGAAGCCGGGCAGCAGGTGGAAGCGCAACAGATCGTCGGCGACATGCTCGCCCGCGCCCGCGCCGCCGGGCACGAGGCACCGCTGCTGATGGCCGCGTACTGTCACCTGCAGGCCTACCAGGCCGGCCTTCCCGCGCGCTGACGCGCACTGCGCGCGGTCGGCGCGGCAATTCCCCTTCGCGCCCGCGATGGCGCGCTGCGCGCCGCCGCGGACAATCGCGCGCCCTGACCGCGGGACGGCCACGCGTCTTCGCGTGCCGCTGACGCGCCTGGCGCCTATGCTCGCCCACCACACAGGGGCAAGCGACGGGCACGCGCATGGAAAAACTGTTCCGCGGCGGGCATTTCCTCATCATCCTGCTGTTCCTGCTGTGCGCGGCCGGGCTGATCTGCATGGCCGTGCTCGAGCTCTGGTACGGCCTGACGCCGGGCGGCGAACTGGTGGTGCGCGACCGCTTCAACGTGGTGCTGGAAGCGATCGGGTTGCTCACCGTGGCGCTGGTGACCCTGGAGCTGGGCCAGACCATCTACGAGGAAGAGGTGCAGCGCGACGTCAAGGTCAGCGGACCGACCCGGGTGCGCCGCTACCTGTCGCGGTTCTTCGTGGTCATCGTCATCGCCCTGGCGATCGAGACCCTGGTGTCGATCTTCGAACTGATGCACGACGACCCGGCCAAGCTGCCCTACGCCGCCGCGGTCGGCCTGTGCGCGGCGCTGCTGCTGGTCGCCTGGGGCGTGTTCGTCAAGCTCAACCGCAGCGCCGAGGAACTGGAGCCGGAAGCCATGGCCGAGGCCAAGCGCGAAGACGCGCAGGTCGAGTGAGGCGGGCGGCTGCCGCTCGGCAGGCCGCATTGCGCTTCTCGTAGGAGCGGCTTCAGCCGCGACGACGCCTTGCCGGTAACGCCCGGTCGCGGCTGAAGCCGCTCCTACACCTGTTTACCCGCCGGCGCCTGCCCTCAAGCCGGCGTCGGCAGGCGGAAGAACGTCCGCGCGGCGGCAGTGCTGGCGGCGGCGACCGTCGCCACGTCCTCGCCGCGATCGCGCGCCAGCTCCTCGACGATGTGCGCCAGGAACGCCGGTTCGTTGCGCCGGTCCTTGGGCGTGGGCTTGAGCGTGCGCGGCAGCAGGTACGGCGCGTCGGTCTCGATCATCAACCGGTTGGCGGGAATGTGCTTCACCAGCTCGCGCAGGTGCGCGCCGCGGCGCTCGTCGCACAGCCAGCCGGTGATGCCGACGTACCAGTCGCGATCCAGGTAGTCGAACAGTTCCTCGCGGCTGCCGGTGAAGCAGTGCACCACCGCCGGGCCGAGCTTGCCGTCGAACTGGCGCATCAGTGCCATGAAGTCGGCATGCGCGTCGCGCTGGTGCAGGAACAGCGGCTTGCCGGTGTCCACCGCCAGTTGCAGTTGCCGCTCGAACGCGCGGTGCTGTGCCGGCCGCGGCGAGAAGTCGCGGAAGTAGTCCAGGCCACACTCGCCCACCGCCACTACCTCGGCGTGCATGTGCAGCGCGCGCATTTCGGCGTCGCACTCGGCGGTGTACTCCACCGCGTGGTGCGGATGCACGCCGGCGGTGGCGTACAGCAGGCCCGGATGCTGCTGCGCCAACTGCAATGCCAGCGGCGAGTGTTCGCGGCTGGCACCGGTGACCACCAACTGCGCGACGCCGGCGGCGCGGGCGCGCTGCAGTACGGCGTCGCGGTCGCGATCGAAGGACTCGTGGGTGAGGTTGGCGCCGATGTCGATCAGGGTCATGCGGTTGCGCGGGAATCAGCCGGGAAAGACGCCGATTGTACGGGGCCGGCCCAGAACGCCGCTCTACAGCGGCGCGGCGGCCCCGTATCCTTGGCCGATGACGTCCGCCGTGTTTCCGATCGATCCGCTGCTGCCGCAGATCCGCGACAGCCTCGCCGCCCATCCGCGCCTGGTGCTGGAAGCCCCGCCCGGCGCCGGCAAGACCACCCAGGTGCCGCCGGCGCTGCTCGATGCGCCCTGGCTGCAGGGCCGGCGCATCGTCATGCTGGAACCGCGCCGGGTCGCCGCGCGCAGTGCCGCCACCTTCATGGCCCGGCAGCGCGACGAAGCGCCGGGCGAGACCGTGGGCTACCGCATCCGCTTCGAGAACAAGGTCTCCGCCCGCACCCGCATCGAGGTGGTCACCGAGGGCATCCTGACCCGCATGCTGCAGGACGACCCGATGCTTGAGGGCGTCGGCGCGCTGCTGTTCGACGAATTCCACGAGCGCCACCTGGCCGCGGACCTGGGCCTGGCGCTGGCCCTGGACGTGCAGGCGCAGGTACGCGAGGACCTGCGCATCGTGGTGATGTCGGCCACGCTGGACGGCGAGCGCCTGGCGCAGTTCCTCGACGCGCCGCGGCTGTCCAGCGCCGGGCGCAGTTTCCCGGTGGAGATCGCGCACTTCCCGGCGCGACGCGAGGAATCCCTGGAAGCGCAGGCCCGGCGCGCGGTGGAGCATGCGCTGCAGCAGCATCCGGGCGACGTGCTGGTGTTCCTGCCCGGGCAGCGCGAGATCGGGCGGGTGCAGGCGGCGCTGGCGGCGGTGGGGGTTGGCGTCGAGGGGGCATCCGCCGCCGCGTCGAGCGTTGCCCCAGCAGACACCACTTCCGGCGCCCCCTCATCCGGCGCTGCGCGCCACCTTCTCCCGGAGGGAGAAGAAGGCGGGGTCGAGGTGTTGCCGTTGCACGGCGAGTTGCCGGTGGAGCAGCAGAGCAAAGTGCTGCAGCCCGATCCGCAGGGGCGGCGGCGCGTGGTGCTGGCGACCAACGTCGCCGAGTCCTCGGTGACGCTGCCCGGGGTGCGCGTGGTGATCGACGCCGGGCTGGCCCGCGAGCCGCACTACGATCCCAACAGCGGCTTCTCGCGGCTGGACGTGGCCGCCATCGCCCAGGCCTCGGCCGATCAGCGCGCCGGCCGCGCCGGCCGTGTCGCCAGCGGCTGGGCCTACCGGCTGTGGCCGCAGTCGCAGCGCCTGGAGGCGCAGCGCCGCGCCGAGATCCTGCAGGTGGAACTCGCCGGGCTGGCACTGGAACTGGCCGCCTGGGGCAGCGATGGCCTGCGCTTCGTCGATCCGCCGCCGCCCGGCGCACTGGCCGCCGCCCGCGAGCTGCTGCAGCGGCTGGGCGCACTCGGCGCGAACGGCACCATCACCGCCAGCGGCCGGCGCATGCTCGCGCTGGGCACCCATCCGCGCCTGGCGGCGATGCTGCTGGCCGCCGGCGATGCGCGCGCGCAGGCGCTGGCCTGTGACCTCGCCGCCCTGATCGAAGCGCGCGACCCGCTGCGCCAGGGCGGCGATGCGCTGGCCGCACGCTGGCGCGCCCTGGCCGCGTTCCGCCGCGGCCGCGTCCCGCACGACGCCAACCGCGGCGCGCTGGCGGCGATCGACGCGGCCGCCAAGCAGTGGCGGCGGCGCCTGCGCAGCGATGCCGCTGCGCCGGACAGCGTAGAGGCGCATGCGCTCGGCGATCTGCTGGCCCATGCCTTTCCTGACCGCATCGGTACCCGCCACCCGAACGATCCGCTGCGCTACCTGCTAGCCAACGGCCGCAGCGCGCGCCTGTTCGACAACAGCGACCTGCGCGGCGAGCCCTGGCTGGTCGCCACCGAACTGCGCCACGAGGCCAAGGACGCACTGCTGCTGCGCGCCGCGCCGGTGGACGAGACCTACCTGCGCGCGCAATTCCCGCAGCGCTTCGCGCAAGAAGACGTGGTGCGCTGGGATCCCGAACGGCGCGCACTGAGCGCGCTGCGCGAGACCCGCTTCGATCGCATCGTGCTCGACAGCCGCCCCGCCGGCCGCGTCGAGCCGGCGCAGGCGGCCGCGGCGCTCACCGAGGCGGTACGCGAACTGGGGCTGCAGGCGCTGCCCTGGAGCGAGGGCCTGGCGCAGTGGCGCGCGCGGGTGGCCGGGCTGCGCCAGTGGATGCCGGAACTGGACCTGCCGGACCTGGGCGATGCCGCGCTGCTGGACAGCCTCGACGACTGGCTGCGCCCGGCCTTCGCCAACAAGACCCGGCTCGACGCGCTCGGCGAGGACGCGCTGGGCGAGGCGCTGAAGGCGCGGCTGCCGTGGGACCGGCGCCAGGCCATCGACCGCCATGCCCCGGTGCGCATCGCCGTGCCCTCGGGCATGGAACGGCGCATCGACTACAGCGTGGACCACGCCGGACAGCCGCAGCCGCCGGTGCTGGCGGTCAAGCTGCAGGAACTGTTCGGCCTGGCCGACACCCCGCGCATCGCCGACGGCCGCGTGCCGCTGCTGCTGCACCTGCTCTCGCCCGGCGGCCGGCCGCTGCAGGTCACCCAGGACCTGCGCAATTTCTGGTCCAGCACCTATCCGGAAGTGAAGAAGGAAATGAAGGGGCGCTACCCGCGCCACCCCTGGCCGGACGATCCCTGGACTGCCACCGCCAGCCATCGCGCTAAGCCACGCGGTACCTAGCGCCTATGCCCGATTCCCGGGCATGCCACGCCGTGACAGCGCGGTTGTACCGGGCAGAGAGAGGATGTGGACGACGCGGCCGCGGACACACGCAACATGGTCGATCGGGCCGAGTATGCAGACGCAAGGCCAACGCCGCGCCGCTCGAATCGACGACAAGCCAGACCGCGCACGCAGCACCGGCAGCGCGTCGCAGATCCAACGCTGCGCAGGCCGGGGTGGATCGCGCGTTGCCACCCACGTCCCCGCATTCAGCCGGCAGACGAATCCGCGGCGCTGCGCTAACGCCCCGTATACGGCACGGGGGCGACACTGCAGGCCTTCATTCCTGCCAGTAGGGGACGCCCATGAGCAAGCTGACCATCATCACCGACCGCGCCCTGGATTTCGCCAGCCACGCCGGCGACAGCCTCAAGCATCTCGGCCCGCAGGCGAACAAGTGGCTGCAGTCGGGCAAGGCGGTGAGCGCGCTCAAGGCCGGCGCCGCGCTGGGTGCGGTGAAGACCGGCACCAAGGTCGCGCGCACTGCGGTGCGCCGCAACCCGGCCGTGGCCATCGCCGCCGCCGCGGTGGGCGTGGGCCTGCTCGGCTACGCCATCTACCGCAAGCGCCAGCGCGACAAGGGCACGCCGATCGAAGGCAATGCGCAGCGCATCGAAGCCGCCAGCAAGCGCGGCAACGTCGGTGCGCGCCGCAGCGCCGCCAGCACTCGTGGCACGCGCCGCAACGCGGCAGCGCAGGACGCCACCGAAGAGTGAGATCCGCGCACTGCCGCTGACGGCAGCCGCAGCATGAAACGCAGCGACCGAGAGACATCCCGGTCGCTTTTTTTTTATGGAGTCGCTGCGCCCCGCTCTTCCAACGTAGGAGCGGCTTCAGCCGCGACCGACGGGTTACCGAGATTCCCATGTCGCGGCTGAAGCCGCTCCTACGCATGGCTCGGCACAACACGCACTACAGCGCGCGCCAGGCCCCAGGCGCCAACCCGTCCACCCGGTGCGCGCCCATCGCCGCGCGCACCAGGCGCAGCGTCGGCAGGCCGACCGCCGCGGTCATCCGCCGCACCTGGCGGTTGCGGCCTTCGCGCAGCACGATCTGCAGCCAGGCATCGGGCACGCGCTTGCGGAAGCGCACCGGCGGATCGCGTGGCCACAGCGATGGCGGCGCGTCCAGCAGCGCCACCTCGGCCCGCGCGGTCGGGCCATCGTTCAACAGCACGCCGTCGCGCAGGCGCTGCAACTGCTCCGGTTGCGGTGCGCCCTCCACCTGCACCCAATAGGTCTTGGGCTGCTTGTGCCGCGGATCGGTGAGGCGGTGCGCCAGCGCGCCGTCATCGGTCAGCAGCAGCAGGCCCTCGCTGTCGTAGTCCAGGCGTCCGGCCGCATACACGTCGGCAGGCAGGCCGAACTCGGCCAGGGTCCGCCGCGGCGGCGTACTGCGGTCGGTGAACTGGCACAGCACGTTGAAGGGCTTGTTGAAGGCGATCAGCATCGGCGGGAACGGCAGTGGGCCTGCGCCGCACGGTGCGGCGCAGGCATTGTCCCATGCCCCGGCGGCGCGCCGCCCGCGCGCCAGCTCAGCGCTTGACGAACTTCAGGGTCATCCGGTCGCTCTCGCCGATCGCCTGGTACTTGGCGTCGTCGGCGGCCTCGTGCTGGTTGCTCGGCGGCAGCGTCCACACGCCGCCAGGATAGTCCTTGCTGTCGCGTGGATTGGCGTTGACCTCGCTCTTGCCGGCCAGCTTGAAGCCGGCCGCCTCGGCCATGGCGATCACCTGCCCCTGGCCGACATAACCGCTCTTGTCGTCCGCCGGCACGTCGGCCTTGGCGCGGTGCTCGACCACGCCGAGCACGCCGCCGGGCTTGAGCACTTGGTAGAAGCCCTTGAACATGCCCTCGGCCTGGCCGGCCATGCGCCAGTTGTGCACGTTGCGGAAGGTCAGCACCAGATCGGCCGAGCCGGGCGGGCCGAACACCGGCGCGTTCGGGGCATACGCGACGATGCGCGCGCGATCGTACTGGGCCGGCGCCGCGGCGAACTTCTGTTCCAGGCCGGCGCGCGCCTTTTGCTGGTAGTCGCGGCCGCGCCCTTCCGGCACGGCCGCCGGATCGACCACGGCGGCGATGTACTGGCCGCGCTCGCGCAGGTACGGCGCGAGGATCTCCGAATACCAGCCGCTGCCCGGGGTGACCTCGATCACCGTCTGGGTCGGCTTGATACCGAAGAACGCCAGCGTCTGCCCGGGGTGGCGATAGGCGTCGCGGGCGACGTTGGCGCGGTCGCGCCAGCTGCCGTTGATGGCCGTCTGCAGCGATGCATCCGGCGCTGGCAGCGTCGCGGTGTCGGCGGGCTTGATCGCCTGCGCCGCGGGGGCGAGCAAGGCGGTGGCGATGGCCAGGGTGCAGGCGCAGGCGAGCGAGGTTCGAAGCGTCATGGCAGGCATCCGCAAGAGAGGTGGCGCGAGCCTAGCATGCGACCCGGCAAGGCCGAATGTTGCACTCCCGTTAGCGCGGATCACGCTGGCGGAACGCTGTTTTCGCGAGCATTTGACGGTTGCCAAACCCCTGGCGACTATCCTGTCGCCTTTCCCCACAGTGGAGCGTTTTCCATGCTGCACACGCGCGAACTCGGCCGCTCCGGCCTGCATGCGGCACCGTTGGCGTTCGGCGGCAACGTGTTCGGCTGGAGCGCCGACGCCAAGACCTCCTTCGCCCTGCTCGACGCCTTCGTCGAGGCCGGCTGCAACCTCATCGACACCGCCGACATCTACTCGGCCTGGGTGCCCGGCAACCACGGCGGCGAATCGGAAACGCTGATCGGGCAGTGGCTCAAGCGCAGCGGCAAGCGCGACAAGGTGCTGATCGCGACCAAGGTCGGCAAGTGGGCCGAGCGCCCGGGCCTGTCCGCCGACAACATCGCCGCTGCCGCAGAGGACTCGCTGCAGCGCCTGCAGACCGACGTCATCGATCTGTACCAGGCGCACGAAGACGACGATTCGGTACCGCTGGAAGCGACGCTGGCGGCGTTCGGGCGGCTGATCGAACAGGGCAAGGTGCGCGCGATCGGCGCCTCCAACTACAACGCCGCGCGCCTGCGCGAGGCATTGAACGTCTCCGCGCAGTACGGCCTGCCCCGCTACGAGACGCTGCAGCCGGAGTACAACCTGTACGACCGCGCCGGCTACGAGGCCGAGTTGGAGCCGCTGGTGCGCGAACAGGGCCTGGGCGTGCTGTGCTACTACGCGCTGGCCAGCGGCTTCCTCAGCGGCAAATACCGCCGCGCCGAAGACGCCGGCAAGAGCCAGGCACGCGGCGCCAGCGTGGTCGCGCGCTATCTCAACGCGCGCGGCCTGCGCATCCTCGCCGCGCTGGACGACATCGCCGGCAAGCATGCCGCCACGCCCACGCAGGTGGCGCTGGCCTGGTTGATGGCGCGGCCCGGCATCGTCGCGCCGATCGCCAGCGCGACCAGCCTGGACCAGTTGCAGGACCTGCTCGCCGCCGCGCGCCTGCAGCTGTCGGCCGAAGACATCGCGCAATTGAATACCGCAAGTGAGGAAACCGCATGACCGCCCCCACCCAGACCACCCGTATCGTGCTCGCCTCGCGCCCGCAGGGCGCGCCGGGCACCGACAACTTCCGCACCGAGCAGGCGCCGCTGGCGCCACCTGGCCCGGGCCAGGTGCTGCTGCGCAACCGCTGGCTGTCGCTGGACCCGTACATGCGCGGGCGCATGAGCGATGCGCCGTCCTACGCGCCGCCGGTGCAGCTGGGCGAGACCATGGTCGGCAGCACCGTGGCCGAGGTGCTGCAATCCAATTCCCCCGACCACGCGCCGGGCGATCTGGTGCTGGTGCAGAACGGCGGCTGGCAGACCCATCTGGTCGTCGACGGCGCCAGCCTGCGGCGCAAGCTCGATCGCGACTCGCCGCTGCCGCCGAGCACCGCGCTCGGCGTGTACGGCATGCCCGGCTTCACCGCCTATGCCGGCCTGCACGAGATCGGCAAGCCGCAGCCCGGCGAGACCGTCGCGGTGGCCGCGGCCACCGGCCCGGTCGGCGCGACGGTGGCGCAGATCGCCAGGCTGCGTGGGGCGAAGGTGATCGCCATCGCCGGGGGCGCGGAGAAATGCCGCTACCTGCGCGAGGAACTGGGCGTGGACGTGGCCCTGGACCACCGCGCCAAGGACTTCGCCGAGCAGTTGCGCGCCGCCGCGAGCGACGGCATCGACGTGTACTTCGAGAACGTCGGCGGCCACGTGTTCGATGCCGTGCTGCCACTGCTCAACGACTTCGCGCGGGTGCCGGTGTGCGGCACCATCGCCACCTACAACGCCAACGGCGCCCCGCCGCCGGGGCCGGACCGGCTGCCGGCGCTGATGGGCCAGGTGCTGCGCCAGCGCCTGACCTTGCGCGGCTTCATCGTCGGCGACTTCGTCAAGCTGTACCCGGAGTTCCTGCGCGAGATGGGCGCGTGGCTGGCCGAGGGCCGTGTGCGCTATCGCGAACACGTGGTGGACGGGCTGGAGAACGCCCCGCAGGCCTTCATCGACATGCTCAGCGGCGGCAACTTCGGCAAGCTGGTGGTGCGGTTGGGCGACTGAGGCGAGATGTCCCGTAGGAGCGGCTTCAGCCGCGACCGGGCTTCCATGGGAACGCCCGGTCGCGGCTGAAGCCGCTCCTACGAGACGCATGGGGTTCATCCGCTACAGGGTGGATTGCGGCCCTCGCGCGCACCGCGGCATCGACGCCCGCGGATGCAGCCACTACCATCGGACGCATTGCCGCCGCCGCCGCTTCCATGTCCGATTCCCCGCGTCCCCCTCGCGCACGCCGCACCGCGCGTGCCGCCACCGCCCCCACCCCGCCCGAGCGCGGCCTGGCCGCGGAGCTGATGCGGCGCATCGGCGAGTGCGAAGGCGACCCGAACTTCATGACCTCGCTGGCGCGCGGCCTGGCCGTGCTCAGCGCCTTCGGCCAGCACAGCCGCGACGTCAGCATGGCCCAGCTCAGCGCCGACACCGGCATCCCGCGCGCGGCGGTTCGGCGCGTGCTGTACACGCTGGAGAAGCTGGGCTACGCCGGCACCCACGGCCGCGGCTACGTGCTGCTGCCGCGCGCACTGGGCATCGGCAGCGGCTACCTGTCCACCGCCGCCCTGTCGGTGGCGGCGCAGCCGGTGCTGGATGCGCTGCGCGACGACCTGCACGAGTCCTGCTCGCTGGGCGTGCTCGATGGCGACGACCTGCTGTACGTGGCGCGCGCGGAAACCGTGCGGATCATGTCGATCGGCCTGCGCGCCGGCAGCCGCCTGCCCGCCTACTGCACCTCGATGGGCCGGGTGCTGCTGGCGGCGCAGCCGGGCGACACCTTGAACAGCTACCTGGACCGCAATCCGCTGCGCCCGCGCACCGAACGTACCGTCACCGACCGTGCGCAGTTCCAGGCGCTGCTCGAACGCGTGCAGCGCGACGGCCATGCGGTCGTCGACCAGGAACTGGAGATCGGCCTGCGCTCGGTGGCGGTGCCGGTGCGCAACCGCCAGGACCGCGTGGTGGCCGCGCTCAATGTCGGCAGCTCGGTGGCGCGGATGACCCTGGGCAGCCTGCAGAGCACGGTGTTGCCGGCACTGCGCCACGCGGCGCAGCAGTTGAGCCGCGTGCTGGACTGACCCTCATCCGCCCTGCGGGGCAGCTTCCCCGAAGGGCCGTGGTCCCCGGTGGGGCGAAGGGAAAGCCCCTCTCCCTCCGGGAGAGGGGTTGGGGTGAGGGTACGGGGCGCGAAGCGCGCGCGGATCTGGCTTGCGCGAGGCACCCGTCGCAGGACAGACAGCAGGCACACTGCGTGCCGCTTGCGACGAGTCGGCGCTAAACCGCAGGCGCCATCATCCTGCCGCGGCAGCGGCGCCCGCGCTCAGTCCGCCGCTTCGGCGGCCTGCTCGGCCAGGATCGGCGCGGCCAGGGCGAAGGCGTGGTTGGCCGCGGGCACGCCGCAATAGATCGCGGCCTGCAGCAGCACTTCCTTGATCTCGTCGGCGCTGACGCCGTTGTTGCGCGCGGCGCGAACGTGCAGCTTGAACTCCTCGTCGTGGCCGCGGGCCACCATCATCGCCAGGGTCAGCAGCGAACGCGTGTGCCGCGGCAGGCCCTCGCGGGTCCATACCGTGCCCCAGGCGGTGCGGGTGATGAACTCCTGGAATTCCTCGGTGAACGGCGTGCGCGCGGCCAGCGAGCGGTCGACGTGGGCATCGCCGAGCACCGCGCGGCGCACCTGCAGGCCGGCGGCGTAGCGTTCGTTCTCGTGCATCGGGGCAACTCCTGGAACGTGGGGAAAAGGCGAGCGCGATCTACTGCAACAGGAAGCGCAGCAGCGCGTCGTTGAAGGCGTGCGGCGACTCCACGTTGCACAGGTGGCGGCCATGCACCTCGGCATACTCGCCCTGTGCCACCTGCGCGGCGATGGCCTGCAACTCGGTCGGCGGGCACACCGGATCGTCGTGCCCGGCCACGGCCAGCACCGGCACGCGGATCTCGCCCAGGCGCGCACGGAAGTCGGCCTCGGCCAGCGCCTGGCAGCAGCCGATGTAGGCCTGCGCGTCGGTGGCGCGGAAACTCTCCAGGATCGCCTCG
The DNA here is from genome assembly GCF_025666235.1 of Xanthomonas sp. CFBP 8445. Taxonomy (NCBI): domain Bacteria; kingdom Pseudomonadati; phylum Pseudomonadota; class Gammaproteobacteria; order Lysobacterales; family Lysobacteraceae; genus Xanthomonas; species Xanthomonas sp. CFBP 8445. The sequence continues at coordinate 373,539 of NZ_CP102594.1, read as the reverse complement.
ACGGTACCCGGCTGCGCCTCGGCAAAGGCCGGGGTGAACCAGCGCGTGCGGGTGCCTTCGCACAGCGGCGCCAGGCCCTCGGCGCGGACCTGATCGATGCGCGCCTGCCAGCTTTCGGCGCTGCCGATCCTGGCCGCGGTGGCGCACAGGGTGAGGCTGAGCAGGCGCTCGCCGGCGTGCAGGCCCAGCCACTGCCCGGTCAGCCCGCCGATCGACAGGCCGCAGAAGTGGCTGCGTTCGATCGACAGTGCATCCCAGAGCGCCACCACGTCGCCGCCGAGATCGGCCATGGCGTACGGTGCGGGCGCGGCGGTGGAAGCGCCGTGGCCGCGGCGGTCGTAGCGCAGCACGCGGAAATGCGGCGCCAGCGCCGCGATCTGCGCGTCCCACATGTGCAGGTCGGTGCCGAGCGAATTGCACAGGGTCAGCCACGGACGGCCTTCGCTGCCGTCGATGCGGTAATGCAGACGATGCGTGGGCAGGTCGAGGATCGGCATGGTCGGCGCTCGCTTGGAGAGGGGATTGGGCCGTCGCGCAGCAAACCGCGCGGCACCGGCAAGTCTAGAACGTGTCGCCGACACTGCGGCAGACAGGCACGGCGCGGCGCCTCACCCGCGCGACTGCGCGGCGAGCACGCGCTCGATCCACACCGCGGCCATGCCGCGCCAGCTATCGCTAGCGAACAGCGCATCCAGTTGCGCCGGCGCCAGCACCGCGGTCACCTGTGGCTCCTCGGCCAGCACCGCGCGCAGGTGCTGCTGCGTGGCCAGCGCACGACGCACCGCCGTTTCCACCAGCGCGTGCGCGGCAGCCTTGCCCAGCTGGGCGGCGAGAGTCACCGCCACCGCCTCGGCGTAGAGCAGGCCGCCGTGGCTGTCCAGATGCGCGGCCATGCGCGCACGGTCCAGTTCCAGGCCCTCGGCCAGCACCCGCACCTGGGCGAGGCTGCCGGCGCTCAGGCGCACCAGTTCCGGCAGGGTCTCCCATTCGGCATGCCAGCCGCCGACCGCGCGTTCGTGTTCCTGCGGCAGCGCCGCGAACAGGGTCGCGAGCAGGCCCGGTGCGCGCGTGGCCGCGGCGATCGCGACCACGCAGCCCACCGGATTGCGCTTGTGCGGCATCGCCGAGGAACCCCCCTTGCCCGCCGCGGCGGGTTCGAAGGCCTCGGCCACTTCCGACTGCATCAGCAGGGCGACGTCGCGGCCGATCTTGCCGAGGCTGCCGGCGAGCAGCGCGAACGCCGCGCCGATCTCGCCGATCCGGTCGCGCGCCGCATGCCAGGGCAGCGCCGGCAGCGGCAGGCGCAACTCCGCCGCCAGCGCCTCGGCCACCGCCAGGCCTTGCGACTGCAGCGCGGCCAGGGTGCCGGCGGCGCCGCCGAACTGCAGCACCAGCGCATCCTCGCGCAGCGCCTGCAGGCGCCGACGACTGCGCTGCAGCGCGTCCAGCCAGCCCGCGGCCTTCAGCCCGAAGGTCACCGGCACCGCCTGCTGCAGCAAGGTGCGTCCGGGCAGGCCGGTGTCGCGCTCGCGCTGCGCCAACGCCGCCAGCGCCGCGCACAGCGCGTCCAGTTGCGCCTCCACACGGTCGAGCGCGGCGCGCAGCTGCAGCACCGCGCCGCTGTCGATGATGTCCTGGCTGGTCGCGCCCCAGTGCACCCAGCGCGCGGCGTCCTCATCGGCGGCGGCAACCTGCGCGGTGAGCGCCTTGACCAGCGGGATCGCCGGATTGCCGGCCAGCGCGGTGGCGGCGGCGAGCGCGGCCACGTCGTAGCGCGCGGCATCGCAGGCGGCGGCGATCGGCGCCACCGCGCTGGCCGGGATCACTCCGCAGCGCGCCTGCGCGCGTGCCAGCGCCGCTTCCACGTCGAGCATGGCCTGCAGGCGCGCGCGGTCATCGAATAGTGCATCGACGGCCGGATCGCCGAACAGCGGACGCAACAGGGACTCGGAGACGCTCATCGGTTCGTATGCGGTGGAGAGATCATGCAGCGTAACCGCTGCGGACTGTGCGGGATGTCGCCGCGCTCAGTAGCGGAAGAACACGGTCTCGTGCTCGCCCTGCATGCGCACGTCCCACTGGTAGCGGTTGGACGCCATCGGTTGCGCGATCAGGGTGGCGCGGCGCTCGGCCGGCACCTGCGCCAGGATCGCATCGCCGTTCAGGTCGTCGTCGCCGAAGTACAGCCGCGTCGGCGCGGCGCGCAGCAGGCCGCGCATGAACACCAGCACCACCAGGTGCGGCGCCTGCAGGCCCTTGGGCCCGGCGACGCGCCCGGGCTTGACCGTGCGGAAGGCGAAGCGGCCCTGCACGTCGGTCGGCACCCGGCCCCAGCCGTGGAAGGCGGGATCGTGTTCGCCGCGGCGCGGATCGGCGGCATGATCGTAGATGCCGGCGGCATCGGCCTGCCAGATTTCCAGCAGCGCATCGCCGACCGGCACGCCATGTCCGTCGAACACGCTGCCGGCGATCTCCACATGGGTGCCCTGCGCCTGCGCCGGCGCGATCTCGGTGCGGTACAGCGGCTCCAGCCCGATCCGGTAGTAGGGGCCGACCGTCTGCGAAGGGGTTGCCTGGAAACTCATCGCCTCACTCCCAAGGGGTCTGCTTGCGTCCGCGCAGGACGATGTCGAAACGGTAGCCCAGCGCGAACTCGTTGGCGGTGTTCTCCCAGTCGAACGTGGAGACCATGCGCTCGCGCGCCTTGGGATCCTCCACGCAGTTGAAGATCGGGTCGAACGCCAGCAGCGGATCGCCGGGGAAATACATCTGCGTGACCAGGCGCTGGCCGATGCCGTCGCCGTGCAGCGAGAAATGGATGTGCGCCGGGCGCCAGGCGTTGTAGTGGTTGCGCCACGGATACGCGCCGGGCTTGATGGTGGTGAAGCGGTAGCGGCCGTGGTCGTCGGTCAGCACCTGGCCGGTACCGGTGAAGTTGGGATCCAGCGGCGCATCGTGCTGGTCGCCGGCGTGCAGGTAACGGCCGGCGGCATTGCACTGCCAGACCTCGACCACGCTGTGGCGCACCGGCTTGCCGTTCTCGTCGAGCAGGCGTCCGCTGACGATGATGCGCTCGCCCAGCGGCGCGCCGGGGAAGCCGGCGGTGAGATCGGCGGCATGTGCGCCCAGGGTGGTGCGGTCCAGGGTCGGGCCGGTGGCCTCGGACAGGGTCAGCGGGATCGCGATCGGATCGCGGGTCGGGCCGCGCGCGCCGGTGGAGGCGTAGGGCGGATGCAGATAGGCCGGCTGCGTCCCGGGGTACGGGCGGCGATAGCCGAGCAGGGGATCGAGGGGGGTGTCGTCGCGCATCGTGCGGTCTCGCTGGCTCCGCGCGGAGCCGGTTGGCTGGAAGGATGATGCAGGCGTGCGGGGCGCAGCGTCGATGGGGCGAGCGGCTACAGCCGCTCGATCGCCAGCGCCACGCCCTGGCCGACGCCGATGCACATGGTCGCCAGCCCGCGGCGGCCACCCGTGGCCTCGAGCTGGCGCAACAGGGTCAGGGCCAGGCGCGCGCCGCTCATGCCGAGCGGGTGGCCGAGCGCGATCGCGCCACCGTTGGCGTTGACGTGCGCGGCATCGTCGGCGACGCCGAGTTCGCGCAGGCAGGCCAGGCCCTGCGCGGCGAAGGCTTCGTTGAGTTCGATCGCATCGAAGTCGCCGATGGACAGCTCCAGCCGCGCCAGCAGCTTGCGCGTGGCCGGCACCGGACCGATGCCCATGTAGGCCGGCTCCACGCCGGCGCTGGCGAAGCCCAGCACGCGCGCGCGCGGGGTCAGGCCCAGCGCCTGCACCTGCGCGGCGCTGGCCAGCAGCAGCGCGGCGGCGCCGTCGTTGATGCCCGAGGCGTTGCCGGCGGTGACCGTACCGGGCTGGCGGAAGATCGGCTTGAGCCTGGCCAGGGCCTCGGGCGTGGTGTCGGCGCGCGGATGTTCGTCGACACCGACCTCGATGGTCTCGCCGCGCTTCCTACCCGGGGCGGTCACCGGCACGATCTCGCCGTCGAAGAAACCGGCCGCCTGCGCGGCGGCGGTACGCTGCTGGCTGCGCAGCGCGAAGGCGTCCTGGTCCTCGCGCGAGATGCCGTGGCGCGCGGCCACGTTCTCGGCGGTCTCGCCCATCAACTCCACACCATAGCGCTGCTGCATCTTCGGATTGACGAAGCGCCAGCCCATGGTGGTGTCCTCGAGCTGCTGGTTGCGGGCGAAGGCGCTCTCGGCCTTGCCCATCACCCACGGCGCGCGCGACATCGACTCCACGCCGCCGGCGATGGCCAGGTCCAACTCGCCGGCGCGGATGCCGCGCGCGACGGTGCCGATGGCATCCAGGCCCGAGCCGCACAGGCGGTTGACCGTGCTGCCCGGCACGCTGAACGGCAGGCCCGCCAGCAGCAGGCTCATGCGTGCCACGTTGCGGTTGTCCTCGCCGGCCTGGTTGGCGCAGCCCAGGTAGACGTCGTCGATGCGCGCCGGATCCAACTGCGGATGCCGCGCCAGCAGCGCCTGCAGCGGCACCGCGCCGAGATCGTCCGCACGCACCCCGGCCAGGGCGCCGCCGTAGCGGCCGATCGGCGTGCGGACGCCGTCGATGATGTAGGCCTCGTTCATGCCGCCTCCGTGGAATCGGCCAGGGTCAGCGCCAGCCCGGTGGCCTGGCGCAGGTCGTCCAGGCTCACGCCGGCGACCAGTTCGAGCACGCGCGCGCCGTCCGGCCCCAGCGCAAACACGCCCAGGTCGGTATACACCCGCGACACGCAGCGCAGCCCGGTCAACGGATAGCTGCAGGCGTTCACCAGCTTCGGTTCGCCGCGCTTGGTCAGCAGTTCCATCATCACGTAGACCTGCTTGGCACCGATCGCCAGGTCCATCGCGCCGCCGACCGCGGGGATGGCATCGGCCGCGCCGGTGCTCCAGTTGGCCAGGTCGCCGTGCACCGACACCTGGAACGCACCGAGCACGCACACGTCCAGGCGCCCGCTGCGCATCATCGCGAACGAGTCGGCGTGGTGGAAATAGCAGCCGCCGGTCAACAGCGTCACCGGTTGCTTGCCGGCGTTGATCAGGTCCAGGTCCTCCTGCCCCGGCGGCGGCGCCGGCCCCATGCCGAGCAGGCCGTTCTCGCTGTGCAGGAAGATTTCCTTGTCCGCCGGCAGGAAGTTGGCCACCGCGGTCGGCAGGCCGATGCCCAGGTTGACGTAGGCGCCCTCGGGGATGTCGCGCGCCACCCGCGCGGCCAGCGCATTGCGGTCGATGCCGCGGCTGCTCAATGCGTGCATGCGTCCTCCCGCGTGGCGCTCACCGCCACCAGCCGTTGCACGAAGATGCCCGGGGTCACCACCGCTTCCGGATCCAGCGCGCCCAGCTCCACCACCGTGTCCACCTGCACGATCGCGCAGGTCGCGGCCATCGCCATCAGCGGGCCGAAGTTGCGCGCGGTCTTGCGGTACACCAGGTTGCCCCAGCGATCGCCGCGGTAGGCCTTGATCAGCGCGAAGTCGGCGCGGATCGGATACTCCAGCACGTAGTGGCGGCCGTCGATCTCGCGGGTCTCCTTGCCGGCGGCCAGTTCGGTGCCGTAGCCGGTGGGGGTGAAGATCGCGCCCAGGCCGTTGCCGGCGGCGTGGATGCGCGCGGCCAGGTTGCCCTGCGGCACCAGTTCCAGTTCCAGCTCGCCGGCGCGGTAGGCCGCGTCGAAGTGCTGCGAATCGCTCTGCCGCGGGAACGAACACACGATCTTGCGCACGCGCTTGTGCTTGATCAGCGCGGCCAGCCCGGTCTCGCCGTTGCCGGCATTGTTGTTGACGATGGTGAGTTCGCGCGCGCCCTGTGCGATCAGCGCGTCGATCAGCGCATCGGGCATGCCCGCGGTGCCGAAACCGCCGATCATCACCGTGGCGCCATCGTGGATGTCGGCCACGGCGGCGGCGCACGAGGCCATGGTCTTGTCGATCATCGGCGCCGCTCCGCCGTCGCCGGCCGGGGGCGCAGCGCACAGGGGCGCAGGCGCATTACGGGGTGTGCCACGACATCCTCCTCCAGGTCGCTTCGGGAGGCCACGTTAGGCCCGCTCCGGCGGGCGGTCAATCCGATTATCGGATGCATAGTTCGATAAACGAACAATTTAACGATGCGGCAACGGCGCGCCGCCTCGTCCCTGTTGTATACATTGGGCCGTCGTCCCGCATCGGGCGACGGTGCGATGGCAGTGCAAGTCCGCCATTCGCCCGCAACACGCAAGGATCTTTCCCCAGCCTGTTGTATACACAATCGAGGTCGCCGCCATGCAGTCGTCCGCTCCGGCATTTCCGCTCAATGCCTGGTACGCCATCGCCTGGGATCACGAGGTCAAGCACGCGCTGCTGCCGCGCAAGGTGTGCAATCTGGACATCGTGCTGTACCGCACCAGCAGCGGCCGCGTCGCCGCGCTCGAGGACGCCTGCTGGCATCGCCTGGTGCCGTTGTCGATGGGCCGGCTGCGCGGCGACGACGTGGTCTGCGGCTACCACGGCCTTGTCTACGACGCGAACGGGCGCTGCGTGCACATGCCCTCGCAGGACACCATCAATCCGTCCGCCTGCGTGCGCCGCTTCCCCACCGTGGAGCGGCACCGCTACGTCTGGGTGTGGCCGGGCGATGCGGCGCTGGCCGATCCGGCGCTGGTGCCGGACCTGCACTGGAACGACGACCCGGCCTGGGCCGGCGACGGCCGCACCATCCACGTCAAATGCGACTACCGGCTGGTGCTGGACAACCTGATGGATCTGACCCACGAGACCTTCGTGCACGGCTCCAGCATCGGCCAGGACGAGGTCGCCGAGGCGCCGTTCGACGTGGTCCACGGCGAACGCAGCACGGTGGTCTCGCGCTGGATGCTCGACATCGACCCGCCGCCGTTCTGGGCCTGGCAGATCGAACACGCGCACGGCTACCGCGGCAAGGTCGACCGCTGGCAGATCATCCGTTTCGAGGCGCCGTGCACCATCGCCATCGATGTCGGCGTGGCGGTGGCCGGCAGCGGCGCGCCGCAGGGCGACCGCTCGCGCGGCGTCAACGGCTACGTGCTCAACACCATTACTCCGGAAACCGACCGCACCTGCCACTACTTCTGGGCGTTCGCGCGCAACCATTCGCTGCACGAGCAGTCGATCACCACGCGCCTGCGCGACAGCGTCAGCGGTGTGTTCGGCGAGGACGAACTGGTGCTGGAAGCGCAGCAGCGCGCCATCGACGCGCACCCGGACCACGTGTTCTACAACCTCAACGTCGATGCTGGCGGCATGTGGGCGCGGCGCCTGATCGAGCGCATGGTCGCCGCCGAGCAGCGCAACCAGGACCTGCAGCTGCGCATGGTCGGCTGAGCCCGCCCCGCCCTGTCGCACAGGAACCCGCCATGCCCGCCGCGCATCCGTTCCGCTCCAGCGCCGCACAGACCACCCGCGCGCTGCTGGAACTGCGCGAACTGATCCTGGCCGGCGAGCTGGCCGCCGGCGAACGCCTGTCCGAGGTCGCCCTGGTGGAGCGCCTGGGCGCCTCGCGCACGCCGGTGCGCGCCGCCCTGCAGCGGCTCGCCGAGGAAGGCCTGGTGCAGCCGCTGCGGGGCGGCGGTTACGCGGTGCAGGCATTCGACGAGCGCGACGTGGACGATGCCATCGAACTGCGCGGCACCCTGGAAGGCCTGGCGGCGCGGCGCGCCGCCGAACGTGGCGCCGATCCGGCACTGCTGGCGCAGGCGCAGGCGCTGCTGGCCCGGATCGACGCGGTGCTGGCGCCGCGACCGCTGAGCGAGCAGGCCTTCGCCCACTATGTCGACTGCAACGCGCAGTTGCACGCGCTGCTGTTCGAGATGGCCGGCAGCGCGCTGTTGTCGCGCGAGTTCGCGCGGGTGACGCAGCTGCCGTTCGCCTCGCCCAGCAGCTTCGTGCTCGAACGCGCCCAGGCTGCCACCGTGCTGTCGATCGCGCAGGACCAGCACCGCCAGGTGCTGGACGCGATCGTGCGCCGCGAAGGCGCGCGCGCCGAAGCGCTGATGCGCGAACACGCGCGGCTGGCGCAGCGCAACGCCCACCACGCCCTGCACGACCAGAACGCGCTGGGCCAGATTCCCGGCAGCCGCCTGCTGCGGCGCCGCCCGCCCGCCTGATCGCGGCGCGCGTCGTACCCGCCTCCCCTCCCCTTCCCCGCCTGCCGGACCCCGCCATGCGCAAAGACACCCAGTGGACCATCGCCCGCGTCGTCGCCGTTGCCACGCCGTGCCAGGACGTACGCGAGATCGTGCTCGATCCGGGCAGCGCCAGCCGCCCCTTCACCGTGGGCAGCCATCTCGACGTGCGCGTGCGCATCGGTGACGCCTGGCACGAGCGCTCCTATTCGCTGGTCGGCGAGCCTGCCGCCGATGGCCACTACCGCATCGCCGTGCGCGCGGTGCCAGACAGCCGCGGCGGTTCGCGCGCGATGTGGGCGCTAGCGCCGGGTGCGCAATTGGAGATCTCCTCGCCCAACAACCATTTCGCCCTGGACGAGACCGCCGAGCACATCGTGCTGGTCGCCGGCGGCATCGGCATCACCCCGATCCTGGGCATGGCGCAACGGCTGGCGCGCGGGCGCATCCCGTTCCAACTGCTCTACGCCGGCCGCAGCCGCGCCAGCATGGCCTACCTGGAGCATCTGCAGGAGCTGCTTGGCGAGCGCCTGCAGCTGTTCTGCCCGGAGCATCTGGGCCAACTCGAGCTGGCCGCGCAGATCGCGCAATGGCCGCGCAACGCCGACGTCTACGCCTGCGGCCCGCTGCCGTTGCTGCACGAACTGCGGCAACGCTGGCGCGACGACGGCCGCGCCCGCGCGCGCCTGCATTTCGAGACCTTCGGCAACAGCGGCAACGCACCGGCGCAGCCGTTCGTGGTGCAGGTGCCGGCGCTGGGCAAGACCGTGCAGGTCGCCGAGAACGAGTCGCTGCTGGATGCGCTGAGCGCGGCCGGCGTAGAAGTCATGGCCGACTGCCGCCGCGGCGAATGCGGCCTGTGCGTGGTCGAGGTGCTGGAAGCCGCCGCGCCGCTGGACCATCGCGACGTGTTCCTCAGCGACGAGCAGCGCCACAGCAACCGCAAGCTGTGCGCCTGCGTCTCGCGCGCGCTCGGCGGCAGCCTCAGCATCGACACGGGCTACCGCGCCGACGCGTTCTGACGCCTGCGCGCATTCCCCTCTCAGCGCGCGCAGGCGCCGTCCACGCGGGTGGACGGTACCTGCCAGCGATCAACGCGCGCGACGCGACCTCACTTGGTCGCCGCGTCCCAATGCTCCTGGATCTTGCCGTTCTGGATGCGGAACATGTCGAACCAGGTGGTGGTGTAGGTCTTGCTGGCGTCCTTGGGATCGGGCAGCGTGCGCACCGACACCAGGGTCACGTAGTCGCCCTCGGCCAGGATCGCCACCAGCGGCAACTGCACGCGCGGCTGGATCGGCGTCGGCTTGACGAAGGAGGTCAGGAACGCCAGGAACGCATCGCGGCCGTTGGCCACATTCGGGTTGTGCTGGATGTAGTCCTTGGCCATGTACAGCGGCGCATATTCGGTGTGCCCGGCTTCGAATACGATGCGCCAGAAGTCGTAGACCAGGCGCTTGTTGGCGGTGGTGCGCCAGTCCTCGCCGTGCAGCAGCTGCGCGTGGTTGGGATTGGCGGTGACCGCGGTCTGCGCGAACGCGGACGCGGCGGGGAGCGCAAGCAGCAGCGCCAGCAGGCAGGCCTGAAAGCGGATCTTCATGGAAGACTCTCCGATGGGGGAACAGGGAAATGCGCGATGACGACGCGCTGCCGCGATGCGCGGCAGCGATGGCACCGGCGCGACTGCAGCGTAGCAACGCGCACGGCCTGCGCAACGCAGGAAACCGCGGAAAACACGCGGATTTACCGGCTTTTTTCCTGGTCTGGGAGAATCGCCACAATTACCTCGACCTCAGAAATGGCGAAGTAACACGCACCTAAATGTGCGTATGCAGCGCATGGCGCAGCGACGCGTTGACGGTCCGCACCATCATCCACCGGCTCGTTTGATCGCCATCATCGATTGCGATGATCGACGACTCTTCTGTCGAGAGCGGGGATTCGGGATTGGGGATTGGAAGAAAGCGGAGACGGGCGCGATCAACATGCGAAGAGGGACTGGGACCCGCGTGGCAAATCCCCAATCCCGACTCCCCAATCCCCGCTCTAAACCGCCAACGGCAGTCCCGCGTAGTTCTCGGCGATGGTCGCGCGGCCGGCCGCGCTGCCGAGCAGGTAGTCCAGTTCCGCATCGTGCAGGCGGCGGCTGAACGCGTCCTCGTCCGGGAAGCGATGCAGCATCGTGGTCATCCACCAGGAGAAGCGCTCGGCCTTCCACACGCGTTGCAAGGCCAGTTCCGAATAGCGCTGCAGCGGCGCGTCGCTGTGCTCTTGCTGCGCTTGCGCGAACAGCTGCGCGAGCAGACCGACGTCACCGGCGGCCAGGTTCAGGCCCTTGGCGCCGGTCGGCGGCACGATGTGCGCGGCATCGCCGGCCAGGAACAGGCGGCCGTACTGCATCGGCTCGGCGACGTAGCTGCGCAGCGGCGCGATGCTCTTCTCCAGCGAGGGGCCGGTGACCAGCGCCTGCGCCACGTCGTCGGGCAGGCGGCGGCGCAGTTCGTCCCAGAAACGCTCGTCCGACCAGTCCTCGACCCGCTCGTCCGCCGGCACCTGCACGTAGTAGCGGGTGCGGGTGGGCGAGCGCATGCTGCACAGCGCGAAGCCGCGCGCGTTGCGCGCATAGATCAGTTCGTCGGCCACCGGCGGGGTGTCCGCCAGCACGCCCAGCCAGCCGAACGGATAGACCCGCTCGTACACGCGCAGCACCTCGGCCGGGATGGCGCGGCGGCTGACCCCGTGGAAGCCGTCGCAGCCGACCACGTAGTCGCAGTCCAGGCGCTGCGCGGCGCCGTCGTGCACGAAGCGCAGCCAGGGCTGCCGCCCGTCGATGTCGTGCAGCTGCACATCCTCGACGGAATAGAGGGTGGTGGCGCCGGCGGCGCGGCGTGCGTCCATCAGGTCGCGGGTCACTTCGGTCTGGCCGTAGACGGTGACCGCACGGCCGCCGGTCGCCGCGCTCAGTTCGATGCGTTCGCGGCGCTGCTCCAGCGCCAGCTCGAAGCCATGGTGGACGATGCCTTCGCGCTGCATGCGCGCGCCGGCACCGGCGGCGCACAGCAGGTCGGCGGTGCCCTGTTCCAGCACGCCGGCGCGGATCCGCGACAGCACGTGCTCGGGCGTCTGCCGCTCGACGATGACGGTGTCGATGCCGTGGCCGTGCAGCAACTGTCCGAGCAGCAGCCCGGCCGGGCCGGCGCCGACGATGGCGACCTGGGTACGCATGCGTCTTCCGAAGGATGGGACCGACGCACAGTGTTCCGGCTGCGGCGTGCCGAGGACATGGATCATTGCGATCGATTTCGGTACTTTTCGCCGATGCCCCGCACCGCTTCAGCTGCCGCCACGTCACCGGTCACGGTCCCGGCCTTCCGCCTGTACGGCGAGACCGGAGACCGCGAGACACCGGACCTGTTGCACTGGGAATCCATCGCCGCGCGCAGCCGCCTGCACGACTGGCACATCCGCCCGCACCGCCACGACGACCTGCTGCAACTGCTGTATCTGCAGCGCGGCAGCGCCGGCCTGCACTTGGACGGAACGCAGCAGCGCCTGCGCGGGCCGTGCCTGCTGCTGTTGCCGCCGCTGTGCGTGCATGGCTTCCGCTTCCAGCGCAACGTGCGCGGCCATATCGTGACCGTGTCGGCACCACTGCGGCAGCGCCTGGCGGCGCAGTGGCCGAGCCTGGAGGAGGCGCTGACGCGGCCGGCCTGCCTGCCGGCGGGCGAGCAGCACCCGATGCTGGACGCCTGCTTCGCCGCCATCGCCGCCGAACACGCGCAGCGCCGCCCCGGCCGCGAACCGATGCTGCAGGCGCTGGCGACGCAGGCCTTGCTGTGGGCCGCGCGCGGCGCGCTGGCGCAGACGCATGCCGATCCGCACGATGCCGACCGCGGCGCGCGCCACGTGCGCGCCTACACCGCGCTGATCGACGCGCACTACCGCGAGCACTGGCCGCTGGCGCGCTATGCCGACCGGCTCGGGCTGAGCCGCAGCCATCTCAACACGCTGTGCCGGCGCCTGGCCGGTGCCTCGGCGCTGGAACTGCTGCAGCGCCGGATCATGCTCGAGGCGCGGCGCAGCCTGGTCTACACCACGTTGACCGTGCAGCAGCTCGCCACGGTGCTGGGCTATGCGGACGCGGCGTATTTCAGCCGCTGCTTCCGCCGGCATGCCGGGTGTTCGCCGATCCAGTTCCGGCAGCGGGCGCAGGGGTGAGCGCGTGGGGTTCGTCGAGATGGCCCGGTCGCGGCTGAAGCCGCTCCTACAAGGATTTACAGGGAGATACCCGCGTCGTCCGGTGTAGGAGCGGCTTCAGCCGCGACGAACGCAGCGGCAATGGCGAGTCACCGCAGAGGCGTCGGGACTGAAGTCCCTCCCACAGTGCAGGGCCGACGCCGTATTGGCCGCGCGTAGCTCAACCCGCAGGCCACCGAGCAGACATCGCTCCTGCGAGCAATGCATCCACACGCATCACCGGGCGCCGATGTGGCGCCCGGTGAACATCCCCTCAGAACGGATACCGCGGCGCGCTGTCCTGGATCGTCACCCACTGCCAGTGCGTGTACTGGCCCCAGTCGGCCGGGCCGCCCATGCTGGTGCCGTTGCCGGAGGCGCCGGTGCCGCCGAACGGGTTGGTGACTTCGTCGGCCACGGTCTGGTCGTTGATGTGCAGCAGGCCGGTGTGCAGGCGTTCGCCCAACGCCATCGCGCGGCCGACCGAGGCCGAGAGGATGCCGGCCGACAGGCCGTATTCGGTCTGGTTGGCCAGCGCCACCGCGTCGTCGTCGCTGTCGAAGGCGATCACGTTGGCGACCGGGCCGAATACTTCTTCCTCGAACGCCGGCATGCCCGGCTGCACGTTCGACAGCACCGTGGCCGCGTAGAACAGGCCATCGTGGGTGCCGCCGGCCTCGATCACGGCGCCCGCCGCCACCGAGGCATCGACCACGTCCTTGACGTGCTGCAGCTGGCGCTGGTCGATGATCGGGCCGAGCGCCACGTGTGCGGTGGCCGGGTCGCCAACCGGCAGGTGCCGCGCCTTCTCCGCCAGGCGCCGGGTCAGCTCGGCGGCGATGCTGCGCTGGACCAGCACGCGGCCGGTGGCCATGCAGATCTGGCCCTGGTGGAAGTAGGCGCCGAAGGCGATCGCCGACACCGCCTTGTCCAGGTCGGCATCGTCGAGCACGATCAGCGAATTCTTGCCGCCCAGTTCCAGCGCGGTCTTCTTCAGGTGCTTGCCGGCCAGCTCGCCGATGCGGCGGCCGGCGGCAGTGGAGCCGGTGAACGCGATCATCGGCACGCCCGGCGCCTCGACCAGGGCCTGGCCAGCATCCGCGCCGCCCGGCAGCACGTGCAGCAGGCCCTTCGGCAGGCCGGCCTGCTGCAGCACCTCGGCGATGACGAAGCCGCCGGCGTACGGCGTGCGCGGATCGGGCTTGAGCACCACCGCATTGCCGACCGCCAGCGCCGGCGCCACCGAGCGCAGCGACAGCACCAGCGGGAAGTTGAACGGCGAGATCACCCCGACCACGCCCAGCGGCAGGCGCCGCGCCAGGCTCAGCCGGCCCGGCGCGGTCGGCAGCACCTGGCCCTGCGCCTGCAGCGGCATCGCCGCGGCCTGCTGCAGCAGCACGATCGCCTCGCGCACCTCGTGCTCGCCCTTGGGCAGGATGCCGCCGGTCTCGCGGGCGATCAGCGCCGCGGCCGCCGCCGCATGCTGCTGCAGCACCTGCGCGGCACGATGGAACACGGCCGCACGCTCACGCGGCGGCGTGGCGGCCCAGGCGCGTTGCGCGGCGCGCGCCTGCACCACCGCCGCGGTCACGTCGGCGGCGTTGGCCTGGCCGACGCGATGCAGCGGCGTGCCGCTGCCCGGTTCGATCACCTCGAGGACGCCGCCCTGGGCGGCGATCCACTCGCCATTGAAAATGCGCTCGCTCCAGGTGGACGCGGCGGCCAGGGGTTCGGTGCTGTGCATGCTGTGTGCTCTCGTGGAAAGAGGAAGAAGAAGTCGTTCAGAGGGCGGTGGCCGCCAGGCCGCCGTCCACCGGCAGGTTGACGCCGTTGATCCAGCGCGCCGCATCGGAGGCCAGGAACACCACCGCCTCGGCGACTTCGTCGGCATAGGCCGGGCGCTTCATCTTGCCGGCGTCGGCCTGGACCCGCTCGGGCCCGAGCATGGTGACGAAATCGCCCAGGATCGGCGTGAACACCGGGCCCGGCGCGACGCTGTTGACGCGCACCGAATGCGTGGCGAACCAGTCGCGCGAGCGCAGCAGCGTCCACACGATCAGCGCTTCCTTGAAGTACTGGTAGCAGGTGTCCTGCGGCACCGGATGCGCCGCCAGCCAGTCGTGGCCGGCGGCGTAGCTGTCGGCGGCGGCCAGCTGCTTGTGCAGGTCCAGCCGCTGCGGCCACTCCGCGCCGAGGATCGAGGCGATGTTGATGATGCTGCCGCCGGGCACGATGCGCGGCAGCAGCGCCTGGCTGAGGTGGCGCAGGCCCAGGTAGTTGACCTTCGCCACCACGTCCACCGGCGCGGTGCCGGGCACGCCAGCGATGTTGGCCAGCGCGTCGATGCGCTCGGGCAACTGCGCCACCAGCGCATCGATCGAAGCCGGGTCGCCGAGGTCGGCCTGGTGGAAGCCGTGCAGGGTCATGTTGACCGGCTGGCGGTCGATGCCGATCACCGTGGCGCCGTGGAAGCGCGCCAGGCGCGCGACCTCGGCGCCGATGCCGGAGGCCACGCCGGTGACGAGGAGGGTCTTGTTGTGCAGGTTCATGGCAGCGCGTGTCCGTTGCGGGGTTGGGCGTCAGAAGACGTGGACGTACTGGACGTTGACGTTGTGGCCGGAAGGCGCGTTCTTGACCTCCACCGGCATGTAGAAATTGGCGTTGAAGATGTTCTTCTGATCGATCCGCCACGACAGGCCGGGGCCGAGATAGAACTGGGTCTGCTTGCTGTCGGCGACGCGTTCGCCATTGGTGCGGTTGTCGCGCAACTGCTTGAGGTAGTAGCCGTTGATGCCCACGTGCAGATCCTTCACCACTTCCAGCGAGCTGGCGAAGTTGAGCCATGCGGCGTCGCCGGCCTGGCCGTTGCGGAACACGAAGCCATCGCCCTGCGGCACGTTGGAGGCCTTGTCGGCGCGGAAGTTGTAGAGGTAGTTCAGGCGCCCGCTGATCTCCCAGCGCGGCGTGGGCAGGATGCTGAAGGCCCAGTTCGGCAGCACCGACCAGTAACCCGAGCCCTGGTTGACGTCGCGATTGCGGTCGAACTTGCCGATCGGCGCCAGCACGTCCAGTTCGAAGCGCTGCGAGAACACCGGGCGGCCGTCGCGGATCACCGGCGCCATCTGCAGGTACGGGCCGATGGTCAGGTCGCCCAGGCCGAGGCCGTTGTCGCGCAGCGCCACCGGGCTGTCGTACGCGAACGAGGTGTCCAGATCGACCAGCGCGGCCAGCGCGGTGATGCCGAGCGAGCCGCCGAACAGCTTGTAGTCGCTGAGGTAGGCGACCTGGGTGACCCACACCGAGGAGCCGATGTGCGGATCCCGGAACACCGGCACGTCGTCGCCGTGCGCATCCTTGATCGCGTCGAAGTCGTAGCGGCGCAGATACTGGATCGCCGTCCAGCCCGGATCGGGTTTGCTGAAACCGTCGAAGAAACTGGTACCGCCGGTATTGATGCCGGTCGGCAGGGTGGCGCTCTGCGGCACCGATTGCGCGGCCGCCGGGGCGACGCAGGCGATGGTCAGCAAGGCAAGCAGGGACACGCGCGCGTGGGCACGCGGCGGCGAGGGAGCACGGTGGCAGACACGGGTCACAGGCAAGCACTCCAAGCGAAAGGAGAACGACGGGGTGCGGGGGGAAAGGAACGCGGACAGGCGCCGCCGCGCACAGGGCACGGCCACGCGGCGACGCGCGCCGTCAGCGGGACGCTGGCGGCGGGTCGGGAATCAACAAGGAAGACGGGCGGGCGGCGCTGGCCGGCCGCGGCAACAAGGACCGCTACAGACGCTCGAGCGCGTCCACCCGGTCCAGCCGGTCCAACGCCTGCAGCAGCGCGCGTGCCGAGGTCGCGCCGAGGGCGGTGCTGAGCTGCTGCTCCATGCGCACCACTTCGGCTTCGGCCTGCGCCAGCAGCGCCGTGCCGGGCGCCGTCAGATGCAGGTGCTGCATGCGCCGATCCTGGCGCCCGCGCACCTGGCGCAGCAGTTTGCGCTTGACCAGGCGCGCGACCACGATCGCCAGGTTCGGCGGCGACACGCTGAGCACCTCGCCCAGCTGGCGCTGGTTGATGCCCGGGTTGGCGTCCACCAGCACCAGCAGCGAATACTCCACCGGCTTCAACTCGAAGGCGCGCACGCACTCCTGGAACAGGCGCCGCACCTGCAGTTCGGTGCGGGTGATGCGATAGCCGATCAGGCTGGTCAGGCGCCGCTGGTCCACGCTGTCCGCCGTGTGCGGATCGGCGGGCAACGCGCTGCTGGACATCTCGGGACTGGGTTTCGAACTCACGGCGCTTCCTGCATGGGGCATCCTGCGACCAGGTCACGGCGGATGCGCACGCATCCATCGGCGCCGGCCGGCAACACCGTCGCCGTTGCATTGTAGGGGCATGGCCGCGCATGGTCACAACGCCGCGTCCACGCGCCGCAGCAGCGCCCGGTACGGCGCGGCCGCAGTCCACAGGCACAGCGCGCCGAGCAGCGCCGCGCCCATGCACACCACGCCCAGCGACAGGCCGACCTGGCGCTCGTCGGCGAGCACGTGGTCGGTGCCCAGCGCCACCAGGTACGGCCCCAGGCCCAGCCCGATCAGGTTGACCAGCAGCAGGTAGATCGAGGTGACCTGGCCGCGCAGGCGATTGGGGGTGACCGCCTGCAGGATCGCCGGCGCCAGCGCCACCGGCATGCCCAGCACGAACGTGGTCAGCGCGATCGCCGCCAGCGCCGGCCACGGCCCCGGTGCCACCGCGAACAGCGCACTGCTGACCACCAGCAGCAAGGCCCCGACCAGCGAGATCTTCAGCGCCGAGTCGCGGCTGCCGCGCGCCGCCAGGCGGTCGGCGAAGAAGCCGCTGAACAGCATGCCGGCGATGCCGAAGGTGAGGATGATGATGCCGTAGGCCGGGCCGATCTCGCCCGGCGTCCATTGCCAGCGGCGGATGAAGGTGGCCGGCAGCCAGGCGGTGATGCCGAAGGTGATCATCGCGATCACCCCGTTGGCCAGGAACAGCGCCACGTACACCCGCGCGTTGTCGCGCAGGTGGCGCAGGTCCGGGCGCACGCTCGGCACCGCCGCGGCCTGCTCGCGCCGCGCCGGTTCGCGCACCGTGGCCATCAGCGCGATCACCGCCAGGCCGGGCAGCGCGACCAGGATGAAGGCCGCCTGCCAGGGCCGGAAGCTGCCCAGCAGCGGCAACACCACCGTGCTCTCCTTGCTGGTGGCCGCGATCACCAGGCCGCCGACGATGAACGCCGCCGCCGAGCCGATGTAGACGCCGGAGGTGTACACGCTCATCGCCCGCGCACGCTTTTCCGGCGGGAAGTAGTCGGCCAGCATCGAGTACGCCGCCGGCGACAGCGAGGCCTCGCCGACGCCGACGAACACCCGCGCCAGGAACAGGGTGAAGAAGCTGGTGACGTAGGCGCCGGCCGCGGTCGCCGCGATCCACACCACCACGCCCAGCACGATCAGGTTGCGGCGGTTGCGGCGGTCGGCGACGCGGCCCAGCATCACCCCGATCAGCGTGTAGAACACCGCGAAGGCGAAACCGTGGACCAGGCTGAAGGCCGAGTCGGACAACTGCAGGTCGCGTTTGATCGGCTGCACCAGCAGTCCCAGGATCTGCCGGTCGACGAAGGACAGCGTGTAGGCCAGCAACAGCACGATGGTGACGTACCACGCATACAGCGGGCGGTACGGCGCAGACGATGGCAGCGGATCGCGCATGGGAAGGCTCCGGCTCAGAAGCGCAGGGTCAGGAAGGGGGCGATGTAGAAGTAGTCGCGGCCGCGGACCGGTCCCTCGCGCAGGAACGGCCCGGCCTGGGTGTAGTGGGCGTACACGTCCAGGCTGGCGAAGGCGTTGAAGCGGTACTTCACCCACAGCACCGAGCGCGTGCCGATGTCGCGCGCATCGTTGGCGTCGCCCGGCTGCAGCACCCGCCAGCCGGCCGCGTACACGCCGTCGTGCAGGCTCTGCCGCTGCAGCTTGAGCACGTACATGTCGATCCACAGCCGTTCGCTGGGACGCAGCACCAGCTCGGGGCCGATGGCGCGCACGTTGCTGCTGATCATGCTGCCGTCGAACACCGAGGCGCGCGCGTACAGGCCGTTGAAGGTGTTCAGTTCGCCATCGCGCGGATCGCGGTCGCCGGAGGACGCCTCCATGCGCCAGCCCAGGCGCGGCGTCCACGCGGTCTTGGCGAAGGTGTAGCCGCCGAACAGCGTGCCCTGCCAGGCGCGCACGCGCTGGCCGGCGAAATGGCCACGCTGGCCGATCAGTTCCAGGTCGTAGTCCCAGCCCTGCACCGCACCGCTCAGGCGCGTGGACAGGGTGTGCCGATGCTCCTCGCCGACCACCCCGCCATAGCGGCGCCCGTCCTGCACGGTGTCCAGGTACAGCGTCTCCAGCAGCGCCGCCTTCGGCTGGCTGGGCGACAACGGCACTTCGGCATGTGCACCCCACAGGCGCTGGTCACGGTTGGTGCGGTCGTCGAAACTGCCGGTACGGGTCAGCACCGGGCGCCCCCACAGCAGGCCGCCGCTCCAGCGCGGCTGCCGGGTCAGCAGGCGCACCGCATCGAACGGCATGCGCGAATTGGCCGGATCGCGCGGGTCGAGCAGGCGCTGCCAGCCGTAGGCGATCTGCTGGCGGCCGGCGCGCAGGCGCCAGGCGGGTTCCTTCTGCCCGTCGGACAGTTCGACGAAGCCCTGCGCCAGGTCCAGCGGATTGCGGTCGGTGGCCTGCACCGGCCGCGTCTGCAGGCCGGCCACGCGGCTGTCGGCCAGTTCGCCGAACAGACGCACATACGCCGAGGGCCGGTAGTCGGCCCACAGCCGCAGGCGCTGCTGCGCGTAGCCGTGCGGATCGGTGGCGAAGCGGCCGAAGCCGGCATGCTCGCGATAGTCGTACAGCGTGCGGCTCTCGCCGCCGAGACTGAGCCAGCCATCGCCGAGCGGGATGTACTTCCACTTCTCCCAACCCTGGCGCGGGTGCGCGGCCAGCGCCGAATAGTCTTCCTGATCGGCCAGCAACTTGCCCTGCGGGCCGTTGTTTTCTGCATCGGCCTGGCCGCAGCCGACGCTGCACAACATTGCCAGGCACACGGCACGGGGCGCACGCCGCGCGCGCGCAAGAGGCACAGTCATCGATTCCCTCCCAAGTCTCGAAGCCAGTGGTGCGAAGAAGCGCGATCCGGCTAGCCGGTGGCGCGGTCGGGTGGCCCGGTCATGACGGCGACGCCGCCACCGCGCCCGGCGCGGTCCCGGCGTAGAGCTGTTCGACCAGCGCCGCACGCGCACGCAGCACGTTGCGCTGGTTGATCGAGCCCTTGTCGGTGATCTCGCCGGTCTCCAGGCTCGGCGGCTGTTCCAGCCAGGCCGCGCATGCGACATGGCTGGCGCTGCCGGTGGCGCTGCGGTTGAGCGTGTCGAGCAGGCGCTGCAGCCAGGCGCGCACCGGCGGCGCCTGCAGCACCTGCGCCGCCTCGGCCTGGGCCGGCAGCCCCGACAACGCCTGCAGTGCGTCCAGCCGCGGGAACAGCAGCAGGCCGATGGCGTCGCGGTCGGCGCCGGTCACCACCACGTCCTGCACGTAGGCGGCGCCTTCCATCAGCACGCGCGTGCGCAGCGGGCCGACGCTGACGAACACGCCGGAGGACAGCTTGAAATCCTCGGCCAGGCGCCCGTCGAACAACAGTCCGCGCTCGGGATGCTGCGGATCGATTGGCTTGAGCGCATCGCCGGAGCGGTAGAAGCCCTCCTCGTCGAAGGCCTCGGCGGTCTGCTGCGGCGCGTTCCAGTAGCCCGGCATCACGTGCGGCCCGCGGAAGCGCGCCTCCAGCTTGTCGCCGACCGGCACCAGCTTGACCTCGCAGCCCGGCGCCGGCACGCCAACGTCGCCAGGCGTGTTGCTGGTGCCGTGGGTGAAGGTGCACGAGGGCGCGCACTCGGTCATGCCCAGGCCGGCGAGCATGCGGATGCGCTCGCCGCAATGCGCCTCGGCGATGCGCTCCAGGCGGTCCCAGACCTCCTGCGACAATGCCGCGGCGGCGAAGAAGAACATGCGCATGCGCGACAGGAAGGTCTCGCGCAGCGCCGCATCCTGTTCCAGCGCCTGCGCCAGCTGTTCCCAGCCGCGCGGCACGCTCAGGTACACGGTGGGCGCGATCTCGCGCAGGTTGCGCAGGGTCTGCTGGAACAGCGCCGGGGTCGGCTTGCCGTCGTCCAGATAGAAGCTGCCGCCGTTGTACAGGGCGATGCCGATGTTGTGGCTGCCGCCGAAGGTGTGGTTCCACGGCAGCCAGTCGACCAGCACCGGCGTCTGCCCGAGCACCGGGAAGGTCTGCAGCAGCATCTGCTGGTTCGCGCACAGCATGCGCTGGGTGGTGATCACCGCCTTGGGCAGCAGGGTGGAGCCGGAGGTGAACAGGAACTTGGCGATGCTGTCCGGGCCGCAGGCGGCGAAGGCGGCATCGGCGGCGTCCAGCGCGCGCGGCGCCAGCAACTCCTCGAAGCGCAGGCAGGCGCGATCGCGCAGGGTGCCGCGCACGCACACTGCCGGTACATCGGCGGGGAACACGGCAGCGATCGCCGGGGCGAACGCGTCGCCGTCGCTGGCGAACAGCAGCCCCGGGCGCAACACCTCGGCCACATGCCGCAGCTTGGCGTAATCGCGCGACAGCAGCGCATAGCCCGGCGACACCGGGCAGTACGGGATGCCGGCGTACATCGCTGCGAACGCGAGCTGCAGGTGCTCCAGATCGTTGCCGGACAGGATCGCCAGCGGCCGTTGCGCCGACAGCCCCATGTCCAGCAGGTGCGCGGCGATGCGGCGGGTGCGCTCGAGCATCTGCGCGTAGCTCAGGCGTCGCCACTGCCCCTCTTCGTCGCGCTGCGCCACGAAGGTCGCATCGGGGGTGTGCAGCGCCCAGTGCTGCAGGCGTTGCAGCAGGTGCCGTGGCAGCGGCGCCAGCGGTTCGCGTGCGCGCAGGCGCAGCACGCCGTCGGCATCGCGGTGGACCTCGGTATCGGCGTGGCTCAGTCCGACAGGACGGTAGCGCACGGCGGTGGCAACGGACTCAGCGGCATTCATCGGAACCATCCGGAGGAGAGAGACGGCACGGCGTGCGGCAGCGCCGCCACGGCCCCCGCGGGCCGCAGGCGACGCGACGGGTCAGCGCTTGTAGGTCTGCAGACCGGGCTTGATGGTTTTGTCGTCCAGGAATTGCTTCAGGCCTTGTTGCCGGCCCTTCTCGGGATCGCGGTGATTGGACTGGTCGACCTTGGCGTACAGGTAGTCCTCGTTCTGCTCCCAGGTCAGTTCGCGGCAGCGCTTGAAGCCGTGCTTGGCGAAGCGCAGCACCACCGGGTTCTTCTGCTGCAGCTCCTGCGCCAGCTTGGTCACCTCGGCGCGCAGCTGCGCGCGCGGCACGCTGGCGTTGACCAGGCCCATCTGCGCCGCCTCGGTGCCGGTGAAGGTACGCCCGGTCATGATGTACAGCATGGCGTTGCGGTGGCCCATGGTGTCGGCGACCGCCTTGCTGACCAGGTTGCCCGGCGGGATGCCCCAGTTGATCTCCGACAGCCCGAATACCGCCTCGTCGGCGGCGATGGCCAGGTCGCAGGCCACCAGCGGCGAGAATGCGCCGCCGAAGCACCAGCCATTGACCGCGGCGATGGTCGGCTTGCTGTAGAAGCGCAGCAGGCGCCACTGCCACTGCGAGCAGTCGCGGCGCATGCGCTCCTGCACGATCTCTTCCTTGCCGTCGGTCTCGCGGAAGTATTCCTTCAGGTCCATGCCGGCCGACCAGGATTCGCCGGCGCCGGTCAGCACCAGCACCTCGGCGTCGCTGTCCAGTTCCAGCGTTTCCAGCACGTCGATCATCTCGCGGTTGAGCGTGGGGCTCATCGCGTTGCGCTTGTCCGGACGGTTCAGGGTGACCCAGGCGATGCCTGCGTCGATCTCGACCTGGACGGTCTGCCAGCGGTCTTGGTAGCTGCTCATGGATAGGCCTGCATGGGGAGGGGGGAGGAGCGGATCACTTAGGACTGATAATAGTTATAGATCATCATTATTTCGGCGCAAGCTGCAGTGCAGCATGCTCGGGCGCCGTGACAGGTCTGCGTCGGCCACGGCGGGCTGCCTCTGCAATCACGCGATGCTGCGACCCGGCGTGCGGGCAATTCCAATACGCTGCGCGCGGCAGGCCAACCTGGCCGCGCTTCACGCCCGCCAAACGCATCCCTCACGGTCAGCCCTGGTTCATCGGCTAGGATCGGCGGCACAGGGGATCGCCACCACCGGAGTGATGTCCATGCACACCGCCTCCGCACTTGCCCAGCCTGTCCAGCCACACCGCACTGTCGATCTGGACTCCGAGATGGCGTATTGGCGTCAGGCCCATGCCGAGGGCCGCCTCGGTCACCAAGGCTTCGCCGACTACGCGCAGTTGCTGAAGATCGGCTACGACGTGTACCTGGCCTACCCGCGCGCCAGCGAGGCGCAGCTATACCGGGTGCTGCAGGACGCCTATCACCAGTGCGCGCCGATGCTGTCGGTGCCATGGGACGAGGCGCGCTGGCTGGTGCGGCACGCGTGGCAGCATCTGGCACATTCGGGGCGTTGTCACTGAGGAGCGCCTCGCGCAGCGGGGCATCTCGTCGTGGCCCGCATAGGAGCGGCGTCAGCCGCGACGGGCGTTACCGAGAATGCCTGTCGCGGCTGAAGCCGCTCCTGCGACGAGTCTTCGGTCGTTACTGGAGGCGCCCGCAAGGCGCCGCGTACCGGCGTGGCGGCGACACCAGGACAGCACACCATCGCGTGCATGGCACACCGCGGCCCTGCGCCGCGGGTTTGCTGTCGCGCGCTCCCCCACGCTGCATGCGGCTCAACGCGACGACGTGGGCGGCGACGCGCTGTGCTCCTTCGCCTCCAGGCGCCCGTGGAACGCGTTCGACCCCTTGCCCGGGGCCGTCGCCGCCTCGCCCTCGCTGCGCTTGAGCCGCTGCTTGCGCTGTTCGACCACGTCGCTGGCCAGGGCCACGCGACGCCCGATCACCATGTCGGTCAACCAGTCGATCAGGTAGCGCGTGTACGCGGCCTGGTGCGCCTTTTCGGTCAGCGCATGATCGGCGCCGGCGATCGTGCGCGTGGTCAGCGAGCGCGCGTTGGAAAAGGCGGCCGCATAGTTGCGCAGCACCTGCATTGGCACGATCACGTCGCGTTCGGCCTCTACCAGCAGCACGTCGCCACGGTAACGCTGGCAGGCCGCCAGGGCGCAGTTGTCCGCCGGCGCCACGACGCGGTTGCGATAGGGCATCAGGTCCGGATCGCGGTTCAGCGCGACCTTCGGCCCGTCCCAGTGCGCGTCCTTGTACAGCGCCGGCGAGCGCAGCGCCAGCCATTCCACCGGCCGCTCCAGGGTCAGCAACGCGGCCAGATAGCCGCCGTAGCTCAGCCCCACCACCGCGATCGCCTCCGGATCCACCTGCGGCGACGCCGCCAGGCGATCGTAGGCGGCCTTGATGTCGTCCAGGTTCTGCGCGCGCGTGACCGTTTCGCGCATCGAGGCCAGGCCTTCGTGCCCGCGCAGGTCGAAGGTCAGGCACACGCAGCCCAGGCCCGCCGCCTCGCGCGCGCGCACCAGGTTGTGGTGCTGGTTGCCGCCCCAACCGTGTACGAACAGCACGCCGGGCAGGCGGCTGGTCGGCGTCAGCAAGGTGCCGCTGAGCGCCGCGCCGTCGACCGGGATGTCGATGCTGGACAGTTCCGCTTCCATGGTCAGGCCACACTGCGCATGTAGCGGTACTTGGTCAACAGGCCGGTGCGCGGCTCCTCGCCGACGTAGTAGACCTGCGCCCCGGGGGGCGGCGGCGGATGCGCGCCGTAGCGCTCGACGGTGGCGGCGATCACGCGCTGCAACGTCGGCGATTGCTGGAACGCGGCGACCGCGGCCAATTCGGCCGGCGTGGCGCCGCCGACACGCCAGGACTGCTCGAGCACGCCGCAGGCAACGCTGCCGTCCGTCAAGAGGCCCTCGATCACGTCGTAGTTGCGCCGCGACGCATAGAACCCGGAATAGGCCGCGGCCACCAGCCGGTCGTAGTCGCGCGCCTTCATCACCGCGGTGCGCTGGCGTGGCGGCAATGGTTGCTCCAGCAGGGTATCGAGGGTGCCGCGGATCACGTGCAGTTCCGAGCCGCCATACGCCTCGCGGCCGCTGCCGTCGCGGGTGACCGATTGCGTGCCCCAATAGGCGATGGTCACGCCGGCGCAGTGGGTTTCGCCGACGCTGAAGGTGGTCGGCTGGTGCACATGCCGTTCCAGCACCACGCCATGCTGGCGCAGCTCGTGCGCGGGCAGGGTCGCCAGTGCCGCGTCCAGCGTCTGCGCGTCGCCAAGCAGCACCTGCCCCAGCCCACCGACGCCGTGCGGCAGCTTCAGTCGCACCGGGCCACCGGCATGCAGGCGCGCAAACGAGCGCCGCGCGTCGCCTGCGCTGAAGGCGGTGTAGCCGGGCAGCGTCATGTCCGCCAGCGCCATCCCCAGGTCCGGCTGCCACCCGTCCGGTGCCTGCGCATTGGCATCGACCAGCGGATGGCTGATCGCCTTGGTGGCGACGAAGGCATACGGCACCACGCCGCCAAGCAGATCGTCCACCGCGTGCACGCCGAGCTGCTGGGCCTGGGCGGCGGTGAGGGTGTCATCGGGCACGCAGAACGCGCACGTCCCGGCGGCGCAGGGATCCTCGTGCAGCGGCAGGCGCATCAGCCGCGCCACTTCCGCGACGACCCAGGCATGCGTGGCCACCTCGTGGCCGCCGGACGCCGCGTCGCGTACGTGGCAGGCGCGCACATTGGCATAAGCGGCAGGTCCGGCCATGCGCGAGGCTCCGTGGGGAGCCGGATGACGCGCCGCCTCGCTCATGTCCCGTACCAGCGCAGCAGCAGCACGACCACCAACGCCAGCAACACCACCACTGCAATCGCACCGAGCCAGCGGCTGCCGCGCAGTTGCCGCCACCAGGCCGCGGCTTCTGAGGTGCCGCTGGCATCGCGGGCGCGGCGGCGCGGCGGCGCAGAGCCGGAAGGGGGAGCCGCAGGATGGCGGTCGTCGTGGCGCATGGACCCAGGCTGTCGCGCAGACCGTCGCACGGGGGTGAACGCAATGTCGTGCGCGCGTCATGCGCGACGACCGGCATCACGAAGCCGAAGGGCACTACGGTCCGCTGCCCGCGGCCGACGTTTGCGGCGGGGACGCATCACTGCGTGCGCATAACGCCCGTGGCGGGATCACTGCCGACCGGACGCGCAGCAACGCGCTCAGGGGGCGCTGTGCACAGTGCTCAGGCAGTCGCCACGGCATGTGCGGGCAGCCGCGCGTCGATGCGGTGCTTGCCGGCCAGCGCCTGCATCCCCTGCAAGGTGGCCTGCACCGCACTGGCGTAGCCGCTGCGCCACAGGTCGGCGCGCGATTGCCGCGACGCGGCCGCATTCAGCGCCAGCGCGAAGGCCGGCACACGCGGATCGGCCAGCATGGCGCGCTCCAGGAACGGCTGCTCCGGCGCGATGACGTCGACCGGCGCCAGCCAGGCATCGGCGACCAATTCGGCCACGCCGACACGGTGCGAGAGTTGATGCATGGCGCTGAGCGTCTCGTGCAGCATTTCCAGGCACGCCCATTGCCACAACGCCGCCTTGTACTGCGGGTCGGCCTGGTCCAGGGCGGACAAGGCGCCATCGACATGATCGATGCGGAGATCCTGCATGGCCGGCTCCATACGGCGTTGCGATCCGCACATTCTGCGCGGCGAAAGTGAGCGCAACGTGAGTCGGGCGGCGGCCTCGACATGCACCCAATCACACGGCGCGCGACGCGGCTGGGTCCCTGGAGAGGCATCGCGTATACTTGCGCACCGCGCCCCGCCGGCGCGCGCCTGCTCTCCACGCTCTCCCATGACGCCACCCTGACACCCGCGACATGCATCGGTCCGCCCTCGACGGCAGGCCGCAGGTTGCTGGTTTTCCCTTGCATCTAGCGAGCACTGCCCTGCGACAGGGTGGTGTCAGGAGCGTTCACC
Organism: Xanthomonas sp. CFBP 8445; assembly: GCF_025666235.1. Classification (NCBI taxonomy): domain Bacteria; kingdom Pseudomonadati; phylum Pseudomonadota; class Gammaproteobacteria; order Lysobacterales; family Lysobacteraceae; genus Xanthomonas; species Xanthomonas sp. CFBP 8445. The sequence goes on along the minus strand of NZ_CP102594.1, from coordinate 347,072 downwards.
TTGAAGTTTTCCTCTTCCCTGCGCCAGTCATGGTGCGGCAATCTCCGTGGCGACGTGCTCGCCGGCCTGGTGGTGGCACTGGCGCTGATTCCCGAGGCGATCGCGTTCTCGATCATCGCCGGGGTCGACCCCAAGATCGGCCTCTATGCCGCCTTCTGCATCTGCGTGACCATCGCCTTCGCCGGTGGACGCCCCGGCATGATCTCCGCCGCCACCGGCGCGATGGCGTTGCTGATGATCGGCCTGGTCAAGCAGCACGGCCTGCCCTACCTGCTGGCGGCCACGCTGCTGACCGGCGTGCTGCAGATCCTGGCCGGGCTGTTCAAGCTCGGCGCGCTGATGCGCTTCGTTTCGCGCTCGGTGATCACCGGTTTCGTCAACGCCCTGGCGATCCTGATCTTCATGGCGCAACTGCCCGAACTGATCGGCGTGCCGGCGCCGGTGTATCCGTTGGTGGCGCTGGGCTTGCTGCTGATCTACGGCCTGCCCTGGCTGTCGCGGCGCAGCTTCCCCGGCATCGGCCTGTGGCTGCTGGTGCTGGGCGCGGCATTGACGGCGGGCAGCATGGCGCCGTGGACGCTGCTGCCGGTGGCAGTGGGTGGCGCGGTGGCGTTGGTGCTCGGGCACCGCTGGACGCGCGGCCTGGCCGTGCCGCCACCGTTGGTGACGATCGTGCTGCTGACCGGGCTGGCGCTGTATTTCGGCATCTACGTGCCCACCGTCGGCGACAAGGGGCAACTGCCCGACCGCCTGCCCAGCCTGCTGTTGCCGGCGGTGCCGTGGACGCTGGAGACGCTGCGGATCGTGTTCCCGGTCGCGGCGACGATGGCGGTGGTCGGCCTGCTAGAGTCGATGATGACCGCGCAGATCGTCGACGACATGACCGATACGCCCAGCGACAAGAACCGCGAATGCGTGGGCCAGGGCGTGGCCAACATCGTCAGCGGCCTGTTCGGCGGCATGGCCGGCTGCGCGATGATCGGGCAGTCGGTGATCAACGTGAAGTCCGGCGGGCGCGGCCGCCTGTCCGCACTGGTCGCCGGCAGCGTGCTGTTGCTGCTGGTGGTGTTTGCCGGCGCCTGGGTGCGGCAGATCCCGATGGCTGCGCTGGTGGCGGTGATGATCATGGTCTCGGTCGGCACCTTCAGCTGGCGCTCGCTGGCGCAGTTGCGCACCCACCCGGCCAGCTCCAGCGTGGTGATGCTCGGCACCGTCGCGGTGACCGTGGCCACCCACGATCTGGCGCGCGGCGTCCTCACCGGCGTGCTGCTGTCGGCGCTGTTCTTCGCGCGCAAGGTCGGGCGCATGCTCGACATCGAGCGGAGCGAGGACGCGGACGGCGGCCACACCTACCGCATCCGCGGCCAGTTGTTCTTCGCCTCGGCCGGCAGCTTCGCCGGCGCCTTCGACTTCGCCCATGCGCCAGCGCGGGTCACCGTGGATCTGAGCCATGCGCATGTCTGGGACATCAGCGCCATCGGCGCGCTGGACCAGGTGGTGCTGAAATTCCGCCGCCACGGCGCCCAGGTCCACGTGGTGGGACTGAACCCAGGCAGTGCGGCGATGGTCGGTCGACTGGGCACCCATCATCGGGGCGACGTGGAGCACGTGCCTCTGCACTGAGGCATGGGCGGGATAGTCTCGACGCTGCGGCGACACCGCGCATGGCATTGGCCACCACGCGATCCGTAGGCCGCCGCGCGATCGCCGCCGCTCGCCTCCCCTCGGTGACACGGCGACGACATCGGCCGATTAGCATCGAACTGCTAACGGCCACGCAGGAGATCCGCCGATGTCACTGGACCACTGGCAATTGCCGCCACACGATTGGGTGCCCAACCACCCGTTCCTGCCGGTGCTGCACTACCGGCAATGTGTCGGCGCCCTCGACGCCGATGGGTTCGAACGCCGCTTCGCGGCGCACGGCTGGCCGCCGCAATGGCGCGACGGCATCTACGACTATCACCACTACCATTCCACCGCCCACGAGGTGCTGGGTGTCGCGCGCGGCAGCGCCCGCGTGCTGCTCGGCGGCCCGGGCGGCATCGAGGTTGCGCTCGCGGCCGGCGACGCCCTGCTGCTGCCGGCCGGTACCGGCCATTGCCGGCTCTCCGCCAGCACCGACTTCCTGGTGGTCGGTGCTTATCCCGACGGGCAGGACTGGGATATCTGCCGGGAACCGCCCAGCGCCGAGAGGCTGCAACGGATCGCCAACGTGCCGTTTCCGCAGAGCGATCCGCTGCTCGGGGCGGAGGGGCCGTTGCTGACGTATTGGCAGAAGCAGGCAAATCCGCAAACTGGTCGCCCTGGCTAAGCTTACCGTTGGCCCGACCACACCTCATTGAGGGGGTCAAACTCTGTCGTCACCATCGATTTCGACCTCCAACCAAAGCCGCAGATGGCGAGCGGCCCCTCCAGCAAAGGGTCGAGACCAAACGCATTCTCAATATTGACGTCGTTTATGGCCGACGTGACAAAAGCACCGAGCCCGAGTTGGGTAGCACTTGAATAAATCGCCTGGGAGATATGGCCGACGTCGAGCGTCACCGCGCGGTAGGCTTTCGAATGAAGCCGGTACTTCCAAAAGCTACGCGCATAGCGCGGGGCCAGAATGAGTTGCACATGCGCATCCGCAAACCAATGCTGGCCCGCCAACATCTTCCTCGCCAAGTCAGCCAAACCGGCCGACGGGACAGAAATCAGTTCCAAGGCATGGTTCACGGGGTGATAATGATAGAGACCGGGCGCAATGCCCTCCACCCGTTGGACTACCAGATATACCTCTGTCGGATGCAGTCCACCGGCCGAAGGAACATTCTTTTTTAGAAACGCCGTATCGTCCTGTAGGCGGACAACGGATTGCGCCATCACCACTCGCTGCATCATTCGCGAAAAGAGATCGACCGGAAGATGTCGCTCTTGATCGAAATTTCTGCACGTCGTCCTCGACGCCATCAGCTTTTCGTACTCGTCGACCGCGAGCCTGGGGAGCTCAATATCGTCTCCCAAGCGCGATCTTGAGATGACCTCGGGAGGCGGCGGACCGAGTTTGTCGCGCAGCTCAGGCGCCGTGGTCAACTTGTTGGCCTCCATGGAAGCAACGCTATCAAGATCCTTCCAGCGACAAAACTTGTGTAGCATCGCCGCTGCAGGCCACCAATACGCCGAGCGCACAGTGTCATCGCGCTCGCGCATTGCGCTGTGCGCGCTTGTATCGCCTATCAGTAGACCTTTTTCCAAAAGTCCATCAATTAAGCTTACGCCGTACCCAACAACGGATGCCATGTCGATCCAGTTGCTTGGGCTGACAGCGCCCAAGACCTCCCGCTCGCCCTGATCCACTTCGACCTCATCGTCCAGATGAGGAGCCAGCGCGAGCCAACGGGTTTGACGACTAAGGCCAGCTGCGCCAGCAAGCAGTGACATCAAGTCGAAGCCAACCGATTCCCTTGGCTCAAAAAATACAACTCCGCAGCGACGCAGCTTCATACCATCCTCATTGCAACCTCGGGGCTAAACTTTACCGGCTTTCTGCCGATATGCACTCCGTTGCACCGCAAACCTGGTCAAATCCAAGCCCTAATCTCACAATCAGAGCAAACTGGTCATGGCAAATAATCAGCCCCCGCACCCCTCTCCCCTGGATCCGGTTAGTGCAGCAGCGCTACTTGACGCTCTTATTAACGACGACGCCTTCCGCGCCGCATTCCAAAGCGACCCTGTCGCTGCACTCGCGTCCATCGGCATCATTTTGGACGCCGATGCCGACACAAGCTGCCTGGAAGTCGGAATAATGGCATCCAAGGAGGAGCTGATCGCTGCAAGAGAGCAACTTCTGTCCTACCTCGTTTCCGACACGGCGTTCCACAACCCGCATTGCTTCGAAGCAAACAAGGTTGAAAACTACCTAAAGACGAGCAGTTGACCGATCGAGGTTCAGCCCCTTAATTCTTCGCATTGCTGCAGCAGCATCTGCGACATTAAGGGGCTGAAAAATAGAGCTACCCGCAACTTCCGCGTACCCCTGCCCACGGGCGGCCGCGATCGCACGATCCTGCGCAAGAACCGCCTCAGAATCTCCAATACGATCCAATGCATCTCTCATGACAATCCTGGACTGGAACAGCTCTTTTCCATTCATTTGCGATTGAAGCAAAGTGACGGCCAATCGGGGATTTCCCTCTTGCAACAGTTGCTTTGCCCTGATCAGACCAGCCATTCTACTGGCTGTCGCATCGCTAGAACGCTCAGCCATGCGAACGAGGCCTTGCAATTCATTTGGAAGCTTTTTTAGACCGGCACGTTGCAGCAGATACACTGAAGCAAGTGCCAAGGCCGCGTAGTCAGACCTTTCAACACTTGGCTTTGCAGATACACTTTTTGATAGCTCGCTCGCGCACTTTAGAAGCTCACTCTGCAAATCGGCATCTTGCATTTCCGTTGCGCGCAAAGACAAGGCGATCAACTTGAAGTCATGGTACAGCAGTTCAGACTCTGGCTTGGCCTGCCTGGCCTCCTGATCCGCCAGGGACGCGGCTTCCACCAGATTGCCGCTCTGAGCAAGAACGGCAATGCGTGTAATGATGTCCGCCGGCCTAGCTTGATACCCGTTGCCTTCCACACGATGATCGATGAGACGTTGAGCCGCCAGAAGATCGCCGGATGCAGCCAGTGCGAGCGCGCTTCCCAGACCAGGGGATGCGCCGAACTCCTCCTCCGATTGTCGAAAGTACTCGAAGGACTCTTGGTATCTGCCCTGCGCAAGCTCCGCTCTCGCCAATTGATCGAGAGCATAGCCTCGTAGTGGATTGTTTGCCACGACAGCCGATTTCAAATATTTAATGGCCTCTGGATAGTCGCCATTCTCCATTGAAATCCAGGCGTAATTAGCAGCGCCCGCATAATAATCTGGATACAGCTGCGCCAGAAGCTTCCACCTGCGTGCGGGATCATCTCCCTTCTGTGGAAAGTATTGAGATTTCCACGCCAAGAGATAGAGCTGATCTCGCTTTGGGAGCCGTTCCAAGTGGCTCAATGCCGCAGAAAGGTGCGATTCGGCTAACGCGGGTGCAGCACGGCTCACATATATCCGCATGATAGCGGCATGAGCCAGGGCAAAATCTTTGTCGAGCTCCAAAGCCCGATTAAAATATTCAAGTGCCGAGTCGTTTTCTTTTCGGGCGTAGGCCTCGACACCCAGTGAGTACGCTCGCAGCGCATCGATGCTGGGGGTGGTGACCTGTGGCAAGGGCTGTGCGCTCTGGGCAATGGAATCCATGGCTTCGCCCAACTGGTCGCGCAACTGGGCGGTGACGTCGTCGATCGACGCCAAGGCTGAATCCAACCCTTTTCCGTCTTTCGACAGCGCGAGGACCGTTGCACCGCTTGTAGGATCGACGACGTCGACGCTTACCCTCAATCGCCGCCCTACCTCAGCGACCGTCGGCAAGAGGACGGCTTTTGCTCCGTCGCGCTGAGCAATTTCCGACGCGGTGGCGCGATCAATACGACTGTCGGGGCTACGCTGCATCCGCACCAAGGTGTCCCGTACCTTGAGGTCACTCAGCAGATTCACGTAACGGGACTGTTCAAGGCTGATCCGGAACGCTTGGTCCAGCGATTCGTCAAGTACCTGATTGCCAGTGAGATTCCGCAAATCCCCCACCACGACCCAGTCGCGCTCGGCGAAGGCGATGGCCGGCTGCGGGCGGGTGACGAACCAGGCGCCGACCGCGAACGCGGCGATCAGCGCCGCTTCCGCCGCCAGCGCCGCCGGCCGGCGCCACAGCGGGATGTCGCGCCAGGCCTTGGGCGTGGGCTTGGGCGCGCGCAGCGGGGTGTGGCCGATCTCGCCGACTTCGTAGATCTCCAGCGGCGTCGGCACGCCCTTGAAGCGCCAGCGGCCGTGCGACTTCCACAGCAGGCGTTCGCCGCGCTCGCCCAATTCGCGCGCGGCGCGGTGGGTCAGCGATTCGGCCACCGCCGAGAGCAGGATCTGCCCGGGCCGGGCCAGGGTCATCAGCCGCGCCGCGGTCGGCTTGGCCAGGCCTTCCACTTCCAGCGGCTTGGCGCCCACCTGCACCGCGGCGTCGCTGTTGCGCCAGGTCAGCACTTCGCCGACGTGCAGGCCGGCGCGCACCTTCAGGTCGAGCTTGCGCTGCGCGCCCAGGTCGCGGAGGCCGCGGCTGTAGTCCAGGGCGAAGCCGAGGCCGTCGATGGGCCGTTCGAACAGCAGCAGCAGGCCGTCGGAGCGATCGATCAGGCGACCGCGCCAGCGTTGCTGCAGTTCCAGCACCAGCGAGTCGTGGCGCTTGAAGAGTTCGGCCGCGTTGGCGTCGCCGAGCTTTTCCACCAGCGCCACCGAGTCGCACAGGTCGGTCAGCAGCAGGGTGCGGAGCTGCGGGACCTCGGACGGCGGTGCGGGGACGTCGGTCATGGCGGCGGCTCGGCGGACGCGGGCGTGGCTCAGCAGTTGGCGGAGGCGAGGTCGTGCCAGTACAGCCGGTTGCCGCCCTGGCGTTTGGCCTCGTACAACGCCGCGTCGGCGTTGGCGTACCAGTCGTTCCAGTCCGAATGCGGGTCGACCCGGCTGATGCCGATGCTGACCGGGCAGATGTGCGGCGCCGGGTGCGGCACGCCCAGCAGGTTCTGCACGGTGGCGAGCACGAACTCGCCGATGCGGCGCAGGTCTTCGACGTTGCCGGCGGCCACCAGCAGGCAGAACTCGTCGCCGCCCAGGCGGCAGGCGATGTCGTCCGGCCCGGCCACCGAACGCAGGATGTTGGCGACGTTCTGCAGCACGCGGTCCCCAACCAGGTGGCCGTGCGCATCGTTGATGTGCTTGAAGCGGTCGCAGTCGATCAGCAGCAGGCCCGGGCCGGGCGAGCGGCCGTCGCGGCGACATTCCTGCAGGCGCAGGATCAGCCCGCGGCGGTTGTGCAGGCCGGTGAGTTCGTCGGTGCGCACCAGCTCTTCGGTCTGGGTCAACTGGTGGGTGGTGGCGTAGAGGTTGTCCAGCGCCGCTTCCAGGTCGCGATTGCGCCGGCGCAGTTGGCGGATCAGGGTCTGCTCGTTCATCACCACGCGCACGATGGTGCGGCGGAGGAAGTAGGCGACCACGCCCGGGTCGCGCTCGACCAGGCGCTGGAAGTCGTCGTGGTCCAGTTCCACCAGCGCGCCGTCGCTGGCGGCGATGGCGTCGGCGCTGCGCATGTGGTTGCCGATCAGCAGGCCCAGTTCGCCGAAGAATTCGCCGTGGCCGAGATGCTTCACCACCAGGTCCTCGCCGAAATCCAGATCGATCACGCCACTGGTGATCACGAACATGGCGCTGCCGCCGTCGCCGCGGCGGAACAGCACCTCGCCGGCGCGCACCGTACGGGCGCGGCCGAATTCGGAAAACAGGCGCAATTCCGCCGCGGTCAGCACCGCCAGCTCGTTCGGCTTCGGAGAGACCGCAGCGTTGGAAATTGTGCCGCGTGCGGTGGATGCGGCGCTGTCGCAGCTCATCCGGCCCCCTCATGTGACGTCGCTGCCCCTGTCCGCGGAGCATAGCACCTACACGCGGCACTCACGATACGCTTCACAGCCAATCTCACGCCCGGAGAGACGATAACGCAAGCTGTCGCACACGGTAGACACCGCCTCGCCTTGGCAGCAAAGCGCGTAAAAAAAAGCCCGGGCGAACCCGGGCTTCCCACCTCCTGCCAGGGAGGGGCGATCGAAGGCGGCTGGCTGCAGGTCAGGCCGCTTTCTCGCCATGGAACTGCTCTTCCTCGGTCGAGCCGGTCAGTGCGGTGGTCGAGGACTGGCCCTGCTGGATCGCCTGGGTCACCGCATCGAAATAGCCGGTGCCGACCTCGCGCTGGTGCTTGACCGCGGTGAAGCCACGGTCGGCGGCAGCGAACTCGGCTTCCTGCAACTCGACGAAGGCGCTCATCTGCCGGCGCGCATAGCCGTGCGCCAGATTGAACATCGAGTAGTTCAGCGCGTGGAAGCCGGCCAGGGTGATGAACTGGAACTTGTAGCCGTAGCTGGCGATCTCGCGCTGGAACTTGGCGATGGTGGCGTCGTCCAGGTTCTTCTTCCAGTTGAAGCTGGGCGAGCAGTTGTAGGCCAGCAGCTTGCCGGGGAACTTGGCATGGATGGCCTCGGCGAACTTGCGCGCGAACTCCAGGTCCGGCTTGCCGGTTTCGCACCAGATCAGGTCGGCGTAGGGCGCATACGCCAGGCCGCGGCTGATCGCCTGGTCCAGGCCCTTGCGGGTGCGGAAGAAGCCTTCGACGGTGCGCTCGCCGGTGGTGAACGGGCGGTCGTTGGCGTCGATGTCGCTGGTCACCAGGTCGGCGGCCTCGGCATCGGTACGCGCCACCAGCAGGGTCGGCACGCCCATCACGTCGGCGGCCAGGCGCGCAGCGTTCAACTTCTCGATCGCCTCGCGGGTCGGCACCAGCACCTTGCCGCCCATGTGCCCGCACTTCTTCACCGAGGCCAGTTGGTCCTCGAAGTGCACGCCGGCGGCGCCGGCCTCGATCATCGCCTTCATCAGCTCGAAGGCGTTGAGCACGCCGCCGAAGCCGGCCTCGGCGTCGGCCACGATCGGCTGCAGGAAGTCGATCTCGTCCTTGCCCTCGGCGTGGTGCAATTGGTCGGCACGCAGCAGCGTGTTGTTGATGCGCTTGACCACCGCCGGCACCGAGTCGGCCGGGTACAGCGACTGATCCGGGTACATCTGCCCGGCCAGGTTGGCGTCGGCGGCCACCTGCCAGCCGGACAGGTAGATGGCGTTGAGCCCGGCCTTGACCTGCTGCATCGCCTGGTTGCCGGTCAGCGCGCCCAGCGCGTTGACGAAGTCCTTCTCGTGCAGGTACTTCCACAGTTTCTCGGCACCGAGCCGGGCCAGCGAATGCTCCACGTGCACCGTGCCGCGCAGGCGCACCACGTCGGCGGCGGTGTAGTTGCGGGTAATCCCGGCCCAGCGCGGATCGGTGTCCCAGTCGCGCTGGATCTGTTCGGCGGTCTGCAGCGTGGTGCTCATCTGGCGTTCTCCTCGAAATGGATGCAGCGATGAAACGGTGGGGCGGTGGTTGGCTAAAGGCTTGCCAGGCACGGAAGGGGTCAGAGACAGGGACATCGCTTTCACGAATCCCCAATCCCGATTCCCCAATCCCGGCTTCCCATCAATCAATCAACTGATAGGCCGGCAAGGTCAGGAAGTCGGCCAGTTCTTCGTCGCGGGTCAGCCGGTCGAGCAGCGCGATGGCCTCGTCCACGCGTGCCCCGCCCGGCAGCAGCGCGCGCTCGCCCAGCCGCGCCGGCAGTTGCCGCAGGCAGGCGTCGAACAGGGCGAAGTCGATGGCGGTGCCGTCGTCCAGGTGCAGGCCGCCCACGTGCAGCCACTGCCACAGCTGGCTGCGGCTGATCTCGGCGGTGGCGGCGTCCTCCATCAGGTGGTGGATCGGCACGCAGCCGTTGCCGTCCAGCCACGCCGCCAGGTAGCGCACGCACACTTCGATGTTGCCCTCGAAGCCGGCGCGGGTGATGGTGCCGGCGGACGGGGCGATCAGCGTGTCGCGGTCGGCCTGCACGTCCTCGCGGCGCACCGCGTGCTGGTTGGGCGTGCGCATGTGCTCGTCGAACACGGCGCGGGCGATCGGGATCAGCGCCGGGTGCGCCACCCAGGTGCCGTCGTGGCCGGCGGTGACTTCGCGCAGCTTGTCCGCGCGCACCCGCGCCATCGCCTGCTCGTTGGCCGCCTCGTCGTGGCTGATCGGGATCTGCGCGGCCATGCCACCCATCGCGTGCGCGCCGCGGCGGTGGCAGGTGCGGATCAGCAGTTCCGAGTAGGCCTTCAGGAACGGCTGGGTCATGGTCACCTGGCCGCGCTCGGGCAGCACCCGGTCCGGATGCCGGCGGAAGGTCTTCAGGTAGGAAAAGATGTAGTCCCAGCGGCCGCAGTTCAGGCCGACGATGCGCCCGCGCAGCGCGTGCAGGATCTCGTCCATCTCGAACACCGCCGGCAGCGTCTCGATCAGCACGGTGACCTTGATCTGGCCCTGCGGCAGGCCGAGCATGTCCTCGATGTGGGCCAGCGCGGTTTCCCACAGCGCCGCCTCCTCCATCGACTGCAGCTTGGGCAGGTACAGGTACGGGCCGCGGTCCTTGGCCTGCAGCGCGCGGCCGTTGTGGAAGGCGAACAGCGCCGCGTCGAACAGGCCGCCGGCCAGCGGCTGCCCGTCGACCAGCACGTGCTTCTCGTCCAGGTGCCAGCCGCGCGGGCGCACGATCAGCACCGCCTGTTCCTCGTAGGGGCGCAGCGCGTAGCGCTTGCCCGGGGTGCCGTCGCGCGCGGCCGGCGCGGTGAAGGTCAGGGTCCCGGCCACCGCCTCGGCCAGGGCGCGCTGGCCCGCGACCAGGTTGCGCCAGGTCGGCGCGGTCGAGTCCTCGAAGTCGGCCATGTACACCTTGGCGCCGGAGTTCAGCGCATTGATGACCATCTTCGGATCGGTCGGGCCGGTGATCTCGACCCGGCGGTCCTGCAGCGCCTCGGGCAGCGGCGCCACCTGCCAGTCGCCCTCGCGGATCGCGCGGGTGTCGTCGCGGAAGTCCGGCAGGCCGCCCGCGTCGAAGAAGGCCTGGCGCTCGCGCCGCGCCGCCAGCCGCGCCTGGCGCTCCGGCTCGATCGCCCGGTGCAGCGACACCAGCAGGCCGAGCAGCGGCGGCGGCAGCAGGGCGTCCTGGCCGGCCAGCGAGGCGGTGAGCGCGATGCCCGGCGTGGAGCGCGTGGACGGGTCGGGAACGGCAGCGAAAGCGGGGGCGGACATGTGGGGATTCCTCGATGTTTCCGGGGCTCCACCGTGCTGCCACCGCATGTATTTGACAAAGCAGTTTTGTCAATGCTTTATATAAGTCAGCCTTATATCCGTCACGTCATGGCCACGGGCAGCGCTGCAACCCCTCGATTTCCTTACAAATCCGACCGGCTCAAACCCCTGCGCGCGTTCTGCCAGACGGTGCGCCTGGGGGCGGTGTCGCGGGCGGCGGAGGCCTTGTTCGTCAGCCAGCCGGCGGTGACCCTGCAGTTGCAGGCGCTGGAACGGGAGCTGGGAGTGGTGCTGTTCGAGCGCAGCGGCCGCCGCCTGGTGCCCAGCCGCGAGGGCCAGTTGCTGTACGAGATGGCACAGCCGCTGGTGGAGAGCCTGGACCGGCTGGAGGCGGACTTCCGCGAGAAGGCGCGCGGGCTGGACGCCGGCGAGCTCAACGTGGCCGCCAACAGTTCCACCATCCTCTATCTGCTGCCGAAGATCGTGGAAGCCTTCCGTGCCCGCCACCCACAGGTGCGGCTGACCCTGCACAACGCGATCAGCGCCGACGGCACCGATCTGCTGCGCGAGGACGCGGTGGACCTGGCGGTCGGCTCCATGCTCGACGTGCCGGCCGACCTCAGCTACGCCCCGGTGTACCGCTTCGAACAGCTGCTGATCGCCCCGCACGACCACCCGCTGGCCCGCAAGCCGACGCTGGCGCTGGAAGACCTGTCGCCCTACCCGCTGATCCTGCCGCCGCGGCGCCAGGTCACCTACCGCCTGGTCGACCTGGTGTTCCAGCAGGCGCGCGTGCCCTACACCGTCGCCCTGGAAGTGGGCGGCTGGGAGGTGATCAAGCAGTACGTGGCGATGGGCATGGGCGTGTCCATCGTCAGTTCGATCTGCCTCACCGACGCCGACCGCGCGCGCCTGGCCACCCGCGCGCTGGGCGACTACTTCCCGGCGCGCAGCTATGGCGTGGTGGTGCGCAAGGGCAAGTACCTGTCGCCGCAGGCACGCGCCTTCATCGAACTGATCCAGCCGGACCTGTTCACCCCGCGCGGCTACGACGAGAGCGGGCCGTCGGAGCGCTGAGCGCGGCGGCGCACGCCGCCGCCGACATCGCGCCACTCAGCCTGGGCGATCCCAGTGCGGCGGCTGGCCGATCGCCTGCCGCAGCACATGCGCCAATCGCGCCACCCGCGCCGGCAGCGGCGTCTGGCTCGGCACCAGCCACAGCCATTGCTGCGGCCCGGACGGCAACGCCGCCTCGTGGAACAGCGCACGCAGGCGATGCCGGCGCAGGTCCTCGCCGACCAGCCAGGTCGGCAGGCAGGCCACGCCCAGGCCATCCAGCGCGGCCAGGCGCAGGGTTTCCAGATCGTCGCAGCGCAGCCGTCGCGGCGGCAGCGCCACGTCCGCGCCGAGCACATGCCGCCAACTGATGACCGTGTCGTCGTGGCGCTTGTCCAGCAACGCGTGCGTGGCCAGCGCCGGCAAGCGGTCGACCGGCCCGGCGCCATGCAGATAGGCGGGACTGGCGCAGACCACCCGCCGCAACGGGGCCAGCCGCAGCGCGCCGGCCGGCGCCGGGTCCGGGCCGAGCCGGATCACCGCATCCAGGCGCCTGCGCAGCGGGATGTCGAACCGCTCCACCAGGTCCAGGTCGACGTGCAACTGCGGGTGCCGCCGCGACAGCGCCGCCAGCAACGGCATCAGTTGCGTGCGGCCGAACGACGGCAGGCAGCTCAAGCGCAAGGTGCCTGCCACCTCGCCCTGCAGCTGCGCCAGTTCCGCGCGCGTCTCGGCCAGGCCGCCGAGCAGCGCGGCGGCACGCGCCTGCAGCACGCGTCCGGCCTCGGTGAGGCTCAGGCTGCGGCTGGAACGGATCAGCAGCTGCGTGCCCAGCGCCTTTTCCAGCGCATCCAGGCTGCGACTGAGCGAGGACGTGGCGACGCCGCGATGACGCGCCGCGGCGGACAGGCTGCCCGCCTCGACCACGTCTAGGAACGCCTGCAACTGGCCGAATATCCGTTCGAAATCGTGCATCGTTGCAGTTTACGCAATGCCGGATTGCAGCGGTGCGCGTGCATGGTGAGTGCCCCGCCGCGGCACCGCGGCCCTGCACAGGAGCCTGTCCGATGCATTCCCATTCCCGCGCCGACATCGCCTTCGACGCCGACGGCGTCACCCTGCGTGGCTGGCTGTACCGGCCCACGCCAACCACCGCCACGCCCGCGCCGATCGTGGTGATGGCGCACGGCTGGTCGCTGGTCAAGGAGGCGTACCTGGATCGCTATGCCGAGGTGTTCGCCGCCGCCGGCCTGGCTGTGCTGGTGTACGACCACCGCGGCTTCGGCGACAGCGACGGCACCCCACGGCAGGAGATCGATCCCTGGCGCCAGATCGAGGATTGCCGCCACGCCATCACCTATGCCGGCAGCCTGGACGGCATCGACCCGATGCGCCTCGGCGTGTGGGGCACCAGCTACAGCGGCGCGCACGCCATGCAGGTCGCGGCCACCGATCGGCGGGTCAAGGCGGTGGTCGCGCAGGTGCCCGGCCTGGCCGGCTATCGCAACGGGCTGCGCCGCGGCAGCTACGAGCGCGCCGAGGCCCTGCAGGCCGCGTTCGCCGCGGATCGCCTGTCGGTGTTGCGCGGTGGCGAGCCCGCACGCAAGGCCGTGGTCGGTGCCGCGGACGCGCTCTTTCCCAGCGACGACGCGCGCGCCTTCTTCGAGGGCGCCGGTGCGATCGCACCGAACTGGCGCAACTGGACCACCCTGCGCTCGGCGGAGTGGAGCCGCGGCTACGAGCCGGCGATCTTCGCCGCGGCGATCAGCCCGACTCCGTTGCTGATGATCGTCGCCGACCGCGACTACATCTCCGGCACCGACTTCCAACTGCAAGCCTACGCGCAGGCGCTGGAACCGAAGCAGTTGCTGATGCTGCGCGGCGGCCACTTCGTGCCGTACGTCGAACAGTTCGAGGTCTCCAGCGGCGCCGCACGCGACTGGTTCGTCGCGCACCTGGCGCCGGCGCCACGCAGCGGCGTCTGATCCGCCGGCGCGGCGGCGGTGCTGGTGCAGCGCGCGTCGCGCCGGCGCGGCCATGCCTGCGCGACGACGCGGCCTGCTACCGTGGCGGCTGCTCCCGTCGCCTTGCCGCCGCATGTCCCTGCCCTCCCGCTATGCCGAATGCGATGCGCCAGCGGCGCTGCGCGACCGCCTGCGCTGCAGTTGGCGATTCCGTCAGGGCGACGCCGACGCTGCCGCCACGCAGGTGCTGCCCGACGGCTGCGTCGACCTGATCTGGGACGGTCGCTCGCTGTTCGTGGCCGGACCGGATCGGCGCGCCACCGAGGCCATGTTGGCGCCAGGCAGCGTACTCACCGGCGTACGCCTGGCAGCCGGGGCCGGCACCAGCCTGCTCGGCGTGCCGTTGCATGCCGTCGCCGACCAGCGCGTGCCGCTGGACGCGCTGTGGGGCGTGCGCGGCCGCGACTGGCAGTCGCGTCTGGAGGATGCCGCCGATCCGCTGGCGGCCTTGCACGCGCTTTGCGCGAGCCGGCCGCTGCAGGCCGATCCTGCAATGGTCTGGCTGTTCGCGCAGCTCGCCGGCACCGCGCCACCGCGACTGGCTGCACTGACCAACACGCTGGGCGTCAGCGAGCGCACGCTGCGCCGGCGCAGCCATGACGCGTTCGGCTACGGCGCCAAGACCCTGGAGCGCATCCTGCGCCTGCAACGCTTCCTGGGCCTGGCCGGCCGGCATCCCAGCCTGACCGCGGCGGCGCTCGAGGCCGGCTATGGCGACGCGCCGCATCTGGTGCGCGACAGCCGGCAACTGACCGGGCTGAGCCCGCGCGAACTTGTGCAGCGGCACGCACGCTGACAGGGTCTGCGACAACGGTACGCCGCTGCTAGCCACGGAAGGCGCGGCGTTGCCCGCTGTAGGGGCGGCTTCAGCCGCGACAGGCATTATCGTGACCGCCTGTCGCGGCTGAAGCCGCTCCTACAGGGCGCTGCACCTGCATCCGCTTGGATTGCGGCAAAAACGCGTGATACGGGCCGGCTCGCCTGCACGCCGACGCCGCGCTGCATCGAGTGCAGGCTGTGGTGTGGCGCCGTTTGCTAACGTGCCGCCAGGTGCGAAGACCCAGGTGACACATGGCCAGAGATGCAGGCTTGGAACACATGCTGCGCGACACACTCGGCGCGCAGCGCGGGCTGACCGAGAAACCGATGTTCGGTGGCTGGGCCTGGCTGCTGCACGGCCATCTGCTGTGCGGCGCGCGCGACGACGGCGTGCTGGTGCGGCTCGGCAAGGGTCACGACGCGTGGGCGCTGGCGCTGCCCGGGATCGCGCCGATGCTGTCGCGCGGCCGGGCGATGGCCGGCTGGGTCCGGGTCGCGCCGGAGACCTTCGCCGGCGACGCGCTCGCTGCGCGCCTGCTGCGCGAGGCCATCGCCTTCGTGCGCACGCTGCCGGCGAAGTGAAGGCGGTACAGGTCTTCGTGCAAATCGACCGCGATCGCCGCCGGCGCAGCGTCGACCCTGTTCAACCTCGCACCGATCAGGCCGCCATCGACCCGTGCGTCGAGATCAGCCACCGAAACGACCGGATTTCCCAGGCCATGATCTTTTAGAAGTCGGCAAGAACCGCACGGCGGAAGATCGGCGTGGCATACAACCGACGCGCGGGCACCGCCACCCCGGAACCGTCGAGCGCGACGGCCAACCCGCTGACCGTTTTCGCCAAGCCGGCGCCGCCCGAATGAAGGACACTGCCGGCTCTTCCACAGGAGCCGCCCATGTCCCGCGCCGAGCAGCATCACCGCATCGACTATCTCGAATTCGCCGTCGCCTCGATCGCCGCGGCCAAAGCCTTCTACGGCCAGGCCTTCGACTGGACCTTCCAGGACTACGGCCCGGACTACTGCGAGTTCCGCGACGGCCGCCTGAGCGGCGGCTTCTTCCACGGCACGCCACAGCCCGGCGGCGCCCTGGTGGTGCTGTCCTCCAACGACCTGGCCGCCACCCAGGCGCGCATCGAGGCCGCTGGCGGCCGCATCGTGCGCCCCGTGTTCGCCTTCCCCGGCGGACGCCGCTTCCACTTCGCCGACCGCGACGGCTACGAACTGGCGGTGTGGTGCGAGGGCTGATACCCGCGGCGCACGCGCGGTGACGCGGACGGGCTAGTCCGGATCCCGCGCGTAATGCCCCAGGAACATGTCCGTCGCCGACGCGGCGACCTGGGCCTGCTGCTCAGGGCTGAGCGGCGGCTGGCCCATGCTCATCTGCGGCCAGAATGCCAGGCCCTTGATCAGCGCCTGCAGTTGCTGCGCGGCGAACTCCGGCTGCATGGGCCTGAGCCGCCCATCGGCCAGCGCCGCACGCAGCCACACCAGGGTGCCCTCCTCCTTGCTGCCCAGGCGCGCGACCAGATCGCGCGCACGCTCGGGGGCGCGCATGCCCTCGACCATCGCCATCCGCGACAAGTCGAGAAAGGCCGGATCGTCGAACAACCGCAGCTTCTGCTCCAGCAACTGCAGCAACTGCGCGCGCAGCGGCTGCTGCGGGTCGTACGGCACGCCGACGGTGTCCAGGCTGCGCTGCCAGAGCTGCACCAGGATCTCGTCGAACAGCGCGTCCTTGCTGGGGAAATGGTTGTAGACGGTGCGCTTGGACACGCCGGCGCTGGCCGCGATGCGGTCCATGCTGGTGGCCTCGAAGCCATGGCCGCGGAACTCGGCGATCGCCGCCTCCAGGATCGCCTGGCGCTTGCGCTCGGTCAGCCGTGCCGATGCGGGCGTGGAAAGAGAAGCCATGGGCGCATGTTACACCGCGCAGTTTACTTTCACGAAAAGGAAACTACACTGTGTAGTGTAATTCTCGTGCCAGATCGTCTTCCAAGGATTGCCGCCATGTCCGCGTCCGCTTCCTCGCTGTCCCCTGTTCCGCCCTCGTATCGGGAGTCGCCGCAGTATCGCCACGGCCGCTTCCGCAACGCCACCCCGGGCACCAGCGGCGCGCCCGGCCTGGCCGGGACCCTGCGGATCATGTGGCATCTGTTGACACGCAAGTCGCCCGAGGCGGTGCCCGCGCAGCCGCTGCCGGTGCTGCCGCTGACCGCCGCTCAGTTGCTGGCGGCGCCCGACCGCAGCCTGTACCGGCTCGGGCATTCCACGGTATTGCTCAAGCTGCGCGAGCGTTTGTGGCTCACCGACCCGGTGTTTTCCGAACGCGCCTCGCCGTTTCCGTTCGCCGGCCCACGCCGCTTCCACGCACCGCCGATCGCGCTGGACGCGTTGCCGCCGATCGCCGGGGTGATCCTCTCGCACGATCACTACGACCACCTGGACCGGGCCAGCATCCGCCGCCTGGCCGAGCGTGTCGGGACCTTCGTGACGCCGCTGGGCGTGGGCGACCTGCTGCAGCGCTGGGGCGTGGCCGCGGACAGGATCCGGCAACTGGACTGGTGGCAGTCGACCATGGTGGACGGCGTGACGCTGACCGCCACCCCGGCGCAGCACTTCTCCGGCCGCGGCATGTTCGATCGCGGGCGCCGGCTGTGGTGCTCGTGGGCGATCGAGACGCCCGAGCTGAAGCTGTTCTTCAGCGGCGACGGCGGCTACTCCGACGGCTTCAAGGCGATCGGCGAGCGGCTGGGGCCCTTCGACGTGAGCCTGATCGAAAACGGCGCCTACGACGTCGACTGGCCGCACGTGCACATGCAGCCGGAGCAGACCCTGCAGGCGCACCTGGACATCGGGGGACGCACGCTGCTGCCGATCCACAACGGCACCTTCGACCTGGCGATGCATGCCTGGCACGAACCCTTCGAACGCCTCGCGGCGCTGGCCGATGCCGCTGGCGTGGCGCTGGCCACGCCGCGCATGGGCGAGCGCGTCGACCTGACGCAGCCGGCAAGCGGCGAGCGCTGGTGGCGCGCACTGGCGCAGGCGGTGGCGCCGTGAGCCGCTGGACCCTGGCCGACCTGCCGTCGCTGCGCGACAAGATCGCCATCGTCACCGGCGCCAGCCCTGGCGGACTCGGCTACGAAACCGCCCTGGCCCTGGCCGGCGCGGGCGCCAGCGTGGTGCTGGCGGCGCGTAACCCGGGCAAGGCCGAGACTGCGCGGCAGGCGATCCTGGCCGCACATCCGGCGGCCGACGTGCGCGTGGAAGCCCTGGACCTGGCACAACTCGCGTCGGTGGCCGCCTTCGCCGAGCGCATCGCGGCGCGCTCCCCGCGGCTGGATCTGCTGATCAACAACGCCGGGGTGATGGCGCCGCCGCAGCGGCAGACCACTGCCGACGGCCTGGAACTGCAGTTCGGCAGCAACTACCTCGGCCACTTCGCGCTGACCGCGCGCCTGTTGCCGCTGCTGCGCGCCGCGCCGGGCGCACGCGTGGTGAACCTGTCGAGCCTGGCGCACCGCCAGGGCCGCATTGACTTCGACGACCTGCAATGCGAACGCCCGTACCGTCCATGGAAGGCCTACGGGCAGTCCAAGCTGGCGATGCTGATCTTCTCGCTGGAACTGCAGCGGCGCAGCGACGCGCAGGGCTGGGGCGTGTGCGCGCTCGCCGCGCATCCCGGCATTGCGCAGACCGCGCTGATCGCCAATGGCCCGGCGGTCGACGGTCGCCGCACCGCGATCGGCGCAGCGACCCAGTGGCTCGCACCGTGGATCAGCCATTCCGCCGCCGCCGGCGCCCTGCCCACCCTCTACGTCGCCACCTCGCCAAACGCCCAGCCCGGCGGGTACTACGGGCCCGACGGCCCGTTCGAGCTGAAAGGCGACCCGGCCCCGGCCAGGATCGCCCGGCAGGCGCGCGACCCGCAGGTGGCCGCGCGGTTGTGGGAGGTGGCGTGCACGCTGGCCGGCGTGGCGTTCTGACTGCACAGCGGCACCAGCACATTGCCTCCGTAGGAGCGGCTTCAGCCGCGACAGGCGTTACCGGGATCGCGCGTCGCGGCTGAAGCCGCTCCTACGGATCACGTCGCGTCGTTGCGAGCGGTGCCTTACAGACGCGTCCACTCCAATCCCTCGCCGCGTCGGTAGAACACCGCCAGCGCCTTGCCATAGACGCTATCGGCATCGACGAAGCCGAAATAGCGGCCATCGAAACTGTCGCCGCGATGGTCGCCCATGACCAGCAGCTTGCCGGGCGGCACCCGCACGTCGTGCAGGTCCGGGCCACCGCCCGCGTCCAGATCCAGCCGCGCAATGCGCGCACCGAACCGCTCGGCATCGCCCGCGGCGCCCACCTGCAGCGGCTGGCCATTGATGGAGAGATGGCCATCGCGCACATCCACACGGTCGCCCGCCACCGCCACCACGCGCTTGATCAGGCGGGTGCCGTCGTGCGGCGAATCGAACACCGCCACGTCACCGCGCTGCGGCCGGCCGCGTTCGAGCACGCGGTACTCGGTGAACGGCACGCGCAGCCCGTAGGCGCTCATGTCCACGGCAACACGATCACCGGGCTGCAGCGTCGGCTGCATCGAGCCGGAGGGCACCACGTAGTGATTGGCGAAGGACGACCGCGCGGCGGTGAGCAGCACCAGCATCACCGCCATCGGCACCAGTTCCTTGCGGGTCCAGCGCGCGGCGCGCTGCAGGCGGGTGGCATGCGGATCGGCGTGGGTCATGGGGCACCTGGGATGAGCGAGGGCGGCACGGGACATGTCATCGCGACAGTGCGCGCTCGGCGGCTCGAGGGCCAGTGACGAAAGACATGGCGTCGCCCGGCACAGACGCGTGCAGACGCCATGCGCACGGCAACTCATTTGCAGTTCGGAAATTCACCCAAGATGAGGACGGGAGAGAGTCTTTCTTCATGCCCGCCGTCGCGCCCCTCTTCGCCATCGAGATACGTGATCCGCGCACCTTTGCCGTCGCGACGCACGGCGTAGAGCGGCTCGTTGTGGTCGGAGTGCGCCACGATCCGGTCACCCTCGACACGCGCGGAAAGCAAGCGCGGGGCCAAAGGCCCTGCCTCGTAGCGCTGGACCAGGAGCCGTGTGCCGTCAACCGCAGGCAGGATCCAGAGCATCGTCCCCAGCAGCTCTCCCTCTTCCTCGACGCGGCACACGTTGGAAAAGCTTTGCGGCCGCGATGCGCTGAAATGCGCAGGCCCCGTCGCCGCACCCATCAGGAGCGCCATGACAAACATCATGCTTCGATACTCCTGACGTCAGATGGATGACTCAGCGGCAAGCATGCCGCATCTGTCGAGACACGCCACGCAGACGCTCAAGCATGCCTTTCCCAACGGCAATTGCCAGCGCCGGCGCGGGAACGCACCTGACGATTTCCGCTGCGAAAGTGCACCCCAACAAAAACGGGATGGCCAAGGCCATCCCGTTCTCGATCACCATGACCGGCGTAGCCCCGATCAGTTCTTCAAACCGCGGTTTTCCAACAGCGGCTCGACGCTGGGGTCCTTGCCGCGGAAGTCGCGGTACAGGGTGGCCAGGTCGACGGTGTTGCCGCGCGAGAGGATCTTGTCGCGGAAGATGTCGCCGTTGGCGCGGGTCAGGCCGCCGTGTTCCTTGAACCACTGGAACGCGTCGTCGTCGAGCACTTCCGACCAGAAGTAGGCGTAGTAGCCGGCCGAGTAGCCGCCGCCCCAGATGTGGTCGAAATAGGTGGTGCGGTAGCGCGGCGGCACTTCCGGCAGGTCCACCTTGTACTTCTTCAGCGAGTCGGCCTCGTACTTGTCCACGTCCTGCAGCGGCGCGTCGGCCGGCAGGGTGTGCCAGGACAGGTCGAGCAGCGCCGCCGACAGGTATTCGGTGGTGGCGTAGCCCTGGTTGAAGGTGCGCGACTTCTTGATCTTCTCCACCAGGTCGGCCGGCATCGCCTCGCCGGTCTGGTAGTGCTTGGCGTAGTGCGCGAACACCTTCGGATCCGACGCCCAGTGCTCGTTGAACTGCGAGGGGAACTCGACGAAGTCGCGCGAGGTGGCGGTGCCGGCCAGGGTCGGGTACTTCACGTTGGAGAACATGCCGTGCAGCGCATGGCCGAACTCGTGGAACATGGTGGTGACGTCGTCGAAGCTCAGCAGCGCCGGCTGGCCCGGGGCGGGCTTGGTGAAGTTGCAGACGTTGTAGACCACCGGCTTGGTGCCGGTCAGGCCGTTCTGGCCGACGAACTCGTCCATCCAGGCGCCGCCGGACTTGCTGTCGCGCTTGAAGTAGTCGGTGTAGAACAGCGCCAGCGACTTGCCGTCCTTGTCGAACACTTCATAGACCTTCATCCCGTCGTGGTAGGTGGGGATGTCGGTGCGCTCCTTGAAGGTGAGGCCGTACAGCTGGTTGGCGGCGTAGAAGACGCCGTTCTGCAGCACGTTGTCCAGTTCGAAGTACGGCTTGATCTGCGCTTCGTCGAGGTCGTACTTGGCCTTGCGCACCTGCTCGGCGTAGAAGTCCCAGTCGGCGGCGGTGAGCTTGAAGCCGCCCTTCTGGGCGTCGATCACCTTCTGCATCTCGGCCGCTTCGCTGCGCGCCTTGGCGGTGGCGGCGGGCACGGTGTCGGTGAGCAGCTTCAGCGCAGCGGCCGGGGTCTTGGCCATCTGGTCGCTGAGGCTGTAGGCGGCGTAGCTGTCGAAGCCGAGCAGCTTGGCCTTCTGTGCGCGCAGCTGCGCCAGGCGCTGCACGGTCTGGCGGGTGTCGTTGGCATCGCCCTTCTCGGCGCGCGACTGCGAAGCGGCCATCACCTGCTGGCGCAGGTCGCGGTCCTTCAGCGAGGCCAGCACCGGCTGCTGGGTGGTGTTCTGCAGGGCCAGCAGGTACTTGCCGTCGAGCTTGCGCGCGGTGGCGTCCTGCGACGCCGAGGCGATGTCGCCGTCGGACAGGCCGTCGAGCTTGGCCTTGTCGTCCACCACCACCGCGCCGGCGGCGGTGGCCGCGACCAGCTTGGTGTGGAACTGCGTGGCCAGGGTGGTCTCTTCGACGTTGAGCTTGCGCAGGGTGGCCTTGTCGGCGTCGGACAGCTGCGCGCCGGCGCGCACGAACTCCTGGTATTCGTACTCGACCAGGCGCTTCTGCTCCGGGTCCAGGTTCAGCGTGTCGCGCTGGTCGTACAGGCTCTTGATGCGCGCGAACAGCTTGGGATCCAGGCTGATCTCGTCCTGGTGCGCGGCCAGCTTGGGCGCGATCTCTTCCTGGATCTTCTGGCGGGCATCGTTGGTATCGGCCTGCACCAGGCCGAAGAAGATGCGCGACACGCGGGTCAGGGTCTCGCCGCTGCGCTCCATCGCTTCGAGGGTGTTGGCGAAGGTGGCCGGCTCCGGGTTGTCGGCGATCTTGCGGATCTCGGCCAGGTGCTGCTTCATGCCTTCTTCGAACGCCGGCAGGTAGTCGCTGTCCTTGATCTTGTCGAACGGCGGCGCCTGGAACGGCAGCGTGCTGGGGGTCAGCAGCGGGTTGGTGGCGGCGGCGGGCTGCGCGGCGGCCGGAGCAGCGGGGGCGGCGGGCACGGGGGTGGACTCCTTACCGGAACAGGCGGCCAGCGCCAAGCTGATGGCAGCGGCCAGAACGACGTTACGCGACATGAGGTGGAACTCCTGGGAGGACCTGGGGCCAAGACAGCCGTGCACGTTACCGGGTTTGGATGGCAGCGGCATGTGCCATTGGCTCGGCCCGGCGCGGCAGCCAGCCGGCGTACAGATCGCCGGGCGCGGCCAGCCCGCCGCTGCATCGGCGGGCTGGCCGCGGTGGGACGCACCGGGCCGGATGGACCACGCACGCGCCCGGGCCGGCGGCACCGCCGGCCCGGGAGCACCCCTCACTGCCCGCCGGGCAGCGGCAGCGCCTCGTCCTTGAAGATGGCCACGTGCGGCACGCCGTCGGCGCCGATCCAGCCGCGGTACATGCCCTCGGTGTTGAACGGGAAGGCCACGCTGCCGTCGGCGCCCAGCGCGATGGCGCCGCCGTCGCCGCCGGCCTTGGGGATCTGCTGGTCGATCACCGCATCGGCGGCCTCGGCCAGGCTCTGCCCGGCGTACTTCACCCGCGCACAGATGTCGTAGGCGGCCACCGCGCGGATGTAGAACTCGCCCCAGCCGGTGCCGGACACCGCGCAGCGGCTGTCGGCGAAGGTGCCGGCGCCGATGATCGGCGAGTCGCCGACGCGGCCGTAGCGCTTGTTGGTCATGCCGCCGGTGGAGGTGCCGGCGGCCAGGTTGCCCTGCAGGTCCAGCGCCAGCGCGCCGACCGTACCGAAGTGCTTGGCGGTCTCCAGGTCGGCATGCGCCTGCTTGTTGGCCTCTTCCTTCAGCGCCTGCTGCAGTTGCTGCCAGCGCTTCTCGGTGCGGAAGTAGGACGGATCGACCAGGGCGATGCCGTGCTGCTTTGCGAAGACCTCGGCGCCATCGCCGACCAGCATCACGTGCTCGGACTGCTCCATCACCGCGCGCGCCAGTGCGATCGGGTTCCTGACCCGGTGCACGCCGGCCACCGCGCCGGCCTTGCCGGTGCGCCCGTCCATGATCGCCGCGTCCAGTTCGTTGCGGCCGTCGTGGGTGAACACCGCGCCCTTGCCCGCGTTGAACTGCGGCGAGTCCTCCAGCACGGTGATCGCCTCGGCCACCGCATCCACGGCCGGCTTGCCCTGCGCCAGCAGCGCCTGCCCGGTGCGCAACGCCTGCTCCATCGCCGCGCGCGCCTCGGCCAGGTCGGCGGCGCTGCTGCTGGCGCGCTCGACACCGGCACCGCCATGGATCACCAGCGTGGTGGCAGGAATCTCGCGCATGCGCCCGTCCTGCACGGCGTAGTAGCGGTGGAACACCGGCGCGTCGACGCGGCCGTCGGGCAGGTGCAGGGTGGAGCCGGGGCCGACGCCAACGGTCTCGATGCGGGCGGCCTGCAGCGGCTGCCCGGCCGGGGTGGGCGGTTGCAACGGCCCGGCGACCACGGTGGCCACGGCCTGCGGATCGGTGGCATAGACGCGCGCGGTGCCGTCGCCCTCCACCGCCACCGCGGCGCTCTCGTCCACGCCCAGGCCGATCAGCGGTTCTCCCTTCGGCGCCAGCGTGGCGGCCTTGGCGCGGAACGCGAACAGGCGGCCGAGGCGGTCGCGCTCGCGGAAGTGGGTGTCGGTGATGACCCGCTTGAGCAGGTCCAGGTGCAGGAAGTCGGTCTCGAGGGTGACCGCCGGCCCCAGCGGATCGGCCAGCGCCGCCGGGCTGGTGATGCTGCCGCCGTCCATCGAACCGTACAGATACTCGCCGAGCATCGCCAGGCCGGCGCTGGTGCCGCCCAGCGGCTTGCCGGCGCGCACGTGCGCGTCCAGCGCGTCGGCCACCGGCGTGTTCTTCCAATAGCGCACGTAGCGCGATTGGTCGCCTCCGGCGATGAAGATACCATCGGCGCGCGCCAGCGCGCGCAGCAGTGCCGGATCGCTGGAGGCGCCGCGGCCGCTGAACACGAAGGTCTCCACCGAGGCCACGCCGCCGACCTTGCGGTAGAACTCCTCGCCTACCTCGCCCGCCTGCGAGGCGCGCAGCACCACCACGTGGCCGTGCCCGGCCTTGGCCAGGAACCAGCGCAGCGCGTCATAGTTGCGGTCGCCGCCGCCCATCAGCAGCAGGCCGGGCGACACCGGACCGGGCGTGGGCGCGGCCGGGTCGCCGACCAGGTACTGGCGGTACTCGCGCGCGACGGCGGGCGTGGCCAGGCACAGGCCCAGCAGCAGGGAGAGCCAGGGCCGGAACAGGCCGACGGAACGGGTCATGCGGATCTCCTCGGGAACGGGACGGGCAGGCGAGCGTGCGGCTCGCTGCTGAGAGGGGACGAACGGCGGCACGGTTTCCCCCCGCCACCGCCACCCTCCCACGTTCGCCTGCGCGGCACTTGCCCGCAGCTGCCGGCGATCGGCTAATGTGGGATCCATGTCCGCTTCCCTCGACGATTGGTTCGTCCAAGAAATCCTGGTCCACGAGCAGGCGCTCAGCGGCTACCTGCGGCGCTGCTGGCCGCATCGCGAGGAATGGCACGACCTGCGCCAGGAGATCTATGTGCGCGTCTACGAGGCTGCGGGCAAGTCCCGGCCGAGCCTGCCCAAGTCGTTCCTGTTCGCCACCGCGCGGCACCTGATGACCGACCGCCTGCGCCGCAATCGGGTGGTGTCGATCGAGGCGGTGGGGGATCTGGAGTCGATGCACGTCCTGGTAGATGAGCTGTCGCCGGAACGCTGGTGCGGCGGACGCCAGGTGCTGGGCCGGCTGGCCGCGGCCTTCGATCGCTTGCCGGACCGCTGCCGCAGCGTGGTCTGGTTGCGGCGGGTCGAGGAACTGCCGCAGAAGGAGGTGGCCGTGCGCCTGGGGATCAGCGAGAAGAGCGTGGAGAAGCAGGTGGCCCGGGGCATGCGCTTGCTGGCCGATCATTTCCATGGCGACGAGGGCGCGGCGGCGCCGGCGGCGCCGTTGCAGGCGCGCGCACGCGATGGACAGCAAGTGGATTGAGGCGCGTGCGGCGGCCTGGCTGGCGCGGCGCGACCGCGGCGACTGGACCGACGCACGGCAGGCGCGCCTGGACGCGTGGCTGGCCGCGGCCACCGCGCACCGGGTGGCGTTCCTGCGCCTGCAGGCGGCCTGGCAGGAAAGCGGGCGCCTGCAGGCGCTGGGCGCAGGCCAACGCGACGGGCAGGTGCCCGAACGCGGCCGCTGGCAGGGCCTGGGCGGCCGTAGCACGGCGGCGCCGGCCGCGGCGGCAGCGGCCACTCCCGATCTGCGCGACCTGCGCTTCGCCCCACGTTCGCCCGCGCGCCCGCGGCGGCGCTGGCCGGCCGCGCTGGCGGCGACGCTGCTCGGTGCCGCGGTGCTGTCCCTGGTCTGGCGCCATGCCGTCGAACCGGTGCCGACCGCCTACGCCAGCGTCACCGGGCAGTTGCGGCCGGTGGCCCTGGCCGACGGCTCGCAGGCCACGCTGAGCAGCGACAGCCGCATCGCCGTGGCGCTGTCGCGCGCGCAGCGGCATATCGACCTGCAGCGCGGCGAAGCGTTCTTCGCGGTGAGCAAGGACCCGGGCCGGCCGTTCGTGGTCGCCAGCGGCGCGCGCCAGGTGGTGGCGGTGGGCACGCGCTTCGCGGTGCGCCGCGACGCCGACGCGCTGCGCGTGGTGGTCACCGAAGGCACGGTGCGGCTGGAGTCGGCCGATGCACCGCACGCACCGCCGTTGCTGCTGCCTGCCGGCAGCATCGCCCAGGCCGGCCCGCACGGGGTGCTGGTGCGCCGGGTGGCGCTGGCCGAGGCCGAGCGCGCGCTGGACTGGCGCAGCGGCTACCTGAGTTTCGACGACACCCCGCTACAGGCGGCGGTGGCCGAGTTCAACCGCTACAACACGATCAAGCTGCAGGTCGCCGATGCCGGCGCCGCGGCGCTGCGGGTCGGCGGCAACGTGCGCTGGTCCAACGTCGACGCCTTCGTGCGCCTGCTCGAACAGGGCTTCCCGATCCGCGCCGAGCGCCGCGGCGACACGGTGCTGTTGCACAGCCGGTAAGCCGCCCGCGCCGGCGTGCGCGAGGGCGGGGGGATTTGCCGGTCTCGTTCGTCCTGGAGCTACGAAGGCGCGCTCCGCGCCCGTTTGGGGGAGAAAACTCGATGCGGTATCCGATGCGTGCCCTGCTGCTGAGCATGGCCTGTGCGAGCGCCTGCGCGGCGCAGGCGCAACCCGCTGCCGTGGCCGCCACCGGCACGGTGGACATCCCCGCCGGCCCGCTGCGTGCGGCGCTGGATGCCTTGGCGCGGCAATCCGGCGTGCAACTGATCTACCGCGCCGATCAACTCGGCCAGGCCCGCAGCGGCGGCGCGCACGGCCAGTTGGACACGACGCAGGCGCTGCAGCAGGTACTGCGCGGCAGCGGCTTCGTCGCCGAGCGCGACGCCTCCGGCGCGTGGCTGGTGCGGCGTCAGGCGCCGGCTCCGGCGCGCGCGCCAGCGGCGGCCCGTGTCGCCACGCCGACGCCTGCAGCGGTACCTGACGCCCCGGTGGCGCAACTGGACACCCTGCGCGTCACCGGTTCGCGCATCCCGCGCACGCAGGTGGAAGGCCCGGCACCGATCAGCGTGATCGGCGCCGAGCAGATCAAGGCCAACGGCTTCACCTCGGTGCCGGACGTGCTGCGCGCGATGACCCAGAACGGTGGCGAGACGCAGAGTCCGCAGTCGGCCAGCGGCGCGGACTTCTCGCCCGGCGCGCAGCAGGTGGACCTGCGCGGGCTCGGCCCCAACCACACCCTGGTGCTGGTCAACGGCCGCCGCATCGCCGACTTCCCGATGCCGTTCAAGGGCCGCAGCAACTTCACCGACATTTCCAACATCCCGCTGGGCATGATCGACCGCATCGAGATCCTGACCGGCAGCGCCTCGGCGATCTACGGCTCGGACGCGATCTCCGGCGTGGTCAACTTCATTCTCAAGCAGCACGCCGACGGCACCACGCTGGACTACCGTTTCGGCGACACCACCCGCGGCGGCGGCGAGAGCTTCAACCTCAGCCTCAGCAGCGGCTGGTCGCGCGGCAACTTCGATGCGGTGTTCGGCGCCGAGCTGGTCTCGCAGACGCCGCTGTGGGCCTACCAGCGCAGCCGCCAGGACAGCACCCTGGACGGCCCCACCGCGCGCTCACAAGTGCCGCGGCGTACCTTCCTGCGCACCGATTACGACGACAACTATCTGGATCCGGGCGCGGACACCTGTGCGGCGGTGTCCGCGCTCAACGGCGGCAGCACCGGCTACGCCACCCGCCCGGGCTATGGCGCGTTCTGCGGCAGCAGCGCCTCGATCGGCTACGGCACCATCACCAACAAGCGCCGCGGCCTCAACGGCTACGCCTCGCTGCGCTACGCCTTCGACAACGGCAGCGAGTGGTTCGCCGACGTGCAGGTGGGCTACCACGAGCTGTCGCTGTTCCGCGACGTGACCCAGTGGGGCTACATGGCCCCGGACGGCAACGAGCAGGGCTATTTCTACAACCAGGCCACCGGCCAGGTGGAAGCCTGGGGCCGCCAGTTCAGCCCGGAGGAAATGGGCGGCCTCGATGCCGGCACCATCCGCACACGGCAAAAGACCTTCAGCGTCACCACCGGGTTCAAGGGCCGCCTGGGCGCGGACTGGGACTACGAAGCCAGCCTCAGCCACTCGCAGTACCAGGCCACGATCAGCTGGCCGCAGATCGTCGCCGCGCGCGCCAACGCGCTGTTCCTCGGCCCGCAACTGGGCGTAGACGAGGATTCGGGGCTGCCGATCTTCGACGCCGACCCGCAGCGCCTGTACACGCCGCTGCGCCGTGCCGAGTACGACAGCATCGCCCAGCGCACGGTGTACCAGCCGCGCTCGCGCACCGACACCCTCGCCTTCACCGCCACCAACACCGCGCTGTTCTCGCTGCCCGGCGGCGATGCCGGCATGGCCGCGACCGCCGAATTCGGCAACCAGGCCTACACCCTGCGCCCGGATCCGCTGGCCACGCAGTACTACTACTACAGTTGGAAGGACTCCGACGGCCACGGCAGCCGCAACCGCTGGGCACTGGCCAGCGAGCTGCGCCTGCCGGTGCTGTCGACGGTGTCGCTGAGCCTGGCCGGGCGCTACGACCAGTACCGCTTCGCCGGGCGCTCGCTGGGCAAGTTCACCTACAGCGGCGGGCTGGAGTGGCGGCCGGTGCAGTCGCTGCTGGTGCGCGGCTCCTATGGCACCGCGTTCCGCGCGCCCGACCTGCACTACGTGTACGCCGGCCCCGGCAACGACGAGACCACCGGCGTGGACTACTACCGCTGCGCCAGCGAGGAGCCGGGCGTGGCGATCCAGGACTGCAGCTACAACGAGGAAGCGGTGATCCGCGGCCGCAGCGGCAACCGCGCGCTGGACCCGGAGAACAGCACCTCGTGGACCGCCGGCCTGGTGTGGTCGCCGATGGCCGACCTGGACCTGTCGCTGGACTACTTCGACATCGACATGCGCGACCAGGTGCAGGACCTGCGCGTGGACCAGGTGCTGCGCGACGAGGCCGATTGCCGCCTTGGCGTGCTGCAGGCGGCCTCCACCACCTGCCAGCAGGCGCTGGCGCGGGTGACCCGCAGCGCCGACGGCCGCCTGTACGGGGTCTACGTCAACCCGATCAACATCGCCCGCGAACGCACCAACGGCGTCGACCTGAGCGCGCAGTACCGTCTCGACACCGGCATCGGCACCTTCCGCCTGAGCGGCAACTACACCTGGGTGCGCCGCCACGATATCCAGGTGTACGCCGGCGAAGCGATGGTGGACGAATTCGCGGTCAACAGCGGCTACGACATCCCGCGCACCAAGGCCAGCGCCAGCGTGTCGTGGGAGCGCAATGCCTGGACCGCGACGCTGCACGGCGAACGCCTGGGCCGGCTGCCGAGTTCCGATTCCTACGATCAGGTCTACGACCCGGAGAGCGGCGACAGTCCGTGGATCGGTGCCACCTACCGCTACAACGCCTCGCTGCAGTACCGCTTCACCGACCACGCGCAGCTGTCGCTGACGGTGACCAACCTGTTCGACACGATGCCGCCGCACGACCGCACCTACACGGCGTATCCGTACTACGACGTGTCCTGGTTCGACACCGTGGGCCGCAGCGTGTACCTGCAGTACACGCAGAAGTTCGGCGGCAGCGCGTTGTAGCGCGGGGCGTCCAAGCGATGATGTAGGAGCGGCTGCAGCCGCAACAGGCGTTACCGAAGGCCTGTCGCGGCTGAAGCCGCTCCTACAACAGACACTCGGCCTGTGCGTGCAGGTGCAAGGTCCAGCGCATTGGCACCGACGCGGCACCGATGCACTGCAGGGCGCATGTGGGAGCGACTTCAGTCGCGACGCATGGAACCGGAATCGGGCTGACCCCGTCAGTCGTCGGGACTGAAGTCCCTCCCACAAGGACGCCCGATCAATACCCCGTAGGAGCGGCTTCAGCCGCGACCGGAGCGTTCCCGATGTCCCGGTCGCGGCTGAAGCCGCTCCTACGACATCGGTTGATGCTGTTGAGTAAAACGACAGATGCGCGTCGGGACTGAAGTCCCTCCCACAGTGCGCCCTCCGACGATGCTGGCGCCGCACCTGTGGGAGCAGCTTCAGCCGCGACGCGTGAAGTCCAAAATCACCTGGCACCGCCATGCGTCGGGACTGAAGTCCCTCCCACAAGGGCGCCCGACCATTCCCCCCGTAGGAGCGGCTTCAGCCGCGACCGGGGCGTTCCCGATGTCCCGGTCGCGGCTGAAGCCGCTCCTACGACTACGACACCGGTTGGTGCTGTTGGGCTGTTGGGTAAAACGGCGGATGCGCGTCGCCGTCAGCCGCCGCTGCCGCTCACAACGTGTCGCGATGCTTGCCGCGCCATGGCCGGTACCAGGTGCGGATCGCGGCGATGTCGGCCTGCATGTCCTCGCTGGTGTACACCGGCTCGCCGAGGCCGACGGTACGGCTGGGGTAGTCGAAGTACACCGGAAAAATCGGGACCTGCGCGCCGTGGGCGATCTTCCAGAAGCCGGTCTTCCACTTCTCCACGCGCTTGCGCGTGCCCTCGGGGGTGATCACGTACCACATGCGCTCGGCGCCGCGGATCAACGCCACCGCCTGTTCCACCACCCCGCGCGGCGAGGTGCGGTCCAGCGGAATGCCGCCGAGCTTGCGCAGCAGCGGCCCCAGCGGCCACCAGAACAGCTGGGTCTTGCCCAGCACGCGCACCTCGAAGCCGACCGCGAACTTGACCGCGAAGCCCAGGAACCCGTCCCAGTTGGACGAATGCGGCGCCACGATCATCACCAGCTTCGGCACGTTGGGGAACTCGCCCACGACCCGCCAACCGGTCACCCGCAGGGCGGTGCGGCCGAGCCAGCGCATGAAGCGGCTGGGCTTGACCATCGGCATGTTCGGCGGCGCTGCGGGCAGGCGGTAATCGCGTTCGGTCAAAAGTCACTCCCAGCGGCCGGGCGACCGGCCGCGTTTGATCTGGCTGCGCTCGCGCTTGGCGTCCAGGCGTCGCAACTTGGCGCCGTGCGAGGGTTTGGTGGCGATGCGCCGCTTCGGCACCGACAGCCCGGCGGCGATGAACTCGGCCAGGCGCTGGCGCGCATCGTCGCGGTTGCGGTCCTGGGTACGGAAGCGCTGCGCATCGATCACCAGCACGCCCTCGGCGGTGATGCGCCGATCGCGCCGCGCCAGCAGCCGCGCGCGCAGCGGCTCCGGCAACGACGGCGAGCCGGCCAGGTCGAAGCGCAACTCGACCGCGGTGGCGACCTTGTTGACGTTCTGCCCGCCGGCGCCGCTGGCGCGCACGAAGCGCTCGACGATTTCGTCCTCCGGAATCGTCAGGCTGCTCGAGATGTGGATGGCCCCATTACCCATGGCGCGGATTGTAGGGCATCCGCCGGACCGCCTGATTTCCGGGCCGGGGAAGACTGAACGGCGCAGCCGGCGGTCGCCGGCCCGCGGCGCCCCGGCGAGCGTCGGCAGGGCCGCGGGGATTGCCGTATTCTGGCCGCCGGTCATCGTCCTGCAGGATGCCCCATGTCCCCGACTCCGCGCTTCTTCCGTTGGCCGCAGCGCCTGCTGCTGGTCCTGCTGCTGGCCCTGGCCGCTGTCCCGGCGCTGGCCGAACCGCCCACCGATGCCGACGTCAACCGCCTGCTGTCGGCCTCGCGCGCGCAGAACATGCTTGACACCATGCTGCCGCAGATCGAGGCGATGCAGCGCCAGCAGTTTGCCCAGCTCACCGCGCAGCACCCGCTCGACGCCGCCCAGCAACAGAAGCTGCAGCAGATCCAGGAGCGCACCCAGGCCACCGTGCGCAAGGCACTGTCCTGGCAGGAAATGCGCCCGCTCTACGTCAACCTGTACAAGCAGACCTTCTCCAAGCAGGACGTGCTGGCGATGGCCGAGTTCTACGAGAGCCCGGCCGGCCAGAGCCTGCTCGACAAGACCCCGCAGCTGATGCAGAACCTGATGGGCGCGATCCAGCAGAAGATGACCCCGCTGTTCGCCGACCTGCAGAAGGACCTGGAACAGACGATCAACACGCCGCCGGCGAAATAACTAAAACCGATCTTGCAGTCGTAGGAGCGGCTTCAGCCGCGACCGGGCGTTATCGAGGAAGCCCGGTCGCGGCTGAAGCCGCCCCCACGACAGCCGTCAGGCTTGCGGCGTTCCCTGCTGACATCGCATCCGGATGCATCACCCTCTCGATGCTGTGCCAGTTCCGACGTGGAAGCGCGATCACTTCCGGGTGAGCGACGTCGATCGCGACAGAGGGCCGGTAAAACGCGATTACCGACGTCGCTCGCACACCCACGCGCGGCATCCGGCAGCCGCTATCCTCCCGCATCCACCTGCCACGGCGCAGGATCCCAGCCGAACAACCCGAACGCCCGCACGAACGCCGCATCCAGCGGCGCCGTCACCGCGATCCGATGCCCGTCCGGGTGCGGAAACGCCAGGCGCTCGGCGTGCAGCAGCATGCGGTGCACGCCTTGCATGCGGAAGAAGCGGTTGTGGCGGCCGTCGCCATGGCTGGTGTCGCCGATCAGGTGATGCGAAATGTGCTTGAGGTGGCGGCGGATCTGCCGGAAGCGCCCGGTCACCGGGCTGCAGCGCAGCAGCGCATAGCGCGAAGTCGCGAACTCGCCCGACGGCACCGGCAGTTCGCCGCAGGTCAGGCGCGCGAAGCGGGTCTGCGCCGGTTTCTTCAGCGGCTTGCCGGGGCCGCCGTCGAGATCGTGGTCGACGTCGAAGTGCTCCTCGGCCGGCCAGCCGCGGCAGATCGCCAGATAATCCTTGTCCACTTCGCCGCCCATCAGCGCCTTGCCCAGCGTACTGGCGGTGTCGCGGTCGAAGGCCAGCAGCAGGCAACCGCTGGTGGCACGGTCCAGCCGGTGCACCAGGAAGATCGGCCGGCCCAGCTGCGCACGCAGGCGGTCGGCGAGGAAATCGTCCTCGCCGCGGGCGAGCTTGCTGTCGTGGACCATCAGCCCGGCAGGCTTGTCGACCACGGCCAGCAGCGCGTCCTGGTACAGGATCTGCAAAGGAGGTTCGGCGGTATTCACCTGCAGATTATCCGTGCCGCACCGGCGCGCCACAATGCGCATGGGGTGCCTGGCGTCCAGGCGCGCGATGCGTCGGGGCGCGACAACGCGGACACGCCCGCATCGCGGCGGATGCTCGATCGCGATCCCGCGCCTGCGCGGCGTGCCGCTGCGCCGCGGCGGCGGTCGCCCCTGCGCACAGGAAACCGCGCCTCACGGCGCCGATACCTACGCGTCTTTGACCGCCAACAGTTCGCCGTTGCCGACCGGCAGCGTGGTGCAGGTGAAGGCCGCATCGGCCTGCAGCAGCGCCGCGAACGGTGCCATCTCCGCCGCGTGCGACAGCGCGTTGTCCACCACCAGCAACCCGCCTGGCCGCAGCACCCGGCGCAGTTGCGGCCACCAGTCGCAGTACAGCGTGCGCTCGGCGTCCAGGAACACCAGGTCGAACGCGGCCGACGCCGCGTCGGCCAGCCATGCGCCGGCATCGGCGTGGACCAGTTCGACGCAGCCCTCCACGCCGGCACGGGCGAAACTGCGCTGCGCCAGCGCGATCTTGTGCGCGGCGTATTCCAGCGTGACCACGCCGCCGCCAAGCGCCGCCGCGGCCTCGGCCAGCCACAGGGTGGAATAGCCGTTGGAGGTGCCGATCTCCAGCACCCGCCGCGCCCCCGTGGCGCGCACCAGCACCGCCAGCAGTTCGCCGGTTTCCGGAGTGATGTTGAGCAGGCGCTGCGCGCGCTCGGACTCGCCGGCGTCGTGGCGCGGCCCCTCGGCGCCGAGTTCGGTCCGCACCGCCTGCAGTTGCGTGCGGTCGAGCGTGGCCGCGGTCAACGCCGCCACCATGCCGACAGCAAGGCCGCCACGCCGGCACCGCCGCTGATCCACGCCCACAGCGACACCCCGCCCAGCTGCGGGCCACCGGCGTCGAGCGCGTACAACAACGTGGCCACCGTGAGCAGGCCGACGCCGGCGATCGCCGCGACCACCCGCCGCTGCATGCGCCGCACCAGCAGGTTGAGTTCGAACAGGTCGCGCGAGCGCATCGACAGCTCATGCCGGCCCTCGACCTGCTGGCGCAGCCAGCCGTGGATGAGCCGTGGCATGTCCGGCGCGTGGGTCATGATCTCCGGCAGGCGCTTGCGCAGTTCGTGCAGCGCCCGCTGCGGGCTGTAGCGCTCGATCAGGATGCGTTCGAGCACCGGCCGCGCCACCGCCCAGATGTCCAGCTCCGGGTCGAGCTGGCGGCCGACGCCTTCGATGTTGAGCAGGGTCTTCTGCAGCAGGATCAGCTGCGGCTGCAGGGTCAGCTGGTAGCGCTGGGCCACGCGGAACAGCTTGATCAACACCTCGGCCAGCGAGATCTGCGACAGCGGCCGGGTGAAGTACGGCTCGCACACCGAGCGCGCCGCGGCCTCCAGTTCGTCGATGCGCACGCTCGCCGGCATCCAGCCGGCCTCCACGTGCAGCTCGGCCATGCGCCGGTAGTCCTTGTTGAAGATGGCCATGAAGTTCTCGGCCAGGTAGTACTGATCTTCCTGCGAGAGCTGGCCCATGATGCCGAAGTCCAGCGCGATGAAGCGCGGGTTGTCGCGGCGCGCCGGGTCGCTGTCGACCCAGATGTTGCCGGCGTGCGCATCGGCATGGAAGAAGTTGTCGCGGAACACCTGGGTGTAGAACACCCGCACGCCCTTGGCCGCCAGCGCGCGGCGGTCGATGCCGGCAGCGTCCAGCGAAGCGATGTCGTCGGAGGGAATGCCGCGCACCCGCTCCAGGGTCAGTGCACGCTCGGCGGTGTGGGTCCAGATCACCTCCGGCACGTACAGATCGTCCGAATGCAGCCAGAAGCGGCGCAGCACGCTGGCGTTGGCGCCCTCGCGCTGCAGGTCCAGCTCCGCGGCCAAGGTGGTCTCGATCTCGGCCACCACCTCGCGCGGGCGGATCTTGTCGGCGCGCGGATGGGTGCGCTCGACCAGCGCGGCAGCCGATTTCAGCAAGGCGATGTCGGCGTCGATCTGCCGTTCGATGTCCGGGCGCAGCACCTTGACCACCACTTCGCGGCCGTCGTGCAGCGTGGCCGCATGCACCTGCGCGATCGAAGCCGAGGCCAGCGGCGTGGTGTCGAAACTGGCGAAGGCGACGCCGATCGGCTGCCCCAGCGCCTGCTCGACGATGCGCCGCGCGGCCTCGCCGTCGAACGGGCGCACCCGGTCCTGCAGCAGGGTCAGCTCCTCGGCCACGTCCGGCGGCATCAGGTCGCGGCGGGTGGACAGGATCTGTCCGAACTTGACGAAGATCGGCCCCAGGTCCTGCAGCGCCAGGCGCAGGCGCGCCCCGCGCGACTGCGCGGCGATGTCGGGGCTGGCGCGCGGCACGAACGGCTTGGCCAGGCGCAACCAGCGTTCGGCCGGGGTGCCGTCGAGCAGGTCGTCCAGGCGATAACGCAGGATCACCCGGCCGATGCGGCTGGCACGGAACATCGCCTTCATGCGCCGCGCTCCGGCTGCAGCCGCGCCACCCGCGCAGCCAGGCGTTCGATATCGTCGCGCAGCACGTCGACGTCGTCGTAGAAGGCCTCCAGCTCGGCGCGCGCGACCACGTCGCGCGACTCCTCGGTGACGTACTCGGCCGCGCTCTGCGCCAGGTCCTGCGCACTGCGCCGGGCCTGCTGCAGGGCCGAACGCGCGGTGTTGGCCACCTGCACGCCGAGCACCTCGCCGAACACCTGCACGAACGGCCGCTGCCAGTCCGGATCGAAGCGCGTGGCCAGGTGCTGCAGGCGCCGCGCCAGTTCGGCATCGCCGGAGACCCGCACCCGCCCGCCGGGGCCGCCGGTGCGCCGCGCCTGCGCCAGGAACGGCAATTGCGCGAGCAGGCCGCCGAGCGTGCTGCGCACCGCCAGTTCCGGCTCCTGCGCCGGATCCACCGGACCGACCCGCAGCTGCGTGCCGTCGACGCGGATCTGCAGGGCCAGCGCGGGCGTCTCCAGGGTCAGCGCCACGCGCTGGCCATCGAGGTCGCGCAGGGCATCGCCGGTTTCCGGGTCCAGCGCCAGCGCGCGATTGAGCGCCGCTTCCAGCGCGCGGCCGGCCAGGGGCTTGAGAGCATCGAAGGGGGATCCAGACATGCCCGCATTCTAGCGGCAGACACGTCGCAAGGCCGTGCGCAGGGCGAGACAGATGCTCCACCCGTGCCACCGCTCGCCGCTACTGCGCCTGCGCACCGCCCAGGTGCCTGCTCAGGAAGGCCAGCAACTGCGTGTAGCAGGCGCGCCGATGCGCTATATCGGCGGCCACGTCGGTGGGGCCGGCACGCCGCAGCACGCCCTCCAGAAACGACTTGCCCGCGACGCAGGGCGCCGCGGGCAAGAAATCGACGTTCGATTGTCGCGGAAGGACTACACCTTGCCGCGGCGGAACATCGAGATCACCGCCAGGATCAGGAACACCACGAACAGGATCCAGGCGATGTTGGTCGCCGCACCGGCGATGCCGCTGAAGCCGAGCACGGCGGCGATGATGGCGATCACGAAGAAGATGATGGCGTAATGCAGCATGGCAATATCCAGAAGTTGTCGTGCCGAATCGGCGCGGCATCATCTTCGGCAAATAGCGGTCGTCAGCGGGTGACGGACGTGTCGTGGCGCCATGAGGACGCCAACCGCTGCAGGCCCTGCTCGATCGTCACCTGCGGCACGTAGCCGAAGTCGCGTCGCGCCGGTTCCATGCTGTACCAGTGCGGGGTGCACAACTGCTCGGCCAGAAAGCGCGTCAGCGGCGGCTCGCCGCGCAGGCGCAGCAGCGGCCACAGGGTCTCGCAGGTGGCGCCGATGCGGTAGGCGGCCTTGAACGACAGCGTCTTGGTCACGGTCGGTGCACCGACCGCGGCGAGCAGCTTGTTGAGCAGTTCGCGCATCGGCAATGGCTCGCCGTTGGAAATGAAGTAGGCCTTGCCGGCGCAGGGCGCCCCCACCGCCAGGTGCTCGAAGGCGTCGAAATGCGCCTGCGCGGCGTTGTCGATGTAGGTGGAATCGACCTTGTTGTCGCCGCCGCCGACCAGGCGCACGCGCCCCGCCTGCGCGCGTGCGACCAGTTTGGGCAGGATCTGGTTGTCGCCCGGCCCCCAGATCAGCCGCGGACGCAGCGCCACCACGGCCAGTTGCGCGTCGTTGGCGGCCAGCACCATGCGCTCGGCGATCGCCTTGGTCGCCGCGTACGGCGCCTGGAACTCCTCGCCGTAGGGCACCTGGTCCGCGCCCAGGCCTTCGACCGGATGGGTGGCGCGGTGGGTCACGCTCGGCGTGGAGGTGTAGACCAGGCGCCCCACGCCATGCGCGCGGCAGGCGGCCAGCACGTTCTCGGTGCCGACCACGTTGGGCTGGTAGTAGCTGTCGTAGCTGCCCCAGGCGCCGGCCTTGGCGGCGTTGTGGAACACCGCATCGGCGCCGGCCAGCGCATGCTGCAGCGCCTGCGCGTCGGCCAGGTCGCCACGCACCTGGGCCACGCCCAGCGCCTGCAGTTCCGGGTAGTGGCCGCGGTTGAAGCTGACCACCTGGTGCCCGCGCGCGA
This sequence comes from Xanthomonas sp. CFBP 8445, assembly GCF_025666235.1. NCBI lineage: Bacteria > Pseudomonadati > Pseudomonadota > Gammaproteobacteria > Lysobacterales > Lysobacteraceae > Xanthomonas > Xanthomonas sp. CFBP 8445. Next base: position 309,646 of record NZ_CP102594.1, on the reverse strand, counting down.
CCAGCCCGCGGCACAGCGCCTGGCCCAGGAATCCACCGCCACCGGTCACCACGATCTTCATCGCCACACTCCATTGTCAGGGCGGCCATTCTGGGGCCGGCCTTGCTTCACGCCAACGTCGCCCAGCAGCACAGGCACGCCAGGCCAGCTGCCGCGTGCACTCATTTACGCTGTTCCGCCGCCCACAGCGCCAGCTTTTCCCGCCCGATCTTGGCGTTGTGGCGGATGTCCACCGGGAAGCCGGGGTGGCTCAGGAAGTCGACGATGCCGGCCGTGTGCGCATGCGCGGCGGCGGTGTCGCGCAGTTGCTGCTGCAGCGCCTGCAGTTCCGGGCCGCTCGACAGCATGGCGTTCACTTCGAGCTCGTAGCACAGCACCGGACGCTGCCGCCCCGGCTCGCCGATGCCGACCAGGGCGGTGCGGCCGATGCCCGGCAGCGCGTTGAAGATCGGCTCCACCTGTTCGGTGTACAGCGGCCCCTGCGCGGTTTCCACGCGCTGGGTCTTGCGCCCGCAGAACCACAGACGGCCCTGCGCGTCGAAATAGCCGACGTCGCCCATGCGGTGCACGATGCGCTCGCTGCCGTCGTCCAGGCGCTCGCGGATCTTGGCCAGGCGCGTGGCCGCGTCGCGGTTGAAATAGGTGTCGGTGGCAGTCGGGCCGGCCACGGTGATCTCGCCGACCGTGCCCACCGGAACTTCGCGCACGCCGCTCCACTCGGGAATGGCGGCATCGTCGATGGCGATGATGCGCACCTCGTTGGGCGGCACCACGGTGCCGATGCAGGTGCCGGCGCCGTTCTCGGTGGCCGCGCGCGTGTCCTGCAGCTCGCGACCCTCGATCACCGCCACCGGCAGGCACTCGGTGGCGCCGTAGGGCGTCCAGAACCGTCCATCCTCCGGCAGCAGGCTGCGGATCCGCGCCACCACGTCCGGCGGCACCGGCGCGCCGGCCGAGGTGGCGCAGCGCACGTTGGTCAACGGCTTGCCGTAGTCGGCCAGCACCCGCATCAACGCGGGCGACCCGAACAACTGGGTCACGCCGAAGCGCTGCATCGCATCGTGCAGCTTGCGCGGATCGACCTTGGCCGGACGCGTCGGGTCCATGTCCGGGATCACCGAGGTCAGTCCCAGCGCCGGGTCGAACAGCGCGAAGGGCGGGAAGGTCGGCAGGTCGATGCCGCCCGGCTGCATGTCGAAGGCATTGCGCATCAGCTCGATCTGGCCGACGAAATGCCGGTGCCGGTAGACCACGCCCTTGGGCATGCCGGTGGAGCCGCTGGTGAACAGGATCGCGGCGACGTCGTCGGCGGCCGTATCGGCCAGCTGGCTGCCGGCGCCCTGGCCGGCGCGCTCGATCCGCGCCAGCGTGGTGCCGCCCCAGGCCCAGCGCCGGCCGACGGTGACGATCCGTTTCGCCGAGCGCGCCCAGCCGAGCACGCGCCGCGCCAGCTGCGCCAGCGGAATGCCGATGAAGGCCTCCGGCTGCGCCTCGTCCAGGCATTGCTTGAGCGCGCGCCGGTCGATGCCGGGGTCCACCAGCACCGGCACCGCGCCAGCCTTGAACAGCGCGAACATCAGCAGGAAGAACTCGGGCGACGGCCGCACCATCACCACCGTGCGGGTGCCGCGGCCGATGCCGTAAGCGCCCAGGCCGGCAGCGATGGCATCGCTGCGCGCATCCAGCTGCGCATAGCTCAGGGTCACGTCGTAGGCCGCCATGCCGCCGGGGCCGGGCCGGCCGGGGCAGCGCATGGCGATCTGGTCCGGGCGCTCGCGCGCCAGCCGCGGCAGCGTGGCCGCGATGTTGCAGGTCGTGGTCATGCGCCGATTATCGCCGATGCGCCGGGCCGCAGCCGACAGCGCGCCCGTGACGGCCACGGCTGAATGCCGCAGTGCTTGCAGCGCGCGCCGGTTCGGTCAGAATGCCGCGCCCCCCACCGCTGTTCGCCGCGCAAGGCCCGGCTGCCATGTCCCATCCCTGCCTCACCTGCGGCGCCTGCTGCGCCTACTTCCGCGTCAGTTTCCACTGGAGCGAAGCCGATCCCGCGCTGGGCGGCAGGGTCCCGTTCGAGCTCACCGAGCCGTTGCGCACCCATGAGCGGGTGATGCGCGGCACCTCGCAGGCGCAGCCGCGCTGCATCGCCCTGGACGCGGACATCGGCCGCTACAGCCGCTGCAGCATCCACGAGCGGCGGCCGTCGGTGTGCGCGGCGGTGCCGGCCTCGCTGGAATTCGGCGAACGCAGCGCGCAATGCGACAAGTCGCGGCTGGCGCATGGACTGCCACTGCTGACCCTGGCCGACTGGGACGGCGTGGTCGAACGCAATCTGCCGGACGCCTGAGCGGCGGCGGTCGCCAGGAGGGCGGGGAGGCCGTAGGAGGCTCTTGTCCCCGTCTGTGGGATCGGCGGCGAGCGGCGTTACCGGAAAGCCAGGTCGCGGCGGAAGCCGCTCCTACGAGACGACGAGCCCCTGGCAGCATCCGGCGAGCGGCGCGACGCACGCGGCACCCGCGCGCCGCCTCGGCTCAGCGATGTTTCCAGGCAGTCGGCACCGGATTGGTCACCGTGTTCTTTTCCAGGGTGTAGGTGCCGTTCTGCTGGGCGATGGCCTCGCCGGTGTCGACGATCGCATTCTGGATGAAGACGTTCTTGTCCTCGCCGCGGATGAAGGTCAACTGGTGGAAGGCGGTCTTGTTGCCCCAGTCCTCGGACGGCAACGAGATGAAGCGGATCGTATAGGTCTGATCGTCGAAGCTGCCCTGCAGCACGTACACGCCGTAGTGGTTCTCGCCCTGCGAAATGATCTTGTACATGCCGTTGCTGTAGTAATAGATCTCCGCATCGGGGAACGGCTTCTTGTCGTACAGCTTGCGGTAGTGCAGCACCTGCTTCCAGGTGGGTTGGCCGAATCCCACCGTCAGCGTCTTGCCGTCCGCGGACGTCGTCAGGTCCTCCGCATGCACGCCCGGCACGCTCATCGCCATCAGCAGCATCGCCATTGCCATCGCTTTCACTCTCGGTCTCCGGTCGGATTGCGTGCATCGTCCGCTTCGGCGCAACGCGCACGTCGGCGGCGACTGTACACAGCCGCACATGTTGCAGCACGGCAATCGGTAGCAGTTTGCGTGCGCCCGTGTAGACGATCCACGGCGCAGCGGCGCCGGGATCGCGGCGCACGTCGCGGCAATGCTCTCCGCATCTGCTGCACGCCACTGCGGCGCACGGCTGCACGGCGGCACCCACCGCGTAACGCGCTCAAGCCAGCGGATGCGCGTCCAGGAAGCGGCGGATCGCCGGCACCAGCACCTCGTGCTTGTCTTCCAGCACGTAGTGGTTGGCATCCTCGAAGGCCATCACCTCGGCCTGCGGCAGCGCGCGGCGGAAGCCCTCCAGGAAATGATGGTCGAAGCAGATGTCGCGCAGGCCCCAGCCGATGAAGGCCGGTCGATCGGCGAACGACGGCAACGCCTGCTCGGCCCGCGCCAGCAGCGACCAGGCCTTGTCCGCCGGCGACAGCGGGATGTCCTGCATGAAGCGGATGGTGGAGATGCGATTGGCCCAGCTGTCGTACGGTGCCACGTAGGCGCGACGCACGTCGGCGGGCATGCGCCGCGACACGCCCAGCCACGACGCGCCCGAGGAGAACGCATTGAAGGTGCGGATGAACCACTCGCCCATGCGCCAATGCCGGCCCATCGCGATCTGCCACGGCATCGGCTTGGCCGCCGGCAGCGGGAACGCCGCGGTATTGGTGATGACCAGGCGCCGCACCTGCGCATGGTGCGACAGCGCCCAGCCGAAGCCGATCATGCCGCCCCAGTCGTGCACCGCCAGCGTCACCGGTCCGTCGATGCGCAGATGCCGCAACAGCGCGTCGAGGTCGTCCACGCGCGATTGCAGGGTGTACTCGTAACCCGGCTGCGCGCCCGGCGCATCGTCCGGCTTGTCCGACAGGCCCATGCCGATGTGGTCGGGCACGATGCAGCGGTAGCGATCCGACAATCCGCTCACCAGCGTGCGCCACAGATAGCTCCACGACGGATTGCCGTGCAGCATCACCACCACCTCGCCATCGCGCGGGCCCTCGTCGAGATAGGACATGTGCAGCCCCGGGCGAACCTGGAAGCGCTGCGGGGTGAAGGGGTAACCGGGGTAGTTCATGCGGGGGACCGATGCGATGTGGAGAGGGATGAGAACGGCGGCGCCGCGGCGCGTGGCGCATCGCCGTCGGCGTGCGGCACCGGAGGGCTCATAGTGGCTGCGCACCCTCGCTGAGGATGTCCAGATAGGCCTGATAGGCGAACACGCGGTGCCGCTGCTGTCCGGTGAGTTCGTTGACGATATCCAGATCCTGCAGGGTGCGGATGGCGGCACGGATCGTCGGTGCGCTGAGCGGCAAATGCGGCAGGACCTGCGGCACGCCGAGCAGCACACGATGGGCGAACTGCTCGAACACCAGGCCGACGTTGCCGGCGCGCGTTCCCAACCCGGCGATACGGGCACGGTCGGCCGCCAGCAGCGCCAGCAGGCGCTGCGCGGTGGTGACCGCCTGTTGCGCCGTGTCCGCCACGCCCTCGAGAAAAAAATCCAGCCAACCTTCCCAGTCGCCTTCGGTGCGCACAGCATTGAGGCGCTCGTAATAGCGCGCGCGATGACGCTTGAAGAACAGGCTCAGATACAGGCTGGGTGCGCGCAGCACACCTTCGTTGCACAGGATCAACGCGATCAGCAGCCGGCCCAACCTGCCGTTGCCGTCGCTGAAGGGATGGATGGTTTCGAACTGCACATGCGCCAGAGCCGCCTTGACCAGCGGCGAGACATCGCGGTCCGGCGCGTGCAGGAAACGCTCGAAGGCAGTCAGCGCCGCATCCAGCGCCTCCGGCGGCGGCGGCACGAAATGCGCCAACGCCGGCGAGGCACCGCCGATCCAGACCTGGCCCGAACGGAACTCGCCCGGACGTTTGCCGGCACCACGCCCACCTTGCAGCAGCAGGGCGTGCATCTCGCGGATCAGGCGCAGCGACAGCGGGAAGTCGTCCTGGCGCAAGCGTCGCAACCCGTGGTTCAACGCGGCGACGTAATTGGAGACCTCCTCCACGTCGTCCAGGGGAACACCCGGCGCCTCGTCCAGCTCGAACAGCAGCAAGTCGGACAGCGACGACTGCGTGCCCTCGATCTGCGAGGACAGCACCGCTTCCTTGCGCACGTAGTGGTAGAGGAACAGCTCCGGGTCCGGCAGCATCAGGGTGATGCCATCCAGGCGACCCAACGCCTGGTCGGCCTGTTCCTTGCGCGCGATCAACGGCGGCGCCGCCAACTGCAGCGGCGGCTCGGGCGGCAGCGGGTCAGGAACGAACGCCTGATAACGGCTGCCGGCCAGCGATCCGGGGACGTAGTGTCCGGTACAGCGTCGAAGCGACATCGGGCAATCCTTGCCGTGGCTGGGGAAGGCTCTTAGGAAAGAAATCTAGCAAATTTCTTTCTAAACACCTAACTTGAGGCGCGCAAGGAAAATCCGCGCGCCTGCCCTGCGCCCTGTCGCTTACCAAACCACCTCGGCCATCGAGCAGTTCAGGCCAGAGCCGATGCCCATCAGCGCGATCCGGTCGCCCTTCTTCAGGCGGCCCAGCTCGCGCAGCTTGCTGAGCACGATCGGCACGCTGGCCGGGCCGATGTTGCCGTATTCGCCGAAGATGGTCATGACCTTCTTCTGGTCGATCCCGAAGCTCTTCATGAAGGCCTTGGTGTGCGGAAGGCTGACCTGGTGGATGACGAACTGGTCCAGTTCGTCCACGGCCCAACCCAGCGCCTGCCGGGCAGCGGCGAAGGTCTTCTGGCCCAGCTTGAGGCCTTCGATCAGCAGCATGCGGGTGTCGGTGACCATGCGGTCCATGTTGCCCCGGCACAGGGTGTTCCACTGCGTGGCCGAGCGGGTCACGCCACCGCGGTAGCGCGGCGCATCCGGTGCCAGGTCGGTACGCGCCATCACCATCGCCACGGCACCGCAACCCAGGGTCAGGGTCGCCATCTCGTCGCGGAAGGCATCGGCGGTCAGGTCCTGCGAGGCCATCCGCTCCAGGGTCTTCTCGTACACCAGGTTGGCGGTCTCGCCATCGACCACCATCGCGTAGTCGATCTCGCCACGCTCGATCATCCGCGCCGCGATGTCCATGCCGTTGATGAAGGCCAGGCAGGCATTGGCGACGTCGAAGGTCATGCACTGCTCGCTCACGCCCAGGTTGCCGGCGACGATGCTGGCGGTGGACGGCTCCAGGTAATCGCGGCTGACCGAGGTGTTGACCAGCAGCCCGACCTGCCCAGCCTCGATGCCCGCATCGCTCATCGCCTTGCGCGCCGCCAGCGTCGCCACGTCGGAAGCCTGCAGGTCCTGGTCCCACATGCGCCGCGCGTGGACGCCGGCGATGTCGCCGAGCACGTCGGCACGGATCCGCAGCCGGTCCAAGGTAGGCTGCAGGCGCGCGTTGATCTGCTTGGAGGTCAGCGTGTGCGGCGCGTCGATATGCGCCAGTCCCGCGATCGAGACGTTGGTGAAGAGCATCGAGGTGTACGCCAGGGTCAGGCGAGGGGGCGCCAATTCTAGCGGTTACACCGTTTTACCGCATCTTTAACAAATCCCCGGAAAGCGTATGGTCTGAGCGGTTCAGCGACCGCCGCACTGGTAGGCGGTGAAGCGCTGGTCGCCGTCGACCGGGTCGCCCATCGCCTGCACGGTGTTGGCGCCCACGCCGGGCGCCTCGTTGCGGGCCAGGGTCTCCAGCTCCTCGCGCACCCGCAGCGGGTTGCGCTGGTAGAAGCCGACGCTGCTCTTCACCGACACCACCACCTCGCCGCGCTTCTCGCAACCGCTGGCGGCCTGCCCGGGCGGCAGGACCCGCACCCCTTTGCCTTCCGGCGCCATCGGCACCCAGGTGCAGCCGGCGAGCGTGGCGAGCAGGACGAAGGCGATCGGTAGACGCATGGAGGGGCCCGTTGGCAGGTGAATCCGGATTGTGCCGCAGAACGGTGAATCCGCCATGACACCGTCGGCGCGCCGCCACCCGCAGGCGGCGCGCCGGCCATCGTCGATGTGCACCTGCTCCGATCAGCGCGGCGCCGGGGCCGCCGCCGCACCGCCCTGCGGCACCCCGTCGGCATCGATCACCGTGACCTCGCCCAGCTTCAGCGCGCGCACCGGCGCCTCGATCTGCTTCAGGTCGCCCACCACCACCCAGGTCAGGCTGTTCGGGTCGAGCATCGACGCCGCCTCGCGCACCTGCGCCGGGGTCATCGCCTCGATCTCGGCCTTGCGCTTGAACACGTAGTCGTCGGGACGGCCATAGCGGACGATGCCGCCGATCGCGCCCATCACCGAACTGGCGGTCTCGTAGGCACCGGGCAGGCTCAGGGTCTGGATGTTGCGGATGCGCGCCACCTCCTCCGCCGTCGGCGGCGCCTTGCCGTTGGCGAAGGCGCTGATCTCCTTGGCCATTTCCTGCAGCGCCGGCGCGGTCTTGTCGATCTGCACCGGCGCCGAGGCGGTCCACGGCCGCTGGCCGAGCGCGCTGGCCGCGCCGCTGCGCGCGCCGTAGGACCAATGCTTGTTCTCGCGCAGGTTCATGTTTAGGCGCGAGGTGAAATCGCCGCCGATCACGCCGTTGGCCATGTCGAAGCGGACCGACGCCGGATCGGTGGTCGGCGGCACCAGTTCCGAGGCGAACAGGTTGGCCTGCACCGCGCCGGGCTGGTCGATCAGGTACACGCGCGGCTTGGCCGGCCGCGCCACGCCGGCCGCGGCCGGCACCGACGGCGCCTGGCCCTCGCCCTTCCAGTCGCCGAACTGCGCGTCCAGCAGCGGCACGATTTCGCCCAGGGTGGTGTCGCCGACCACGATCAGGGTGGCGTTCTCCGGACGCACCCAGTCGCGGTGGAAGTCGACTAGGTCCTCGCGCTGCAGGGCCGCGATCGCCGCCTCGGTGCCGGTGCCGCTGAACGGGATCGCGTACGGATGGCCGGCGCCGTACAGCAGCGGCGGCAGCACCCGCATCGCCACGCCGTTGGGCTGCGCCTTCTCCTGGCGGATGCCGGCGATCCAGCTGGCGCGGATCCGCTCGATCTCGTTCGGCGCGAAGCGCGGCCGCCGCAGCATGTCCGCATACAGCGCCAGCGACGGCGCCAGGTTCTCCTTCAGCGCCGACAGATAGGCGTTGCTGCCGTCCAGCGAGGCGCCAGCGGACAGCGACGCGCCCAGGGCATCGGCCGCATCGGCGAACGCCAGCGCATCGCGCTCGCCGGCGCCCTCGTCGAGCATGCCCATGGCAAAACTGGCCGTGCCCGGCTTGCGCCCCTGGTCGGCGCTGTAGCCGCCGCGGAACTCGTAGCTGAACTGCACCACCGGCACGTCGTGGCGCTCGGCCAGGATCACCGTGCTGCCGTTCTTCAGCGTGGCGCGCTGCAGCGCCGGGAACTTCAGCTGCGGGAACTGGGTGGTCTTGGGCGGGCCGGCGCTGCGATCGACCACGCTGGGCAGAGCGCGGTATTGGGGATCGACCGGCGGCGGGTTCAGCGGCGCCGGTTGCACCGTCGGTTCCTCGGCCAGGGCCACACGTTCGCCCGGCTGGATCAGCAAGGTGTAGTCGCCCTTGCCCAGCCATTTGCGGCCGACCGCGGTGAGATCGCGCGGGCGGGTGGAGGCGATGGTCGCCAGCGAGGTGCGGAAGCAGCCGGGGTCGCCGGTGTAGACCGCGCACTCGGCCAGCACGTCAGCCTTGCCGCCGAAGCCGCCGATGCGTTCCACACCGCGGATGAAGCCGGCGCGGAACGCGGTCTTGGCGCGCGCCAGTTCCGCCTTGTCCGGGCCCTTGTCCAGCAGCCGGCGCACTTCCTCGTCGATCGCCGCCTCGACCCTGGCCGGGTCCACGCCCTGCTTGACCATGGCGATGATGCCGAAGCCGGAGCCGAGCTGCGACGGCCACACCGAGGCGCTGATCTGGTCGACCAGCTTGTCCTCGTGGACCAGGCGCCGATCCAGCCGCGAGGACTTGGCGCCGCCCAGCACCTGCGCCAGCAACTGCAGGCGGTCGACATCCTCGGTGCCGGTCTGGGCCACGTTCCAGACCCGGTAGATCCGCGTCTGCGGCACCTTGTCGGTCATGGTCTCGCGGGTGGACTGGCTGCGCTGGGCCACGTCGACCTTGGGCTGGGCCATGGTCGGGCCGGCGGGAATGTCGCCGAAGTAGCGCGCCACCTTCTCCTTGGCCGTGGCCACGTCGATGTCGCCGGCCAGCACCAGCACCGCGTTGTTGGGCCCGTACCAGGTGCGGAACCACTGCTTCACGTCGGCCAGCGAGGCCGCGTTGAGGTCGTTCATCGAGCCGATGACGGTGTGGTGGTACGGGTGGCCGGCCGGGTACAGCGCACGGCTCAGCCGGCTCCAGGCCTGCCCGTATGGCTGGTTCTCGCCCTGGCGCTTCTCGTTCTGGACCACCCCGCGCTGTTCGTCCAGCGCGGCCTGGTCGATGGCACCGAGCAGGTGGCCCATGCGGTCCGATTCCATCCACAGCGCCATGTCCAGCGCAGTGGTCGGCACGTTCTCGAAGTAATTGGTGCGGTCGCTGTTGGTGGTGCCGTTCTGGTCGGTGACACCGACCTGCTTGAACGGCTCGAAGAACTCGCCGTGGTGGTTCTCGCTGCCCTGGAACATCAGGTGCTCGAACAGATGCGCGAACCCGGTGCGCCCGGCCGGCTCGTCCTTGGCGCCCACGTGGTACCAGAGGTTGACCGCCACGATCGGCGCCTTGCGATCGGTGTGCACCACCACCCGCAGTCCGTTGGGCAGGGTGAATTGCTCGTAGGCGATATCCACCGACGTGGCGGCGGCGGGCCTGGCCGCCGCCGAAGGCGGCGCATAGCTCAGTGCGCCGAGCGCGGCGGACAGGGCGAGGGCCAGCAGGGTGCCACGCGGGCGGGTCGAGACGGTCATGCGGATCCTTCTTCCTTGGGGGCCAATGAAATAGCCGGTGAACGCCGATCGTACCGGGCGTCCCGCACGGCGCGTATTCCGCCGTTGTCGCTGAGGTCCTGCTTCGACGGCGTCGCGACCGCGCCGCCAAAGGGTCGACGGCCGCCACGACGGGCGCCGCGGTATCCGTGTCCGGCGTACGCGAGCGCCCGGGTGTCCGCCCGCGGACACTCCAGAGAGATCAATTCCTCTTCAAATACAGATACTTGGAGTTGGCACGCAGCCTGCTTGAACACCCTCAAGCGCGAAAGCCGACGCCGCATTAGTGAATGCAAGCTTAATGAAACAACGCAACACGAAAAAGTTCTTGCAGCCCCTGATTAGGTGTACTACCTTACTACAACACCACTGATCAACAACACCAACGAGGCCCGCCATGAAAACCACCACCCTGCTCCTGACCGCCGCCATCGCCGCCCTGTTCGCCGCCCCGTCCTTCGCCGCCACGCAGATCGCCACCCTGGACACCGTGCAGGTGCGTCCGTCGGCCGAACAGATCGCCCAGCGCAACGTCGAGCAGACCAGCGGCATCGCCACCCTCGCCGCCGTGCAGGTGCGTCCCTCCGCCGAGCAGATCGCCCAGCGCGAGGCCGAACTGTCCAGCCACATCGCCACTCTGGCCGCGGTGCAGGTGCGCCCGTCGGCCGAGCAGCTGGCCGAACGCGACCTGGAACAGGCCGCCGGCCAGCACGTGGTGACCCTGGCCACCGTGCAGGTGCGTCCGGACGCGGACATGGGCAGCATGCTGGCGATCGGCGATGTGGTCGGCGAGACGCTGGACACCGCGATGCTGCAGCTGCAGCCGAGCCTGCAGAAGCTGGGCCAGGACCTGGCGGTCGGCCTGGTGCGCTGACCCGCCCCAAGCCCGCCGCGCCGGCGCGTACACTGCGCCGATGATCGCCACCCCAACGCTGCACGTTCTGCTGTACCAGCCCGAGATTCCGCCCAACACGGGCAACGTCATCCGCCTCTGCGCCAATACCGGCGCGCAATTGCACCTGATCGAGCCGCTGGGCTTCGACCTCGGCGACCGCCAGCTCAAGCGCGCCGGCCTGGACTACCACGAATACGCCCGACTGCAGGTCCACGCATCGCTGGAAGCGGCCCTGCAGGCCATCGCCCCGCGCCGCCTGTTCGCCCTCAGCACCCGCAGCAGCACCCGCTACGACACGCCCGCCTTCGCCGACGGCGACGCCTTCCTGTTCGGCCCGGAAACCCGCGGCCTGCCCGACGCCGTGCTCGAGCAGGTGCCCGACGCGCAGCGCCTGCGCCTGCCGATGCAGCCGCACAACCGCAGCCTCAACCTGTCCAACGCGGTGGCGGTGGTGGTGTTCGAGGCCTGGCGACAACTGGGCTTTCCCGGCGCCGAGTGAGCGCCGGGCACGCAGCGCCCTCAAGCGAAGCGCTTTGATCCATGTGGACGAACAGATCCGCAGCCTGCCCCTGGCGATCGCGTCGCGCCTCGCTCGAAGCCCGCTGACGCTTCTACACTGGGGTCCCGGCGGCGCAACCTCTGCATGCAGCGAGAACGCCGCCTGTCGTGCTCCTACTGGACTCCGCCAATGGCACCGCACACCCAACCCAACGCCAGTGACTGGGTCAGGATCCGCCGCGACCGGGAGACCGGCATAGAAAGCGTGCATGCGCACTTCCACGGGCATGCCTACGATCCGCACGATCACGATGAGATGCTGGTCGGCGTGACCCTGCAGGGCGTGCAGCGCTTCCGTTGCCATCGCTCGCTGCACACCAGCACGCCCGGGCGTGCCATGCTCATCGAACCTGGCGCGGTCCACGACGGGCATGCGCCCGCCGAGGACGGTTTCACCTACGCGATGCTCTACCTGCCGCAGCGCTGGGTGGCGGGGGCACTGCAACGCCTCGGCCAGCAGGACGGTTCCGCGCTGCATCCGGCGTTCCGCACGACTCTGGCCGACGACGCCGCACTGAGCGCGGCGATACGCCAGGCCTTCCTGGCGATCCATCAGCACGAAGGCCGGCTGGCGCGGGACCAGAGCCTGGACCGCATGATGCGCCTGCTGTCCCCGCAACTGTCGGCCGAGGCGCAGCGCCCTTGCGCGTCGACGCCGGCGGTGGCGCGCGCCAGGGAGTTTCTGCACGCGCAGATGGAGCGCGACGTCGGCCTCGATGAGCTTGCCGACTGCGCCGACCTGGATCGGTTCCGCCTCACCCGGCAATTCCAGCGCACCTTCGGCCTGTCGCCGCATGCCTACCTGGTCCGACTGCGCTTGCGCGCGGCCCGGGCCCTGCTGGCGGATGGACAGGAACCGGCGGAGGTGGCGCTCAAGGTCGGATTCGCCGATCAGAGCCATCTGGGCCGCTGGTTCAAGCGCGCCTATCGGCTCACGCCGGCCGCGTACCGGCGGCAGTGCGCCGGCGGTGCTGCACAGGCGTTCTAGAACGCAGCGACGGCGCCGCGGACCATGGCCGCAACGTCCCCACCGCGGAGTTTCCCGTGTTCGACACCAAAGTAGCCCTGATCGTCCGCAACGACCTGGCGATCTGGCAACGCCTGAACGTCGCCGCCTTCCTGGCCACGGGCATCGCCGCGGCCGCTCCCGACGCGATCGGCGACCCTTACGTCGATGCCAGCGGCCAGCGCTACGGTCGCCTGCTCGGCCAGCCGATGCTGATCTTCGAAGCCGATCTCGGCGGGCTTCAGGCCGCGCACCGCGTGGGGCTGGCACGCGAGATCACCGTGCTGCCGTACGTGTTCGCCATGTTCTCGACCGGCCACGATGCGGCCAATCGCCAGGCGTTCGCGGCGGAAGATCCTGGCGATCTGAACCTGGTGGGACTCGGTCTGCGCGGACCGAAGAAGGCCATCGAAAAAGCCACCAAGGGCCTGGCGCTGCATCGTTAGGCACGCGCAGGCACGCGCGCAGCGTCAGGAGAGATCGTGCAGGTCCTTGCCCAGCACCGGCCCCAGGCTCCAGTCGGAGAAGCGGACCTTCAATCCCTCGCGTTCGGGCGTGCACGTCATCGGGCCGACGAGGTAGGAGGACGCCACCGGGAACGGGCACAGCCGCACCAGCGGCCAGTACTTGCCGTCGCGCGAGACCTGCAGGCGCAGCACGCCCGTGTCCACGGTGGCGCGCATCCAGAAATCCGAGGCGTCGGCTTCGTACGGGCCGGTGGCCCAGTCCGAGCGGCCATCGGTCAACACGCTACTGAGCATTGGCCGGCCGTCGCTCAGTTCGATGCCGGCCTTGACCCAACGGCGCTCGTCGATCCGGACCATGAGGCCGGCCTGATCGTACAGCTGTTCGAACTTCCCACGGATGCGCAGCTGGCAGGTGAAGCGCGCGGGCGCGGCGATGCCGAGGAAATGTCCGCTGTCGCGGGTGAACCCGTAGTGGGTTTCGCGCCAGAAGTCGCTGCCCTTGTCGGTGACTACCTCGAGCACGCCGCCGGGCAGGATCCGATGGACCTTGGGCGCGTTGAGCCAGGTGCCGGCCTCCCAACCGGCCGCCGGCGCAGCGCGCGCCCCGGCGGCAGGCGCCCCGGTGGCCAGCACGACGCCACCGGCGGCAAGCCCGCCCAGAGTCGCCCGGCGGCCGATATCCACGTCCCGCTCCCCGGTATTGGCCATCGCCCTGCTCCTCGCGTCGCTGTTTTCGAGGCGCCATCGCGGCGATGGCCTTCGTCGACCTCATTGGCCAATTTGTACATCCGTACCAATTGAGGTGTCAATCGCGAACTGCGATCATCGGCGCTCGTCGAAAACAGCGTTGGACAGGCATGAGCGGCAGGACCTGGCGGCAGGATCCGCACCGGAAGGACGCGATCGAGCAGGCCGCGCTGCGGGTGATCCTGGACCACGGCGTCGCCGGCACCACCTTCCGCAAGGTCGCCGAGCAAGCCGGCGTTCCGCTCAGCGCCACTACCTATTATTTCGGCTCGATGCACGAGCTGCTGGTGGCCGCGTTCACCCGGTTTTCCCAGGAAGTGTCCACCGACTTCGCCGCCGAAATCCGCGCCGCGCAAAGCCACACGCAGGCTCTGGACGCGGTGGTGAACATCATCTTCGCCGAGGGCACGGCCTCCCCGCGGGTGCTGCTGCTGAGCTACGAGCTGTACGCCTTCGCCCGCCGGCATCCGGAGATGACCGCGATCATGCAGCAGTGGATGGCCAGGAGCCGGGCGGCGCTGGAAACGCATTTCTCCGTGGCGGCGTCCACCGCCATCGACGCCTTCATCGAAGGCGCGACGATCCATCGCTCGGTCGTGCCCATGGACAGGCAGCGCGTGCGCGATGCGATCGAGAAACTCGCCGCGCTGTAGGCGACGACGGGGACGTGGATATCCGCGCCATCCCCGGCAAGGCGCAGCACCGCCTTGAGGACGCCGAGCCCTGCAAGCCACCGACCGGCGTTGCCGCAGTGACGGCCCGCCCCGCCCGGCTGATCCGGCGCACGGCGGCCATGAGCAGAAGCACGCTCTGGATGAGGAGCATCACTGCCTGCCGGCAGCGCTCGCAGAGCAGTGTGAACTGCATCCCTGCAGCGCGCCGCCGTTCCTGAACAAGGCGTTTAATTTATGTACTAGTCAGTTCGGGATTCAGGGCGAGTTCGGGTGGCTAACGGATAATTTACATATCGGCAGCGAACGGCCCCACGCCTCAGCGCCGACAAACCAATAACGAAGGTACCCGATTATGAAGACCTCTCTGCTTGCTCTCGGCCTCCTGGCCACCCTGCCGTTCGCCGCTTCGGCTGCCGAAGGCCTTTCCTACAACTATGTCGAGGGCGGCTACGTCAAGACCGACGCCAGCGGCGGCGACGCCGACGGCTGGGCTGTCAAGGGTTCCTACGCGTTCCACCCGAACTTCAGCGTGTTCGGCGACTTCAACCGCCAGAAGACCGACTTCGATGACGTGCGCGTCGACCAGTGGCGCATCGGCGCCGGTTACAACCACGAGATCGCGACCAGCACCGACCTGGTGACCCGCGTGGCCTACAACCGTTTCGACCCGGAATACGGCACCAAGTTCAACGGCTGGAGCGCCGAAGCGGGCATCCGCACCGCGTTCAACCCGTACCTGGAAGTCTATGCCCTGGGCGGCTACGAGGACTATGCGAAGAAGGACGGCGTCAATCCGGAGGGCACCTTCTACGGTCGTCTGGGCGCGCAGGCCAAGCTGAACCAGAACTGGGGCCTCAGCGCCGACCTGAAGATGGACCGCCACGGCGACAAGGAATGGTTCGTCGGCCCGCGCTTCAGCTGGTAAGCGTTCGCTAGCGCCGCGCGCGTCGTCTCTCTCTCCCGCCGCGCGCGGTTCGGAAAGCCCGGTCCAACGACCGGGCTTTTTTTTGCCTGGCCGCGCCGGATACCAATGGCGCGCCGGCGTCGGAAACGAAAACGCCCGGCCAGGCCGGGCGTTCGCGTTTCCGGCAGTTGGCCGGATCAACTGAACAGGGTGGTCGGGTACTCGGGCTTCTGCTCGCGCGCCAGCAACTGCTGCAGGCCCACCGCCGGAGTCAGTTCGCCGTGCAGGACCGCGCGCACCGCGTTGGAGATCGGCAGGTCGATGCCGTGGCGCTCGGCCTGGCGCATCACCTCGTCGGCGGTCTGCACCGACTCGACCACCTGGCCGATCGCGCGGACCGCCTCCTGCAATGGCTGCCCGCGGCCCAACGCCAGGCCCAGCCGGCGATTGCGCGACAGGTCGCCGGTGCAGGTCAGCACCAGGTCGCCGAGCCCGGCCAGGCCCATCAGGGTTTCCGGCTTGGCGCCGATCGCCGCGGCCAGCCGCAGCATCTCGTTGAGGCCGCGGGTGATCAGGCCGGCGCGGGCATTGAGGCCCAGCTCCATGCCGTCGGCCACGCCGGTGGCTACCGCCAGCACGTTCTTCATCGCCCCGCCCAGTTCGGCGCCGACCATGTCGTCGCCGGTGTAGGCGCGGAAGGTCGGGCCGTGCATGGCGTCGGCGACCTGCTGCGCGAAGGCGGCATCGCCGTGCACGGTCACCGCGGTGGGCAGGTCCAGGGCCACTTCCTTGGCGAAGGACGGGCCCGTCACCACCGCCAGCGGGACGTCCTCGCCCAGGATCTCCTGCGCCACTTCGTGCAGGAAACGCCCCGACCCGGGCTCGAAGCCCTTGGTCGCCCAGGCCACGCCGGCCTGCGCCGGGCGCAGCGGCGCCAGCTGGCGCAGGGTCTCGGTGAACGCATGCGACGGCACCACCACCAGGATCCAGTCGGCGCCGTCGATGGCCGCGGCCAGGTCGGTGGTGGCCTGCAGGCCCTCCGGCAGCGCGATCCCCGGCAGGTAGCGCGGGTTTTCGTGGCGCTGCCCGATGACCTCGGCGACCACGGCATCGCGGCCCCACAGCACGGTCGGATACCCGTGCCGTGCGGTCAGCGACGCCAGCGCCGTGCCCCAGGAGCCGGCGCCGAGGACGGCGATCTTCTTCTTGGCGTTATCGCGCATGCGCAACGGCGGACGCGCTCAGGCGTTGCCGGCCGGCTCCGAATCGGCCAGCGACTGGCCCTCGCCCTGCTGCGCGCGCTGGCGCAGGGTCTCGGCGTACAGGGCCTCGAAGTTGATCGGCTGCAGGAAGAACGGCGGGAAGCCGCCGGCCTGGATCAGGTCGCTGACCAGCGAACGCACGTACGGGAACAGGATGCTCGGGCACTGGGTGCCGAGCAGCACGTCCACCGCCTGCGGGTCCAGGCCGACCAGGCCGAACACGCCGGCCTGCTGCACTTCGGCCACGTACGCGGTCTTGCCGCCGGCGGTGCAGGTCAGGGTCACGGCCAGCACCACTTCAAAGGCCTGCTCGTTGAGCTGCTGCACGCGCTGGTTGAGGTTGAGCTGCAGTTCCGGCTGCGCGTTGTCGTTGAACACCGACGGCGCGTTGGGGGACTCGAAGGACACGTCCTTGACGTAGATCTTCTCGATGGTGAAAGCGGGGCCGGCCGCGGCTTCGGCCGGCGCCGCGGCGCCGTTGTTGGTGACGTCGGACATTGCTTGACTCCGGTGGATTCGGTAACAGGAAGAAACGGGATTATCACACGCCGGCCGCGACCCTCGGGGGGCCGGCCGGGCGCGTGTCTCAGCGGCCCTTGACCAGCGGCAGCTCGGCCTGCTGCCAGGCGGCGATGCCGCCCTCCAGCACATAGACCTGCTCGAAGCCGGCCTTCTTCAACTGCTTGGCGGCGCCGTCGGCAGTGGTGCCGGTACGGCAGACCAGCACCACCGGCTGCGCCTTGGCGTTGGCCACCAGCTTGTGCTCGGGACCGAACTGGCTGGCGGTGGCGTTGCGGCTGCCGGCGATGTGGCCCTTCTCGAAATCGGCCGAGGCCGACAGGTCGACCAGCACCGCGTTTCCGGCGTTGATCAGGCGGGTCAACTCGGCCGGCCGCAGGCTCTTGTAGCCACGGAACAGGCGCGCCACTTCGGTGACGATCAGGGCGATGGTGAGGCCCACCAGGGCCAGGGCCAGCATCGGGTTGCGGCCGGCGAAGGCCAGCAGTTCTTCGAAGTTCACGGGACTCGGGGGCGGGAAGCGGGCGCCGATTGTCGCACAGCTCGGCGACCGCGCTACTGGCCGTTCCACAGGTCCGGCAGGCCGTCCTGCAGCCACCAGGTCTTGGCCTCGGGATCCCAGCGCCAGCGCTCGCGGTAGCGGACGACACGCTCGGCCTGGGTATTGCGGTTGATCACGCCCAGCTCGATCTCGCGCAGCGCCTCGCCGTCGCCCACCGCGCCGCCGCCGACCTTGTAGGAGGAGACCTGGATCTGCCGGTAGCGCTCCAGTTGCAGATCGGTCAGCGGGTGCGCCTGGCGGTAGGCCGGATCCACCGCCTGCCAGGCGGTTTCGAACTCGCTCCAGCGCACCGCGGCGGCGTAGGCGGTCTGCAGGTCGTCGAGCTTGCGCTGTTGCGCACGGGTGCCGGCCACGGCCGCGCCGGCCCAGCCCAGCAGCAACAGCAGCGCGAGCGCGCGGAACATCGAAGGCATGGCGGCGTCCAGGTGGCGGCGCGCGGCGCGCGCGATCCGCGCATCCTACCCTTTGGCGATGGCCACGAAGCGACCGCCCAGGGTCGCCGCCGCCGCCGCGCCGGGCGCACCGACCTGGGCCTGGATGCCGATGCGGGCGCGGCCGCGCTGGCGGAAGGTGTGCACGAACACGTCCCAGTCGCCCTCGGCGTCGGCATTGGCCTGGGCGTGCAGATCGGCGTACAGCGGCGCCAGGTAGCGCACCTGGCTGTCGGCGACATAGACGTCGGCCTGCAGCCCGGCGCGGTGCAGCTCGCAGTTGACCAGCCCCCAGCCGGCCAGGGTCATCACCGATCCCAGGCTGCCGCCGAAGGCGTTGCCCTTGTCGTTGATGTTGGCCGCCAGCGGCGCGACCACATGCAGACGCCGGTCGGCATAGGCGTGCACGGCGACCTGGAGCGCCGCCACCGGCGGCATGGCCTGGAACTGGCGTTGCAGCTGCTGCAGGAACGCCTCGAAGGAAAGATCCGCTGCCATGGTGCGATTGTGCTGCCGGTGGGGGCTCGCATAATGCCTGGCATGAGCGCGCATGCAACCGCCGCCCCGGCCTGGACCCTGATCTCGCTGCGCCCGCAGGGCGAGCACGCGCCGCTGCGGCGGGCCGCGGCGCGCTGCGGCGGGCGCGTGCTGGCGCTGTCGCCGTGGCGGCTGCGGCCGCGCACCGATCCCGCCACCCGTGCGGCCCTGGCCGCGGCATTGGCTGCACCGCGGGTCATCGTCAGCAGCCCGGCGGCGGTGCGCGCGGCGGCGGCGCTGCAGCCGCTGGCGGCACGCCCTGGGCAGTGTTGGCTGGCGGTGGGCGCGGGCACGGCGCGCGCCTTGCGCCAGCACGGCATCGCCGAGGTGGCGACGCCGGCGCGGATGGACAGCGACGGCCTGCTGGCGCTGCCGGAACTGGCCGCGCCAGACGTGCCGGTAGGCCTGGTCACCGCGCCCGGTGGCCGCGGCCTGATCGCCGCGCACCTGCAGGCACGCGGCACCCCGCTGCTGCGCGCCGACGTCTATGTCCGCGAACCGGTGCCGTTACGCCCGGCCGACCTCGCGCGCCTGCGTGCAGCGCCGCCCGGGGTACTGGCCGTGAGCAGCGGCGAGGCGCTGCACCAGTTGCTGGCGCAGTTGCCCGAGGAATTGGCGCAGGCCTGGCGCATGCGCCCCGTCGTCGTCGCCAGCGCGCGCCTGGCGGCGCTGGCGAGAGACCTGGGATTTACCGAGGTGGTGCAGGCGGCCGGACCGATGCCGCAACAGCTGGTGGCCGCCGCGGTCGCGATCGTGACGCGCTCGCCACCTCGCTGAACGCGGGCCAGCGCCCGGGTTGCGGCCGCAGTGCCGCTCACGCCATGCTCCGGCGGTGCCGCGCCACCCGCCGCCTTGCTCGCGACGGGCGTCGGCCCCCCAGGACGCTGCCGATGACCGACGAAATCCCGATCACGCCTCGCCGTTCCACACGCTGGATCTGGTTGCTGCTGGTACTCGCCACGCTGGCCGCGTTGGCGTTCGCCGGCTGGCGTGGCTGGGACTGGTGGCAGGCGCGCAGCGCGCGCGAGCTGGCCCAGCAATCGGACCTGCAGCAGCAGCTGCAGGCGTTGCAGCAGGCCCAGGACAGCCTGCGCCGCGACCAGCGCGCCACTGTGCAGCGGCTGCAGGATGCGGCCAGCACCAACCGCGTGCTGCGCGATGAAATGCTCGGCCTGAGCCAGCGCAGCGCGCTGCTGGAAGCCAATGTCGCCAAGCTCGCCGATTCCAACCGCCACGGCGCGCAGGCGCTGCGCCTGGACGAGGTCGAACTGCTGCTCAACCAGGGCCAGCAGCGCTTGCTGCTGGCCGGCGACGCGGCTGGTGCGCGCCGCGCCTACGCCCTGGCCAGCGGCGTGCTGGACGGCATCGACGATCCGCAGTTCCTCAACCTGCGCCAGGCGCTGCTGCAGGAACGCACCGCCCTGGATGCGCTGGGCGACGGCCCGCAGGCGCGCCTGGCGGCGCAACTGGATGCCTTCGCCGCCAGCCTGGACAAGTTGCCGACGCAAGTGCCGGACAGCGCGCAGCCGCCGCTGTGGCAGCGCCTGCTGGCGCCGCTGGTGAAGATCCGCCCGTCGCAGGGCGGCGTACTGGCCGCCGGATCGGAGCGCGTCGCCGCCCACGATGCGCTGCAGCTCGACCTGACCCTGGCGCGCGCGGCGCTGGAGCGCGGCGACACGCGCGGCTATCGCAGCGCACTGGCCGGCGCCGGGCGCTGGCTGTCGCGGCTGTGGCCGGAATCGCCGCAGCTGCGCGAACGCCGCGCCGCGTTGCGCACCCTGGCCAACGCCGATCTGCGCCCGACCATTCCCGAACTCGGCACCACCCTGCAGCAGTTGCGCGCGATGCGCGACGCAAGGAGCCCGTCATGAAATCGCTTCGTTCCCTGATCGTGCTGTTGATCGTCATCGCGCTGGGCGTGATCGGTGCGCAATGGCTGGGGCAGGACCAGGTCCGCCAGTTGGGCGAGGTGATCGTGCGCGTCGGCGGCACCGACTACATCGCCTCGCTGCCGCAGGCCTCGCTGCTGCTGGTGATCGCGTTCCTGGCGCTGTGGCTGGTGTGGAACGTGCTCAGTTTTCCGTTCCGCGCCTGGGGCCGGCGCCGCCGCAAGCAGTCGCGCGCGCGCCTGCTCGACGGCCTGGCTGCCGCCCACGCCGGCCAGTGGACGCGGGCCGAGAAGCAGCTCAACGCCGCCGCCGAGGATCCCGAGGTCAGCGCCATCGCCCTGATCGCCGCGGTGCGCGCGGCCGATGCGCGCGGCGACCGCGAGGCGACCGAACGCCACCTGCGGCGCCTGGCCGAACGCGATGCTGCCGCGCACGCGCTGCTGCAGGCCGAACTGCACCTGGAGCAGCAGCGCCCGGTCGATGCGATCAACGCGCTGGACGTGGCCGCGGCGCAGCCGCTGCCGCCGCGCGGGCTGTTGCTGCGCACCGAGGCGCTGGCCCGCATCGGCCGCGCCGGCGAGGCCTACGGCCAGCTCGGCGCGATCCGCCAGCAGCAGGCCTTGCCGCTGGAGGCGATCGCCACGCTGGAAACGCGCCTGGCCGCGGCCTCGCTGGACCAGGCCGGCGATGCCAATGCCCTGGCCGAGCGCTGGGAAAGCCTGCCCAAGTCGCTGCGCAGCGAGCCGGCGGTGGTCGCCGCCTATGCGGTGCGCGCGGCGGCGCTGCGCTGGGACGATGCGGCGCTGCGCAGCCTGGAGCAGGCGCTGGACACGCGCTGGGACGAAGGCCTGGCCGCGCTGTACGGACGCCTGCCGGTGGAGAAGTACGATTCGCGCCGTGCCAGTGCGCAACGCTGGCTGCAGGCGCACCCGGACAGCCCGGCGCTGCTGCTGACCCTGGCGCGCCTGGCCCGGCACCAGCAGCAATGGCCGCAGGCCGAGGAATTCCTGCATCGTGCGCTGGCGCTCGGCGCCGGTGCCGAGGCCTGGGAAGTGTTCGGCGACGGCTATGCCGACGCCGGCGACATGCTCGCGGCGCAGCGTTGCTACGCCAATGCGCTGCGCGTGCGGCGTGGCGAACCGGCGCAGCCGCTGCCCGAACCGGTCGCTCCGGTCACCCCGATCGCACCGGATCCGGATGGTACCGAGCGCCGCGACGCGCATGGGTTTCCGAGGCTCGAGGGCTGAGTCCGGGACGGACGCGGGAGTCGGCGCGGCTTAGTGGTCCCTGTTTGGGCTCGGCCGCGACGCGCGATCTCGACTGCCCAACGTGGCTAATAGGCAGCGCCGATCGCCGGCTTTTGCCACGTTGCGCCGAATGCCGTTTGCCCCGTAGGAGCGGCTTCAGCCGCGACCGGGGGTTCCTGGGAATGCCCGGTCGCGGCTGAAGCCGCTCCTACAGGATGCTTCCCGTCGTTGTCGGAGAGGCGCTCAAGGCCTGCCTACGAGACAAGGCTACCTGGCGCTGATCCGCGGCGAAGCGCGTCTTAGGCATCACCGACCCAAGAGCACGCGCGCATCGCGCAGGGCCGCTGCGCGGCCGGCGAGATCCCGGAAGCCCGGCGGGATTCAGCGATTCTCGTCATGTGGCCACGCCCGCCGCGCGGCGCGCACCCCATCCAACGGTGCACTGACCGCCCGCTCAGCGTCGCAAGGCCGGCGGCAGCGCCGGCAGGCGCGACAGGAAGGCAGGCGCCAAGCCCTTGTAGCGTGCGTAGCGCTCGTCCATGCGCCGCGGCACCAGGATGCGCGCACCGAGCATGCCCCAGATCAGCATCACCAGGAACACCAGCGGCCCCACCACCCATCCGAGGTCGTCGCCAGCGGCAAATCCCAGCAGCGGACCGGCGAGGAAGGCGCCCACGCTCAGCAGCACGAAGCGGTTGCGCCGGCGCCGATGCTCGGCACACATCCCGAGCACATGGCTGCTGCGCTTGCGCGCGACCAGCGCCGCGATCAGGTAGATCACCACGCTCACCAGGATCAGCGCATACCAGCCCGGCGCATGCCAATAGAAGGTGCGCTTCTTCAGCTCGTCGTTGCGGAGCGCCACTCCGCACTTCACGCAATGCGGTGGGAACGGCGTATCGCGCAGACACAGCACCTCGTTGCCGTCGCGCCAGAGCGTCTCGCCCGGCAGGGGCGGCGGCAGGCTGGACGCGGTGGCGACGCTGGGTGCCTGGTACGGATTGAAACTGCCCTGCTCGGTCATGGCCTGCGCCCCCCTGCGCGCGGTGTCGCCCGCATGGCGCCGGCGAATCGGCGGGCATGGTAGCGCGGCGCGTGCAGGGCGGTCAGCGCCGACGGCGCAAGGCCCGGTGGTCGCGCCAGCAGGGCGCATCCCCAGCGGGGCGATCGCGCGCGTGCGTGCACGCGCGCGGCCAGGCTTAGCGTTCGACGATCGCCACCACGCCCATGCCGCCGGCGGTGCAGATCGAGATCAGCGCGCGGCCGCCGCCGCGTTCGACCAGTTGCTTGGCGACGGTGGCGACGATGCGCGCGCCGGTCGCGGCGAATGGGTGGCCGGTGGCCAGCGACGAGCCCAGCGGGTTGATCTTGGCCGGGTCGATCTGCCCCAGCGGCGCGTCCAGGCCCAGCCGGGTGCGGCAGTAGTCCTCGCTCTCCCAAGCCCGCAGGGTGCACAGCACCTGCGCGGCGAAAGCCTCGTGGATTTCGTAGATGTCGAAGTCCTGCAGGCGCAGGCCGTGACGCTTGAGCATCTCCGGCACCGCGATGGTCGGCGCCATCAGCAGGCCTTCGCCGTGCACGAAATCCACCGCCGACACCTGCGCATCGCGCAGATAGGCCATCGGCACGTGGCCGTGCGCTTGCGCCCAGTCTTCCGAGGCCAGCAGCACCGCGGCGGCGCCATCGGTCAGCGGGGTCGAGTTGGCCGCGGTCAGGGTGCCGCGGCCGCTGACCTTGTCGAACGCCGGCTTCAGCGTGGCCAGTTTCTCCAGCGAGGTGTCCGCGCGCAGGATGTTGTCGCGCTCCACGCCGCGGAACGGCGCGATCAGGTCGGCGAAGAAGCCGCGCTCGTAGGCGGCGGCCAGCTTCTTGTGCGAGGACACCGCCCAGGCGTCCTGCGAATCGCGCGAGATGTTCCACTGCTTGGCCATGTCCTCGCAGTGATCGCCCATGCTCTTGCCGGTGCGCGGCTCGGCCACGCCGGGGAACTCGGGCTTGAGCTCGGCGAACTTGAAGCCGCGGGTCAGCGCGCGCAGCTTGTCGCCGGCGCTCTTGGCGCGGTTGGCCGCCAGCAGCCGCGCGCGCAGCTTCTTGCCGTAGACGATCGGCACCTCGGAGGTGGTGTCCGAGCCGCCGCCGATGCCGGACTCGATCTGCCCCAGCGCGATCTTGTTGGCCACGGTGATGATGCTGTCCAGGCTGGTGCCGCAGGCGCGCTGCAGGGTGATGCCCGGGGTCAACGGCGACAGCCCGGAGGACAGCGCCGCCTCGCGACCCAGGTTCCAGTCGCTGGAATGCTTGATCACCGCGCCCATCGCCACTTCGCCCAGCTGCTGCCCGTGCAGTCCGTAACGCTCGACCAGCGCGCCCAGCGTGCGCACCGACATGCCGAGGTTCCCGACATCCGCGTACGCCGTGTTCTGCCGGCAAAACGGAATGCGGACGCCGCCGAGAATGGCGACGGGACGGGCTGCTGGCATGGGATTACCTCGCGCGAGGGGAGTCGGGGACATGGCCTGCACGTTAGCGCAGGCATAATGAAGCGAGTGTAGCTATGCGCCCGCGACGGGCCAACCGCCAATCCCATGACCCAAGCCTTCGCCAACAGCCACGCCCGCGGGGTGATCGCCCTGGAACTGTCCTCCGGGCGCGAACCGACGCATCCGGCGCTGCCGCATACGCAGGCCGCCGAGCTGGCCGAGAAGGTCGGCCGCGACCTGGCGCAGCTGGTACCGGCGGTGCGCGAGCTGGAGCTGAGCCTGGCCGGCGCGCATTTCGACCCGGCCGAAGCGCTGCGCCCGGGCTGGCCGCTGCACCGGCGCCTGGAGGAACTCGCGGCCCGCGCGCCCGGCCGCGATGACGGCCCGCGGCTGCTGGCCTTCGGCACCGATGCCGACGGCAGCGTGCCGCTGCCGTTCCAGGCCGATAGCGGCCTGCGCGGCGGCGCGTTGCGGGTGGTGCCGTTCCTGCTCAGCGGCCCGGCCGACACCGTGCAGGCGGTGGCCGAGGCCCTGGAGGAGGTGCTGCTGGCGCAGGGCATGGCCCAGGCCGATACCGCGTTGCTGGCGCAGCAGGGCTTCGGCGCGCAGATCGAGCACGCCCGCTATCTGACCGGCAACGACCTGGCGGCGATGATGTCGATGCAGTACGACAACCAGGGCCTGGCGCCGCTGTGGCCGCTGATCGAGACCGCGCTGCTGGCACCGGACCAGGAAGAGTGGCTGCAGGCCCCGCCGGAGCCGTTGCTGCGCTACCGCGGCGGCGAAGTGCGCATGGCCCTGTTCGACCCGGCCAGCTGGTGCGCGCACTACGCCTACGACCGCCAGGACTGCGAGCGCCTGCAGCGGGTCTACGAGCAGTACCTGGCCCGGCAGCGGCAACTGGCCGCGGTGCTGGAGGCCCACGGCCTGCCGGTGCTGTACGTGCATTGCGAGAGCGGGCAGGACGCGAAGCAGGCGTTGCTGGCGGCCTGAGCCGCAATGCGCCTGACGCATCGGCGCACAGTCGCCGTGCGTCATCGCTAGGAACAATCCCGATCCTGGGAACACAACTGCATTGGCAGCGTGCCGCTGCGGCCTGAGCACGACAGGACGCGACACCGGCGGCGGTATGCCCGCCGCCGCCGGTGCCGGGAGCGCTCGCTTAGTGGCTACCGGCCGCAGCCGGCGCGGCCGCCGCGTCGCCCTTGATCACGCCGCAGGCCAGGCGGCCGCCGGCGTTGCCGGTGGGCTGGCTCTTGTAGTCGTCCGGGTCGGCGTGGACGATCACCGCGTGGTTGAGAATGTCGAAGCCATCGCCCTTGCCGATGTTGACGTTGTTGGACACCGCCGCGTCGATGGTCGCCTTGCCCTCGGCATCGGCCTTGAGGTTGGGCATGTCGCCGCCGTGGTGCGGATCGCTGCCGACCTGGCCGTGCTCGGTCTTGGCCGGGTTGAAGTGGCCGCCGGCGCTGCTGCCGTCGGGCGCGCTGCAGTCGCCGAACTCATGGATGTGGAAGCCGTGCTCGCTGTTGGGCTTGAGCCCGGTGATGGTGCCGGTGACGTGCACGGCGCCGTCGACGGTGGTGAACTTGACCTCGCCGGCCACTTCGTTGCCCTGGGTCGGGCTGAGCGAGGCGCTGGCGCTGCCGGTGGCATTGGCGGCGGCCGGCGGCGCGCTGGCCGCGGGAGCGGCGGCAGGTTCCGGGGTCGGCGCCGGCGTGGCCGCCGGTTCCTCGCGCTTGCAGGCGCTCAGCGCCAGGGTGGTGGCCAGGAACAGCAGACTGGGAAGGGTACGACGCATGGGGTTCTCCTTCGTTGCAGAGCCGCGGAATGCGGACGGACCTCCCAGGCGGACCCGGGCGGAAGTAGCGATGCGAGGTCAGCGCAGCGGGCGGATCACGCCGCAGGCCACGCGCGCGCCGGCATTGCCGGCCGGTTGGCTGCGGTAGTCGTCCGGGTCGGCATGCGCCACCAGCGCGCGGCCGACGATATCGTTGGCCGCGCCGCCGCCCAGCACCACGCCGTGCAGCAGCACGTCGATCTGCGCGGTGCCGTCAGCGTTGGCGTTGAGGTTGTCCATGTCGCCGGCGTGGTGCGGGCCGTTGCCGGCGCGGCCGTGCGGTGCGCCGAGTGGATTGAAGTGGCCGCCGGCGCTGCTGGCGTCGGCCGCGCTGCAGTCGCCGCGCTCGTGCACGTGGAAGGCGAAGCTGCGGTTGGGCTGCAGGCCGCCGAGCGTGCCGGTGATGCGCACGCCGCCGGGCGCGGCGACCAGCGACAGCTTGCCGCTGACCAGGCTGCCGGAGGCCGGTGCCAATACGGCCTGCGCCTGCTGCACGGTGCCGGCGCTCGGCAACGGCGGGGCCTTGGGCGGCGGCGGCGGCGCCTTGGGCGGCGCGCTGCTGCACGCGGCCAGCATCAACAAGGCGCTCGCGGCGAGGGGCAATCCATAACGCATCGACATCGACTCCTGTGACAGGGCGAAACTAGAGGGGCAGCCGTGCAGACCTCATGAAGGCGCACGGCGCGCAGTCTAACCGGCCGGGATTCGGGATTCGGGATTCGGGATTCGGGATGACCAGCCTGCGGCTGTTGAGAGGCGGGATTCGGGATTGGGGATTTGGAGCGGCGATTTCCCATGCGCGGGCAGATGTCGCCCGCTGCATGGATGAGTGAAAGGGCATGACATCCCAGGGCATTGCGCCCAATCTCATAGCGCTACGCTTTTGCGAATCCCCAATCCCGGCTCTCAACAACCGCAGGCTGGTCATCCCGAATCACGAACTTCAGCGCCGCCGCCGCCCCGGCCCCAGCTTGCGGGTGACGGTGTTGCGGCCCACGCCCAGGCGGGCGGCGGCTTCGGCGCGGCGGCCCTGGGTGAAGCGCAGCGCCACTTCCAGCAGTGCCTTGTCGAAGCGCTCGCGGGCCTCGGCGTGCAGGCCCTCGGCGCCGTCGGACAGGCGCTGCTGCGCCCAGGCCGACAGCTGCACGTCCCACTCGCCGCCGTCGCCGGCGCGCTCGCGGCGGCCGCCACGCAGCAGGGCGGCCTCGACGTCGCCGGCGTCGATGATCTCCGCCGGCGCCAGCGCGGCCAGGCGCCAGCACACGTTCTCCAGTTCGCGCACGTTGCCCGGCCACGGATAGGCCCGCAACGCGTCCAGCGCCGCCGGCGCCAGCCGCTTGGGCGGGGTGTCGAGCTTGCGCGCGGCCATCGCCAGGAAGTTCTCGGCCAGTTGCGGCACGTCGGCGCGGCGCTCGCGCAGCGGCGGCAACTGCAGCCGCACCACGTCCAGGCGGTGCAGCAGGTCGGCGCGGAAGCGGCCCTGCTCGACCAGCGCTTCCAGGTCCTGGTGGGTGGCGGCGATCACCCGCACGTCGACCCGGATCAGTTCGCGCCCGCCGACGCGGAAGAATTCGTTCTCGGCCAGCACGCGCAGCAGCCGGGTCTGCAGCGGCAGCGGCATGTCGCCGATCTCGTCGAGGAACAGGGTGCCGCCGTCGGCCTGCTCGAAGCGGCCGATGTGGCGGCGCTGGGCGCCGGTGAACGCGCCGGCCTCGTGGCCGAACAGTTCGCTCTCCAGCAGCTCGGCCGGGATCGCGGCGGTGTTGAGCGCGACGAACGGTTTGCGCGCGCGCGGCGACTCGGTGTGCAGCGCGTGCGCGACCAATTCCTTTCCTGTGCCGGTCTCGCCGTTGATCAGCACCGACAGCGGCGCCTGTGCCAGCCGGCCGATGGCGCGGAACAGCGCGCGCATCGCCGGGGTGTCGCCGATCAGTTCGGTACTGCCCTGCCCGGCCGGCGCCACTGCCGGCGTCGCGGCGATGGCGCTGCCGGCATCGGGCAGCGCGCGCGCGGCCAGCGCCACCGCGTCGTCCAGGTCGAACGGCTTGGACAGGAACTCGTGGGCGCCGCCGCGGAACGCGCCGGCGGTGCTGGCCACGTCGGTGTAGGCGGACATCACGATCACCGGCAGTTGCGGATGCGCGGCCTTGAGCTTGTCCAGCAGCACCAGGCCGTCGTCGCCGGGCATGCGCACGTCGGTGAACAGCAGGTCGGGCATCGGCCGCTGCGCCAGCGCCTGCAGCGCGGCGGCGGCACTGTCGAAGCCGTCCACGCTGTAGCCGGCATCGCGCAGCGCGGTGGACAGCACGAAGCGCACCGAACGGTCGTCGTCGACCACCCAGATACGTTGCGTTCCTTGCAGGGAATCGGTCATCGCAGTGCTCCTAATCGGTGTCCGCTGCGCGCTGCGGCAGCAGCAGGGTGAACACGGTGTGGCCGGGGCGGGAGCGGTAGGTCAGCGAGCCGGCATGCTCGCGCGCCACCTGCTGGGCCAGCGCCAGACCCAGGCCGCTGCCCTCGGCGCGGCCGCTGACCAGCGGCAGGAACAGGTGCTCGGCCAGTTCCTCGGGCACGCCACGGCCGTCGTCGACGATCTCCAGGCGCAGGCCGCGCACGTGCACGCGGTCGCCGATGCGCTGGCCGTGCTCGACGCGGGTGCGCAGGGTGACCTGCGCGGCGCCGGCCTGGATCGCGTTGCGCACCAGGTTCCACACCGCCTGGGTGAGGCGGTCGGCATCGCCGAGGAATTCGGGGATGCTGGGGTCGTAGTCGCGCTGCAGGCGCACCGACCAGCCGCCTTCGTTCTCGGCCAGGCGCAGCACCCGCTCCAGCACCGCGTGGATGTTGAGCATGGCGTGCGGGCGCGCCGGCGCCGGCGACAGCAACTGGTCGAGCAGGCTGTTGAGGCGCTCGATCTCCGCGCCGATCAGTTCGATCAGCTCGCGCTCGTCCTCGTCGCGGTGCTGGGCGCGCCGCGCCAGCAGCTGGGCCGCGCCCTTGAGCCCGGCCAGCGGATTGCGCAATTCATGGGCCAGGCCCTTCAGCGCCGCGCTGAGCGCGTTCGGCAGGGCCTGCGCCGGGTCCAGCGTGGGGAATTCGTCGACCGGATGCGCTTCCAGCAGCCAACCGCCGTCGTCCAGCCGCGACAGCCAGCCCTCGGCGAAGCGTGGGGGCTCGCCGGGCACGGCCAGGGCCATGCGGTGCAGGCGCAGCACGTCGCGCTCGTCGTTGCGCAGGAACCGCGCCAGCGCATCGCCCTGCACTTCCAGCGAGGCCAGCGGCTGGTCGAGCAGGCGCCGCACGCTGACCCCGAGCCAGCGCGCGAAGGCAGGGTTGGCGCCGCGCAGGCGGCCGTCGGCATCGGCCCAGACCACCGGGGTACCGAGTGCGGAAAGCGGGGGCGGCGAGGAGTTCATGACCATTGCACCAATGTAGTGCAAAGGCCGGCAGGCGGCACGGGCGGGCGGCGCATGACGCGATCCCTGCCCGCGCAGGCGACGCGGCGGGCGGCCGCCTGCGGACCGGTGGGCGCTACTCCCCGGCCTTGCATTACGACGCAGCCAGGAATCTTGCGGAAAGCCGGGGGTGTGGCGAGGCGAATGGCCACGCGGAATACCTCGATCTTTTGAGAATGGCCGGCGCTTCCCCCCAGGAAGCGCCGGCGAAGGCCGCGGTCGCGAGGGCCGGCCACCAGCACCGGCCACACGCACTGCGACAAGGCCCGCGACCGCCGCCGCGGGCCGGCGAACCTCAGGACTCGTAGGCCGATTCGCCATGCGAGGTGATGTCCAGACCCTCGCGCTCGGCGTCTTCCGGCACGCGCAGGCCGATCACCAGCTTGGCGATCAGGAAGCCGACCACCGAGACCACGCCGATCCAGCCGACGGTGATCAGCACGCCTTCGGCCTGCACCAGCACCTGGTGGCCCATGGTCACGCCCTCGGCGTAGCCCATGCCGCCCAGCGCCTTGTCGGTGAACACGCCGGTGAGGATCGCACCGACGATGCCGCCGACGCCGTGCACGCCGAACACGTCCAGGGTGTCGTCGGCATTGAGCAGCTTCTTCAGCCCGGTCACGCCCCACACGCAGATCACGCCGGCGGCCACGCCGATGGCGATGGCACCGAACGGTCCCACGGTGCCGGCGGCCGGGGTGATGCCGACCAGGCCGGCGACCATGCCCGAGGCCACGCCCAGCGCCGAGGACTTGCCCTTGACCACCTTCTCGGTCAGCGACCAGGCCAGCACCGCCGCGGCGGTGGCCAGCAGGGTGTTGAGGAAGGCCAGCGCCGCGGTGGCGTTGGCTTCCAGCGCCGAGCCGGCGTTGAAGCCGAACCAGCCCACCCACAGCAGTGAGGCGCCGACGAAGGTCAGGGTCACGTTGTGCGGCTTCAGCGCGGTGTGGCCGAAGCCCAGGCGCTTGCCGACGAAGTAGGAGCCGACCAGGCCGGCCACGCCGGCGTTGATGTGGACCACGGTGCCGCCGGCGAAGTCCAGCGCGCCCTTGCCGAACAGGAAGCCCGGGGCCGACCACACCATGTGCGCCAGCGGCAGGTAGCCGAAGGTGAACCAGATGACCACGAACAGCAGCACCGCGGCGAACTTCACCCGCTCGGCGAAGGCGCCGACGATCAGCGCGCCGGTGATGCCGGCGAAGGTCAGCTGGAAGGCGACGAACACGTACTCCGGCAGCTTGAAGCCCTTGGAGAAGGTGTCGGCCAGCGTGGTGGTGTCGACCCCGACCAACAGCGCCTTGTGCAGCGTGCCGATGAACGGGCCGCCGTCGGCGAACGCCAGGCTGTAGCCGTACACCACCCACAGCACCGCGATCAGCGAGAACACCACGCCGACCTGGATCAGCACCGACAGCACGTTCTTGGCGCGGACCATGCCGCCGTAGAACAGCGCCAGGCCGGGCACCACCATCAGCAGCACCAGCAGCGTGGAGGTGAGCATCCAGGCGACGTCGCCCTTGTCCACCACCGGCGCGGGCGTGGCCGCGGCCGGCGCGGCCGCCGGTGCGGGCGGCGGCGTCAGTTGTTCGGTGACCACGTCCGGCGTCGGCGCGGGAGTGGTTTCGGCCTGGGCGAAGGCGTTGCCGGGCACGCCGACCGCCATCGCGCTGACCAGCATCAGCATGCATACCGCGTAGAACCGGGCCTTCCACCCGGCGAACAGACCTGTCTTCATGAAGGGCTCCAAGGTGGGGTTAGAGCGCATCGGCGCCGATTTCGCCGGTACGGATGCGGACGACCTGCTCGATGGCGGTGACGAAGATCTTGCCGTCGCCGATCTTGCCGGTGCCGGCCGCGCCCTGGATCGCCTCAACCACGGCGTCCAGACGCTCGTCGGTCACCACGGTCTCGATCTTGATCTTGGGCAGGAAGTCGACGACGTATTCGGCACCGCGATACAACTCGGTGTGGCCCTTCTGCCGACCGAAGCCCTTGACCTCGGTGACGGTGATGCCGGACACCCCAGCCTGCGACAAGGCCTCGCGGACCTCGTCGAGCTTGAATGGCCGGATGATGGCGGTGATCAGTTTCATGCGCATACCCCGTTGGTGGAAGGAACCGGCCGCCGAAGGCCGACCGGCACTGGGCCCATCGCCCGCGCCGCGAACGGCGCGGGTACTGCTGCGCGATGCGTTCCGTGGATCACGCCGTGGCCCACCGCACCCGAGGTGCGGCGGCGACGGCGACGTGGGAGGGAACGTGGCCCACGGCACGCAAGCGCTGTGTTGCGCGGTACATCCCCTGGACAATCGATGACGCGATCTGCGGCGCGGACCACCTGCGCGGCTCCCCAGCCGGACAGGTGGCGGCGATGGCGAAGGAGGGAGGGGAAGCCTTCGCCATCGCCGCGCGTGGAACTCAGTTGGCGTAGTACAGCTGGTATTCCAGCGGGTGCGTCGCTGCGCGGAACTTGGTCACTTCCTGCATCTTCAGCGCGATGTAGCCGTCGATGAAGTCGTCGGTGAACACGCCGCCGGCCTTGAGGAACTCGCGGTCGGCATCCAGCGCTTCCAGCGCCTGGTCGAGGCTGGAGCACACCTGCGGGATCTGCTTCTCCTCTTCCGGCGGCAGGTCGTACAGATCCTTGTCGCTGGGCGCGCCCGGGTCGATCTGGTTCTTGATGCCGTCCAGGCCGGCCATCATCAGCGCGGCGAAGGTCAGGTAGCCGGACTGCAGCGGATCGGGGAAGCGGATCTCGATGCGGCGCGCCTTCGGGTTGGACACCCACGGAATGCGGCACGAGGCCGAACGGTTGCGCGCCGAGTAGGCCAGCATCACCGGCGCCTCGAAGCCCGGCACCAGGCGCTTGTAGCTGTTGGTGCCGGAGTTGGTGAAGGCGTTGATCGCCTTGGCGTGCTTGAAGATGCCGCCGATGTACCACAGCGCCAGCTGCGACAGGCCGCCGTAGCCGTCGCCGGAGAACAGGTTGGTGCCGCCCTTGGCCAGCGACTGGTGCACGTGCATGCCCGAGCCGTTGTCGCCGACGATCGGCTTGGGCATGAAGGTCGCGGTCTTGCCGTTGCGGTAGGCGACGTTCTTGATGATGTACTTCATCATCATCAGCTCGTCGGCCTTCTTCACCAGCGAGTTGAACTTGGTGCCGATCTCGCACTGGCCGGCGGTGGCCACTTCATGGTGGTGCACTTCGACTTCGATGCCGACCTGCTCCAGGGTCTTGCACATCTCGGCGCGCAGGTCCTGCAGCGAGTCGGTCGGCGGCACCGGGAAGTAGCCGCCCTTGACCGCCGGACGGTAGCCGCTGTTGCCGCCTTCGATCTTGCTGCCGCTGCTCCAGGCCGCCTCTTCCGAATCGATCTTGAAGAAGGTATGGCCCATCTCGTTGCCGAAGCGCACGCCGTCGAAGATGAAGAATTCCGGCTCCGGGCCGAAGAACGCCTGATCGGCGATGCCGCTGGACTTGAGGTAGGCCTCGGCACGCTTGGCCACGCCGCGCGGGTCGCGGCCGTAGCTCTGCATGGTGGCCGGATCGAGGATGTCGCAGGTCAGCACCAGGGTCGGATCGGCCATGAACGGATCGACGAAGGCGGTGTCGGCGTCGGGCAGCAGGACCATGTCCGACTCGTTGATGCCCTTCCAGCCGGCGATCGAGCTGCCGTCGAACATCTTGCCTTCCTCGAACAGCGCCGGCTCGATGATGCTGACCGGGAAGGTGACGTGCTGCTGCACGCCGCGCATGTCGACGAAGCGCAGGTCGACGAACTCGATCTTGTTGTCCTTGACCAGCTTCTCAATAGTTTCCGCAGACATTCGATGCAACCTCGGGTTGTGAAGGGCGTGAGCGAGTATCAGCAATCGCCATGCCAAGCGTGTGGCACTCACAAGCCCTTGATTCCGCTGAAGCGTGCACGCGAACGATGCAAATGCACTGCACTTAAGTGGTGCATTTGCAGATGAACGCACCAAATTTGTGCGCAAGGCGGATGCTCTATCCTTGCCCAGCTTCCCCCTCCCCCAAAACGCGACCCTCTCCTCCATGAGCGATCTGTTGTCGGCCCTGCTGCTGGGCATCATCGAAGGCCTGACCGAATTCCTGCCCATCTCCAGCACCGGGCACCTGTTGATCGCCGAGCGCTGGCTCGGCCACCGTTCGGACTTCTTCAACATCGTGATCCAGGCCGGCGCGATCCTGGCCACCACCCTGGTGTTCCGGCAGCGCCTGTGGGACCTGGCCACCGGCCTGGGCGACCGCGCCAACCGCGACTACGCGTTCAAGCTGGGCGCCGCCTTCCTGGTGACCGCGGTAGTCGGCCTGGTGGTACGCAAGGCCGGCTGGCAGTTGCCCGACAGCGTGCAGCCGGTGGCCTGGGCCCTGGTGATCGGCGGCGTGTGGATGCTGGTGGCCGAGTACTTCGCCGCGCGCCTGCCCGAACGCGAGACGGTGACCTGGACGGTGGCCATCGCGGTCGGCCTGGCGCAGGTGGTGGCGGGCGTGTTCCCCGGCACCTCGCGGTCGGCGGCGACGATCTTCCTGGCGATGCTGCTGGGCCTGAGCAAGCGCTCGGCCGCGGCCGAGTTCGCCTTCCTGGTCGGCATCCCGACCATGTTCGCGGCCAGCGCCTACTCGTTCCTGGAGCTGTACAAGGACGGCGGCCTGGGCAGCGAGAACTGGGGCGACGTGGCGCTGGCCTTCGTCGCCTCGATGGTCACCGGCTTCGTGGTGGTGAAGTGGCTGCTGGGCTACATCAAGTCGCACCGCTTCACCGCCTTCGCGGTGTACCGCATCGTGCTGGGCGCGGCGCTGCTGCTGTGGCTGCCGGCGGCGTGAGGGGTCGAGTCCGCTAGGCGCTGCGCGCCCCGACCCTCACCCCAACCCCTCTCCCGGTGGGAGAGGGGCTCTAGCTACTCCCTTCGCCCATCGGGAGAAGGTGCCCCGAAGGGGCGGATGAGGGTACGGGCGAAGCCTCGCAAGGACAGATCGGCTAGGCGCTTCGCGCCCGACCCTCACCCCAACCCCTCTCCCGGTGGAAGAGGGGCTTTGGCTTCTCCTTCTCCCGCCGGGAGAAGGTGCCCCGCAGGGGCGGATGAGGGTGCGGGCGAAGCCTCGCAAGGACAGATCGGCTAGGCGCTGCGCGCCCCGACCCTCACCCCAACCCCTCTCCCGGTGGGAGAGGGGCTTTATGGTTCACTTCGCCGCTGGATTGAGGCTGTAGGTGCCATGCAGGCTGGCTTCGGCCAGCACGTGGCCTTGCATTGCGCGCAGGGCGTCGGCGGCGGTGAAGCGTGCCGGGACGTCCAGCCGCGCCACGTCCAGGGCGAACAGGCGGAAGAAATAGCGGTGCACGCGCAGGTCGTTGGCCGGCGGATACGGGCCGTCGTAGCCGTGGTAGTCGCCGCCCATCGCCGCGTCGCCGGCAAACCAGTCGGTGTAGCTGTTCAACCCCTGCCGCGCGCCCGCCAGGCCGGGCGGTTGCCGCTTGCCCTTGGCCACCACACCGTCGCTGGCGCTGCCCTCGGCGATCTCGCGCAGGTCGGCCGGCAGGTCCACCGCCACCCAATGCACGAATTCGGTGCGCGGTTGTTCGACCGGGATCTGCACGTCGTCGCGGCCGACCATCTCGGCCACGGTCGGCACGTCCGGATCGACGCACAACAGCACGAAGGATTGAGTACCGGCCGGCACCGCGTCCCAGGCCAGGTGCGGGTTGCGGTTGCCGCCGAAGCCGTCGGCCTGGCCCATCGCGTAGGTCGCGGCGATGGGCTGACCCGGCTGGATGCTGTCACTGCGAAGACGCATGCGTGATCTCCTTGGGAATCAGGTTTCAGGGTAACCAAGGCGCACCGCCACCGGCGTCAGCAGCGCGAACGCGGCGGCCAGCGGGCCGGCGTAGGCGCGCCAGTGGCCGACGGCCAGGCGCGGCGGGCCGACCGTGGCGATGGTCGGGAACGGCATGCCGAACGCCTGCTCCAGCGCCGCCGCCACGCCAGCCGGATCGTGCTCGGTCCCGTCCAGGCGCACCAGGTGGTGCGGATACAGGTCTTGCTCGTGCAGGTCGGCGACCTGCGCCAGTACCGCGGCCAGCCACTGCGCGCCGGTCTCCGGCGAGGCCAGGCCCAGCGGCGCCGGGGCGCCGTTGGCCAGCCAGTCCAGCAGCATGTCGCGCGGGTCGCGCAGCACCACCAGCAACCGCCCTTCCGGCAGGTGCGGGCGCAGCGCGCGCAGCAGCGCGTTGTCCCACCACAGCAGCCAGTCGACGATGTTGCCGTCGCCGACGCCGCGCGCCAGCAGTTGCGCACGCCACTCGCTGACCAGCGCCGCACCGTCCAGGGCGCCGCTGTCCAGTTCCTCGACGCTGCGGAAGCGCTGCAGCCCGTCGGTCGGCGGCTGCGGGCCGAAGCGGTCGCCGCGCAGCACCGGGCTGGCCGCGTCGATCACCGCAATCACCCGCTCCACGCCGCTGCCCGGGGGACCCCAGACGAACAGCGGGCGCGCCTGGTTCTGCGGGTCGACCGTGCCCAGCGGCGGCCACTGCGCCGGGGCTTGGCCCAGCGGCGGCAGCGGCAGCCGGTGCGGCAACTGTTCCTGCTGGAAGGCCGTCCATGTCGCCAACGCGTCTTCCGGGCGCCCGGCCGCATCCTGCACCGCCGCCAGCCACGGCCGCACCACGGTGCGGTCGTGTTCGGGCATGCGCTGCATCAGGCCGCGCACGTGGGCGATGGCGGCATCGTGCTCGCCGCGCTCCAGCAGCGCCTCGACCAGGCGTTCCTCGCCGCTGAGCCGGCCCGGTTCCAGCGCCACGATGCGCTGCGCCACGGCCTCGCCCTGGTCGCGCTCGCCGGCCATGTCGTGCACGCGCAGTTGCGCTTCCAGCGCCGGCACGTGCGCCGGCATCGCCGCCTGCCAGCGTGCGATCAGCGCGCGCGCCTCGGGGCCGCCCACCGGCTCCAGCGCCAGCCGCGCCAGCCACAGGTCGTGGGCATCGGTGGTGGTGGCCAGCGCCGCTTCCAGGGTGGCGCGGGCATCGTCGAGGGTGCCCAATCGCTGCCAGGCGATCAGCGCGGCGTGCAGGGTGCGGCGGTCGGCCGGCGCCACCGCCAGGGTGCGGCGCAGATGCTCCAGCGCCTCGGCCGGGCGGTCGGCCTGCAAGGCGTATTCGCCGGCCAGCCGGCGCATGTTGGGGGTATCGCCGGCCGGAGCGGCCAGCACCGCTTCCAGCGCGGTGATGGCGTCGTCCAGGCGGCCCTGGCGGTAGGCCAGCTGCGCGACCAGCGCCAGCATCGCCGCGCTGGTGCCCGGGGTGAGCGCGGCGACGCGGCGGAACGCGGTCTCGGCGAAGGCGAAGTGCTGCTTGTCCAGGTAGGCGAAGCCCAACGCGTAGAGCAGGCGCGGGTCGTCCGGCAGGGCATTGCTGGCACGCGACAGCAGCGCCAGCGCACGGTCGGCGTCGCCGCGGCGCAGCGCCAGCATGCCGTCCACGCCGAGCAACTGCGGATGCTCCGGCTGCAGGCGCGCGGCGGTGCGGCTCAGCCGCTCCACTTCGTCCAGGTCGCCGCGGCCCAGCGCCAGGTGCGCGCGCATCACGTAAGCGAGGAATTCGTTGGGATCCAGCGCCGCGGTCTGCGCCAGCGCGTCCTCGGCCTGGGCCAGGTCGTTGGCGCTGACCAGCATGCCGGCGTGCAGCAGGTGCAGGCTGGCG
The DNA here is from genome assembly GCF_025666235.1 of Xanthomonas sp. CFBP 8445. NCBI lineage: Bacteria > Pseudomonadati > Pseudomonadota > Gammaproteobacteria > Lysobacterales > Lysobacteraceae > Xanthomonas > Xanthomonas sp. CFBP 8445. The sequence goes on along the minus strand of NZ_CP102594.1, from coordinate 272,458 downwards.
TCTTCCGGTGCCAGCGCGATCGCGCGGCCGATGCTGTCCAGGGCGGCGGCGGTGTCGCCGTGCTGCTGTTGCGCCAGCGCCAGCCAGCGGAAGGCCTGCGGGTCGTCGGCGGCCTCGGCGGCCCAGGTCTGGGCGAGACGCAGCGCGTCGGCGGTGTCCTGGCGGCGCAGGGCGTCGAGAATGGGCTGGTGCATGTGGGTCCGGCGTTGGGGCAAACCCGCATTGTAGCGGGAGCGTCGGCCCGCCCTGCGCGGGCGTCTGCGGCCACGCGGCGGGCGCGTCGGGCCTCGCTGGAAGCCGCCGTGTCGCCGCCCCTGCGCGGGGCGGAAGCGATGCGGTCGGCGAGGCGCGCCGCGCAGGCCCGGCTGCGCAGATGAGCCGGTGTGCCGAGGCGCGCGATGCGGTGGCGCCGGTGATGCGGGAACGACGGAAGGCGCGTCGACAGGTGCCGCACCCGGGAATCGCGGGTGCGCCCACCCTGCTGACCACCTGCCGCACGCCGGCGTGGGCGAGATCGCCCGCCGGCCGGCGCGCCACCGCCGGCTAGGCTTCCACCAGCCCCTCGGTCAGCCGTTCGGCCACCCAGCGTTCGGCGAAGCCATCGCCGCGCGCATTCTCGATGAAGCCGCAATGGCCGCCCCAGTGCGCGATCTCCAGCCGGGCCACCTCGGGCAGGCGCCAGTTGCGGAAGTCGTCCAGCGGGATCACCGGGTCGTCCTCGGCCATCAGGATGTCGGCCGGCACGCTCAGCCCAAGCAGGCGCTCGCCGGCGATGCAATAGCTGTCGAAGTAGGCGTCCAGGCTGGCGAAGCCGGCATGGCGCTCGGCCAGCCAGGCCATCAGCCCGCGCATGTCCAGCGCCAGGGTGGCGTCGTCGTAGCCGTGGCGGTCGGGAAACAGTTCGCGCTTGCGCAACAGCGACTCGCGCCACTTGCGGCGGAAGTACCAGTCGTAGAACTGCGGGCCGTTCTCGATCCGCTGCATGGTGGTGGCCGGGTCCAGCAACGGGCACACCGCGGCGACGTGGCGCAGCGGCAGGCCCGCCGCCGGCGCGCGCAGGGCCAGGCGCAGGGCGAAGTTGCCGCCCAGCGAATAGCCGGCCGCGAGCAGAGTCGGCGCGGGGAAGCGCTGCCACAGGTCGCAGGCGGCGTTGACCACTTCGTCCAAGCGCTCGGAGTGGAACAGGTCCACGTTGAGGTGGTGGGTGCCGCCATGGTCGCGGAAGTTCAGCCGGAACACCTGGTAGCCCAGCGCCAGCATCTTCGCCGCGGTCAGGCGCATGTAGCTGGAGTCGGCGCTGCCTTCCCAGCCGTGCAGCAGCAGCACGGTGCCGCGCGGCGGGGCGCCGGCCGGCACGCTGAGCCAGCCCTGCAGGCGCACGCCGTCGCCGCCGTCGAGGATGTGCGAGGTGGTGGTGGCGCCGCTGGCGGCAAGCAATTGCTCGCCGCGGCGCAGCCGCAGCAGGCTGGAACCCAGTACCGATTGGACGTGCGGGTTGCGCAGCCAGCGTGGGGGGGAGTAATCGGTCGCGTTCATGGGCCGCCAGCTTGCACCCGCCGATTGGAGTAATCGGTCAAGCGCGTCAGGATCGGTGTCCCGGTGTTCAGGGTTGTGCCATCGCCGTGACGATGCGCGCGCGCGAGGTCTCGGCGATGCGCCGGCGCCCCTCCACGTCCTGCAGCCGGATCGGCTCCAGGAAATGCACCTCGGCCACCCGCCCCGGCTCGCCGAGCAGGCGCAGGAAGTTGGCGAAGAAACTCTCGTGCGGGCCGAACGCGACGATCTGCTGCGCCGAGCCGCCGGCGCCGTAGCGCAGGGCCACCGGCTGCACCGCCACCTCGGCCTCGACCGCGGCCTGGAAGATGCGCGCGTGGAACGGCCCCACGTCCTGGCCGCTGCGGGTGCGCCCTTCCGGGAACACGCCGACCGAGCACCCGGAGCGCAGCCGCTCCAGCATCGCCTGCAGCACCCCGCCCAGCGACTCGGTGCTGCCGCGCTGGTGGAAGATGGTCTGCCCGCGTGCGGCCAGCCAGCCGACCAGCGGCCAGCCGGCGATCTCGCGCTTGGCGACGAAGCCCATCATGCGCTGGCTGTGCAGCATCACGATGTCGATCCAGCTGACGTGGTTGGCGACGAACAGCACCGGGTTGGGCAGCGGCGCGCCGATGCGGCGCACGCGCAGGCCGAAGATGCGCAGCAACCAGGTCGACCACCAGCAGACCATGCGGTCGCCGAAGGACTCGGTGCCGGCGCGGCCGGGCGACAGCGCCATGCACACCAGCAGGAACGGCAGCGACAACAGCACATGCAACGCCAGCAGCGGCACGCGGTAGCCGTAACGAACCCAGCGCAGCGCCCCACCGTATTGGCGCATGGCGGGTGGGGAGAACTCGCTCATTCGGATAAGGGTACCGGAAGCGGGGGCCTAGCGGAGAATTGTGTCAGCCCGAAGACCCCGCCGCGGCGGCGCGCGCCACGGCAGGGTTCAGCCATGGACCGGGCTCAGCCGCGGTCGACCACCGCCAGGGTCAACCGCGACACGCACACCGGCTTGCCCGCGGCGTCCTCGATGTGGATTTCCCACACCTGGGTGCTGCGGCCCACGTGCAGCGGCCGCGCGGTGCCGGTGACCACGCCACTGCGCGCGGCGCGCAGATGGTTGGCGTTGATCTCCAGGCCCACGCAGATGCGCCCCGGCTCCACGCACAGGTTGCCGGCGGTGCTGCCCAGGCTTTCGGCCAGCACCACCGACGCACCCCCGTGCAGCAGCCCGTACGGCTGCCGCGTGCGCGCGTCCACCGGCATCGTCGCCCGCAGCCAGTCCGGCCCGGCCTCGGTGAAGACGATGCCCAGGTGCGCGATCAGGGTGTCGCGGCAATCGGCGTTGAGGGCGGCGAGATCGGCAGGTGCGCGAAAGGACATTGGGAGGCCGGGATTGGGGATTGGGGATTGGGGATGAGCAGCCATTCGGCTGCTGAAAAACCAGGAGCCGCAAGAGCGCATCCCAGGCACGGACATTATCGCGCCTGCACTGGGCATCCGGTCGCAGGGACTTGCTTTTACGAATCCCCAATCCCGAATCCCCACTCCCGGCCACTCAAAGAATCGGCACCAGCCCCGAGCCGAACGCGGTCAACATGCGCACCAGCAGCCACTTGGGGCCGACGTTGACCTCGGGGAAATCGCCGACCGCCTTGTAGCAGCGGTGGAAGCCGGGATCGCGCCGGGTCAGCGGCGCCGGGCAGTCGGGGCTGGGCTGGAAATCGTAGTCGGTGGCGTAGCGCCATGGCCAGAAGTCCAGCACCGGCAGCGCCTCGGAGACCTTGCCCATGCTGTAGTTCAGGCCCGACAGCACCGGCGGCTTGACCCGCGGTGCCACCACCCAGGAATTCTCCGGCTCGATGTCGCGGCCGATGCTGGCCGCCAGTGCCTGCGCGAACGCCGGATCGTCGACGATCACCGCGCCTTCGGTGTTGTAGGTCTCGCTGCGCGGGTCGAAGTTGTGGGTGCCGATCACGCCGACACGGCGGTCCACCACCAGCGACTTGGCGTGCAGGCCCATACGCGCGCCCTCGCGGGTCACCGGCAACGGCCGGTTGGCGATGCGCCGGCTCAGGTAGGACGGGCGGGTCTCGGTGCGCAGCACGCGACGCTCGACCTGGCTGCCGTCGCCGCGGCCGCCGGATGGCCCGCCACTGCCGCTGCCGAGCAGCGAACTGCGCCCGGCGGCGCTGCCGCCCAGCAGCGTGTTGCGCCCGCTGCCGGCATCGCCGCGGTTCTCGCCGCTGGCCGGCGTGGACGGCAGCTCGCCCTGCAACGGCGCCGGCAGCAGGTTCGTGTAGTCCACCGGCGCGTCCAGCGGGAACGGCTTGTACTCGTAGATGTCGAAGCCGAGCTCGCGCAGGTTGCGGCGCTTGTACTTGTAGGACAGCGCGTACACCACCGGGTTGTCGGTGGCCGCCAGGCTGTTGGTGGCCACCACCACGCGCGGCGGCGGGGTGCGTTTGCGCAGGTCGCGGAAGATCTCCTGCGCCGGGTCCGACAGCACCAGGTACGGCGTCTGCAGGATGATCTCCTCGCGCGCCTCGGCGATCAGCCGGTCGAGCTTGGGCGCGGTGGAAATGGCCTTGGGGCCGTGCTCGCGGCGGTGCTTCTGCGGCAGGTCGGCGACGTAGTCCACGTGCTTGACCGGCAAGGCCGGCAGCACGAAGGCGTTCTCCACGAAGGCCGGATCGGCCGCCTCCTCGCTGACCCGCTGCACCCGCTCCGGGCGCAGGAACTGCGCCGGCGGCATCGCCGGCACGCCCTCGCGCAGCAGCAGCTTGCCGACGTCGTTGAGCCGCGCCACCGGCACGCTGCGCCGCGCCGCCCAGTAGGCATCGAAGTTGGCGGCCATCGACCGCGCCACGGGACCTGCGACCAGCACGTCGCGGTCGCGGAAGTTGTACTCGGCGTCCCAGTCGTAGTAATCGTCCTGGTAGTTGCGCCCGCCGACCACGCCGATCGCATCGTCGATCACCAGCAGCTTGTTGTGCATGCGCTGGTTGAAGCGGCGAAAGCAGCACAGCACGCTGGCCGCGTAGTGGAAGTAGTTGGGTTTGGCCAGGCCGAAGGTGGGGTTGTAGATGCGCAGCGAGAAGTTCTCGTGCGCGCCGGCCAACGCGCCGAGGATCTGCAGGTCGGAGATCGCCGAGAGCTGGTCGATCAGCACCCGCACCTTGACCCCGCGCCGCGCCGCGGCCAGCAACTCGTCCATCACCAGCCGTGCGCTGTCGTCCTTGTCGAAGATGTAGGTCTGCAGGTCGATGCTGCGGCTGGCGCTGCGGATCAGGTTGACCCGCGCCACCAGCGCCTCTTCGCCATGGTCGAGGATGGTCGCGTAATGCCGCGGCGCGCCGTCGCCGGACTGGGCGAAGGCCTTGCCGGCCAGCCCGCGCAGCGGCGAGGCCAGCGCGCAGTGGTCCCCGCGCGTGCAGTCGACCTGGCGGTCGCGCGCGGCCTCGGCGATCGCCACGGCACGGCCGTGCTGCGCCTGCGACAGGCTCGCGCAGCCGCTGCCGAGCAGCAGCGCCACCACCACCAGCACCCGCATCAGCCGCGATGTCACCGAGGAGCCGCCTCGGTCAGGCGTGCGCGCAGCACGAACGTGACCCGGTCGCTCAAGGCCAGATCCCACTTGTCCATTCCGTAACGTCCACGCAATACCGTACCGCGGCTGATGACATCGCAATCATAGCCTGGGCGGGTGCATGCGGCCGGCATGACGGTCAGCGTCTCGGCGTGGCTGATCCCGCGGATGCTCAGCGTGCCGGGCACCGGCCCGCCCTTGCCCAGCACCTGCGGCGAGAACGGCTGCGAGTCGAAGGACACGGTGGGGTAGCGTGGCGCGTCGAAGAAATCCTCGCCGCGCATCCAGCCGGTGTAGCGTGGCTTGCCGGGAATCTCCACGTAGGCGGTGAACAGGCGCAGCTGCACCTGGTGGCGACCGTCGGGCAGCACATGCACGGTGCCCTCGTAGCGCGGGAAGAAGCCTTCGATGCGTTGGCCGAAACGGGTACGGATCTCGAACCCGAAGCGCGACTGCGCCGGGTCCAGCCCGTACTCGCCGGGCGCCAGCGGCGCAGGCGTCACCTGCGCGTGGCCGATGGCGCACCACAGACACAACGGCAGCAGCGCGGCGCACAGCGCCGGCCGCAGGACCCTGCGCAGCGCGCTCAGGGCCACCAGAACGCGGTCAACCGCGCCACGCCCGGCTCGATCGCCGCGTCGTGCGGCACCCCGAGCACGGCGACGCTGGCGGTGGGCATGCCGCGGTAGTCGCCGGACTGGCCGCTGTGCATCAGCGCCGCCAGTCGCTCCAGGCCCGGGTTGTGGCCGACCAGCAGCAGCCGCTCGACGTCGCGGTGGCCATCCAGCAGATCGGCCAGGGTGCCCGAGGTGGCCTCGTAGATGCGCGGCTCCAGGCGCTGCTCGACGTAGCCGGTCAGGCCCAGCACCGCCTCCAGGGTCTCGCGCGCGCGCCGCGCCGGCGAACACAGCACCCGGTCCGGCACCAACCGCTGCTCCAGCAGCCAGCGCCCGGCCGCTTCGGCCTCGGCCAGGCCGTGCGGCGACAGCGGCCGGTCGAAATCGGCCTGGCCGGTGTCGGCCGGCTCGGCGTGGGCATGGCGCAGCAGGATCACTTCTCGCAAAACGATGGTCATCGGTCAGGCCTTCTTGAGCCACTTGAGCAACGGTTCCCAGTCCTGCTGATGGTCGCGGACCTGGACGGAGTGGTAATCGAACAGGCTGCGGCCCAGCCCCACCAGCACCACGTAGGCCTGGCTGTCGCGCAGTTGCGCCACCACCGGGTAGGGCCAGTCGGCGAGCATCTGCAGCGCCTGCTGGGTGGCATTGGTCCAGGGCTTGCTGCGGTTGAGCACCAGCCCGACCGGCAGCTTGCGCTGGTGCACCCGCGGCACCTTGGCCAGGGTGTTGAGGAAGCCGACGGTGGCGTCGATGTCCAGCGCCGACGGCATCACCGGCACCACCACCGCGTCGGCCTCCTCGAGGAAGTGGCCCAGATCCTCGGCCATGGCGCCGGCGGCGGCGTCGACGATCACCCGCTGCGCATCGTCGGGCAGGGCCGCGCGCCAGCTGCGCTTGCGGCTGGCGTCGATCGGCAGCACCGCGCTGTCCAGCCCGGCGCGGCGTTCGGCCCAGCGGGTCGAGGAGCCCTGCGGATCGGCATCGGCCAGCACCGTGCGCTTGCCGGCCAGCGCGTAGGACGCCGCCAGGTGCGTGGCGACCGTGGTCTTGCCCACGCCGCCCTTGGAGCCGGCCACCAGGATCGTCTTCATGCACGCCTCGCTTCCGGGGGAAGAAGCCGGAGCGTACACCGGCCCTACGTCAGCCGGTAGTCAACGCGCAGCACGCCGCCCGCCGCCGGGCTTGCTATCGTGGCGGCCCCCTTCGGCTTCCAATGCCATGAGCGAACTGCAGGACCTGGTCGCGCTGATCCGCGCCAACACGCCCCTGATCGTGATCGAGACGCAGGAGGAGGCGCGCATCGTCGATCTGTTCCGGCAGGCCTTGATGCAGGTCTGGCGCGCCCTGCACCGCTGGTCGATCACCGAGGGCCTGCGCCGCATCGACCTGGACCGCGAGGATCCGCCGAGCGGGCCGCCGGACGCCAGCGCGGTGCTGCAGGCGATCAAGCAGGCCGATCAACGCGGCATCTACCTGTTGCTCGACGTCACCCCGTACCTGGGCTATGCCAGCCACCAGCGCCTGCTGCGCGACATCGTCGAGCGCCGCCATTGCCAGCCGCACGTGCTGGTGCTGATCGGCACGCGCATCGAACTGCCGCCCGAACTCGAGGCGCTGGCCACCCGCTTCAATCCACGCCTGCCCGATGCCAACGCGCTGCTGAAGATGGTGCAGGAGGAAGCGCAGGGCTACGCACGCGAATTCGGCGGACGCCGGGTCGAGGTCGACGGCGAGGCGGTCAAGCAGATCCTGCGCAACCTGCGCGGGCTCAGCCTGATCGACGCGCGGCGCATCGCCCGCCAGCTGATCTACGCCGACGGCGCGCTCACTGCATCCGACCTGCCGCAACTGGCCAAGCTCAAGTTCGAACTGCTCAACCGCAGCGGCCATCTGCAGTACGACAACGATGCCACGCGCTTCGAGGACGTGGCCGGCGCGCGCCGGCTCAAGCAGTGGATCGCGCAGCGCCGCGCGGTGTTCGCCGGCACCGCGCCGCCGGGGCTGGACCCGCCCAAGGGCGTGCTGCTGCTCGGCGTGCAGGGCTGCGGCAAGTCGATGCTGGCCAAGGCCACCGCGGCCGGGTTCGGCGTGCCGCTGCTGCGCCTGGACATGGGCGCGCTGTACGCCAAGTACCACGGCGAGACCGAGAAGAACCTGCGCGACGCGCTGGCCGCGGTCGAGCAGCTGGCGCCGTGCGTGCTGTGGATGGACGAGATCGAGAAGGGCCTGGCCAGCGGCGGCGAGGACGGCGGCGTATCGCGGCGCGTGCTCGGCACGCTGCTGACCTGGATGGCCGAACGCGGCAACGCCGACGGCAGCGCCGGGGTGTTCATCGTCGCCACCGCCAACCAGGTGCACGAGCTGCCGGCCGAACTGCTGCGCAAGGGCCGCTTCGACGAGATCTTCTTCGTCGACCTGCCCGATCCGCAGGCGCGGGTGGAGTTGTTGCGCCTGCACCTGACCCGGCGGCAACTGCACGCGGACGCGTTCGCGCTGTCGGCGCTGGCCGCCGCGGCGGACGGGTTTTCCGGTGCGGAGATCGAACAGGCGATCGTCTCCGGGCTGTACGCCGCGCACGCCGAACAGCGGCCGCTGGACACCGAACTGCTGATGCAGGAGATCCGCGGCACGCGGCCGCTGTCGGTGCTGATGGCCGAACAGGTGCAGGCGCTGCGCAGCTGGGCCAGCGGACGGACGGCGCCGGCGGATTAGCGGCGGGCGGTGGGCGAGATCGGGGGATGCCGCTGTACGAGGCTGCGCCCGACCCTCACCCCAACCCCTCTCCCGGGGGGAGAGGGGCTTTGCTTCCCTTCTCCCTCCGGGAGAAGGTGCCCCGGAGGGGCGGATGAGGGTGCGTCGCCCACGCCATGCCACACCCCATCGATCCAGGTAGCACCCTCCCGGCGCAGGCTCAACGCAACGCCCCCAACACCCACGCCCAGGCCGGCAAGGTCACCAGCGACAGCAAGATGCCGTAGCCGACCAGGGCCGCGGCCAGGCGCGGGGCGAGGCGATGCGAGATCGCCAGCAGCGCCGCGGTGATCATGGTCGGCATCGCCGACTCCAGCACGTTGGCCTGCAGCGCCTGCCCGCGCAGGCCCAGCGCCCACGACAGCGGCCAGGCCAGGGCGGGCAGCAGCAGCAGCTTCAAGACCAGGCCAGCGGCGAGCGGCGCCAGCTCCTCGCGCGGCAGCCGCAACTGGATCGAGAAGCCCACCGCCAGCATCACCAGCGGCAGCATCGCGTCGGCCAGGTGCTGCAGGCCGGAGGCGATCCAGGCCGGCGGCTGCGCCGGCATCAGGGTCAGCGCGAACGCCAGCGCCCACAGCGGCGGGAAACGCGCCATCCGCAACAGCGTCTGCCGCGGCGAGGGCGGCGCCTCGCCGCTGTAGCGCGCCAGCACGTACAGGCCGAAGCTGGACAGCAGCACGAAGGTGCCGAACTGATCGTAGACCACCGCATACGGCAAGGCCGCCTCGCCGAGCAGCGCGCGCACCATCGGGTAGCCGATGAAGCTGGAGTTGCCCAGCGCCACGCACAGCAGCAGCACCGCCTGCTGGTCGCGGCGCAGCCGCAGCGGCCCGCGCAAGGCCAGCATCGCCAGCGCGCTCACGCCGGTCAGCAGCCAGGGCGTCAGCATCAATCCGAGCAGGTCCAGGTTGAACTGCAGGCGCGGCACGTAGATCAGCACCGAGGCGGGCAGGCACAGGTACAGCACCACCCCGTTGAGCACCTCGGTGGTGTTGGCCGGCAGGACGCGCTGGCGCGCGAACAGTTTGCCGAGCGCCAACATGACCAACATCAGGGCGAACGCATCGAAAGCCATGGGTACAGCACGGAATCCAGCGGGTACGCGGCATCATCGCATGGCATCTGCGCAGGCGCCGTCGTGGCGGCGCGGATCGCGTTCTCGTCTTCGTCGCCGTGGCGATGCCGATGACGTGGATAGCGGCCGCGAAGCGTGCCGGCTCGCTCCTGCCGCGTATGCCGCGCAGAGTGCGCCGCGCATCGGCAGGCCGTGGCTGCGGCCTCGCAGCACGGGCCGTAGAACGCCGAAGCGTACTGGCCGAGCAGGCCATGATGCGCACCTGCGGGTGCTCGTCGGCAGTCAGCGCACGCTGGCCTGCATAGACAGGCGGCGACTGGCGTCGACATCCGTCGGAGCAGCTTCAGCCGCGACCGGCGCCTCCGCCATCTGCATCCTGTCGGCGCCGATGCGCGACCGACGCCGCACCTGTCTTGCGCCCAGCCGCAGACGAACTCTCGGTGCAGGAGCAACGACACCTTGCCCCGTGCGATCGACCACGATCAACACAACGGATTGCGCTGGCCGCGACGCGCTCCTTGGCGCGCGGCCCTCAGGGCCAGGCCGGCGGCGCCGCCTTCCAGGCGGCCTGCACCTCGGCCAGGGTGGCACGCTCGTCGTCGCGCCAGCTCGGCAACAACGCGGCGAAATCGGCGCCGGCACCCCATTTGTCCGGCCAGGTGCGTGCCGCGGCGGCGTACCACTTCACCGCCTCGTCCTTGCGCTGCAACCGCCACAAGGCCAGCGCCAGGGTCGGCGGGACCCAATCCGGTGCCGCCGGGCGGCCATTGACCAGGGCACTCCACTCGCTCAACGCGCGGCCCGGGTCGCCGGCACGCAGCAGGTCCCACCCGTAGTTCCACTGCACCTGCCGCCGCTGCATGCCGGCGGGCAGGCCATGCAGCGCCGCCTGGTACAACTGTTCGCCAAGTTCCCGGCGGCCGCCGGCCATGGCGATGCCGGCCAGCTGGGCGCGCGCCTCGTTGGCGTTGGGGTCGCGCTGCACGGTACTGGCCAGGCGATCGACCAGGGCCTCGCCGCTGCCGGCGATGGCGGTGACCGGGCGGGTGGTGCTGCGGTCTTCGTCGAAATAGAACTCTTTCGGTGCCGGCAATGCCTGCGCCCGCACGCTGGCCGCGGTGGCCAGACCGATGCAGGCCAGCATCGCGGCCACTGCGTATGTGTATGCCTTCACTGCTGCAATCCCCTGGAGTGATCCCCTCACCCAAGTCCCATCCTACCGTGCCCGCGCCGCCGTGGACGAGAACGAGCGCAAAAATCGCCGCTGATACAATCGGGGCGATCGCGCGCGGCAGGCGCTGCGCGCCCGCCAGCCTTCCATTTCCGGGCAAGCCATGAACCGCATCGCCGATCCGCGTCCGTCGTCCTCCCTCGCCGCAGCGGCTGCCGACGGCGTGGATACCGGCTATACGCTGGAAGACAAGTACACCCGCACCGATGGCCGCATCTATCTGTCCGGCGTGCAGGCGCTGGTACGGCTGCCATTGATGCAGCAACTGCGCGACCGCGCCGCCGGGCTGAACACCGGCGGCTTCGTCAGCGGCTACCGCGGCAGCCCGCTGGGCGGGTTCGACCTGGAACTGTGGCGCGCGCGCAAGCACCTGGACGCGGCCAACGTGGTGTTCAAGCCCGGGCTCAACGAGGACCTGGGCGCGACCATGGTCTGGGGCACGCAGCAGACCAATCTCTTCCCCGGCGCGCGCGTGGATGGCGTGTACGCCATGTGGTACGGCAAGGGCCCGGGCGTGGACCGCTGCGGCGACGTGTTCAAGCACGGCAACGCCGCCGGCACCTCGCGCCACGGCGGCGTGCTGGCGCTGGCCGCCGACGACCATGCCTGCCGCAGCTCGACCCTGCCGCACGGCTCGGAGGACGAGTTCGTCAGCGCGATGATGCCGGTGCTCAATCCAGCCGGCGTGCAGGACATCCTCGACATGGGCCTGCTCGGCTGGGCGATGAGCCGCTACACCGGGCGCTGGATCGGCTTCAAGACCATCGCCGAGACGGTGGAATCCTCGGCCTCGGTGCAGGTGGATCCGTTCGCGCGGCAGATCGTGCTGCCGGAGGATTTCGAACTGCCGCCGGGCGGCCTCAACATCCGCTGGCCGGATCCGCCGCTGGACCAGGAGATGCGCCTGCACCGTTATGCGGTGCGCGCCGCGCAGGCCTTCGCCCGCGCCAACGGCATCGACCGCACGGTGATGGACGCGCCGCAGGCGCGGCTGGGCATCGTCACCACCGGCAAGAGCTACCTGGACGTGCTGCAGGCGCTGGAATACCTGGGCCTGGATGCGGACGCCTGCGCGCGCATCGGCATCCGCGTGTACAAGGTCGGCATGACCTGGCCGCTGGAGCCGCTGGGCATCGCCGCGTTCGCGCGCGGGCTGCAGGACATCGTCGTGGTGGAGGAGAAGAAGGCCTTCATCGAGCGGCAGATGAAGGAGCAGTTCTACAACTGGCCGGCCAGCGCCGGCCCGCGCCCGAGCATCGTCGGCAAGTACGACGAGGCCGGCGAATGGATCCTGCCGTCCACCGGCGAACTGACCCCGGCGACCATCGCCGGGGTGATCGGCAAGCGCATCCTGCGCCTGCCGCAGTCCGCTGCGCTCGACACCGCGTCGATCGAGCAGCGGCTGCGCTGGATGGAGGCCAAGGAAGCGGAAATGGCGCTGCCGCGCGCCAACTTCCCGCGTGTGCCGCACTACTGCTCCGGCTGCCCGCACAACACCTCCACGGTGGTGCCGGAGGGGTCGCGGGCGATGGCCGGCATCGGCTGCCACTACATGGTGACGTGGATGGACCGCGCCACCGACACCTTCACCCACATGGGCGGCGAAGGCGTCACCTGGGCCGGGCAGGCGCCGTTCACCGACACCCCGCACGTGTTCCAGAACCTGGGCGACGGCACCTATTTCCACAGCGGCTCGCTGGCGATCCGCCAGTCGATCGCTGCCGGCGTCAACATCACCTACAAGATCCTCTACAACGATGCGGTGGCGATGACCGGCGGGCAGCCGGTGGACGGCACCCTCAGCGTGCCCGACATCGCCCGGCAGATGCGTGCCGAAGGCGTGCACACCATCGCCCTGGTCAGCGACGACATCGGCAAGTGGACGCGGCGCCGCGAACTGTTCCCCAGCGACGTGGACTTCCACGACCGCAGCGAGTTGGACGCGGTGCAGCGGCGCCTGCGCGAGGTCAAGGGCACCAGCGTGCTGATCTACGACCAGACCTGCGCCACCGAGAAGCGGCGCCGGCGCAAGCGCGGCAAGCTGCCCGATCCGCCCAAGCGCGTGCTGGTCAACTCGCTGGTGTGCGAAGGCTGCGGCGACTGCGGCGAGAAGAGCTTCTGCGTGTCGGTGCTGCCGAAGGAGACCGAGTACGGGCGCAAGCGCCAGATCGACCAGTCCAGCTGCAACAAGGACTATTCCTGCGTGTCCGGGTTCTGCCCCAGCTTCGTCACCGTGCACGGCGGGCAGCCGCGCAAGGGCCGCAAGGCCGAGGCCGCGGCGCTGCTGGAGCAGCTGCCGGCGCCAAGCTTCCGCAGCGACCTGCGCCAGCCCTGGAACATCCTCATCACCGGCGTCGGCGGCACCGGCGTGGTCACCATCGGCGCGCTGCTGGGCATGGCCGGGCACCTGGAGGGCAAGGGCGCCAGCGTGCTCGACCAGACCGGCCTGGCGCAGAAGGGCGGCGCGGTCACCACGCATATCCGCATCGCGCGGCAGCCGGAGGACCTGCACGCGGTGCGCATCGCCGCCGGCGAGGCCGACCTGGTGCTGGGCTGCGACATGGTGGTGGTCAACGACTATTGGGCGCTGTCCAAGGTGCGTGGCGACCGCTCGCAGGTGGTGCTCAACAGCTACGAGGCGATGCCCGGCACCTTCACCACGCATCCGGACATGCAGTTCCCCGCCGCCGAGATCATCGCCGGCGTGCGCCTGGCGCTGGGCGGGCGCGACCCGCTGCTGCTCGACGCCACGCAACTGGCAACCGCGCTGCTCGGCGACGCCATCGCCAGCAACCTGTTCATGCTCGGCTACGCCTGGCAGCAGGGCCTGGTGCCGCTGTCGCACGCGGCGCTGATGCGCGCGATCGAACTCAACGGCGCGGCGGTGGCGATGAACCAGCAGGCGTTCGCCTGGGGCCGCCTGGCGGCGCTGGACCTGCCCGCGGTGCGACGCGCGGCCGGCCTCACCGATGCGGCCGCGGACGAACGCGAACGCCAGGCGCTGGGCCTGCAGCAACTGCCGCCGGGCGAGTGGGAAGGCCACGAGGCCGGCGCCAGCGCCGCGCCGCGCAATCCGCCCAATCCGCGTCCGGCGCGCGAGCTGCCGGCCGCCGCCGACAACGGCGACGACACCGGCCACGCGCCGCTGGACGACAGCCGCCTGTCGCGCTCGCTGCACGAGCTGACCGCGCGCCGCCATGCCTTCCTGGTCGACTACCAGGACGCCGCCTACGCCGCACGCTACAGCGCGCTGGTGGAGCGCGTGCGCGCCGCCGAGCAGCGCGTGGCCCCTGCCTCGACTGCGCTGACCGAAGCGGTGGCGCGTTATGCGTTCAAGCTGATGGCCTACAAGGACGAGTACGAAGTGGCGCGGCTGTACACCAGCGGCGCGTTCGCGCAGCAGGTGCAGGCGCAGTTCGAGGGCGACTACCGGCTGCGCTTCCACCTGGCGCCGCCGCTGTTGGCGAAGAAGGACGCGCAGGGCCGGCTGCGCAAGCGCGAATACGGCCCGTGGATGTTCACCGCGTTCAAGTGGCTGGCCAAGCTGCGCCGCCTGCGCGGCGGTGCCTTCGACGTGTTCGGCTACAGTGCCGAGCGGCGCGGCGAACGGCAGTTGATCGCCGACTACGTCGCCACCGTGGACGAACTGCTGCAGCGGCTGCAGGCGGACAACCTGGGGCTGGCGGTGCAGATCGCCAGCATCCCGGAGCACATCCGCGGCTACGGCCACGTCAAGGAAGCGCACCTGCACGACGCCAAGCAGCGCGAAGCGCGGCTGCTGGCGACTTGGCGCAATCCCAAGGCGCTGCATATCGTGCAGGCGGCCTGAGGCAGCCAGTCACGTCGGCATCGCCGTGGGTGGCGGTGCCGGTCGTGGCGATGACGCAGGCCGCGGGATGCTTGGTGTGCGGCGTAAATAGCGTCGCGGCTGAAGCCGCTCCTACAACACCATTATCCGCTTTGCGTAGGAGCGGCTTCAGCCGCGACCTCGGATGTCGTCATCACGCCGGACTGCCGAATGACTTCCGGGGAACATCTTTGGATCACTGCCCGTGTGGCAAGGTCGTAGCGTGGCCCTGATTCTCGGGTATCGGAAACACTGCGCGTCGGGACTGAAGTCCCTCCCACAGAAAACACTCCCACATACGGCGCAGCGGCCACGCATATGCGGACGCTGCGCCGACGGAAGGCGCAATTCAATCGGGCGCCGCTGGCGGCAACCCGATCGAACGCGCGGCGACATCAGACCCGCGGATCGGGCGGATTGCCGCGGCCGGGGCGATCGTAGCGATCCGAATCGAAGGCTTCGCGCACGGCGGCCTTGGCCTGCGCCCAGCTCAGCCGCGAGCGGTCCTTGACGCGCTCCCAGCCGCTTTCCAGATCCGATTCCAGGCGGTCGTCCCAGACGCGATCGCGGTAGCGGCTGCGCGCCTGCACGCCATAGCGGTAGGCCGGGCGGTAGTCGTCGTAGCTGCTGTCGGTGCCGCGGTAGTCCACGGTGTCGAAGCGCTCGGCGTAGTAGCGGTCGCTGTCCTCGTAGGTGCGGTAGGTGGCATCGGCGCGCTCCCAGGAGTCGCGCGCGGCCAGTCGCGCCTCGTCCCACTCCAGGCGCGAGTCGCCGCGGCGCTTGCCCCAGTCGTGCGACAGTTCGCGCTCGTGTTCGTCCCAGGTGCGCGAGGGATACTGCTCGCGCGCCTGCAGGCCCAGGCCGTAGGCCGCGGCGTAGTCGCGGTCGTAGTCGTAATCGGCCTTGGCGTAGTCGCGGTTGCGGTATTCCTCGCGCCAGTAGGCGTCCTCGCCGGTGGGGTCGATGCGCTCGGCCACGCCCTTGCCCGCGGCCGCGCCGGCAACCACGCCCACCGCTGCGCCGATCAAGGTGCCGAGCGGCCCGAATACGGTGCCGGCCAGTGCGCCCGCGGCCACGCCGCCGGCGGTGCCGCCGATGCCGACCCCGACCGGATGCGAGCCCGGGGTGCCGGAAATCGGGTCGCGATTGAGATCGCGGGCTTTGTCGTTGTTGTCCATGGGAACGCTCCGTGGCGAAGGAAGGAAGCACCGGCCGCGGGCACGTTCGGCGGCGGCGGGTGTCGTCGCACAGTCGCAAGCGCGCGGTGAATCCGCCGTGGCACCACGGTGAAACCGTCATGAGGGGAACGACGCGTCTTCGTCACCTGGACGCAACGCGCGGCCGACAAGTCGATCGCGCGCTGGTCGGCCACGCCTAGCCCCGGCGCCAGACCAGGCAGCGGTTGTTGGCGGGCATCGCCACGTCTTCCTGCAGCACCAGGCCCTGCGCCTGCGCCAGCGCATCCACCGCCTCGGCATCGCGGATGCCGCTCGCCGGGTCGCGCGCCTTCAGCCACGCATCGAAATCGCGGTTGCTGTCGCTGGTGAAGGCGCCGCCATCGTTGAACGGCCCGTACACTGCCAGCACGCCATCGGCGCTGTTCGCCAACAGCGGGCCGACGCCGGCGAAGAACGCCTGCACCGCGTCCCAGCCCATGATGTGCAAGGTGTTCGCGGTGAACACCGCATCGTAGCCATCGCACGGCCACAGCCCTTCGCGCACGTCCAGCGCCAGCGCCGGCGGCGTGTTCGGCAGCGCCGCCGCCTCCAGCCACTGCGCGATGCCGGGCAGGTGCTCGGCACGCTCACTGCATTGCCAGGTCAGCTGCGGCAGCGCCGCGGCGAAATACACCGCGTGCTGGCCGGTGCCGCTGCCGATCTCCAGCACGCGGCGGCGGTCGGCGAACTGGCGCTGCAGCACCTGCAGGATCGGATCGCGGTTGCGGTCGCAGGACGGGGCGTAGGGTCGATCGCTCATCGTGTCGTGCACCTGGATGCGCCGGGCAATGCCGCGGCGCCACACCGCGGCGCGTGCGGTAGCGACAGGCGGCTCATCCGCGCGAGCGCACGAAGATGCGCTTGCCGCCGCCTTCGTTGCCGCGCTCCTCCAGTTCGAAGTGCGACGACAGCCGGCGCAGCAGGTCGCTGAGCTTCTTGTGCCCGTACAGGCGCGGATCGAAATCCGGCCGCACCTTGTTCAGGTAGCTGCCGACGCTGCCGAGTCCGGCCCAGCCCTGGTCGTCGGAGGCTTCCTCGATCGCCTGCCGCAGCAGGGTCAGTGGCGGCGCGGCCTTGGTCTCGGTCGGCACCGGCGCCGGCTCGGGCTTGGCCGGCGTCGCGGCGGGCTTCTTGCGGCCCTTGGCCGCCGGCTTGGCGGCCGCGGCAGCGGGCTTGGCCGGCTCGGCGGCATTGGCCTCGCTGCGCAGCACTTCGGTGTAGATGAACTTGTCGCAGGCCTGCACGAACGCATCCGGGGTCTTGCGCTCGCCGAACCCATACACCGTCGGCCCCTCCTCGCGCAGGCGCTGCGCCAGGCGGGTGAAGTCGCTGTCGCTGGAGACCAGGCAGAAGCCGTCGAAGCGGCCGGTGTAGAGCAGGTCCATCGCGTCGATGATCAGCGAGCTGTCGGTGGCGTTCTTGCCGCTGGTGTAGGCGAACTGCTGCACCGGGCTGATCGAGTGCTTCAGCAGGGCCTGCTTCCACTGGGTCATGCGCGTGCTGGTGAAATCGCCGTAGATGCGCTTGACGCTGGCCAGGCCGTACTTGGCGACCTCGGCAAGCAGGCCTTCGATCACCGATGGCTGCGCATTGTCGGCGTCGATCAGCACCGCCAGCCGCGGCTGGTCGTCGTCGCTGTCGGAACGGTGGCGGGTTTTCATGGCGGGGCACCTGGCAGAAAACGGGGACGAAGGCGGCCGCAGGGCAGCGGCCGCCACTGTGCCACCGCCACGCGGCGACGGCCAGTCGCGAGGCGTTGGTCAGTCCTGCGCTGCGGCCACCGGCGCCGCTGCCGGCAACGGCGGCAGATCCAGATGCCGGCGGAAGAAGCGCGCGATCACCCGCAGCGCCTGCTGGCTTTCCGGCAATGCGGTGTTCAGATGGAACGCGTGACCCATGCCGTCCCACACGTGCAGGTCCGCCTCGCGGCCCAGATCGACCAGCCGTGTGTGGGTGTAGGCGACATTGCTCAGTTCCGCCGCGCGCGTGCCGGTGATGAACAGCAGCGGCGGGAACTGCGCCAGCACCGCGTCGGAGAACACCGGCGACACCAGCGGATCGTGGAAGTCCACGCCCTCGCCGTAGTACAGGTCTTCCATGATCGGCAGCGCACCCTGCGCATCGGGCAGCGGTGCGTCGTTCACCGCCGCCACCACGTAGCGCGAATCGCCGCGGTAGCGCGCATCGCCGCCGGCGCAGAACATGCCGGCCGCCGCGGGCATCGGCAGTTTCTCTTTGGCGAACCAGGCCAGCGACTCGCCGGTCAGCACGCCACCGGCCGAGCAGCCGAACAGGCCGATGTGCTGCGGCGCGTAGCGCTTGAGCGCGGCGCGATAGACCGTGGCCACGTCTTCGCTGGCCGCAGGGAAGCGGTGTTCCGGGCCTTGCCGGTAGTCGACGCTGACCACGGTGACGCCGGTCATCGCCGCCACCGGGATCGCCTCCATCATGCCGAACGAGGCCGCGCTGCCCATGACGAAGGCACCGCCATGCAATTCGATCAGCAGCCGCTGGCGCTGCGCCGGCGAGGCATCGCGCGGCTGCACCAGGGTCACCGGCACGCCGTCCCAGGTGGTCCGCTGCAACGTCACCCCGTAGCGCTCGCGCAGCGGATCCACCACGGTCTTGGCCCAGGCCTCGGTCTCCGCGCGGATGCGCGGCAACTCACGGCGCAGCGTGGCGTTATCCATCTTCGCCAGCGGGTCGCCCTGCGCCATGTCCTTGCGCGCGGCCGCCTGCGCCTGTGGACTGAGGAAGGGCGACAACGGCAGATTGAACGTCGGCATGTGCCGCACGCCATCGTGCGGCGGTGCGGCGTCCGTGGCCCGCGACGCCAGCGGGGTCACGCCCGCGATCAGCGCCAGCAGGCGCGCCCCTTGTCTGTACATCGCTCCCATCACGTCCAGGTGCCCTCCACGGCATCGATCGATCGCCGAGGATAGCGGGGCGGCGCACGCGCGACTTTGCACGATCCCGCCGCTTGGCCGATGCGACTAGGGCGACGCGGGCAACGCCTCGTAGGCCTGGCGCACCGCGGCCTCGCCGTAGCGGCGTTCCAGCCGGCGCACGGTGAAGTGGCCACGCGCCATCGCCTGGAAGTGGGCGATGAACACGGTGTTGAGCAGCGCGCCGCTGGCCGCGCCCACCAGCGGCACCGCCTGCGCCGCCAGCTTCTCGCTGACCGTGACCGAAAACTTGGCGGCGATGCGCGACAGCAGCGACACCAGCACCGGTGCGCCCTTGCTGCCCAGCCCATGCGCGGCGATGTACTGTGCGGCGGCGCTGAGTTGCTGCGCCATCGCCGCACGCACCGCGAAGTAGCCCGATTCGCTGCCATCGTCGCGCTGGCTGCGGCCGCCGTGCGCCAGCACCTCCAGGCAGGCCAGCGCGGTGGCCGGGTCGTCCAGGCGCTCGCCCTCGGCGCGGGCGATGTCGGCGATGGAGCGCAGCATCAGGGTGGTGGTCAACGGCAGTTCCACCACCAGCCCGGGCAGGCCGAAGAAGCCGCCGGCGGCGCCGGTCGCCGCCACCGCGGCGCCGTGCAGGCGCGGCCGCGCGCGTTCCGGCGCCTGCCCACGCAGGGTCAGCAGCGCCGAGCGCAGCGCCACCCGCAGCGCACGCTGGCTGACCGCATCGAGGCGCGAGGACAGCATCTTCGGCATGCGCTTGCTGATCAGCGCTTCGATCGGTGCGCCCACCGCATTGGCGATCTTCGCCGCCAGGCCCGGGTGTTCCAGCAGCGCGCGCGCCTGGGCCAGGTCGCGGTGGTCGTCGGCATCCATCACGGGGACGGGCAATAGCGAGGTCATGGCCGAAGCTCGTGGCGAGGGAGGCGACAGCATGCACCGGGCCGCGGCGGCATGGTGTCGAGGCCCGATGACCGGTGCGGGACGTTCAGGAACCGGCCGTGCCTGCGCAGGAGGTGCTGACAGGCCCTAGATCCGCTCCAGCGCGCGCTGGTGGGTGCGCGGTCCGAACCGGCCCACCACCGCGGCGGCCAGCACCAGGCTGGCGGCGATGAAGCCGAGCACGCCGCGGTGGCCGGCGCGGTCCAGCAGCACGCCGATCAGCAGGCTGCTGGCAGCGGTGGACAGGCGGCTGAAGGAATAGCAGAAGCCCACCGCGCGGGCGCGCAGCGCGGTGGGGAACAGCTCGGCCTGGTAGCCGTGGTAGGCGAAGCTCATCCAGGCATTGCAGAAGGTCACCGCCGCGCCGCAGGCGATCAGCAGCAGCGGCTGCTGCTGCCAGGCGAACAGCAGGCCGAACAGCACCGCGCCCAGGGCCGACACCACCACCTGCCACTTGTTCTCCCAGCGCTGCGCCACGCCCACCAGCAACAGCGGCGCCAGCGGATAGGCCAGCGAGATCGCGAAGGCATAGCCGAGCCCGTGCACGCTGTCGGCGCCCTGCCGCGCCAGCAGCGCCGGCAGCCAGTTGCCGAAGCCGAAGAAACCGATCGCCTGGAAGATGTGGAAGCTCACCAGCATCGCCATGCGCCGCCGGTACGGAGGCTGCCACAGCGCGGACAGCTGCGGCGTCGGCACTGGCGTTGCCGATGTCGGCGCCGGTGCCGGCAACGGCTGCCCCAGGTCGGCGGCGCAGCGCGCCTCCAGCCGCTGCAGCACCGCGTCGGCCTCGGCATGCCGGCCCTGCGTGGCCAGCCAGCGCGGCGATTCCGGCAGGCGGCTGCGCAGCCACCACACCGCCAGCGCGAAGCCGCCGCTGAGCAGCGCCACCCAGCGCCAGCCGCTCAGGCCCAACGGCGCGTGCGGCACCAGCGCCCAGGCGCTCAACGCCACCGCCGGTACCGCCAGGAACTGCACGCAGAAGGCCAGCGCGAACGCGGCTCCGCGCATCTGCCGCGGCACCATCTCCGACAGGTAGGTGTCGATGGTGACCAATTCGATGCCCAGGCCGATGCCGACCACGCCGCGCCACAGGATCACCCCCAGCGCGCTGTGCTGCAGGCCCATCGCCACCGTGGCCACGCTGTACCAGAGCAGGGCAAAGGAGAACACCGCGCGGCGCCCGAAACGATCGACCAGCGGGCTGAGCAGGCTCGCGCCGAGGAACAGGCCCAGGAACGTCGCCGAGGCGAACGCGGCCTGGTCGGCGATGCCGAACACGCCGGCCGCACCCTCGGCGAACACGCCGTCGCGCAGCAGGCCGGGGCTGAGATAGGCGGTCTGGAACAGGTCGTACAGTTCGAAGAAACCGCCCAGCGCCAGCAGCGCGACCAGCCGCCACAGGCTCCGGGTCGGCGGCAGGCGTTCCAGGCGCGCCGCGACCAGGGCGACGGGATCGGAAACGGCAACGGCGGCATCGCGCATGCGGGCAAGTCCTGGGGCGAGGAAACGCGCCGGCGCATGCTGCCCGATCCAGCGGCACGCGCGCCACCGTGTCGGGCGAAAACTGCCGACCGCGCCGCTTCGGCGTTCAGCAGGATGTCGGCTTCGGTGGGTCCGGCCGCGGCGGGCGCCCGCCGCCGCTCAGCGCAGGAACAGGATGTCCAGGTCGCGGTCGGGCACGAAGTCGCGCTGGCGGAACTCGAACGTCAGGGCATCGGTGCGCTGCAGCTCACCGTCGAAGCACAGGCTGAGCAGGTCGCCCGGCGCGCGCTTCTTCAGGGTCAGGTGGAAATCCTGGATCGGCCCCTTCCAGTTGGCGCCGGTGCGCAGCACATAGCGCAGGTTGCTCCACTGCAGGCCGTCGGCGCCGGCACGGCGGCGCATGCGCTGCTGCATGGCAGCGTCCAGGCAGGTGCGCTTGGCGTACTCGCCGATCAGGTCGCTGGCCGGCATCGGCACGCCGGTGGCGACGCTGGGCACGTAGCGGTGGCGGATCGCCACCGCGCCGCCGGCGGGGAAGCGCTGCTGCCAGACGAAGTACTCGCTGAGGGTGAAGCGCGGCTGCCCGTCCGCGTCGAACCAGCGCGCGGGCAGCGGCTTGCGGCCGGCCGGGACGGTGCCGCCCTCGACGTACTCGGCCAGGTCGTCCGGCGTCCAGCCGCTGGCCGCCCACGCGCGGGAGATGTCGTTGCCGTCCAGCTTCGCCACCAGCCGGCGCTCAGTGCGCACCGGCTTGCCGTCCACCCACAGCGTGAAGTCGGTGAGCGCGCTGTGGTCGGCCATGCCGAAGTACATGGGCGGCATCGGGAAGGCGATCGGCACAACCAGGTCGCGCGCGCTGGTGTTGGTGAACACGTAGTCGACCTGCACCCGCTCCTCGCTGATGAACAGGTCTTCCTTGCTCATGCGGATGTCCGGTTGGCGGATCAGTTCGATGGAGCCATTGGCGTCGCCGATGCTGCTGTCGTTGGCGAAGGCGGCAGCGGCAAACAGCAAGGGCGACAGCAGCAGGGGCAACAGGCGGCGCGGCGAGACGTTGGCGATCATGGCAGTGGGCGGTTGGCGAGACGGGCGCAGCGGTCGGTGCGTGGCACCGGGCAATGGGCGGGCGCCATGGTAACCGCGGCGACACGGGCGGCCGCATCGCACCCCGCCGCCCCCTTTGCTACGGTAGCCGGCGCCGCCACGGGGGAAGGCCACCGCCATGTTCAGAGCATTCGCACCGCTGGCGCTGCTGGCGACCGCCGGGCTGGCCGCGGCGCAGGCGCCGGGCGCACGCAGCTACGCCAACCCGATCGACCTGGACTACCGCTACAACTTCGAACAACTCAACGACGGCATCTCCTATCGCACCGGCGCCGACCCGGTGTTCGTGCGCTTCGGCGATGCCTACTACCTGTTCCAGACCCTGGCCGACGGCTACTGGCGCTCCAGCAACCTGCTCGACTGGCAGTTCGTCACGCCCAGCCGTTGGCCATTCGAGAGCATCGTCGCGCCGGCGGTGGTCGCCGACGGCGACCGTCTGGTGATCATGCAGTCGGCCTTCGAACCGCGCCCGCTGCTGCAGACCCGCGACCCGGCCAGCGGCACGCTCGACTTCCTGACCCGGCTGCTGCCGAAGCTGCCGCGCGCCCAGCCGATCGGCACCGAGATGAAGGGCCGCCCGCTCAGCGACGTGCCGCCCGGCCCCTGGGACCCGGATCTGTTCATCGACGACGACGGCCAGTGGTACCTGTACTGGGGCTCGTCGGACCGCTACCCGCTGTACGGCATCGCCATGGACCGCAGCGCGCAGGGCTTCGTCTTCCGCGGCGCGCCGACGCCGCTGCTCGCGCTGGAACCGGCGCAGCACGGCTGGGAGCGCTTCGGATCCGACCACCGCGGCGCCCGCTTCCCCGACGGCAGCCCGATCGGCAGCTATCTGGAAGGCGCGTGGATGACCAAGACCGGCGGCCGCTACTACCTGCAGTACGGCGCGCCGGGCAGCGAGTACAACGCCTATGCCACCGGCGTGTACGTCGGCGAGCACCCGCTCGGCCCGTTCGTCTATGCGGCGTACAACCCGGTGGCGTACAAGCCCGGCGGCTTCATGCAGGGCGCCGGCCACGGCTCCACGTTTCAGGACGCGCACGGCAACTGGTGGAACAGCGGCACCGCCTGGATCGGCGCCAACTGGACCTTCGAACGGCGCATCGTGCTGTTTCCCGCCGCGTTCGCCGCCGACGGGCAGATGCGCGTGTCCACCCGCTTCGGCGATTTCCCGCACTGGATGCCGGAAGGCCCGGTAGACGACCCCGAGGCGCTGTTCACCGGCTGGATGCTGCTGTCCTACCGCAAGCCGGCCAGCGCCTCGTCGACCCTGGACGGTTTCGCCGCCGGCCGTGCCACCGACGAGGACCCGCGCAGCGACTGGGTGGCTGCGCGCAACGCGCCCGGCGAGACCCTCACCGTCGACCTGGGCGGGAAGCGCAGCGTACGCGCGGTGCAAGTCAACTTCGCCGACTACCGCGCCGGCCGCTACGGCGATGCGGCGGACATCTACACCGCGTTCCGGCTGCAGCACTCGCGCGACGGCCGCCACTGGCTGCCGCTGGCCGAGGTCGGCGACGGCGCCGACCGCCGCGACCGGCCCAACGCCTACCTGCAGTTGCCCGAACCGGTGCGCACCCGCTACATCCGCTACGTGCACGGCCACGTCGGCGCCGCCCACCTGGCGATCAGCGAGCTGCGCGTGTTCGGCAACGCCGACGGTGCCCCGCCACCGGCGCCGACCGGTGTCGCCGCGCACCGCGATGCCGACCGCCGCAACGCCCGCGTGCACTGGCAGGCCGTGCCCGGCGCCGTCGGCTACAACGTGCGCTGGGGCCTGCGCGCCGATCGCCTCACCCTCGCCTACCAGGTGTTCGCCGACCGCGGCACCGACCTGGAGATCCGCGCGCTCAACGTCGACCAAGACTACGTGTTCGCCGTCGAAGCCTTCGACGAGCGCGGTGTTTCCCCGCTGAGCGCGCCCATCGCCGTGCCATGAAGCCATCACCGCCCTTCCCGTATGCTTGGCGCCACCTCGACCGCGCACCGGCGATGCGGCGCGCGGCAGGATCGGTTGCCGATCGAAGGAGAAGGACGATGCACCAGCACCAGGGAACCCAGGGCCAGCGCCGGCTGCGCGCATGGCTGATCGCCGCGATGGTCGCCGCCGTGTGCGGCAACGCCGCCGCGCAGCAAATGGACCCGCGCGACGCGCAACTGCAGCAACAGCAGCGCCTGCTGCAGCAGCAGGCCGAGCAGATCCAGCAGATGCAGCAGCAACTGCAACAGATGCCGCCGGCCGGCGCCGAACCCGGTGCACCGAGCGATGGCCTGTCCGCCACCTACCACGACTGCCGCAAGCAGGCACAAGGCCTGGACGAGAGCCGCCGCTGCATCCAGCGCGAACAGCGCGTGCAGCAGGAGCGACTGGACCGCGCCTACGACAAACTGCGCTACCGCCTCAGCGGCATGGACCGTTCCCGGCTGATGGATGCGCAGTACACCTGGCAGCAGTCCAACGAACAGGCCGCAAACCTCGACCGCGCGCTCGGCGCCCGCGGCCAGGACGCGGCCCTGCAAAGCGCCGAGGCCACCCTGCGCCGGATCAGCTCCCGCGCCGACGAACTGGAAGGCTATACGCGCGGCGGGCGTTGAGGGCACGTTCGCATCGACCCTCCACGACACCCTGCGATCCTTCGAGGACACCCGTGCACGCCTACGACATCGAACCCGGAGACTGGCACGGCGGGGCGCCCGTCCCCGACAGCGACGGCTGGTGCTTCGGCCTGCCGCCGGGCATCGCCGCGGCGCAATGGCCGCTGGATCCTTGGAGCGGCTATCCGATGCAGCACGGCTTCACCCTGCGGCTGCCACCGGACTACCGTGTGCACGGCCCGGACATCGTCGCGGTGTCGTTCTTCGCCACCGCGCCGGACCATAACGACGGCGGCCCGGCCGGAACAGTGGACGGGATGCACGCCGCGATCGCCACGCCCGCGCAGGCGCTGGCCGACCCGGCACTGCAACCGTTCCGCGAACGCGCGCTGCAGGCTCACCCGAGGCTGCGGCGCATGCAGGACGTTCTGGACTGCGCCTATGCGCTGATCCTGCTGCGGCAGGAAGAGGTGGATGGCGCGCCATGCCGGCCGCCGCCGCTGGTGGACAGCCCGTTGCTGCAGCAGACGCCGCCGCCGGAATGGCTGCAGGTCGGAAGCGCGACAGTATGCGAGGCGTGGGACGCGCGCAGCGCGCCGCTGCCGCAGGCGCCGGACCGTTTCGCCCTGCATCGTCCGCTGCGGCTGCGCCTGCGCGAGCACGATCCCAATGCCGGGGTGCCGCCGCGCGAGACGTTCGGCGACGCGCCCGATCCCGGCGGCTATCAGCCGTTCTACTACTGGCAGGACGGCGTGGTCAGCCGCGAGCACTACCGCGAACACGACTGGGCCGCCGGCCACGCCATCAACCACCTCGGCGGCACCATGCGCCCGATACAGGGCATCCCCGACTTCAGCCCGTACTACATCGAGTTCGACGAGGCCTTCGGCGGCTACAACTTCGGCGGCGGCATCGCGCAACTGGACATCCAGGGCCTGCGATTGGACTGGGCCTGCGACTGAGGTCGCCGAGCCGGGCGACGCTTGCGCGGCGGCGCTCACTCCCCCGCGGCGCAGCCCCCTCCCTGTTCCGCGCACACCTTCATGGCGCGTTGCAGCTCGGCCTCGCTCAGCTGCGGTGGCGGCCGCGCGATGGCGGCCTGGACCTGGTCGGGGCCGCCGGTCAGCGCGTGCAGGCCCTTGGCCGCCTTGCCGGCCAGGTAGTAGACGCCGAGCGCAATGTAGCCGCCGCTCTGGCTGACCTGCTCCACCGAGGGCGGCGGCCGCCAATCCTTGTCGAAGCGGTTGGGCGGTGGGGTCACCGGGTTCTTGAAGCGGTACAGGTCCAGCGGCTCGCTCTCGTCCGGCGGCAGCGCGCGCACTTCGCCGAGTGTCTGGATGTCGTCCTTGGCAGCAGCGGTGGCCGGTGGCGACATGGCGACGGATGCCGCGGGCGGCGCAGCGGCATCGGTCGCAGGCGCGGCCTGTTGCGCCTGCGCCTGGGTGCATGCGGCCAGCAATGCGACGGCCAGCAAGGCCCTCAGGCGCCGGCCGATCGGATCCGTTGTGTCCACGCTGTCCATGGCGCCCGAGCTTACGGACGCGGCGCGGCCTTCTCTAGCGCGTCGCCACCGCCGTTCACGTCGGCGACAGCGGGCGCAGGCACAGCCAGATCGCGCACCAGTGCGCCAGCGCGCCGCCCAGCACGTGCGCATGCCAAATGGCGCGGTTGTAGAGCATCGACTTGCGCACGTAGAAGGCCACGCCCACCGTGTAGATCGCGCCGCCGGCGGCGATCAGCCACAGCACCGGCGTGTCCAGCCCGGCCACGATCGGCTTGACCGCGGCCATCCCGGCCCAGCCCAGCAGCAGGTAGATCGCCACCCAGAAGCCCTTGGCGATGCCGGGCAGGAACAGCTTGGCGAATACGCCGAACAACGCCACGCCCCACACCGCCAGGGTCATCGACCAGACCCAGGCGCCGGACAGCGCCAGCACGAAGAACGGCGTGTAGGAGCCGGCGATCATCACGAAGATACCGGCGTGGTCGAGCTTGCGCAGCACCGGCTGGCGCTGCGGCGGGGCGAAGTTGTACGCCGCCGAGCAGGCGAACATGGTCAGCAGCCCCAGCGCGTAGATGCTGGTGGCCACGATCAGCGCGTCGTTGGCATGGGCGCGCCAGACCAGCAGCGCGCCGCCGACCACGGCCAGCAGCAGCCCGGCGGCGTGCACGAGCAGGTCGGCGCGGCGGGCGGCAGCGGTGCGGTAGTGCGGGGGAATCGGGGAAGCGGACACGGGCAAGGAAAATAGACGACAGGAGCCGCCGTTGCCGAGGGGGACGACAGGATACCTGTCGGTGGCGACAACGCATGCCACGCAACGGCAGCAACCTCACCCGGCGGCACAGCACCGAGGCGGCCAACCGCACTCACGCAACCGCCCCGCCTGAATCCGCTCAGCCTGCCCGCCTCGCCTCGGCGGTCCCCGTCTCATACCCTGAGACGCGATTTCGCTTCCCTGTTCCACTTTGAGAGCCGTGCCGATGCCCGCCCACGCCCTAGCCCCGCGCACCGAGGACGCCGAGCGCGCCCTGTCCACCACCGACGGGGTGCCCTCGCGCGATGGCGCCCTGCTCAGCGCGCGGCTGGAGCGCCGTTACCACGACCGCATCACCGGCAGCTTCACCATCCCCGGCCAGGCCGGCCGCTATGCGCCGATCCCCGACGACGTGCCGCCGGCGCTGGCCGCCGCACTGCGCGAGCGCGGCATCGCGCAGCTGTACAGCCACCAGGCCGAGGCCTGGGACGCAGCGCAGCGCGGCGAGCACGTGGCCATCGTCACCCCCACCGCCTCGGGCAAGTCGCTGTGCTACACGCTGCCGGTGGTGGCCGCGGCGATGACCGCGCAGGCCAAGGCGCTGTACCTGTTCCCGACCAAGGCGCTGGCGCAGGACCAGGTGGCCGAGCTGCTGGACCTCAACCGCGCCGGCGACCTCGGGGTGAAGGCCTTCACCTTCGACGGCGACACCCCCGGCGATGCGCGCCAGGCGATCCGCCTGCACGGCGACATCGTGGTCAGCAACCCGGACATGCTGCATCAGGCGATCCTGCCGCATCACACCAAGTGGGCGCAGTTCTTCGAGAACCTGCGCTACGTGGTGATCGACGAGATCCACACCTACCGCGGCGTGTTCGGCAGCCACGTCGCCAACGTGCTGCGCCGGCTCAAGCGCATCTGCGCGTTCTACGGGGTGACGCCGCAATTCATCCTGTGCTCGGCCACCATCGGCAATCCGCGCGCGCACGCCGAGGCGCTGATCGAGCAGCGCGTGCACGCCATCACCGACTCCGGCGCGCCCAGCGGCGACAAGCACGTGCTGCTGTGGAACCCGCCGGTGGTCAACGCCGACCTGGGCCTGCGCGCCTCGGCACGCTCGCAGAGCAACCGCATCGCCCGCATCGCGATCAAGTCCGGGCTCAAGACCCTGGTGTTCGCGCAGACGCGGTTGATGGTGGAGGTGCTGACCAAGTACCTGAAGGACATCTTCGACCACGACCCGCGCAAACCGCCACGCATCCGCGCCTACCGCGGCGGCTACCTGCCCAGCGAGCGCCGCGAGGCCGAGCGGGCGATGCGCGCCGGCAGCATCGACGGCATCGTCTCCACCTCGGCGCTGGAGCTGGGCGTGGACATCGGTGCGCTGGACGTGGTGGTGCTCAACGGCTACCCCGGCAGCGTCGCCGCCACCTGGCAGCGCTTCGGTCGTGCCGGGCGCCGCCAGCAGCCGGCGCTGGGCGTGCTGGTGGCCAGTTCGCAGCCGCTGGACCAGTACGTGGTGCGGCACCCGGACTTCTTCGCCGACGCCTCGCCCGAGCACGCCCGCATCGCCCCGGACCAGCCGCTGATCCTGTTCGACCACATCCGCTGCGCCGCGTTCGAACTGACCTTCGTCGCCGGCGAGGCGTTCGGCCCGGTGGACCCGGCGGTGTTCCTGGAAGCGCTGGCCGAGAGCGAGGTGGTGCACCAGGAAGGCGACCGCTGGGAATGGATCGCCGACAGCTACCCGGCCAATGCGGTGAGCCTGCGCTCGGTGGCCGACGGCAACTTCGTGGTGGTGGACAAGACCGACGGCAAGCAGCAGATCATCGCCGAGGTGGATTATTCCGCGGCGGCGCTGACCCTGTACGAGGGCGCCATCCACATGGTGCAGAGCACGCCCTACCAGGTGGAGAAGCTGGACTGGGAAGGACGCAAGGCCTACGTCACCCGCACCCACGTCGACTACTACACCGACAGCATCGACTTCACCAAGCTCAAGGTGCTGGACCGCTTCGACGGCGGCGCAGCCGGCCGCGGCGACGCGCACCACGGCGAGGTGCACGTGGTGCGGCGCGTGGCCGGCTACAAGAAGATCCGCTATTACACCCACGAGAACATCGGCTACGGCCCGGTCAACCTGCCCGACCAGGAACTGCACACCACCGCGGTGTGGTGGCAGTTGCCGCAGGCCACCCTGCTCAAGGCGTTCGGCAGCAAGCAGGATGCGCTGGATGGTTTCCTTGGCGCCGCCTACGCCCTGCACGTGGTGGCCACGGTGGCGGTGATGGCCGATGCGCGCGACCTGCAGCAGGCGGTGGGCGACGGCGACGGCGCCTGGTTCGCGGTGGCCGACGCCAAGGGCCGCGGTCAGCTGCGTGGCGGCGACAGCGGCGAACCGGCCAGCATCGAACTGCAGCAGTTCGTGCCCACCGTGTACCTGTACGACAACTTCCCCGGCGGCGTCGGCCTGAGCGAGCCGCTGTGGCGGCGCCAGGCCGAGCTGGTGCAGCGTGCGCGCGAACTGGTGCAGGGCTGCGACTGCGTGGCCGGCTGCCCGGCCTGCGTCGGCCCGGTGCTGGCGGCGCAGGAGGAAAGCGCGACCACGCCCCGGGCCCTGGCGCTGCGCGTGCTGCGCTTGCTGCTCGACGGCGAGGACGACGCGGCGCTGGACGCGCACGGCGCGACCACGATCGTCGCCGACGCAGACGCCGACGCGCTGCCGGAGTGGAGCGCATGAGCATCAGCCTGGAGCGCCTGCGCGCGCTGCGACGACAGGCCGGCGATGCCAGCGCCGAGCGCACGCCGGTGTCCTCCGGCAATCGCATCGCGGCCGACGCGTCTGCCGCGCCGCGCGCAGACACTGCCGCGGCGACGTCCATGCAAGCGCCGAGGCAGGCCGCGGCGCAGCCTCGCGAGGTCGCATCGCAGGCAACTGCACCGCCGGCCGCACGCACGTCACCCGCCCCCACGCGTGGTGGCGGCAACGATACCGCCGTGGCGCCGCCCATCGCCATCGCCCCGTTCGACCGCGGTGGCACCGATGTGTCCGCGCTGCGGCGCCTGCTCGGCCTGCGCGAGCGCGCCGTCGCGCCCGCCGCGGCGGCGGCCGCGCGCAGGCCGGCGGCGGCACCGGACCGGCACCTGCCCGGGGTGGAGATCGCACCCGGGCTGCACCTGATCGAGGCGTTCCTGCCGCAGCCGGTCCCCACCGGCGCGCTGTCGCTGGCCTTCGCCCGGCGCGAGGACGCGGTGGAGCCCACCGACCTGCTGTTCTTCGATACCGAGACCACCGGCCTGGCAGGCGGTACCGGCACGCGCGCCTTCATGATCGGCGCGGCCGACTGGACCGTGCATCCGGCCGATGGCCCGGGCCTGCGCATCCGCCAGTTGCTGATGGCCACGATGGGCGCGGAGAAGGCGATGCTGGAAGCGTTCCGCGCCTGGCTGCGGCCGGGCACCGTGCTGTCCAGCTACAACGGCCGCTGCTACGACGCACCGCTGTTGAAGACCCGCTACCGGCTGGCGCGCTGCGCCGATCCGCTGTCGGCGCTGGACCACGTGGACCTGCTGCATCCCACCCGCCGCCGTTACCGCGGCACCTGGGAGAACTGCAAGCTCGCCACCATCGAGCGGCAGTTGCTGCGGGTGGTACGCGAGGACGACCTGCCGGGCTCGGAAGCGCCGGCGGCGTGGCTGGGCTACCTGCGCGGCGGCAACGCGCGCAACCTGCGCCGCGTCGCCGCGCACAACCATCAGGACGTGGTCACGCTGGCGCTGCTGCTGCAGCGCCTGGTCGCCGCCGAGGCCGAGGAACGCGCACTGGCGGCGGTCGCATCGGCGTAGTCGCTGGGCCGGTGTAGTCCCTGGGCATGCGGGCGGCGCCTTGCCGACCTCATGAATGCTGCCTCGCGCGCTGCGCGCTGATGCGCACGACATGCTGCGGACGCGGCATGGGAGCCTTGCACGGGCAATGTATCCAGGGGTGCGACCGGTGCGGAAACGATGTGAGAAGCGTCCCGTCATGTGGGCGCGCACGCGGTGCGCGTGTAGGAGCGGCTTCAGCGCGACAGGCGTTGCCGGGAAAGGCCTCGCGGCTGAAGCCGCTCCTACAAGGCAACGGTAGGTCTCGCCAAGCAGCGACAGAAGGGAATGCTGCGGCGTCCTTCCATCGCAATAGGCTTTCCCGCGAACGCCTCGTCCAGACTGAAGTCGCTCCCACCATGCCTTGCCGACTGTCCCAGCGGGCTGCGCGTGGTTCGAGACGGCGCCGCGTCAACGCGAGAGCACGCCGCGCGCGCCAGGCGCGCGGCGTGCAGCAGATCACTCCAGCCGCTGCGCGCTGCCCGCAGCGATGGCCGCATCGAGCAGGCGGTCGACCTCGCGATCGATCTGCGCGCTCAATTCGCCCTGCCGCGTGCCCAGTTCGCCTTGCTGCCGGCCCAACGCGGCCTGCTGTTCGCCGAGCGCGCGCATCTTCGCCGACAGCGCGTCCTGGCGCTGCGCAAGCGCTGCCTGTGCATTCGCCTGCGCCTTGGCAGCGACGGCGTCCATGTCGATGCGCGCCAGCGCCCGCGCCGCGGCCTCCTGCGCCAGCTTGCCCTGTTCCCGGCCCAGCTCGCCCTGCTCGCGGCCCAGTGCGCCCTGGCGCTTGCCGAGTTCGCCCTGCTGCGCGCCCAGCTTGCCCATCGGCTCGAACAGCGCATCGAAGCGGGCCAGCAACGCAGGATCGTGCACCACATAGCGCGTGTCGCCGCGACGGAACCACAGGCCATCGCCCTGGGTCTCGCGCTTCATGGTGGCGAGCTGGTCGCTGCTGCCACTCATCGTCGAATGGTTGCCCTTGACCCGGACATACGACTGTTCGAGTTGACCGTTGCGGGTCTTCTGCACCGACCGCGTGCTGATCCGCGAGCCGATGGCCGGCGGCGCAGCGGGGACCGCCGGTGCCGGCCGCGCGAGCGGCGCGGGCGGCGGCAGCGGTGCGGCTGGCGGCAACGGTGCGGCCGGCGGCGGCGCGCGACGCGAGGTCGTCGCAGAAGTGGCGGAGGTGGCAGACATCGCCGAGGTCGCCGCACGCGGCGGCAGCGGCGTCCCGGGCACGTTGGCGGCACGGGCGGCGGTGCCGTCATCCATGGCCGTGTCGTTGTCCGTGTCGGCAGCATCGGCGGCGTCGGCCGCCTTCTCCGCTGCTTCGGCGGCTGCTTCGGCGGCTGCATCGGCAGCGGCCTCGGCGGCCTCGGCAGCCGCATCGGCCGCCTCGGCTGCGGCGTCGGCCTCGGCGGCGGTCGGTGCCGCTGCATGAGCGGAACCCGACTTGCTGGCAGGCGCGACGGAATGGCCGGGCTGGGCCACCAGACGCAACGGCGCCACGCCAAGCACGGTCACTGCGGTCAGGATCAGGGCCGCGCCCAGGCGCGGAAAAGCGGACGTGGTCTGCAGCATCAGCAATCTCCGTTTCAGGCTCAGGAAGGTCGGCGAAGCGCTGGCCAGGCCGGCGCTGGGCCGCGGCGCCACCCCCAGCTGCACCAGCAGCCGTGCGTAGTCGTGACGGCAATGACGGTGGCCGGCGACCACGGCTGCATCGCAGGCCGCTTCGCGGGCCAGGGCGTACTCGCGGTTGGCCAGGTGCACCAGCGGGTGGAAGAAGAACAGGTGCTGCGCCACCGCAGGCAGCAGGCCCCACCACAGGTCGCGGCGCTGCAGGTGCACCAGCTCGTGGGTCAGCGCCATGTCCAGGTCGTCGGCGCGCAGGCTGGCCATGCGCCGCGCCGGCAGCAGCAGCACCGGCCGCCACGGGCCGATCAGCTGCGGCGAATCGATGTGCGCACACAGCCGCAGCTGCGGCGGCTGGCGCAGGCCATGTGCCTCGGCCGCCAGGCGCAGCGCGCCGAGCAGGGCGGCGTCGGTGCACGGCGCCGCCTCGCGTGCACGCTGGCGGCTGCGGCGGTAGGCCAGGACGCTGTGCGCGGCGCAGACCAGCACGCCGGCCAGCCACAACGCCGCCAGCGCCTGCGCCCACGGCCAGGCGGCCAACGATGCCGTTGCCGGCGTGGCGGTGATCGCCGTGGTGGCGGTCGCGGCAGTCGCGTTGATGTTGACCTGCATGGGCGTCGCAGCCGACGTCGGCACGGTCGACGTCGCAGCGCGTGCCGGCGTTGCCGTCACCGTGGCGACAGCCGCCGGTGCTGCTGGCGCAGGCGCGGCCGGCAGTACCGGCAATTGCACCGCACCGGCCCACAGCAGGCCCAGCACGCTCTGCGCGGCCACCAGCCACCACAGCCGGCAACGCGTCGCCGCCGGCAGGGTCGGCAGCCAGCGGCACAGCGCCCAGACCAGCGCGACCAGCACCACCGTCTGCACACTGGTCGCCAACAGCCGCGACAGCAGAGTCTCGAACACGTCCGTCCCCAACAGGCTATGCATGGCTCAGTCCTCTCGCCGTTGCGATTGCAGTTTGGCCACCAGGGCCTCCAGTTCGGCCAGCTCCGTGTCGCTGACCTCGGCGCGCTGCGACATCCACGCCACGAACGGCGACACCGAGCCCTGCAGGGTCTTTTCGACGAAGCTGCCGACCGCACTGCGCACCACGTCGTCCTGGCCGCTGGTAGCGGCGTAGCGGTACACCCCCTGCACCTGGCGGCGGCGCAGATAGGCCTTGGCGCGCAGCCGCTCCATCATGGTCAGCACGGTCGAGCGTGCCAGCCCGCGCGCTTCGCCGAACCCGGCGGCGACCTCGCCGACGCTAGCATCGCCGTGCTCGGCGATGTACTGCAGCAGGGCCAGTTCCTGGTCCCCGATCGATTTGCGGCGCATCCGCCCACTCCGATGACTACACGTGTCGGCAAAGCTACCCATGACGACAACTGTCGTCAATAGGTCGCAGGTCATGGGCTGGCGGTCGGTGGGACATTTGAATGGGAGGATGCCCTTTCGGAGAGGACCCCTCTGCATAGGACTCACTGGCGATGCGCCGAGCGCCTTCTCATTGTAATGTAGGCTAGAACGTGAAACGCATTGGCGATGCCCACCGCTTTGCGTTAGCCATGGGAACGGCGACCTCTGGGGAAGAGGAATGATACGAACCATCAATATTCAGAATTTCCGAAGCTTCGATCCCGCATCAAGCACTGTGATTTCCTTTGAGCCGAACAAGCGCGTCGCTTACTTCTATGGTCTCAATGGCGCTGGAAAATCCGCAATTGGCCAAGTCATACAGGCCTGTGGCACGGGCCAAAATCCCATACCCAACTGCACTTTGAGCGTATTCCCTCAAGACACAAAGTACGAGTATCTGGTTTACAACGATCATTTCGTTGAAACCAATTTTCGCAACCGGAGCGATATGCCTGGGATCTTCACCATTGGTGATCCTGAGTCATCCGCACTGGAGGCTACTGAGGACTTAGAGCAAGAGGTCGCAACTTGGCGTGGGCAGCATGAAAACTTGGTAAAGCAACAGGAACTGCGTCAGGCGGAGGCAACCAATTCTCATGAAAACGCGATTCGCGGAGTCTGGAGGAGCTACACGGCGCTAAAAGATGGCCCATTCAAGCGCTGGCTACCATACGGAAATTCCAAACAGCGTTTCTTCGATGCGCTCCAGGCCTAGGCAAAGCTGGCCTATGATGGGGAGCCGCCGGACCTGGATAAGCTTAAACAGTTACTCATCGAGCTTGGCGACAGCAACTCGATGCCCAAGCCTCGTGTTGATGTTGATCTTCCCAACTTCAATCGTTTCGAACAGGACGAGATTTGGGCCGAGCCAATCATCGGCTCAAGCGACAGTGCTCTTTCGGCGATGATCAAGGACATCGCCAACTTCGACTGGGTCAGTCAAGGGCGATCCTACGTAGAACTAAGCCATAATCTCTGTCCGTTCTGCCAGCAGAGCCTTCCACCTGCGTTCCCGCAGGAACTTGCCAAGCTATTCGATGAAAGCTTTGAGAGGCGCGTGGAACGGACAAGGCAGCTTGCGTCCTCTTATGCTTCCAGTCTCGCTGGCCTTGAGCATGCAATTGCTAGCCTTTTGGAATCGGAAGCTTTTGCCTCTGAGACCGATGCCATTCGATTGGCTTGGGCAAACGCAAGTCGCCTTCTAAGCGAGAACGCCCAGCGTATGGCGGCTAAGTCGGGATCGCCGCAGAGTGCTATCGAACTTCACTCCACCCAGGCGCCGATGGCGATGCTTGAAGATGCGATCAATGAGGTCTCCAAGCGTGTCGATGAGCACAATCGCCGTTTGAGCCGCAGGCAGTCCGAACTGAACCGAATCGAGAATGGATTCTGGGCTCGTCTTCGCGAAGACAATGAAGGCATTCTAACCCTCTACAAAACCACATCAAGAAGCGCTACGGATGCACTTGAGGCGATACGTGAATCGAAAGCCCAGCTTCAATGGCAGATCAGCCAAGCAGAGCTGCGGCTAGTTGAACTTCGTGCGACTAGCGGCGGAACCGAAGAAGCGGTTGTCGCGATCAACACTAGACTGCAATCGCTAGGGGTCGACTCATTCAAGATCGAACGGCGTGAGGACGATCTGTACCAGCTGGTGCGCCCTGGCAAAGGACCGGATACGTACGGCTCACTGAGTGAAGGAGAAAAGACCCTTATCACTTTTCTTTACTTCGTCGAGCTGATCACGGGATCATCCACTTCAAGTACGTCCTCCCGCTTGGAAAAGAAGATCGTTGTCATTGATGATCCAATTTCAAGCCTGTCACATAACTTTGTGTACGACATTGCAGCCACGATTTCCCCGGGACATTATCGGGCTGAAGAACTCGCAGGATAAGCAGCTGAAGCAGGTGATTGTGCTTACACACAGTCTCTTCTTCCTCAATGAACTCATCAAGGTCAGCAAAAAAGCAGATCCTGCACAGCTGCAGCGGGTCATCAAGAAGCGCTACTCGGCGATCGTGCCAATGAAGATCGAGGATCTCAAGAATGACTACGAATCCTGGTGGCAGGTGGTGAAGGACGCCTATCAGGATCTGGTGAGTCCTGCCACAGTCGCCAATGCGATGCGGTGCATCCTGGAGCGGTTCTTCTACTTCACCAAACGGCAGGATTCATTCAATACAGTGATGGATAGACTCGCCGTGCAGGATCGCACCTTCTTTGCACTAAGCCGCTACTTGGCACATCACTCCCATGGTGACGCAAACACGTTGACCGACTTCGGCGAGTACGATGTCACCTACTGCCTCATCAAGTTCAAAGCGATCTTTGATGAACTGGGCTTCTCTGAACACCATCGCGTGATGGCAGGAATTCCGGAACCGGCTGCGGAGTAGGTGATACCACCCTCACTACGGTCTGCCATCCTGGCATAGCTCGAACGATCTCTAGTACCTCATGACAATCGCTAGATATCACGAGAAAACTTCTATGCGCGAGCATTGCTCCACGCAGCTAGCCGATTTTCTTGACGGTAGCGAGTGCGACGATCCCGCAACACATCCACTGTACATGCACTCGGCATAAAGCACTCTGCGATCGGCGCTGTCACTGCAACAGCACCGGCACCCTATACCCAGGTATCGCAACGCATACGCGTGGCAGGCAGCGCTGTACCAACGCGCAGTGGTGCAAGCGCACATGCGGTGCAAGAATTTCCTGCATCGCTTCACGCCGCTGTCTCCACCTCGGATAACGCGCTGTCGCGCGGATGCGCCGTTCGCCTTCATCGATTGGAGCGAACGGCCGCAAAGCCGCGCGCGACATCCCTGGTCCGCGCCGCACCGCCGGCGCCCTCCCATCGCAAACGCACAGCCAGCCGGACGCCGCCGCAAGGTCGCCGCCCAGCGCTGGGTGCGCGTCTGCGCCACCGCTTCCCCCTGCACGCTGGACCCGCCATGCACGTGACTTCCTTCCATCTTCGTGTCGCCGTTCTACCGCTGCCGGTACCGCATCGCCGCATTCGGCCCGGCACGCCGTCGTTGCTCTCCGCGGCGCTGGGCGCCTGCCTCGTCGCGTCGGCGGCGCACGCCACGGAGGCGGCCACCAGCGCCGATCCCGGCACCACCCCCACCACGCTGTCCGCGCTGGACGTGGTGGCCTCGCCGCATGCGGCAGCAGTGGCGCCTACGCAAGTGGTCGGCCCGAACCGCTACGTCATCAATGCCGGCGACATGGACGCCGACGTCGCCGGCAGCAACGGCCTGGCGCGGCTGAAGACCGTGCCCGGCGCCAGCTATACCGCCACCGATGGCCTGGGCCTGGACGTCTCCGCGACCAGCCTGTTCGTGCGCGGCTTCCGCATGAACGAAATGGGCATCACCTTCGAAGGCGTGCCGTTGAACGACAGCGGTTTCCTGTCGCTGACCGGGACCAGCGTGGTCAACGTCGGCGTGCCGGATGCCATCGGCTCCATCACCGTCAGCCCCGGCGCGGCACCGGTGAGCGTGTTCTC
This sequence comes from Xanthomonas sp. CFBP 8445, assembly GCF_025666235.1. Taxonomy (NCBI): domain Bacteria; kingdom Pseudomonadati; phylum Pseudomonadota; class Gammaproteobacteria; order Lysobacterales; family Lysobacteraceae; genus Xanthomonas; species Xanthomonas sp. CFBP 8445. The sequence goes on along the minus strand of NZ_CP102594.1, from coordinate 234,888 downwards.
CAGCAGCGCCAACGGTGGCGCGCTGGAGTATCGCCTGGGCGAACCGAAGGACACGCCCGGCCTTCGCCTCAAGCAGGGGGTGGGCAGCGACGCGACCCGGGTCACCACGGTCTCGGTGCAAAGCGGGCAACTCGGCGATACCGGCCCGAAGGTGCAGGTGGACCTGCAACGGCTGGGCGCGGACAAATACCAGGGCGGCGGCACCCAACGCTTCCTGCGCGGCGACCTGAAGGCGACGCAGGACGTGGCCTGGGGCACGTTCACCGTGTTCCTGTCCGCCAGCCACGCGGCGATGTGGGGCTACAACAACCTGTCCTTCGATATGCTCGACAAGCTCGGTTGGCACGCCGACAGCGTCTATCCCGACTACGCCAAGGCCTATGCGGTCGCCCTGCCACAGAACGCCGGCGCGTCCTGTGGCGCCTACAGCTGCGGCGCGCTGGCCGGGCTGCTGCCGTACGACACCGGCCAGGTCACCGACGACCGCATCGCCTCGTTCGCGCACGATTTCCACATCTCCGACGCGCTCAGCGGGCGCGTGCAGTTCTACAGCGCACACAGCCGCACCCATGCCACGCTGAGCGATCCGACCACACCTTCGCCCAATGGCGCGCCGTTCTCCGAGCAGGTGCAGGCGCCGCACCTTCAGCGTAGCGGCGGCCTGCTCAGCCTGACCTACCTACTCGGCCGCCACACCCTCAGCGCCGGCTTCTGGGACGAGCGCTCCACCGCCGACGCGGCGACGTTCTGGTACACCGAGCCGCTGCTGGGGCAAGGCGTACCGCTGCGCACCATCGGGCCGTGGGACACGTACGGCCCGTCGTTCAAGACCGACAACGCCTCGCACTGGACCACCCGCGCGCGCCAGGCGTACGTGCACGACGACATCGCACTGAGCGACACGCTGGTGCTGGGCGTGGGCGCCAAGGCGGTGGATTTCCGCACCAGCGGTGGCGGTGTCGGCGATGCACCGGACCGGCCGGCGTCCGGCACGCTGCGCGCCAGGCGCGCGTTCCTGCCGCACTTGTCGCTGTTCTGGAGCCCGACCGCGCAGACCGATGGCTTCATCGACCTGGGCAGCGCGATGAACGGCTTCCGCGTCGCCCAGCGCGGCAACATCGGCTACACCGCCTCGGCCTGGACCGTGCCCGACCAGGCCATGTTCGACCGCCTCGCCCGCCACCTGCAGCCGGAGCAGGACTGGAACCTCACCGTCGGCGGCACCCATCGCCTCGACCGCGCCACCATCACCGCGGACGTGTTCTACGGCGACATCCGCCATCGCCTGCTGTCGGCCGCGGTCGGCACCCAGTTCGCGCAGGTCAACACCGTGCAGGTGATGCCGAGGATGCACACGTTCGGCGCCGACCTGGGCGCGACCGTCGACCTCACCCCGCACCTGCAGTTCTACCAGGGCGTGGCACTGGCGCGCTCGGTGTACGACCGCGATGTCGTCGTCGACGGCAGCGTCTACCCGATCCAGGGCAAGGCGCAGCCAGGCTACCCGCAACTGTCGCTGGTCAGCGACCTGTCGGCGCACCTGCGCCACTGGCGTCTCGGTGCCACCAGCACCGAGTACCTGCATCAGCCCTTCACCTACGAGAACGACCTGCGCGTGCCGGCGTTCTGGCAGGTCAACGCGTATACGGCCTACACGCTGGGCGTGGACAGCCGGCTGCCGGGCCTGGAGCTGCGCCTGGACGTGAGCAACCTGCTCGATCGCCACAACATCGGCACCGCCAACATCGCCGGCTCGGCATTCGCCGGCGACTACCAGACGCTGCAGCGCAGCGCGCCGCGGCAACTGCTGTTCAGTACGTCGCTGGCGTTCTGAGGGAGCGGCACGCGCACCCACGCCAGCGGCGCGCATGCATCGGGCTGACACGGCGTTCACGGCGGTGCCACGCCGGCACGACTAGAAGTTTCCGCACCGGTCCGCCGACGCATGCCGCGTCCGTCGGCACTCGCCACCACCCGTGGCGCCCCACGACCGCAGCGGCTTCTGGACAGCAGGACATCGGCATGAGCGACGATCCCCGCAACACCGGTTCGCCCGACCGCGACCGCATCAATCTCCACGAAGACTACGAAGTGCGCTACTGGACGCAGGCGCTGGGCGTGTCCGCCGACGAATTGCGCGCCGCGGTGCAGGCCGTGGGCAGCAGCGCCGCGGCGGTTCGCGCGCACCTGCGCAAGTGACGCGGGCCGGGCCCGCGCCATGAGCCTCGCCGACTACCGCCGCAAGCGCCGCTTCGACAAGACCCGCGAACCGGAGCCGGGCAAGCCGGTGCCGGCGGGGCAGCGGCCGATCTTCGTCGTGCAGCTGCATCACGCCAGCCGCCGCCATTACGATTTCCGCCTGCAGGTCGGCGATGCGCTGAAGAGCTGGGCGGTGCCCAAGGGGCCGAGCTACGACCCCAAGGTCAAGCGCATGGCGGTGGAGGTGGAAGACCATCCGCTGGACTACGCCAGCTTCGAGGGCGAGATTCCGCAAGGCGAATACGGCGGCGGCCACGTCGCCCAGTTCGATCACGGCGTGTGGAGCAGCGCGCACGACCCGGAAGCGCAGCTGGCCAAGGGTCACCTGCGCTTCGAGTTGTTCGGCGACAAGCTCAAGGGCGGCTGGCACCTGGTGCGCTCGGGCAAGCCGGCGCGGCAGCCGCAGTGGCTGCTGTTCAAGGAGGACGACGCCTTCGCCGGCGACCTGGAGGCCGACGACCTGCTGGCCGATGTCACCGCGGCGCCGGCGCAGGACGTCAAGCGCGCCGGCGCCGGCAAACCCAACAAACGCAAGGCCACGGTCGTCGCCGCACCGGGCCGCAAGGGCCGTCGGACGAACTGGGCCAAGCTCGCCCAGGCGCTGCCGGCGGCCGTGCCGGCCGCCGCACCGGACGGGCCCTTCGCCGCGCAACTCGCCCGGCTCGGCGACGCGCCGCCGCAGGGCGAACACTGGATCCACGAGATCAAGTGGGACGGCTACCGGATCCTGGCCACCGTCGCCGACGGCGTCGTGCGGTTGTGGTCGCGCAATGCGATCGAGTGGACCGACAAGATTCCCGAGATCCGCGACGCCATCGCCGCACTGGGCCTGCGTTCGGCAGCGCTGGACGGCGAACTGATCGCCGGCAAGGGGACCAAGGAGGACTTCAACCTGCTGCAGGCGGTGTTGTCCGGCGAGCGCCAGGGCAAGCTGGCGCTGGCCCTGTTCGACCTGTTGCACCTGGACGGGATCGACATCGCTGCCGCCCCGCTGTCCGAGCGCAAGGCATTGCTGCAGCGGCTGCTGCAGGGCGCCGATGCGCACCTGGCCTTCAGCTCGCACATCGACGGCGATGGCGACGCGGCGTTCCAGCTCGCCGGCGCGCAGCACTTCGAAGGCATCGTCTCCAAGCGCGCCGACCGCGGCTACCACGGCGGCCGCAGCGACGACTGGCGCAAGACCAAGCAGTTGCGCTCGGAGGAATTCGCGGTGGTGGGCTACACCGCGCCCAAGGGCAGCCGCAGCGGCTTCGGCTCGCTGCTGCTGGCGCGGCCGGATGCCGAGCACGGCTGGCTGTACGTCGGGCGCGTGGGCTCCGGCTTCTCCGACGCCTTGCTGCGCGAGGTGACCGCACTGATCGGCAAGGCCGGCAGCGCCACGCCCAGCGTGCACGTGCCGACCACCGAGACCGACCTGCGCAGCGCGCGCTGGTTCGCGCCGCGCTTCGTGGTGGAAGTGTTCTACCGCGGCGTCGGCGGGCAACAGTTGCTGCGCCAGGCCTCGCTGAAGGCGGTGCGCCCGGACAAGGACATCGCCGACCTGGGCGATCGCGACGCACCGGCGCCGCGCGCGGCAGCCGCGCGCGCAACACCGCCGGCCAGGAAAGCCAAGACGGACAAAACGGCCAAGGCGACCAAGGCGGCAAAGGCGGTCGGCGCGAAGGCCGCCAGCGCCAAACGCGGCGCAGCAGCGGCCGACAACGCGCGCACGCCGCCGACCCTGTCCAGCCCGGGCCGGGTCGTGTTCCCCGACATCGGCGCGACCAAGCGCGAAGTCTGGGACTACTACAACGCGGTGATGGACCACCTGCTGCCGGAGATCGCCGGGCGCCCGCTGTCGATCATCCGCTGCCCGGCCGGCGCCGAACGCGCGTGCTTCTTCCAGAAGCACCACACCGCCGGGCTGGAGCTGGTGTCGTCAGTGCGCTTGAAGGAGGAGAGCGGCACTCAGGCCGAGTATCTGGTGGTCGAGGATGCGGCCGGGCTGCTGGAACTGGTGCAGTTCAACGCCTTGGAGTTCCACCCCTGGGGGGCGCATGCGCAGCGCCCGGACGTGGCCGACCGCGTGGTGTTCGACCTGGACCCGGGGCCGGACGTGCCCTTCGCCGAGGTCAAGCGCGCGGCCACCGACATCCGCAAGCTGCTCGCGCAACTGGAGCTGGAGTCGTTCCTGCGCGTGTCCGGCGGCAAGGGCCTGCACGTGGTGGTGCCACTGGCACCGGGCTGCGACTGGGACCTGACCAAGCGCTTCGCCCATGGTTTCGCGGACGCACTGGCGCAGTCGCAACCCGAGCGCTTCCTCGCCACCGCCAGCAAGCGCCTGCGCAACCAGCGCATCTTCGTCGACTACCTGCGCAACGGCCGCGGCGCCACCGCGGTGGCCTCGTACTCGCTACGCGCGCGCGCCGGCGCGCCGGTGGCGATGCCGCTGGCCTGGAGCGACCTGCCCAAGCTGCACCGCGCCGACGCCTTCAAGCTGCGCGACGTCCCGGCCAAGCTGAAACGGCGTCGCAAGGATCCCTGGGCCGGGATCGAGGCGCTGAAGCAGAACCTGGCGCGCTGGGCCGAAGCAGAGTGAAACAAAGCCCCTCTCCCGTCGGGAGAGGGGTTGGGGTGAGGGTTCGGCGCGAAGCGACTCGCTGACCTGATCCACGCGGCTGCGCCCTTACCCTCATCCGCCCCTGCGGGGCACCTTCTCCCGATGGAGAAGGGAATCAAAGCCCCTCTCCCGCCGGGAGAGGGGTTGGGGTGAGGGTTCGGCGCGAAGCGACGCGCTGAGATCGAACACGAGCGACCCGTACCCTCATCCGCCCCTGCGGGGCACCTTCTCCCAGCGGGAGAAGGGAGTCAAAAGCCCCTCTGCCACCGGGAGAGGGGTTGGGGTGAGGGTCCGACCGCTAGCCAACGCACTGCCCAACCCACCCAGCAACTATCCCGTCGGCCCCCCCATCACCGGCAGGATCGCGCCATTGATGTAGCTGGCAGTAATCGGCGACGCCAGGAACACATAGGCCGGCGACAGTTCCTCCGGCTGCGCCGGGCGCCCCATCGGGTTCTGCTTGCCGAACTCGGCCACGTCCTCGGCGGACTTGTCGGCGGGGTTGAGTGGCGTCCACACCGGCCCCGGCGCAACCGCGTTGACGCGGATGCCGCGCGGTTGCAACTGGCTGGCCAGGGCCATGGTGAAGGCATGGATCGCGCCCTTTGTCGCCGAGTAATCCAGCAGCGACTTGCTGCCGAACAGCCCGGTCTCCGAGCCGCTGTTGACGATCGCCGCGCCGCGCTTGAGATGCGGCAACGCCGCGCGCGCCATGTGGAAATAGCCGGCGATGTTGGTCTGCAGCGTCTCCTGCAGATGTTCCTCGCTCAGGTCCTCCAGCGCATCGCAATGCAACTGGAAGGCGGCATTGTTGACCAGCACGTCGAGTCCGCCGAAGGCGCGCACGGTCTGCGCCACCGCGTCCTCGCAGAACGCCGGATCCTTCACGTCGCCGGCGATGGTGATGCAGCGGCGGCCTTCGTTCTCGACGTGCTGACGGGTGACCTGCGCATCCTCGTGTTCGTCCAGGTACAGCACCGCCACATCCGCGCCCTCGCGCGCGAACAGCACCGCCACCGCGCGGCCGATGCCCGAGTCGGCACCGGTCACGATCGCGCTCATGCCGCGCAGCTTGCCGCTGCCCACGTATTCCGGCGCCTCGAAGCGCGGCTGCAGCGCCAGCTCGTGCTCGTTGCCCGGCTTGGCCAAGTGCTGCTTGGGCATGCGCTGCGGCTGCTTGCGCGGCCCGGCCTGGCCAGCGTCGCCCGCCTTGGCGCGCTTGGGCTTGGGCTTGGGCTTGGCGTCGCCGGCATCGACCGCGCGCTGCAGCGCGCGCTGCTGCTGCGCGGTCTTGGCGCTGGACGAGGATGCGGCGCTACTGCGCTTGGATGGGGCGGACGGGGTCGCGGCAGGACGCTTGCGGGAGGCCATCGGCAGTACTCCGGGTGCGGGAGGAGGACGCGGTGGCGCAGCCCTCCTCGAAGGGAAGGAAGAGGGCGTCACTCAGGCGCGGTCGGCCAGACCGCTGACGCCGGCGTGCTGGGCACAATGCGCGCAGCAGAACATGCGCTCGCCGGCCTGCACGCCGTGGCCGACGATGCGGCAATCGCAGTGGCTGCAGCGCGGGGCGAAAGCGTGGATGGCGCACTCGAACGAATCGAAGGTGCCGCTGCGCGCGCCCTGGGTCAGGGTGAAGGCCTGGTCGTAGTCGTTTCCGCAGACATCGCAGGTGGCCATGATCGGCTCCGGTTGCTGGGGGAATCCCGAGTCTGGCCCCGCCGGCGGCCACGACCGGTGAAACCGCCGGGGCGATCTCTTCATGCCGCGCAAACATGCGCCGCGACAGGCTCGCGCCATCGATCGAAGGAGACGCCCATGATCCGCCACCCGCTTGCCCACCTCGCCCCGTTCGCCGCCGTGCTGCTACTCGGCGCCTGCAGTACCACTCAGGTGGCGCAGGTGCAGCCGATCGACGGCGTCATCTCCGGCCAATGCCATATCGACAAGGTGCGCGGCGCGGTCGGCCTGGCCGCCTCGCGCATGACCGTCGAACGCGCCCGGGTCGACAGCGACAGCCTCAAGGTGCAGGTGGTCAAGAGCAGCGTCACCGACAACGGCGCCACCTCCAGCGGCGTGGACAGCCCCAACCGCGGCGCCCGCGAAACCGGCGGCGACCGCCTGACGGTCGAGATCGGCCCGACCAACAACATCACCACCGTCTACTGCGGCTGATCCGCGTCGCCGGCTTGGCCCGCCGCGCCTGAGGGCAGCGTCATCCGCTCAGGCGCGCTTGCGTGCCCTGGGCGCGGCCTTGCGCTTGCCGCGATGACCGCTGCCCTGCGCGCTCGCCGCCACGCCCTTGCGCGTGGTCCGAGCAACCTTGCGCAGCGGCGGCGCCTTCGCCGCGGTGCGGCCGGCGGCCTTGGCCGCCTTGCGCGCCGCGGTGCGGGCCCGCCCCAGATACTTCAGCGTGATCAGGTCCCACTGCCGCTCGCCGCGCACGCCCTCGCACAGCCCGTGCAGGCGGCCACAGCGCCAGCCGTCGAACACGCACGGATCGATATAGGCCTTGCGGCACACCGCCGGGGTATTGCCCAGCGCCTCGGCCACCTCGCGGATCACCGCGTTCTGCGCCTGCGCCAGCGCGCGCTCTCCGCCCGTATCCGGCAGCGGCAGCGCGGCCAGCCGCTGCAGCGCGGCGCGGGTGCCGCCCCAGGTGCGGAAGTCCTTGGCGGTGAAGCTTTCGCCCATCGCCTCGCGCAGGTAGTCGTTGACCTCGCCCGAATCCACCGGCTGCAGCTGGCCGTCGTCGTCGCGGTACTGGAACAACGCCTGCCCGGGCAGTTGCTGGCAGCCGCGGATCAGCTTGACCAGGTGCACGTCGTCGACCTCGATGTCGTGCTCCTGGCCGCCCTTGCCGCGGAACTGCAGCCGCGCGCGGCCGCCCTTGACGAAGGCCAGGTGGCGGTTGCGCAGCGTGGTCAGGCCGTAGGAGCGGTTGCTGCGTGCGTATTCGGCGTTGCCCACGCGCACCAAAGTCTCGGCCATCAGCGCCACCACCATCGCCAGCACCTTGTCGCGCGGGTAGCCGGGCAGCGCCATGTCGCGGCGCAGGCGCCGGCGCAGCCGCGGCAGGGCCTGGCCGAAGGCGACGATGCGCTCGAACTTGCCGTCGCCGCGCACCTGCGCCCAGTCGGCGTGGTAGCGGTACTGCTTGCGCCGGCGCGCGTCGCGGCCGGTGGCCTGCAGGTGGCCGTTGTCGCGCGTGCAGATCCACACCTCGGTATAGGCCGGCGGGATCGCCAGCTGGCGGATGCGCTGCAAGGTGGCGGCGTCGCGCACCGCACTGCCGTCGGGCATGCGATAGCCGAAGCCCTTGCCGGCACGGCGGCGGACGATGCCTGGCTCCTGGTCGCTGACGTAGACCAGGCCCGCGCTGCTGGCGGCCTGGCGGGACTGCCGGGCACGCGCCGCCTCGGCCGCGGCGGTGGAACGGGACGGGTTGGACATCGGACCTCCGGAAGCCGGAACCGCGGCCAGCGCCGCCGGTTCCACGAGCCCGGATTGTCGGCAGCGCAGCGGCTACGGCGCGTGATGCCCCGTCGTTGCACCGCTTAACGTGTGGCGAACGCGCCATGTCCGATGCTGCCGGTGTTGGACGTGCGTCGCGCCGGCAGACACCGCAACGGCCGTCGGCGCATCGGCGGTGCCGTTCGCCGCCGATGGCCGCGGCCGGTCTCAAGCGCGGCGCACGGTCCAGGGATGTCATGCACGTGGAGGCGGGACGCGGTGGCGATGCGCGATGCGGAGCGGTTGGTGTGCGGAGTGCGGGCCCCGGGCCGGCGCCAGGGCGCACGCCTTCGCACCGCATCGCGGGTGCTCCGCACTCGTCTCACGGGCATCACACACTCTATGCTGCACCCATCCTCCCTCCATCCATCAGGAGCCCCGATGAGCACACCCCTTTCCTCCCGTGCGTCCACGCGTGTCGGCCTGCTCGGCACGGCCTGCCTGGCGCTGGCCCTGGCCGCCTGCGGCGCGCCGCCGCCTGACGAGCAGGAACAGGTGACCGCCAAGGCCCAGGCCGCCGCGCAGCAGGCCGCCGCGCCGGACCCGGCCAATGCCCCGGACGCGCCGCCCGTAGGGACCTGCGATGCCTCGCAGGCACAGGGGCTGGTCGGCCAGGCCGCCGAGCAGGCGCTGCTGGACCAGGCGCGCAGCGACACCGGCGCCAAGAGCGTGCGCGTGCTCAAGCCGAACCAGGCGGTGACCATGGAGTTCAACGGCGAACGGCTCAACATCGAGGTCGACGAGAAGAACCAGATCACCGGCGTGCGCTGCGGCTGAGCGCTCGGCCAAGACCCCGGCGCGGCGGCGGCGACACGGCCGCCGCCAGCGCTGAAGTTGCAGGTGTAACGGTGTATTGCGGCACCGCACCAACTATGTTTTAGTCGGGATTCCGGTGACCTCAAGAAGCGCTCCAGGAGAGAGCGGGGGCGAGTGTCGCCGCGTTCCTTCGGATCGCTTTCAGAGGCAGACATGGCCCCCCGCAACCGCCACGGGCTCTACGACCCCCAAGACGAGCGCGATGCCTGTGGTTTCGGCATGGTCGCGCAGCTCGACGACCAACCTTCGCGGGCGCTGGTGGATACCGCCATCGCCGCCCTCTCGCGCATGACCCATCGCGGCGGTGTCGCCGCCGACGGCCTCACCGGCGACGGCTGCGGCCTGCTGATCCGCAAACCCGAGCCGTTCCTGCGCGCGCTGGCGCGCGAGGCCGGCCTGAGTGTCGGCGCGCGCTTCGCCGCCGGCAACGTGTTCCTGCCGCGCGACGCAGACGATGCCGCGCGCTGCCGTCAGGTGCTGGAAGAGGAACTGCGCCGCGTCGACGTGCAGCCGTGCGGCTGGCGCCTCACCCCCACCGACGATGCGGTGTGCGGACAGCTGGCCAAGGACACCCTGCCGCGCATCGAACAGGTGTTCGTCGACGCCGGCGCCGAGCAAAGCGAGGACGCCTTCGCCCTGGCCCTGTTCCTGGCGCGCCGCCGCGCCGAGCAGCGGCTGCGCGAGGTCGGCGATTTCTACGTCACCACGCTTTCGCCCAACGGCATCAGTTACAAGGGCATGGTGCTGCCGGACAAGCTCAGCACCTTCTACCCGGACCTGCAGCGCAACGACCTGGCCTCCAGCGCCATCGTGTTCCACCAGCGTTTCTCCACCAACACGCTGCCGCGCTGGCCGCTGGCGCACCCGTTCCGCCTGCTCGCGCACAACGGCGAGATCAACACCATCGAGGGCAACCGGCACTGGGCGCAGGCGCGCAGCAAGGTGTGGAAGACTCCGCGCTTCGACATCGCCGAGCTCGACCCGGTGATCTCGATGCATGGCTCCGACTCGCAGAGCCTGGACAACATGCTCGAGCTGCTGGTCGCCGGCGGCATGGACCTGCTGCAGGCGCTGCGCATCCTGGTGCCGCCGGCCACCCAGTCGCTGGAGTTCAAGGACGCCGACCTGGCCGCGTTCTACGAGTTCTACGGGCTCAACACCGAGCCGTGGGACGGCCCGGCCGGCATCGTCGCCTGCGACGGCCGCTACGCCGCGTGCATGCTCGACCGCAACGGCCTGCGCCCGGCGCGCTGGATGCTGACCTCCGACCGGCATTTCCTGGTCGCTTCCGAAGCCGGCGTGTGGGAACTGCCGGCCGAGCGCGTCACCCGCAAGGGCAAGCTCGGCCCCGGCGAGATGATGGCCATCGACCTCAAGCGCGGCGACCTGCTCGATTCCGACGCCATCGACCGCATCAACCGCGGCCGCGCCCCGTACAAGCAATGGCTGCAGCAGGGCGTGACCTACCTGCAGACCGAGCTGATCGATCCCTCGCTGGTCGAGGAGCCGTTCGACGAGCGCACCCTGCGCAGCTACCACAAGTTGTTCCAGCTCAGCACCGAGGAAGTGGAGCAGGTGCTGCGGCCGCTGGCCGAGACCGAGCAGGAAGCCACCGGCTCGATGGGCGACGACACCCCGATGGCGGTGCTCAGCCGCCACACCCGGCCGCTGTACGACTACTTCCGCCAGGCCTTCGCGCAGGTCACCAACCCGCCGATCGACCCGTTGCGGGAAGACTGCGTGATGTCGCTGACCACCCAGCTCGGCAAGGAGACCAACATCTTCCATGCCGGCCCGGAGACGGTGAACCACGTCATCCTCAACTCGCCGGTGCTCAGCCAGCGCAAGCTGCGGCAGTTGCTGAAGATGGAGCAGTACCAGACCCGCAACGCGCAGATCGACCTGTCCTACAGCGTCGAGGAAGGCCTGGAGGCCGGGCTCAGGCGCATCTGCGCCGAGGCCGAACAGGCCGCGCGCGACGGCAAGGTCATGCTGCTGCTGACCGACCGCTACCCGGTGCCGGAGCGGCCGATGGCGCACGCGCTGCTGGCCACCGGCGCGGTGCACCACCACCTCTCGCGGGTCGGCCTGCGCTGCGACGTCAACCTGATCATCGAGACCGGCACCGCGCGCGATCCGCACCACATGGCCTGCCTGCTCGGCTTCGGCGCCACCGCGGTGTATCCGTACTTGGCCTACCAGACCCTGTTCGACCTGGGCCGGCGCGGCATCCTGCTGCTCAAGAGCGGCGGCGAGCAGACCCAGATCGGCCGCAAGTACCGCAAGGGCATCTACAAGGGCCTGTCCAAGATCATCTCCAAGATGGGCATCTGCACCATCGCCAGCTACCGCGGCGCGCAGTTGTTCGAGATCGTCGGGCTGGATCCGGACGTGGTGGCGCTGTGCTTCCCGGACACCGCCGCGCGCATCGGCGGCGTCGGCCTGGCGCGGCTGGACACCGAGGCGCGGCAGCTCGCCGCGCGCGCCTGGAACGACCTGCTCAAGCCGGAAGTGGGCGGCTTGCTCAAGTACGTGCACGGCGGCGAGTACCACATGTACAACCCGGACGTGGTGCTGACCCTGCAGCGCGCCACCCGCAGCGGCCTGCAGGCCGACTGGGACGCCTACGCGGCCGCGGTGCACGGGCGCCCGGCCTCGGCCCTGCGCGACCTGCTGCAGCTCAAGCGCGCGGCTACGCCGACGCCGCTGGACGAGGTGGCCCCGGCCGAAGACCTGCTGCGCCGTTTCGACACCGCCGCGATCAGCCTCGGCGCGCTGTCGCCGGAGGCGCACGAGGCGCTGGCGATCGCGATGAACCGCCTCGGCGGGCGCAGCAATTCCGGCGAAGGCGGCGAAGACCCGGCGCGCTACGGCACCGAGAAGCGCTCCAAGATCAAGCAGGTGGCCTCCGGCCGCTTCGGCGTCACCCCCGAGTACCTGGTCAATGCCGAGGTGCTGCAGATCAAGGTCGCGCAGGGCGCCAAGCCCGGCGAAGGCGGCCAGCTGCCCGGCCACAAGGTCAACGAACTGATCGCGCGGCTGCGCTACGCCAAGCCGGGCATCGGCCTGATCTCGCCGCCGCCGCACCACGACATCTACTCGATCGAAGACCTCGCGCAACTGATCTACGACCTCAAGCAGGTCAATCCCAGCGCGCTGGTGTCGGTGAAGCTGGTCAGCCATGCCGGCGTGGGCACCATCGCCGCCGGCGTGGTCAAGGCCGGCGCCGACCTGATCACCGTGTCCGGCCACGATGGCGGCACCGGTGCCAGCCCGGTCAGCTCGATCCGCTATGCCGGCGTGCCGTGGGAACTGGGCGTGGCCGAGTCGCACCAGGCGCTGGTCGCCAACGACCTGCGCGCGCGCACCATCCTGCAGACCGACGGCGGCCTGAAGACCGGCCTGGACGTGGTCAAGGCGGCGATCCTGGGCGCGGACAGCTTCGGCTTCGGCACCGGGCCGATGATCGTGCTCGGCTGCAAGTACCTGCGCATCTGCCACCTCAACAACTGCGCCACCGGCGTGGCCACCCAGGACGAGCGCCTGCGCGCCAACCACTTCGTCGGCCTGCCCGAGCGCGTGGAGAACTTCTTCCGGCTGCTGGCCGAGGAAGTGCGGCAATGGCTGTCGTACCTGGGCGTGCGTTCGCTGGACGAGATCGTCGGCCGCACCGAACTGCTGCAGCAGCTGGACATCTCGCCGCGCGAAGGCGTGCGCGTTGACCTGTCGCGGCTGCTCAAGGACGTGCGCCACGACGGCGGCCACTGCGCCGCGCAGCGCCTGTACGAATCGCCGGACAGCCTGGCCACGCAGATGGACGGCCTGCTCGCCGACGCCATCGCGCACAAGCGCGGCGGCGACCATCGCTTCCTGATCCACAACACCGACCGTTCGATCGGCGCGCGCCTGTCCGGCACCATCGCCCGCGTCCACGGCAACCACGGCATGGACGATGCGCCGCTGACCCTGCGCTTCCGCGGTTCGGCCGGGCAGAGTTTCGGCGCGTTCAACGCCGGCGGCCTGCACCTGGAACTGGAAGGCGAGGCCAACGACTACGTCGGCAAGGGCATGGCCGGCGGCCGCCTGGTGGTGCGTCCGCCGCGCGGCGCGCGCTTCGAGGCGCGCAGCACGGCGATCATCGGCAATACCTGCCTGTACGGCGCCACTGGTGGCGAACTGTATGCGGCCGGCCGCGCCGGTGAGCGCTTCGCGGTGCGTAACTCCGGCGCGCTGGCGGTGATCGAGGGCGCCGGCGACCATTGCTGCGAGTACATGACCGACGGCATCGTGCTGGTGCTGGGCAAGGTCGGGCTGAACTTCGGCGCCGGCTTCACCGGCGGCCTGGCCTACGTGCTCGATGTGGACCGCGACTTCGTCGACCGCTACAACCACGAACTGATCGACATCCACCGCATCTCCGCCGAAGGCTTCGAGAGCCACCGCCAGCACCTGCACAAGCTGATCAGCCGCCACCGCGAGCTGACCGGCAGCATCTGGGCGCAGCAGATCCTCGACGAATTCCGCGACTACGTCGGCAAGTTCTGGCTGGTCAAACCGAAGGCGGCGAGCATCGAGTCGTTGACGGAGTCGCTGCGCCGAGCCGCCTGATGGCGGCCCGTCGCAGCGACGGGATTGGGGAGTCGGGATTCGGGATTGGCAAAAGCAACCCCGCACGGATCCGACACCCGTCCTCCGCTTTCTCGAATCCCGAATCCCCAATCCCGAATCCCCACACAACACCGCGCTCCGTACCCTCATCCGCCCCTTTGGGGCACCTTCTCCCGGTGGGAGAAGGGATTACGCCACGGATTTTTTTATGAGCCGCAAGCACGCCTTCCAGTTCCTCGACCTGCCCCGGCAGATGCCGCAACGCATTCCGGTGGAACTGCGCACCTCCGGCGACTGGAACGAGCTGTACGGCAAGTTCGACAAGGCCGATGCGCAGTACCAGGCCGGGCGCTGCCTGGATTGCGGCAATCCGTACTGCAGCTGGAAGTGCCCGGTGCACAACGCCATCCCGCAGTGGCTGCAGCTGGTGCAGGAAAACCGCATCGAGGAAGCCGCGGCGCTGTGCCACAGCACCAATCCGCTGCCGGAAGTGTGCGGGCGGGTGTGCCCGCAGGACCGCCTGTGCGAAGGCAGCTGCACGCTGGAGGAGTTCGGCGCGGTCACCATCGGCGCGGTCGAGAAGTACATCGTCGATACCGCGCTCAACAACGGCTGGCGCCCGGACCTGAGCCAGGTCGAACCCACCGGCAAGCGCGTGGCGGTGATCGGCGCCGGTCCGGCCGGACTGAGTTGCGCCGATCGCCTGGCGCGCGCCGGCATCCAGGCGGTGGTGTACGATCGCTACGAGCAGATCGGCGGGCTGCTGCAGTTCGGCATCCCCAGCTTCAAGCTGGACAAGAGCGTGATCGGCAAGCGCCGCGAGGTGCTCGAAGGCATGGGCGTGCAGTTCCGCCTGGGCGTGGAGATCGGCCGCGACGTGAGCCTGGAGCAACTGCTTGGCGAATACGACGCGGTGTTCCTGGGCACCGGCGCCTACCGCTACACCGACGGCGGCCTGCCCGGCCAGGACCTGCCCGGCGTGCTGCCGGCGCTGCCGTTCCTGGTGCAGAACAGCCGCATCGTCGGCGGCAACGATCCCTGGGGCCGGCCGATCGCCGGCTGGGAAGACAAGATCGCGCTGCCCGACCTGAGCGGCAAGCGCGTGGTGGTGCTGGGCGGCGGCGACACCGGCATGGATTGCGTGCGCAGCGCGATCCGTCTGGGTGCGGCCAAAGTCACCTGCGCCTACCGCCGCGACGAGGCCAACATGCCCGGCTCGGCGCGCGAGGTGGCCAATGCGCGCGAGGAAGGCGTGCGCTTCCTGTTCAACCGCCAGCCGCTGGCGGTGGAAGCCGACGCCGACGGCAACCTGGCCGGCGTGCGCGTGGTGCAGACCCGGCTCGGGGAGCCGGATGCGCGCGGGCGCCAGGCCGCGGTGCCGGTGGAAGGCAGCGAATCGCTGCTGGACGCGGACGTGGTGATCATCGCCTTCGGCTTCTCGCCGAGCGTGCCCGAGTGGCTGGCGGCGCAGGGCGTGGAAGGCACCGCCAACGGCCGCATCCTCGCCGGCGGCAGCGAGTCCGACGGCAGCGGCCGCCTGCCGTACCAGACCACCAATCCCAAGCTGTTCGCCGGCGGCGACGCGGTCCGCGGCGCCGACCTGGTGGTGACCGCGGTGGCCGAAGGCCGCGATGCCGCGGCCAGCATCGCCGCGTGGATCGGCAACCGCCTGCCGGTGACGACCCAGGCCGCCGCCTGAGCGACGGCGCACGGTCTTGGCGGAATTCGGCCGGTTCGGCGCGGGCAGGAACATCGCAGAGTTAGCGGTGCGGCCGATGGCAGCACCGCCGAACTGCTGCCTGGCATTCCCGGGATGCAGGACGCGTGTGGCGTCGCTGGTGGTCGCGCCCCTTCCACCGCGACTCCTTCGCTGCGCACCTGACCTGGCGCACGGACGGCTGACGCAGTGCCGCGACCACGGTCACGCCGCTGCTGTCGGCTGCAGCACGCGCCTGCCGTGACGCCGCCGACGTCCGCGCGCAGCGTGCCTGGGTCAGGTGAATGCCGGGCTAACACGGGTGCGTGCAGGCTGGCGATCCCGGGGGCGATCCTTGCACGCTTGCGCCTGCCGTCCCGCATTCCCCCGACGCGGACGGCGCCTCCCCTCACCCAAGGAAGCTCCCCCATGTCGCTTTCCTCGTCGTGTTCTGTGCGCTGGCGTTCCCTGCCGCTGGCGCTGCTGCTCGCCGTCGCCTGCAACGCCGCCGCCGAAGGCCGCAACGTGCTCAAGTACGCCGGCGTCAACCTGTCCGGCGCCGAGTTCAACTCCGGCAAGAAACCGGGCGTGCTGTACAAGGACTACACCTACCCGACGGCGACCGACTACAGCTACTTCGCCAGCAAGGGCATGAACACCATCCGCCTGCCGTTCCTGTGGGAACGCCTGCAGCCCACCGCCAAGGGCGAGTTCGACCAGGCGCAACTGGCGCTGTTGAAGAAGTCGGTGGAGCAGGCCAAGGCCAACCGCATGTACCTGATCCTGGATCCGCACAACTACGCCAAGTACAACGGCGCGCTGGTCGGCAGCGAGGGCGCCCCCGACGACGTGTTCGCCGACCTGTGGCGGCGCCTGGCCAAAGAGTTCAAGGGCGACGACAACGTCATCTTCGGGTTGATGAACGAACCCAACGCGGTGTCTTCGACCGACTGGGCCAGCGCGGCGCAGGCGGCGATCGACGCCATCCGCAAGGCCGGCGCCAACAACCTGATCCTGGTGCCGGGCACCGCCTACACCGGCGCGCACAGCTGGCGCAGCACCGCCTACGGCACGCCCAACGCGGTGGCGCTGCAGCCGCTGAAGGATCCGCGCAACCGCATGGCGTTCGAAGCGCACCAGTACCTGGACCGCGACAGCAGCGGCACCAAGGGCGAGTGCGTCAGCGCCACCGCCGGTGCCGAAAAGCTGGCCGGGTTCGTCAGCTGGTTGCGCGAGAACAAGAAGGTCGGCTTCATCGGCGAGTTCGCCACCGCCAACACGCCTACCTGCAACCAGGCGCTGGAGAACATGCTCAGCTACATGCAGAAGAACGACGACGTGATCCTGGGCTGGACCTGGTGGGCGGCCGGTGCGTGGTGGAAGCCCGACTATCCGTTCAACGTGCAGCCCGGCAAGGACGGCAGCGAGAAGCCGCAGATGGCGATCCTGTCCAAGTACGCCCGCCAGATCACCGGCAAGAAGTGAGCCGCCGTTGCCGGCGCCGTGTGCCGGCAACGCCTCGCATCACCGCACGACGCGTGCGGCGTCCACGACGCGCACGCCGGGCACAGCGCATGCAGCGCGATCCAGTACCGGTTCGCGCTGCCAATCGCGGCACAGATCCAGGCATCCGCGCCTGCGACGCATCGCCTCTCCCTCGGCAATGCACTACGGTGTCCGCACACCGTTGTCATCAGCCCGGCCTGGCAGTTCCATCGGCCGGGTTCCCCCTTGATGCCGAAGGAGATCCATCATGATCGCGCGCACCTTGCGTCGGCGGTCGCGGCACGCATGGCGTGCCGCGCTGCTGCTGTGCCTGTCCGTTCCGCTGCCGTCGCTGCAGGCGCAAGAGGCGCTGCGTTTCGCCGGCGTCAACCTGTCCGGCACCGAGATCGCGCCGTCGAAGATTCCCGGCGTCGTCGGCGTCGACTACACCTATCCGCGCAGCAGCGACTACACCTATTTCGCCGGCAAGGGCATGAACCTGCTGCGCCTGCCGGTGCGTTGGGAACGCCTGCAACCGCAGCCGCGCGGTCCGCTCGACGCCGCGCAACTGGCGCTGATCGACGACGCCGTGCAGCAAGCCAAGGCGCAGGGCATGTACGTGATCGTGGACATCCACAACTACGCGCGTTACGACGGCCGCCTCATCGGCAGCACCGGCCTGCCGGTCGCCGCCTTCGTCGACCTGTGGCAGCGTCTGGCGCGCGCCTACGGCAGCGACAACGCGGTGGTATTCGGGCTGATGAACGAGCCGCATGGCATCAGCCCCGCCGCCTGGGCCGGCGCCGCGCAAGCCACGCTCGATGCGATCCGCGCCACCGGCGCCAGCAACCTGATCCTGGTGCCGGGCGCGCTGTGGACCGGCGCGCATAGCTGGTACACGCCGGTGGACGGCACGTCGAACGCCAGCGCGCTGGCCACGCTGCACGATCCGCTGCAGCGCGTGGCGATCGAAGTGCACCAATACCTCGATGCCGACTCCAGCGGCACCAGCCCGGTCTGCGTCAGCGACGACATCGGCGCCGAACGCCTGCGCGCGTTCACCGGATGGTTGCAGGAGACCGGCCACCTCGGCTTTCTCGGCGAATTCGGCGCCGCCGACAATCCGGTCTGCCGGCGCGCACTCGATGGCATGCTCGCCGACATCGCGCAGCACCCGACGCTGTGGCTGGGCTGGAGCTACTGGGCCGGCGGCGCCTGGTGGCGCGCCGACTATCCGTTCAACGTGCAGCCCGACGCCGACGGCCACGACCGCCCGCAGATGGCGATCCTCGCGCCCTGGGCGCAGCGCATCACGCGCTGAGCCCGGCGCTGCCGAAGGCGAGGCGCGCGTGCGGCGCCATGCGTCACGACGCCGTGGCGCGCGCCGACACATAGGGATCTTTAGTCACGTCGGGACGTGTGCTGTGAGCGGCGCTCCCCTTTCTTGCGAGATCAGCCGAGGCGGGCTTTACCGCGAACGCGTCGTCGCGGCTGCGCCGCTCCCACAGGGCAAGCTGCATCCAGCGGATTGTGCGCAAGCAGGCGAGTAGAGGCGCCCGCGTGACCTGCGACGTGCAATGCGTCGCACATTTCCGATGACCACGATCGCTCTGGCATGGCGGTTGCAGCGTGGTGCACGGCCGCGCACGCCGCATCGCGGCGGCGCCTGCCGCTCTTTCCCCACGAAGGATCCGCCATGCCACGCAATTCCCGTTTTTTCCGCTTCCCGCAATGGCGGCAGCGCGCCGCGCTGTGCCTGCTCCTGGCCGCCTGCGTGCCGTTCGCCCACGCGCAGCAGACGCTGCGCTATGCCGGCATCAACCTGGCCGGTGCCGAGTTCAACTCGGCGAAGAAGCCCGGCGTGCTGTTCAAGGACTATGTGTATCCCACCGACGCCGACTATGCGTACACCGCGGCGCAGGGCATGAACATCGTGCGCCTGCCGTTCCTGTGGGAGCGGCTGCAGCCGCAGGCCAACGGCCCGCTGGACACCGCGCAACTCGAGGCCCTGCGCACCGCCGTCGCGCGCGCCAAGCGCTACGACCTGCAACTGGTCCTGGACGTGCACAACTACGCCAAGTACAACGGCGTGCGCATCGGCGGCGACGCGGTGCCGGCGGCGGCGCTGGCCGATCTGTGGCGGCGCCTGGCGCTGGTGTTCGGCAACGACAGCAGCGTGGTGTTCGGGCTGATGAACGAACCCAACGGCCTGGCATCGGGCGACTGGGCGGCCATCGCGCAAGCGGCGATCGACGCGATCCGCGGCACCGGTGCCGACAATCTGATCCTGGTGCCCGGCACCGCCTTCAGCGGCGCGCACAGCTGGAACAGCACCTGGTACGGCGTGTCCAACGCGCAGGGGTTGCTGACGGTCCACGATCCCGCCGGCAACCTGGCGTTCGAAGTGCATCAGTACCTGGATCCGGACTCCTCCGGCACCAGCGCCGCCTGCGTCCGCACCAGCATCGGCGCGGAGCGTCTGCAAGGGTTCACCCAATGGCTGCGCGCCAACGGCTATCGCGGCTTCCTCGGCGAGTTCGGCGGCAGCAGCGACGCCACCTGCCTGGCCGCGCTCGACACCATGCTCGACTACGTCCACGCCAACGGCGACGTCTGGCTGGGCTGGACCGCCTGGGCCGGCGGCGCGTGGTGGCGCAGCGACTACGCGTTCAACCTGCAACCGGACAAGAGCGGGGCCGACAAGCCGCAGATGGACGTGCTGGCGGTGCGCGCGCAGCAGATCACGCAGTGACCGCGGCAAGGCCGGGGTCCACGGCGGCGGCATGGCGATCGCGCGGCGATTGAGTCGGCCCCGGGACGGGCGCAGACTGTCGCACCTTCTCCGCACGGATCGACGCATGCGCCTGGGCCTGGCCGCCAACCGATTGCACCACCAGGGCAAGGATGCCGCGCTGTTCCGCTGGCTGCGCGCCAGCGAAGCCGGCATCCGCGAGCTGCAGCTCGGCCTGCATGCGGTCGGCCGCACCCACGAGGCGATCGTGCGTGCCGGGTTGTTGACCGGCTATACCGGCCTCAAGCGCTACCCGTTCGGCCGCGAAGGCGGACTGATGAAGCTGGTGGCCGAAGTCGTGGGCCTGGAAGGCGCCGAACGCACCCTCGACGGCGCCATCTACCTGATCGATCCGGTCGACCCATCCTCGATTTTCCCCGAGGCGATCGCGCTCAAGCGCCAGTGCGTGATCCACGGCAAGCCGTTCATTTCGACCGTGGCCAGTGCCCGCGACTGGGTGGAGATGGAGCGCATCCACGCCGCGTTGCCGCCGGACCGTGGCGCCGACGATCTGTACGCGCTGCAGCGGCAGACCCTGGCGCTGATCGCCCACGACGCGATGAAGCCGCAGATGCTGGCGTTCGCCAGCGCGCATTTCGACCTGCTGTCGCGCTTCGCCGAACGCGTGGCCACCGGTACCACCGGCCAGCGGCTCAACGAACTGGCCTGGAGCCGCGGCTGGCCGCAGGGCCAGGAATGGGTGCACCGCTACCAGAGCGGGCCGATGGGCGGCGACGCGCAGATCGCCGATCGTGTGCTCGCGCGGCGCTGCCACCGCGCGATCTTCTTCGAGGATCCGCATGTCGCGCGCCAGCACGAGGCCGACATCCAGTTGCTGGAACGCGCAGTGACCACGGTCACCGACAGCGCCGTGTGCATCACTTCGCCGGTGATCGCCGCGCGCTGGGCGCAGGCCGCCGCACGCCGCCTCGCCGCGGACTGACACGGGCGGTCATCGCGCGCGCTCGCCTCGCGCGTGGACAGCAGACAGGACCCGCCACGACGCTGCGCTGGCGTGCGTGACCGTACGCACAGTCACTGCGATGTCACGCCAATCGCCAACACTGCCGCGCCTGTCCAGATCCCAGGGGGGATCCCATGTTGCGTTTCACCCTGCGCCTGCTGCTGCTCGGCGCAGCAGCACTGTGCGCGCTGCCGTCCGCGTCTGCGCAGCCGGCCGAGCGCCTGCGCGTGCACGGTTCCAACAGTCTCGGCGCGCGGCTGATGCCGGCGCTGGTGGAATCCTGGCTGCAGAGCATGGGCTACCGGCAACTGCAACGGCGTCGCGTCGATGCGACGACGCTGGAGATCGCCGCAGTGCGCGACGACGCGGCGCTGGTGGTCGAGATCGCCGGCACCGGCTCGGCCTCAGGCATCGCCGACCTGGTGCATGGCGAGGCCGAACTGGCGATGCTGGCGCGCCAGCCCGACGCGCGCGAACGCGAGGCCGCCTGGCAGCTCGGCGACCTGGCCTCGCCGGACCAGCAGTTCGTCGTCGCCCTGGACGGTGCGCGGGTCCTGGTCGCCGCCGACAACCCCATCGCCACGCTCAGCGTCGCGCAGCTGCGCGATATCCTCAGCGGCCGGACGACACGCTGGTCGCAACTCGGTGGTGCGGACCTGCCGATCGCGCTCCATCGCAGCGCCGTGCATGGCGGGCTCGACGATTTCCTGCGCGAGCGCCTGGCGCTGCCGGCGCTGCACGCGCCGGGGGAGGTCCTGCATGCCGACCAGGCCGAGGCCGCGCGCGCCATCGCCGGCCATCCCGACGCCTTGGCGATCGTCGGGCTGACCACACCGGTGCCGGCCGGCACGCGCGCCCTGGCCATCGCCGACGGCGGCCTCGCCGTCGCCCCGACCGCGGCGGCAGTGCGCGGCGAGGACTATCCGTTGGTCCAGCGCTACAGCCTGTACGGCGGGCAGATGATGTCGGCGCTCGGCCGCAGCCTGGCCCTGTATGCGATCGGCCCGCAGGCGCAGCAACTGGTGCGCCGGCTCGGTCCGATCGCCATGACGATCGACGTCGACCCCACCACACCGGCAAGCGGGAGCACCGCTGTCCGCACCGACGCGGCCTATGACCAGGCCATCGCCGGCGCCCGGCGCCTGACCACCACGCTGCGTTTCAGCCTGCACTCGCTCAATGGGATGTACGAGGCGCGCAGCGTCCAGGACCTGGACCGGCTGGTTGCCTTCATGCACCAGCCGGCGATGCGCGGCCGCGCCCTGGCGGTGATCGGCTTCGCCACGCCGGACAGTGCCAACCGCCTGTACCCGACCATCGCCAGCAACGACCGCGCCGACGTGGTCGCCGCGTACCTGGTGCAACGCGGCGTCGCGGTGGAGCGCGTGCGCGGCCTCGGCGCAGTGCGTCCGCTGCTTGGCGGCGAAGACGCCGCAGCCAAGGCCCGCAACGAGCGCGTCGAGCTTTGGCTGCTGGATCGGGCGCGGTAGCACGCTCGGCGCAGGTCGAAGAGCGTGGCGACGGGTGGACGCATCGGTGCCGCGGGACGCGAATGCGTGGCGTGGCATCCCGCAGTTTTCTTTGAGACGACAGCTGCAGCGGACACGGCGGCCTATCTGCAAAAGGCGTAGCGCGATCAAGCACGACGCCGCTGGCCGGGTAGCCGATACAGCGGTCGATACCGATGCAGAGCGCCTGCTGCAGGAACGAGCGCTTCCATAACGGCAAAAGCGAGCACACGTGCAGGAGCGGCCTCAGCCGCAACGAGGCGTCCCCGGGAATGCCCGTCGCGGCTGAAGCCGCTCCTACAAAAACCTCAACGACACCTTCAGCTCGCCACGACAAGGTGCGGCTGCGAACGGCTCGGCGCGCCGCCCAGGGGAACCACGTCGACGCACGGATGGCGCCACATGGCCACGCCAGACGAGCGAGCGGATCCCGGCTACAGCGCGCCGCCGTGGGCCATGCACCGTTCACCGCACGGCGCCTAAAGTCGCCCGACAACGCCCCCTCATCCGGCCCTGGAGATCGCCATGCCTCGTCCGTCGCACGCCGTGCTCGGCGTGATGCTTGCCGCAGCCGCCCTGGCGCACAGCGCGCCCGCCGCCGCAGTGCAGCGGCTGTGGCCGACCGCGGACCAATGGCAACAACTGCACGCCTCGGCCGCCACCGATCCGGCCTGGCGCCAGGTCGAGGCGGCGCAGGCCCGGCTGGCCGATGCGGCGCGCGCACAGGGCGCGCATCCGCTCGACAACCTGAGCACCGGCGGCCGCCTGCACGGCGATCCGGTAAAGGCGGCGACCGAAGCCAGCCTCGGCGACATGCCGCGCATCCAGGCGCTGGCGCTGGGCTACGCCCTGGACGGCGAGCGCGCGGACGCATTGGCCGCCGGCGACCAACTCGCGCAATGGGCCGCACGCAACGTGCCCAACGGCAATCCGATCGACGAGACCGGGCTGGAACCGGCGATCTTCGCCTACCGCATCGTGCGCCCGACGCTGCCGGACGCGCAACGCCACGCCATCGACGCCTGGATGCGAAAGATCGCCGACGCCGAAATCGGCTCGCGCGATCTCAAGCGCAAGACCGCCACCAACAACTGGCATAGCCACCGCCTGAAGACCGTGGGCATGATCGGCGCCGCGCTCGACGACACCCGGCTGCTGGACTACGCCCGCACCGGCTTTCGCCAGCAGATCGCCGACAACCTGTTGCCCGACGGCCGCAGCATCGATTTCGTCGAACGCGATGCGCTGTCCTATCACGTCTACGACCTGCGCCCGCTGGTGACGCTGGCATTGCTGTTCTCCGAACGCGGCGAGGACCTCTACCACTGGCGCGCGCCGAACGGCGCATCGCTGGCGCGCAGCGTCGACTGGCTGCTGCCGTATCTGCGCGGCGAACGCAGCCACGCCGAGTTCGTCGGCAGCCAGGTGCCGTTCGACAAGGCACGCTCGGACAACGGCGAAGCCGGACACGTGATCGGCACGCCGTACGCGGCGGAGGGCGCGGAATCGCTGTTGGTGCTTGCCGCAGCCTACGATCCCGCCTGCGCCCGCTTGGCCCAACAGCTCGGCCACGGCACGCCGTCTTGGCGCCTGGCGATCAGCACATTGCCCGATTCACCGCGCTAGCCCCGTCACACCCGCGGGCATCGGAACGCCGGCGCTCAGCCAAGGCATGACGGAGGGGCTGCGACGCGGCACGTCTCGATGCGAGCCGTTGCGCACCTCATCGCGCGGCACAGCGGCGCAGGAAGTGGTCGAGCGGTTTGGCCTCATTTGCACATCCGTGGCCCCTTCTTCAGGCGGGAGAAGGAAGCAACCGAGCCCTCTCCCGCCGGGAGAGGGGTTGGGGTGAGGGTACGGCGCGCGCAGCCCCTCGCCGATCCGTCATTGCGAGGTTTCGCCCGCAACCTCATCTGCCCCTGCGGGGGCACCTTCTCCCCGACGGGAGAAGGAAGAACCGAGCCCCACTCCCCCCGGGAGAGGGGTTGGGGTGAGGGAACGGGGCGCGCCTCGCCGATCCGTCATTTCGAGGCTTTTGCCCGCACTTCCATCGCCTGCTCGCGTCGCGCTGTTTTTTCCCGCGCAATAAAAAATCCCCGTCCTTTCGGACGGGGATTTGGGGTAAAGCCCCTGGCGATGACCTACTCTCGCATGGCTTGAGCCACACTACCATCGGCGCAGCTGCGTTTCACTTCCGAGTTCGGGATGGGATCGGGTGGTTCCACAGCGCTAATTTCACCAGGGAGACGGTTGGAGTGTCGCCACGTGCGGGTCCTCGGTTGTTGGACCGAGGACGGCAAGGGCGCCAGCCTCTCATAGGGTGTGATGTAGCGAGCGAGTGAGAGCGATCGACGTGTGTCGCGCTAAGGGATGCTTATGAGGAAGCATCTTGAGGTTATATGGTCAAGCCGCACGGATCATTAGTATCAGTTAGCTCAATGCATTGCTGCACTTACACACCTGACCTATCAACCACGTAGTCTACATGGTTCCTTTAGGGGACTTGTGTCCCGGGAGATCTCATCTTGAGGCGCGCTTCCCGCTTAGATGCTTTCAGCGGTTATCGCTTCCGAACATAGCTACCCGGCAATGCCACTGGCGTGACAACCGGAACACCAGAGGTTCGTCCACTCCGGTCCTCTCGTACTAGGAGCAGCCCCTCTCAAATCTCCAACGCCCATGGCAGATAGGGACCGAACTGTCTCACGACGTTCTGAACCCAGCTCGCGTACCACTTTAAATGGCGAACAGCCATACCCTTGGGACCGACTACAGCCCCAGGATGTGATGAGCCGACATCGAGGTGCCAAACACCGCCGTCGATATGAACTCTTGGGCGGTATCAGCCTGTTATCCCCGGAGTACCTTTTATCCGTTGAGCGATGGCCCTTCCATACAGAACCACCGGATCACTAAGACCTACTTTCGTACCTGCTTGATCCGTCGATCTTGCAGTCAAGCACGCTTATGCCTTTGCACACAGTGCGCGATGTCCGACCGCGCTGAGCGTACCTTCGTGCTCCTCCGTTACTCTTTAGGAGGAGACCGCCCCAGTCAAACTACCCACCATACACGGTCCCCGATCCGGATTACGGACCTAGGTTAGAACGTCAAGCACGACAGGGTGGTATTTCAAGGATGGCTCCACCACAGCTAGCGCCATGGTTTCATAGCCTCCCACCTATCCTACACAGACGAACTCAACGTTCAGTGTAAAGCTATAGTAAAGGTTCACGGGGTCTTTCCGTCTTGCCACGGGAACGCTGCATCTTCACAGCGATTTCAATTTCACTGAGTCTCGGGTGGAGACAGCGCCGCTGTCGTTACGCCATTCGTGCAGGTCGGAACTTACCCGACAAGGAATTTCGCTACCTTAGGACCGTTATAGTTACGGCCGCCGTTTACTGGGGCTTCGATCAAGAGCTTCGCCTTGCGGCTGACCCCATCAATTAACCTTCCAGCACCGGGCAGGCGTCACACCCTATACGTCCACTTTCGTGTTTGCAGAGTGCTGTGTTTTTGATAAACAGTCGCAGCGGCCTGGTTTCTGCGACCCTCTTCAGCTATAGCTCGCACGAGCCACCAAAAAGGGTGCACCTTCTCCCGAAGTTACGGTGCCATGTTGCCTAGTTCCTTCACCCGAGTTCTCTCAAGCGCCTGAGAATTCTCATCCTACCCACCTGTGTCGGTTTACGGTACGGTCTGCGTAAGCTGAAGCTTAGGAGCTTTTCCTGGAAGCGTGGTATCAGTGACTTCGTCTAAAAGACTCGTCTCGGTGCTCGGTCTTAAAGGATCCCGGATTTGCCAAAGATCCAAACCTACCGCCTTTCCCCGGGACAACCAACGCCCGGTACACCTAACCTTCTCCGTCCCTCCATCGCACTTACGCGAGGTGCAGGAATATTAACCTGCTTCCCATCGACTACGGCTTTCGCCCTCGCCTTAGGGGCCGACTCACCCTGCGCCGATTAACGTTGCGCAAGGAAACCTTGGGCTTTCGGCGTGCGGGTTTTTCACCCGCATTGTCGTTACTCATGTCAGCATTCGCACTTCCGATACCTCCAGCAGACTTCTCAATCCACCTTCGCAGGCTTACGGAACGCTCCTCTACCGCGCATCGCTTATCGCGATGCACCCCAAGCTTCGGTTCACTGCTTAGCCCCGTTAAATCTTCCGCGCAGACCGACTCGACCAGTGAGCTATTACGCTTTCTTTAAAGGGTGGCTGCTTCTAAGCCAACCTCCTGGCTGTCTATGCCTTTCCACATCGTTTTCCACTTAGCAGTGAATTTGGGACCTTAGCTGTGGGTCTGGGTTGTTTCCCTTTTCACGACGGACGTTAGCACCCGCCGTGTGTCTCCCATACAGTCCGTCTCGGTATTCGGAGTTTGCAATGGTTTGGTAAGTCGCGATGACCCCCTAGCCATAACAGTGCTCTACCCCCGAGAGGATACATATGAGGCGCTACCTAAATAGCTTTCGAGGAGAACCAGCTATCTCCGGGTTCGATTAGCTTTTCACTCCTAATCACACCTCATCCCCTACCTTTGCAACGGGAGTGGGTTCGGGCCTCCAGTCAGTGTTACCTGACCTTCACCCTGGGCATGACTAGATCACCCGGTTTCGGGTCTACTGCCCGCGACTATGCGCCCTTATCAGACTCGGTTTCCCTTCGCCTCCCCTATACGGTTAAGCTTGCCACGAACAGTAAGTCGCTGACCCATTATACAAAAGGTACGCAGTCACTCTTGCGAGCTCCTACTGCTTGTACGCACACGGTTTCAGGATCTATTTCACTCCCCTCTCCGGGGTTCTTTTCGCCTTTCCCTCACGGTACTGGTTCACTATCGGTCGGTCAGGAGTATTTAGCCTTGGAGGATGGTCCCCCCATGTTCAGACAGGGTTTCACGTGCCCCGCCCTACTCGTCTTCACTGGTATGGCCCTTTCAAATACAGGGCTATCACCTTCTATGGCCAACCTTTCCAGGTTGTTTTTCTAAAACCATACCAGCTTAAGGGCTAGTCCCCGTTCGCTCGTCACTACTTAGGGAATCTCGGTTGATTTCTTTTCCTCCGGTTACTTAGATATTTCAGTTCACCGGGTTCGCTTCCAGCAGCTATGTATTCACTGCAGGATACTGCCGAAGCAGTGG
>NZ_CP102594.1:0-205000 GCF_025666235.1 Xanthomonas sp. CFBP 8445 | reverse complement strand
CCGTCAACACCTTTTTGATCAGGTGGTTGACGCCGCTTCTTCGTCCAAACCCGAAGGCTTTTCCTCGAAGCGAGCCGGCCATATTAGCCGACTTTTTCACGCTGTCAACACCCGATGTTCGCTAGGTGTTTCCGGCCCCGCTTGCCTCTGTCGCGCCGAAGCTCGGCAGTTGCGTAGCGGGCCGCGCAGTTTAATGGCACGAAAAAAAACGTCAACCGTTTTTTTGCGATCGCCTTGCAGCACCGTCGCTGCCCCGCGCTCTTCTCTCTATACGCGCGGACGCGGCGCGGCCGACCGCCGGCATTTGGCCGAGAATGCAGCCTGCGCTCCACGACGGGATTCCGCATGACTTCTGCTGCACGCTCGCTCTGGCGCGACGCTTCACTGCCCGCGCTGATCGCCGGCTTCGTCACCGTGCTGGTCGGCTTCACCAGTTCGGCGGCCATCGTGTTCCAGGCCGCGCGCAGCGTCGGCGCCTCGCAGGCGCAGATCGCCTCGTGGATGTGGGCGCTGGGGCTGGGCATGGGCCTGACCTGCATCGGGCTGTCGCTGCGCTACCGGATGCCGGTGGTCACCGCCTGGTCCACGCCCGGTGCCGCCCTGCTGATCGGCAGCGGCGGCGGCCTGCCGCTGTCCGATGCGATCGGCGCCTTCGTGGTGGTGGCGGTGTTGTCCACGCTCGCCGGTTTCTCCGGGCTGTTCGAACGTCTGCTGCGGCGCATCCCGTTGTCGCTGGCCTCGGCGATGCTGGCCGGGGTGCTGCTGCGCTTCGGCCTGGACGTGTTCGTGGCGATGCAGCACCAGCTCGGCATGGCGCTGGCGATGTTCGCCACCTACTTGCTCGGGCGCCGTGCCTTCCCACGCTATGCGGTGATCGCCACGCTGCTGGTCGGCATCGCAGTGGCCGCAGGCAACGGCGCGCTGCATCTGGAAGCGGCGCAACTGCACCTGGCGCAGCCGGTGCTGGTGTGGCCGACCCTGTCGTGGCAGGCGCTGTTCGGGATCGCGCTGCCGCTGTTCGTGGTGACGATGACCTCGCAGAACCTGCCAGGCGTGGCGGCGATCCGCGCCTCCGGCTATGCGGTGCCGATCTCCCCGACCATCGGCTGGATCGGCGTGGTCAACACGGTGCTGGCGCCGTTCGGCGCCTACGGGTTGAACCTGGCCGCGATCACGGCGGCGATCTGCATGGGCCGCGAGGCGCAGGAAGATCCGCAGCGGCGCTACATGGCCGCGGTGTTCGCCGGGGTCTTCTATCTGCTGATCGGCGTGTTCGGCGCCACGGTGGCGGCGCTGTTCGCCGCCTTTCCCAAGGAACTGGTGATGGCGATCGCCGGCATCGCGCTGTTCGGCACCATCGGCAACAGCCTGGCCTCGGCGTTGCGCGAGGAACACGAGCGCGAGCCGGCGCTGATCGCGTTCCTGGTCACCGCCTCGGGCCTGTCGCTGTTCGGCATCGGCGCGGCGCTGTGGGGCCTGCTGGCCGGCGCGGCGACGCTAGCGCTGTGGCGGCGCACGCGCTGAGCGTGCGCCGCGGGCGATGGCTCAGCGCGGATCGCGCAGCTGCAGCAACCAGTGGCTGGACACGCCGGAGTGATCGGGCAGCGGTTCGAAGTCGAACTGGCGGTGCACGGCCGTGGTCCCGTCCACGCGCAGCGGCAGGGTGACGTAGGCCGCGCGCCCTTGCCGCAGCAGGGTGTCGATGCGCTGGGTCTCGGCCAGCACGGCATCGCTGGCGTACAGGCGCTCGAGGTCGCAGCCGATCAGCTCGGCGACCTCGCGCTCGTACAGCGCGGCGAAGGCCTCGTTGACGAAGGCCAGGCGGCTGCGCCGCGCGCCCTCGCCGCGCTCGACGATCGCCACCGGCTCGCGCAACCGCGACAGCGAAGCCTCCAGCAGCGCGAAGTCCTGCTGGAAGCGCTTGCGCTCCATCAACTCGATCAGCACCCGCAGGCTGCGCGCCGACTCCAGGCTGATCGGCGACCAGGGCTGCGCGCGGCCGCGCACGGTTTCCTGCCACAGCTCGAAGCTCTTGCGCGGCGACAGCCGCGAACCGGCGATGTCCTGCAGCTTGGCCAACTGCGGATTGCCCGCCCAGTTGACCGTGCGTATCTGTTCGCGGCGGGTCCATAGCAAGGCGCTGCGCGCCTGCGGCATCAGCGGCACGAAGATGAAGCCGGCCGCCAGCGGGGCCAGATCGGCCAGCGCCGGGAAGGTCTGACCGATCTGGTCCGAGTGCAGCGCGCCGACCGCGTCGTGGCGCAGCGCTTCGTGATGGGTGGACTCGATCTGTTCGCGGATCCGCGCCAGGTCCGCGGTCGCCGGCAGCATGCCGTGGCGGGTGACGTGATCGCCGTGGAACACGGCCACGCCGTCGGCATCGACCACGTCGAGCAGGTCCGAGGCCATTTCGTCGAGCATGGACGCGGTCAGCATGTCGGCGTCGTTGAAGTTGGTGATCAACTTCTCGCGCACGGTCAGCAGCACCGACTCGGTGCGCGCACGCGCCACCGCGGTGATCGCGCCGATGCGCCCGGCCAGTGCGCGGCTCACCGCATCGGCGACATCGCGCATCTCGTGGTTGCAGAAGTACGGGCGGTAGTGGTGGCAGGCGATCAGCCCCCACAGCGCGTCGTTGACCACGATCGAGGCCACCAGGGTGGCGGTGACGCCCATGTTGGCCAGGTACTCCAGATGCACCGGCGACACGCTGCGCAGGCTGACGTCGCTCAGGTCCACCGGCGCGCGCAGGCGCGGATGCAGCGTGGGCTGGATCGGCGACGGCACATAGCCGACGTTGGCGATCTGGCGCACGCGGTTGCGCAGGTACAGCGCGCGGGCCTGCGCCGGAATGTCGGTGGCCGGATAGTGCAGGCCGAGATACGGCTCCAGTTCCGCCGCGCGCGCCTCGGCGACCACGTCGCCGTTCCAGTCGTCGTCGAAGCGGTAGATCATCACCCGGTCGTAGCCGATCAGGCTGCGCAGGCTCTTGGCGGCGCGCTGGCAGGCGTCCTCGATGCTCTGGTCGGTCTCCAGCCGGCGCAGCACCGGCAGCGCTTCGCGCAGGGTGGCGTCGGCCAGCGGCGCGTCGCGCGGCTCCAGTTCCAGCAGCCACTGCTCCGGATACAGATGCCAGGCACCGACCCAGCGCTGCGCCGCGGCGGCGCCCTTGATGCCGACGTCGACATAGGCCAGATCGCTGCGCTCGGCGGCGTCGGGCAGCAACCGCGTGCGCGGATCCTCCAGCGTCAGCAGGGCGCTGTAGGGCTGTCCGAGCAGGTCGTCCAGCGGCCGGCCGAACAGGTCGGCGGCGCTGGCGCTGGCCTGGACGATGCGGCCATCCCGCGGCTCGATCACCAGCAGCACGCCGTGCGGCTGCACCGAGCCGGGGATATGGATCGGTTCGCGTGCGCATGCGTCCATGTCCAGGGGCACGACGATGTCGCTCATGCGGCGATCTCCAGGGCGAAATGGGTATGGAAGTGCGCGAACATGGCGCGGGCGCCATCGACCGCGGCCTGCTGCAGGGGCACGGTCGGCAAGGCCCGCTCCAGGCGGTGCTGGAAGTGCCGCCAGGCGGCCGGATCGGCATGGCCGAGCTCGAAATAGGACAGCGCCGGCGCGGCCGCGGGCAGGGTCTGCCGCAGTTGCCGGGCGATCACCCGCCCGCCCAGGCGCGAGCCCTCGACCACGTACAGCATGCCCCAGCGCTGGGCCTCGGCCGACACCGGCGGCACCGGTTGCAGCGCGGGCGGCGACGCCTGCAGGGCGTGCAGGTCCTGCGCCAGCAGCGGCGCGCGCGGCTGGTACTGCCACTGCGCATCGCCGCAGTCGCGCAGCCAGGCCGCCTCCTGGCGCTCCCAGCCGGCCAGGGCCGCGTGATGGCGGCGCAGCACGTGCGCATAGGCGGACAGCGAGAGGGTGGCACCCAGCAAGGCGCGCATCGCCGGCAGGTCTTCGACGGCCTGGTGCTGCTGCGCGGTGGCGTCGCGCAGCAGGCGCGAGGCGGTCAACGGCAGGGCGGTTCCGTCGGGAGGGGACATCATGCAGGCGACTGGTACAGCAGCCGGCCGGCCGCGACGAAAGAGAGGGCACAGCGTAACAATCGCGGCCGCGCGGTGCCAGGCGAGGCCGCGCGGGCCACGCCGCCCGTGCGCACGCAAACTGAGCCGTTCATGCCTCAGCCGCCGGCCACCGTGGCGGCCGGCACCCGCGCGCGGCGCCAGGCCACGATCCAGCCGCTGCCCAGCAGCAGCGCCGCCAGCAGCCAGGGCACCCCGGGGAAATGCAGCAGCGCGCGCGGGCCGATGAAGGCGGCGAACACCCACGCGTAGAGCAGCGGCCCGATCACCCCGGCCAGGCTGACCAGGCTCATCAGCGCGCCCTGGATGCGGCCCTGCGCATCGGCGCCGACGTGGCGGGTGACGATCGCCTGCGCCGCCGGCCCGGCCACCGCCCACAGTGCGCTGATCGGCACGCCGAGCAGGAACAGCGCGCCGCTGCCGGCCACGCTGTAGATGGCGAAACCGATCACGCCGCAGCCCAGGCCGAACAGCAGCGCGCCGCGCTCGCCGAAGCGGCGCACCACCCGCGCCACCAGTACGGCATTGACCACGATGCTGCACACGCCGACCAGCGCCAGCACCCAGCTGACCTGTTTCGGCCCCCAGCCGAAGCGATAATCGGCGAACAGCACGAAGATGCTCGGGTAGACGTAGTGCGCCAGGTTGGCCAGGAAGATCACCGCGGCCAGCGCGAACACCTGCCGATAGCGGCGCAGCAGGCGCAGCGCGCCGAACGGATTGGCGTGCGCCCAGTCCACGCGTGCGGTGCGCCGTTCCGGCGCCAGCGATTCGGGCAGTACCCACAGGCCGTAGAGGAAGTTGAGCAGGGCCAGCCCGGCGGCGAACCAGAACGGCGCGCGCAGATGCAGGCTGCCGAGCCAGCCGCCCAGCAGCGGGCCGACCACGAAGCCCACGCCGAACGCCGCGCCGATGATGCCGTAGGCCTGGGCGCGCTTGTCGGCGGGGGTGATGTCGGCGATGTAGGCGTTGGCCGAGGTGAAGCTGGCCGAGAACACGCCGGAGACCATGCGCGCCAGCAGCAGCACCGGCAGGCTCTGCGCCAGCGCCATCACCATGAAGTCCACGCCCAGCCCCAGGCAAGAGGCCAGGATCACCGGGCGACGGCCGTAGCGGTCGGACAGGGCGCCCTGCAGCGGCGAACTGACGAACTGCAGCGCGGCGAACAGGAAGCCGAACCAGCCGACCCACCGGGCCGCGGCGGCGAAATCGCCGCCGGTGAAGTCGCGCACCAGCGTGGGCAGCACCGGGATGATGACGCCGAAGGACAGCACGTCGATCAGCAGGGTGACGAAGATGAAGGCGACCGCGGCACGGCGTGAGCGGATGGCGGGAGTCGGAGCGTGCACGGCAGGCCTCCTGGCGGACGCGGCAGTGTAATCGGCACCGCTGCGGGTGCGGGAGGCCGAGTGGAGAGCGCCGCCTGCCTGCCACCTCGCGGGGGCTTGGCTGGGTGCGGTCGGCGCGATTTCCAGTCGCGAGCGGCGGAGGTCGTCGCGTCGGGACTGAAGTCCCTCCCACAACCGCGTCGCGGCTGGGCGGATCGACCCGGAACTGAGGCCCTCTACCCCGAGCGGCTCCCCTCTCCCGCCGGGAGAGGGGTCGGGGGTGAGGGTCCGGCGAAGGCAGCGGCGCCACTCGTGCCACCGAGGCGCGGCGACGCAGCAGTTACGGCGGGGCCGTCACCAATGCCGACCGCCCGGCCGGGGCAGGCGGTGCCGCCGTCCGGCCGAGGTCACAACGCCATGACGGAAATCGTCTGCTGCAGCACGTGCTGGGCGCCCGGCGCCAGGTCGATCACCTCGGGCCCGGCGTTGGCCGCTTCCAGGCACACGAACTGGCGCCAGTGCGGGCCGACGTCGGCCATCTTCTGCGCGCCGGCCTCGCCCGGGTTCCAGGCCACCAGGGTGCGGCTGCCGGTGGTGGCGATCTCGATGCGGCGCTGCAGGCCCGGATCCAGCAGGGTGTAGCGGCCGCCGGCGCCGGTGTAGATGCGGTCGCTGCGGCCGGGATCGCGTGGGTCCTGCAGGCTCCAGTCGCCGTGCTGGCGATGCGGCGTGGCGTAGTTCTCGAACTTGTCGAGGTAGTCCAGGCCGTCCAGGCCCTGCACTCGCACCTGGGTGGCGTCGGCGACGCGGAAGTAGTTGTGCAGCGCCTGGGTGAAGCGGGCGGGCGCGGTGCCGACGTTGTCGGTGACCAGGCGCTGCTCCAGGGTGGCGCCGATGCGCAGCTGCATGTGCAGGCGCAGTGGCAGGTCGTCGAAGTCGGGCGGCGCCAGGGTCAGGACCAGGCTGCCATCGGCCTCGCGCCGCGCGTCCTGCACCTGCCACGGCACGGTGCGCACGAAGCCGTGCGCGGGCACGGCATCGCTCTGGCCCTGACGGCCGAAGTACGGCCAGCACACCGGGGTGCCGCCGCGGATCGGGGTCGGCGTGGGCTGCGCGCTCGGCGACAGCCACAGCGCGTCGGTGCCGCCCTTGGGCACGAACGACAGCACCTGGCCGCCGAACAGGCTGATCGCGGCGGTGGACTGCGGGGTCTCCACCAGCAGCGAGGGGTAGCCGTGGAAGTCGCCTGTGCTCAGGCCGGGGACGTCGGACATGGGGTGGATGCTCCGTGGCGCGGGGGATTGGGCGAAGGCCGGGTAGGCGGCCGGCAACTGGAATGCGGTGGGCGGCGTGCCGCCGAACGGCGTCTGTGTCGGTGGAGGTGCCGGTGCGGGTTCCGGTGACGCCGCCGGCGCAGGCGGCGTTGGCGCGGCCGGTGGCGGCACGGGGGCCGCGGGCGCGCCGCCGGCCTCGCGGCGCAGCGCGTCGAGGATGCGTTGCCCGGCGCGGCCGTCCGCCGGCTGCAGGCCCAGGCGCTGCTGCTCGGCCTGGATCGCGCGGCGGGTGGCGGTGCCGATGGCGCCGTCGGCCTGGCCGATGGCGTGGCCGCGCGCCAGCAACAAGGTTTGCAGTTCGCGCCGCTCCGGTCGGCCCAGGCCGGGGTCGTCGGTCGGCCAGGCCGCGACCAGCCCGGGCTTGCCGCGCAGCCGGTCGGACAGCAGCGCGATCGCCAGCGCATAGCTTTCGGCGGCGTTGTAGGCGTAGATCGCGTCGTAGTTGCGGAACACCAGGAACGCCGGGCCGTGCACGCCGGCCGGGATCAGCACCGCCGCCGGGGTCTGCGCCGGCAGCGCCGGCAGCGCGCTGCCATCGGCGGCGGTCAGGCCGCGCGCGCGCCAGTCCGACAGCGGCCGGCGCTGGGTGCGCCCGGCCAGCGCCGGGTCGAAACCGTCCGGCAGCTTCACTTCCAGCCCCCACGGCTGGCCACTCTGCCAGCCGGCCAGCTTGAGGTAGTTGGCGGTGGAGGCCAGGGCGTCGGGAATGCTGGCGACCAGGTCGCGGCGGCCGTCGCCATCGCCGTCCACGGCGACGCGGGCGTAGGTGCTGGGCATGAACTGGGTATGGCCGAAGGCGCCGGCCCAGGACCCGGTCAGGCCCTCGGGGCGCAGGTCGCCGGCCTGCAGCAGCTTCAGCAGCGCGAACAGTTCGCTGCGGAAGAACGGCTGGCGGCGGCCTTCGCAGGACAGGGTCAGCAGCGACACCAGCAGCGGGCGCTTGCCGGAGATGCGGCCGTAGTCGCTCTCCACGCCCCACACCGCGACCACCGTCTCCGGGTCCACGCCGTATTGTTGCGCCACCTGCGCGAGCAGGTCGCGGTGTGCGGCGAGCATGGCGCGGCCGTCGTCGATGCGCTGGCTGTCGACCAGGCCGGCCAGGTAGTCCCAGATCGGCGTGGTGAATTCGGGCTGGGCATCGAGCAGCGGCAGCACGCTCGGATCCGGCTGCAGCCCGGCGGTGAAGCGATCGAAGGACGCCTCGGCGACGCCCGCCTTTGCCGCGGCCGTGCGCAAGCCGGCCACGCAAGTGGCGAACGCCGGATCGGGCGCGGACGGCGCCGCTGCGGGCGGGGTCTGCGCGAGCGCGCAGGGCGCCGCCAGCAGCAGGATCCAGGCCAAACGCATCATCGCAACATCCTCGCCGACGGCAGGGCCGACATCATAAACAACCGCCGCGTGTGCACTCCGCTCACGCGGTGCTGGCGGCACGCGGCCGGCAAGGTGTTCCGAGCGTGGCTTCGCCGGCAGATCGCGCGACATCCCGCCGCGGCCCGGAGACGCGCGGCGTTCGGATGCTGCGGCAGGCTGTTCGGAACGACGAGGAGCAGCGCGCCCGTCCTCGCCAACGAACCGTGGTGTGCGGGCCTGCGCACCACCGGCGCGACGGGCGCCGATTCAGTCCAGCGCGTCGAGGTAATACCAGCGCCCGTCCTCGCGCACGAAGCGGCTGTGCTCGGTCATGCGCACGGCGCTGCCGCCGCCGATGCGATAGCGCGCCAGGAACGCGACCTCGGCACTGTCGGCGCCGGTCTGCAGCACCCGCTGTACGGTGAGGCCGAGCCAGACCGTGCGCGGGTCGATCTCCACCTGCGGCGGGCAGGTAGACGGGTGCCAGCTCGCGCGCAGGTAATCGGCGTCGCAGCGCACGTAGGCGCTGTAGCGCGACCGCATCAAGGATTCGGCATCCGGCGCAGGGGCGCCGGCGTGGTACGGCCCGCAGCACTGCGCGTAGTCGCGCGGACGGCCGCAGGGGCAGGGATCGGCAAGGCGCGGGGCGGACGGTGGCATGTGCCGATTGTGCCGGCTGGCGCGCCATCGCGCACGCCGCGCGCGCACCGTTGCCGGTGGCAGCTATGCTTGCGGCCCCTTGCGTGGAGCACCGGCGTGCTGGAGTCGATCCCCACCGAATTGCCATGGCTGCTGTGCATCGCCTTCGTCGCCGGGCTGGTGGACGCGGCGGTGGGCGGCGGCGGCCTGATCCAGTTGCCCGGGCTGTTCGCGACCTTGCCGCAACAGGCACCGGCAGTGGTGCTGGGCACCAACAAGTTCAGCGCCATGGCCGGCACCGGCACCGCCGCCTGGCGCTACGCGCGCCACGTGCGCCTGCCGTGGCGGCCGGTGCTGTACGCGACTGCGACCGCGTTCGTGTTTTCCTTCCTCGGCGCCACCGCGGTGAGCCTGCTGCCGAAACAGGCGGTGCGCCCGCTGATCCTGGTGCTGCTGATCGCGATGCTGGGCTACACGCTGGTCAAGAAGGACTTCGGCGCGCTGCACCGGCCGCGCCACATCGGCCGCCGCGAACTGGCGATCGCGCTGGCGATCGGCGCGGCGATCGGCTTCTACGACGGCTTCTTCGGCCCGGGCACCGGCAGCTTCCTGATCTTCCTGTTCATCCGCTTCTTCGGCCTGGATTTCCTGCGCGCCTCGGCCGCCTCGAAGGTGGTGAACCTGGCCACCAACCTGGCGGCGCTGTGCTTCTTCGTGCCCAGCGGCAAGATCCTGCTGGCCGCGGCGGTGCCGATGGCCGTGGCCAACGTGGCCGGCGCGGTGACCGGCACGCGGCTGGCGCTGCGCGGCGGCACGCCGCTGATCCGGCAGTTGTTCCTGGTGCTGGTGGTGGTGCTGATCGCCAAGATGGGCTGGGACCTGCTGCACTGAGCGCAGTGCGCGGCGCCGGGACGCCGCATCCCTGCCCTCCCGGTCGATGCTGGCGCGCGCACGCGCCCGCGGGCGTGCCCCCAAGCCGCCAGCGTCGCTCAGCGAATGCGGCGTTTGGCGGTCGCCGAAGGCGCCTTGAGTGCCGCCGCCTTGGTCGGTTTCGCAGGTTTGCTAGCTGCGGCGGCTTGCGCGGTCTTCGCCGACGCCGACCGCGCGGCCGGCCCGGTTGCCTTGGACGGACGTGCCGCGGCCGCGGCGGACTGGCGTGGCGCCTTCGCCGACGGGGTCTTCTTGGCCGCAGGCGTCGCGGCAGCCGTGCGGACGCGTTTGCCGGGCGCCGCGGGCGACGCCTTGCGCGTGGTCGACTTCGCGCCGTTGCCGCGGCCGCCGCGCGCCTTGCCGGAGGCACGCGCCGGCGCGACACCGGTGTCTGCAACAGCGCCTGCGCCGGGCTCCGCGGTGGTGACCGCCGTGTCCGCGGCCGACGTTGGCAGAGCGGCGCCAGCCTGATCCAGCGCCGCGCCCGATTCCACCGCAGGCGTCACCGCCTCGTTGCGGCTGCGCTCGGGCAGCTTCAACCGATGCGCCTGCTCGTCGTATTCGATCAGCAGCACGCCGGAATTGTGGCGGCCGCTGATCTCGACGAAGCAGGCGCCACCGATGAACGGCTCCAGCGTCATCACCGATTTGAGCGGCGTAGCCACCACCATCTGGAAACCGAAGTTCTCGAAGATGTTCATCGCCAGCGCGGTGAACTCGTTGTCGGCCTTGTCGAAGGCCTCGTCCAGCACCACCGCGGCGTAGCGCGGCAGTTCGCCGTCCTCGCCGCCGAGTTGGTAGCGCAGCGCCGCGGCCAGGCAGGTGGTGGCCAGCTTCTGGCGCTGGCCGCCGGACTTGCCGGCGCCGCTGCGGTAGATCTCCACCTGCGCGCGGCTGTCCGCGTCCAGTTCCACGCCGACGAATTCCACGTGCTGGCGCACGTCCAGCACCTGCTCGCGCCACCGCCGCAGTTCCGGTTCCTGCGCGCCGAGCCGCTGCACCAGCCCGCGCAGGGTGGCGAACTGCGCCTCGGCCAGGGCGCGGTCCTCGGTCTGCTGATGGCCGAGCACGGCGCGCAACTGCTGCTGGAATTCCTGCACCTCGAGCAGGCGCCGGTCGCTGACTTCGATGGTCAGCAGGGTGCCGCGGTTGAACGGCACCTGTTCCAGGCTGGCGTTGACCTCGTCCATGCGCTGCTTGATCGCCTTGTGCGCTTCGGCGGTGTAGCGCTGCAGGGCCAGCAGGTTGTTCTTGCTCTGGGTCTGCAGCAGGTCGAAGAAGCGGCCTTCGTGGCGCGGCAGGCCGTCGCTCTCCAGCCGCTGCAGACGCGCCAGGAAGTCGTCGGCGCTGGCCAGGCTGACGGTGAAGTCGCCGCTGTCCTCCGGCCACTGCTGGCAGTAACGACGGAAGCAGTCCAGCACCTGCTGGCTCAGCCGCGCGTCCTGCGCCTGGCTCTGCGCCAGCTGTTCGCCGAGGCCGCGCTCGACGCTGCGCAGATGCGCCTCCAGGTTGTCCAGACTCAGCGGCGGCAGCGCCGCCAGCCGCGCGTCCAGCCCCGCCACCTGCGCCGGGCCGATCACCGCGGTGGCCACGCGCGCGGCGCAGGTCTCGCGCTGCGCTTCCAGGCGCGCGCGCTCGCGGCTCAGCTGCGCGCGCTCCAGGCGCACGTCCTCGTAGGTGCGGCGCGCCTGGTCGCGGCGCGCGCGGACGGTGGCGATCTGCTCGCCCAGCGCACGCAGCGCGGTGTCGCCTTCGCGCAGTTGCAGCAGTTGCTCGGCGATGTCGCTCAGGCGCTGCAGCTTCGGCGCGACGTCGATCTCGTCCCACTCGCGCTCGGCCAGGGTGTGTGCGGCCAGTTGCCGGCCCTGGTCCTGCTCGCGCTGCTTGCGCAGGGCGGCGACGTCGGCATCGCAGGCGCCGATGCGCTGCGCCAGCGTCTGCCCCTCGCGCTCGAACACCTTGAGCTTGTCACGGTTGTCGTAGCCGAGCAGCCAGCGCTTGCGGTCGCCGACGGCGTGGCGGTCGTCCTTCTCGTAGCGGTCGCCCGGGTGCTTGACCTGGCCCTCGCGGGTGATCGCACGCTCGGCGTCGCGCAGCTGCGACACGGTGTCCACGCAGGCGTAGTCGAAGCGCCGCGCCAGCTCCTGGCGCAGCCACGGCGCATAAGCGTGGTCGCGCAACTCCAGCTTGCGCAGCAGCGACTTCGCGTCGGGCTCGCGCTGCTGCAGCGGCGCGTTGTGGCGCACGCGGAAGTACACCAGGCGAGTGCCGAGCTGGGTCTTGTTGACCCAGTCGGCGACGCTGGCGTAGTGGCGTTCGTCGACCAGCAGCGACTGCGCGAAGCCGTGCAGCACGCGCTCGATCGCGCCACGCCAGGCGGCCTGGTCGGCCTCCACCTGCACCAGCTCGCCGACGAACGGCAGCGCAGCTTCGGACAGGCCGGTCTCGGCGCACAGCCGCGCGCGCAGGGCCTGCATCGGCGCGGGAATGCTCGAGGGCGCCTTCAGCAGCGCCTCGATCTCGGTGCGGATGACCGCGAAGCGGCGTTCGTCCTCGCGGCGCTCGGCCATGCGCTCGGCGATCGCCTCGTCCAGGCTGCTGGCCTCGCCGGCGACGCCGTCGCGCAGCGCGCGCGCCTGCGCCACCTGCTCGGCGAAACCGCTGGCGCTGCCGGCCAGGCCCATGCCGAGCTGGCGGCAGGCCTGTTCGACCTGGCTGCGGCGGCGCATGCGCTCGTCGCGCTCGCGCTCGACGCGGCCGCGTTCGCGCTCCAGTGCCTCGACCTGTTCGCCGCCCTGCGCGCGTTGCTGGGTCTCCAGCTCGGCCAGGGTCTGTTCGTGGTTGTCCAGCGCTTCGCGGCGCTGGCCCTCCTCGCCGGCCAGGCCGCGGTCCTGGGTATCCAGTTCCTGCAGGCGTGCATCGAGCAGGGCCAGGCGGCGCTGCTCGCGGTAGCCGTCGATGCCCAGCTGCAGTTCGCGCAGCTCGCCGACGCTGTGGCGCAATGCCAGCAGCTCGGCGTGGTAGTCGCGCGCCGGGGTCAGGGTTTCCACCTGGCGCCGCGCGGTCACCACCGCGTGGTGGGCGCCATCGAGTTCGGCGAAGTCCTCGACCAGGCGGTCGGCCGCCTCGAAGGTGCGCGGCTCGTCGAGCATGAAGCTGCGCAGGAAGGCGTTGAGGTCACCCAGGTTCTTCGCCGACTGGGTCTTGTGCAGCAGCCGCAGCGCCATCTCGTTGCCGATGCCGAGCAGGTGGCGGAAGCGCTCGGCGTAGCCGGCGAAGCTGTCGAAGTGGTGCACGTCCTCGCCCAGGCGCAGCTTGAGCCGGCGCAGGTCCAGGTCGAAGCCGTCCAGTTCGGCGGCCACGTCGAAGCCGCGCGGCACCACCATGTAGTGCTTGCGCACGTCGGCCGCGGCGGTGCCGCTGCCGGCGATCCAGAACAGCCGCACCAGGCTCACCGCCTGGCCCTGCGCGTTGCGGTATTCCAGCGCCAGCGCCGACCAGGTCGCGCCCTTGCGCAGGTACTGGGTGGCGATCTCGCCGGAGGCGCTGTCCTGCTGGTCGGCCCAGGCGCCGCGCACGTAGGACACCAGGCTGCGGTCGCGGCCGCTGCGCTCGGCCTCGCGCGCGGCGGCGTTGAAGTCGACGATGCTCGGCGGCGTCAGCAGCGCCGACATCGCATCGAGCAGGGTCGACTTGCCCGAGCCGGAGCGGCCGACGAACAGGAAGCCCTTCTCGGCGATCGGTACGTCGGTCAGGCCGTTGAAGGTGCCCCAGTTGTGCACCTGCAGGCGGCGCATGCGGTACTGCTGCGCGCGCTGCTCGGCCAGGGTCTCGGCGAACAGGGACGGGGCGACGGGGACGGTGGACGATTCGGACAGGGACGTCATCGGGAACTCATCGGAAAACGGGGATGGCCGCCATGGCGGCCAGCGCACGGGTCGAGCCCGACGCTAGGCGCGGACGACGCGCGGGCACAGACCGGTCATGGCGCCGTCTCGGCCGCGCCATCGCGCAGGCCGCGGTAGGCCGTCGCCAGCGCCTGCACGTCCTCGGCCGAGAACAGCAGCTTCAGCGCCGGCGAGACTTCGTAGCGGTCCTCGCTGCCGCGCAGCTTGGACAGCAGGTGGTTGTCGCGCATCTTGGCGATCGCCGCCAGCACCCGCCGGGCGAAGCCGGCGCGGTCGGTGGACACGTTCTTCTCGTACACCGACAGCACTTCCAGCAGTTGCGCCTCGTCGACCACCGCGCGCTCGTCACGGGTGTCGGCCTCGGCCAGTTGCTGGCGCAGGAACAGCAGCAGCACCGACTCGATGAAGGTCAGCGGCGCGGTGCGCAGCAGCGCCGGGGTCTCCAGCTCGCCGGTGTCGGCCTGGCGCGCGAACGCCACGCCGCCGTCGCGGTCCAGCACCAGTTCCAGGAACAGCTCGCTCAGCACGCGGCGGATCGCCGCCTCGTGGCGCAGCAGCGCCGGCCACAGCGGCCCGTGCCGGTAGGCATCGACGCTGGGGCCGGACAACAGTTGGCACAGCGCACGCCGCGCCTCCAGCGGCAGGCTGCCGCTGTCGCCGGCGAACAGCGCGGTGCCGGCCTCGGCCGACGCCGCCGATGCGGCCGTGGCGGCATCGCCGGGATCGGCGTCGTGGCCGTGGAATTCGTCAGACCAGCTCATTGCGTTTTTCCTTGGTGAACCACACCAGCGGGATGCGCGCGCGCCGGAGCTGGCCGTCGCCGCCCTCCCATTGCACCGCTTCCCATTCGCCGTCGACGACCACGCCGTG
This sequence comes from Xanthomonas sp. CFBP 8445, assembly GCF_025666235.1. Taxonomy (NCBI): domain Bacteria; kingdom Pseudomonadati; phylum Pseudomonadota; class Gammaproteobacteria; order Lysobacterales; family Lysobacteraceae; genus Xanthomonas; species Xanthomonas sp. CFBP 8445. Next base: position 190,559 of record NZ_CP102594.1, on the reverse strand, counting down.
GCGGGTGCCCAGCGCCAGGTAGCCGATCACGCTGCCCAGCCCCTGCGCCGCCGGGCGCTGCCGCAGCGCCTCGCCGATGCTCAGTTGCGGCTGCCGGCCGAGCAGGTCGTGCAGGTCGTTGCGCAGGCCGCGCAGGTCGATCTCCGACTGCGCCACCAGGTCGCCGACGCTGTCCAGCGAGATCGTCGCCGCCTCGGCCGCCTGCACCCGCCCGTCCACCTGCTGGCTGCGCGGGTCGTGCAGGCGCCACTGCGACAGCGAGCGCAGCCGCGCACTGCTCAGCGGCAGCACGTAGCCGGTGGCGGCGGTGGCGTGCAGGTGGTCGCGCAACTGCAGCGCCTCGCCCTGCGCCTGCTTCAGCAACTGGTTGAGCCGGCGCTGTTCCAGGTAGCCGCGGCTCTGCACGAACCCGCGCAGGCTGCGCGCGAAATGCTGCATCACCTCGTGCACCTGGCCGCCGCGTTCGAGCAGGGTGCCGGTGAGCCCGCGCAGGAAGGCGCGCTCGTGGCGGTCCAGGCGGCGGGCGAAGCCGCGCGCCAGCAACGCCTCCAGCGCCGCATCCAGCTGCACGCTCTGCTCGGCGTCGTTGAGCAGGCTCCAGAACGCCTGGAAGCTGCGCCCGGCCTCGCTCTCGCCGATCACGTCGATGCCGGCGAACAGCTTCTCCAGCACGTCGCCGCGCGCGCCCTCGTCGTCGATGATGCGCTCGCGGAACTCGCGGTTGAGCCGCTCGAAATCGTCGCGGACGCGGCGGAAATCCTCGGTCAGGTCGTCGGACAGGCGGATGATGTCGCGGGTGCGTTCCAGCGCGCGCTTGCCGTCCAGCGCGGCCAGCTTGCCCGCGGCCACGCGCTCGATCTCCGCATCCAGGCGCTCGCGCTCGGCGCGCAGTGCGGCCAGGCGCGCGTCCGGATCGGTCTCGGTCTGCCCGGCCAGTTGCACCAGCTGCTGGATCACCAGCGACAGCCGGCTCTCGGTGGCCACGCTGGCGCTGTCGCGCACGCCGGCGATGAAGCGGATCGCCTGCGCCGCCTGCCGCGACAGTTCGTACTCTTCCTGCGCATCGCCCTCGGGCAGGCGCCGTTCCAGCCAGCCCTGCGCCAGCCAGTGCGCCACGTAGGCCTGGGCGGTGCGCGGCAGTTCGCGCGAGAGCTGGTCGTCCTTCAGCGCATCGAGCTGGCGCTGCAGGCGTTCGTGCAGCACATCGGCCGGCAGCCGCCGCTGGGCGTCGCCCAGCAGGGTCTGCAGCAGGCCGATCAGCTCCGGGGCATGGTCGGCGGCGAGCAGCTTCCACAACGGCTGTTCGCGCAACTGGCGATAGCCGGCGATCCGGACATGCGGCTTCATGCAGGAACCGACCGCCACCGCATCGGCAAGACTCAGCGCGCCCGCTCGATGAAGCGCAGGAACTCGGCGCGGGTACGCGCGTCCTCGCGGAAGGTGCCGAGCATCTTCGAGGTGACCATGCTGACGCCGCGCTTGTGGATGCCGCGGGTGGTCATGCACTCATGAGCGCCTTCCACCACCACGCCCACGCCCAGCGGCTGCAGCACGTCCTGGATGCACTGGGCGATCTGCGCGGTCATCTTCTCCTGCACCTGGAAGCGCCGCGCATAGGCCTCGACCACGCGCGCCAGCTTGCTGATGCCCACCACCTTGCCGCGCGGCAGGTAGCCGACGTGGACCTTGCCGATGATCGGCGCCATGTGGTGTTCGCAGTGGCTTTCGTACTCGATGTCGCGCAGCACGATCAGCTCGTCGTAGCCGGCCACTTCCTCGAAGGTGCGCAGCAGGTACTCGCGCGGGTCGGCGCGGTAGCCGCTGAACCAGTCGCCGTAGGCCTCGGCCACGCGCCGCGGGGTATCCAGCAGGCCCTCGCGGCTGGGGTCCTCGCCGGCCCAGCGCAGCAGGGTGCGCACCGCGTCTTCGGCCTGCGCCTGGGTTACCGGGGGAGTGGAGCTGTTGTCTGGATCGGCCATGGGGGAACGCCCGTGAGGGGGCTGCATGGTACCCGAGTCGCCTGGCAGCCGCCGCATGGCGGCGCCCGCGCGGCGGGGCGACCGGGGCGACACGGGGTCCGCCGTTCAGCGTCCGCCTGCGCCGCGCCCGGGCGGCGCCTGCACCGCCCGGGGCGCCACCGCGCCGGTCAGCGCCGGCGCGCGTGCATCTCGCCTTCGTGGTCCAACCAGTTGCTGCCCTTGTTGGTCAGGAAGAACACATACACCAGCAGCGACACCGCGATCACCGCCGTGGCGTACCAGACGAAGGTGGTGACGTGGCCGGTCTTCAGCGAGGCCTGGTACAGCAGCGGCGCGGTGCCGCCGAAGGCCGAATTGGCCAGCGCATAGCCCAGGCCCACGCCCAGCGCGCGGATGTGGGTGGGGAACAGCTCGGCCTTCACCACCGCGTTGATCGAGGTGTAGCCGGTGAGGATGACGAAGCCGGCGGTGAGGATGGCGAAGGCGCTCAGCCAGTCGCTCTGCCTGGGCAGCTCCAGCACCAGGAACCAGGTGTAGAGCACGCCGCCGATGCCGAAGAACACCAGCAGGGTCTTGCGCCCGATGATGTCCGACAGCCAGCCGCCCACCGGCTGCATCAGCATCAGCACGATCAGCGCGACCAGGTTGATGATGGTGCCGGCCATCACGTCGTCGCCGGCGAAGGCAGTCTGGATCATCTTCGGCCCGGTCACCGAGTAGGTGTAGAAGGCCACGGTGCCGCCAGCGGTGATCAGGAAGCACAGCAGCAGCGGGCGCCACTGGTGCACGAACAGCTCGCGCAGCGAGCCGGAGGACGTGTCCTTGCCCTGCTTGGCCGCGGCGATGGATTCGGAGGTCAGCGACTCGTCCATCGTGCGCCGCAGCCAGAACACCACCAGCGCGCCGATACCGCCCAGGCCGAAGGCCACGCGCCAGCCCCATTCGGAAATCTGCCCCTTGTCGAAGAAGTGCAGCATCCCGAACAGCACCGCCTGCGCCAGCACGTGGCCGCCGACCAGGGTGACGTAGTGGAAGGAGGACAGGAAGCCGCGCCGCCCCGGGATCGCCGCCTCGGACATGTAGGTGGCGCTGGTGCCGTACTCGCCGCCGGTGGCGAAGCCCTGCAGCAAGCGCGCCAGCAGCAGCACCACCGCCGCGGCGCCGCCGATGCTGGCCACGGTGGGCGTCACCGCGATCAGGAACGAACAGGCCGCCATCACCGACACCGACACCGTCAGCGCCAGGCGGCGGCCGTAACGGTCGGCGAAGCGGCCGAAGTACCAGGCGCCGATCGGGCGCATCAGGAAGGTCACCGCGAAGATCGCCCACACGTACAACGTGGCGTTCTTGTCCTCCTTGGAGAAGAACTGCGACTCGAAGTAGGTGGCGAACACCGAGTAGACGTAGACGTCGTACCACTCCACCAGGTTGCCGGCCGAGCCCTTGAGCGTGTTGGACACCGAGCGGCGCAGGCTGCCCGGTGCGGCGGCGGCGGACGAAGAGGTGGATGCACTCATGCGGTGGGCCTCATGGATGGACGTCACGGAGTATAGGCAGGCGCTTGCGAGGATCCTGTCGCGACGGCGCCCACGCCGGGCGTGCGCGCCATGCCTTCATTGCGCCAGCGGCGCGGCGAAGGCCTTGCTGTACATGCCCGACCGATCGAAGCAGCAGACCCGCCGCTTGCCCGCGGCGAGCATGTCGCAGGTGCTGGCGATGCGCTTGGCCCGCGTCGGCGCCTGCTTGCCCGCGCCGATCCAGAAGATCCAGTCGCGCCGCGCCACCGCGGTCAGCGTGTCCCAGGCCGCGCGCGCCGGCGGATGCGCGGCCAGCGCGCGCGCCAGGTCCTTCGGCACGGCCGGTTCCGGTTCCACCGCCACCGGCGCGATCGCCAGCGTCACCGTGGCGCCGGGGTCCACGCCCGCGGCCGCGCGCAAGGCCGGCTCCACGCGCAACCAGTGGCCGCCGTGGCCGTCCGGCTGCAGCGTGGCCTGGAACGGATGCCCGGCGAACAGGCCCTCCACGCTGGCCAGGCCGCGCGTCGGCAGGGCGGCGCTGGCCGCCGCGGGCAACAGCAGGAAACACCAGGGCGCATCCGGCGGCATCGCCGGACGCAGCAAGGTCGCCTGGAAGCGGATCGGGTCGGCGGCACCGGTCATGCGCGGACCATAGCACCGGGCAGGGGCCGGGCCATGCTGCACTGCGCGCGGCGGTGTGGCGGCGCGATCCGCGCCGAGCCGATCGCCGCCACGCCGCATCCTGCCTGACGTGGGCAGGGCCAACGCCGCGGCAGGCACGTACCGCGTCACGTTCCCCGCACCGCGCCGCCGGCGCCATGGCCCCATCCCTTCAGATCGCCTCGGCATCGCCGCTATCCATGCGCCGGCCCGGGGACCTGCGCCATGCGCGCGTCACGCGGGCGCAGGCAACCTGCCTGCCCGTCCGCCGTCACCCACCGTCGACCCCTCTTCCCTCCCCCATTCCCCCGATCCCATGCACGTCTTCTCGCATCTGCGCATCGGCCAGCGCCTCGCGCTCGGCTTCCTCACCCTCATCGTGCTGATGGTCCTGCTCACCGTGGTCGGCATCCAGCGCGTGCACAGCATCGACCGGCGGCTGACCGCGATCAACGAGGTCAACAGCGTCAAGCAGCGTTACGCGATCAACTTCCGCGGCAGCGTGCACGACCGCGCCATCGCCTTGCGCGACGTGGTGCTGCTGGATGACCCGGCCAGCCGGCAGGCGACCGAGCAGACCATCGACAAGCTGGCCGGCGACTACGCGCGCGCCGCGCAGCCGCTCGACGCCCTGCTCGCCGCCGCCAGCGATGCCCAGGAGAACGCCATCCTGCGGCGCATCCAGGGCATCGAAGCGCGCACCATGCCGCTGATCGCACAGGTGCGGCAGCTGCGCGACGCCGGCGACACCGTGCAGGCGCAGGCGCTGCTGCTGCAGCAGGCGCGCCCGGCCTTCGTCGACTGGCTGGCCAGCATCAACGCCTTCATCGACCTGCAGGAAGCCAAGAACCGCCAGGCCGCCAAGGAGGCGATGAGCACCGCGCGCAGCTTCGCCCTGCTGATGATCGGCTGCACCGTGCTGGCGCTGCTGCTGGGCACGCTGATCGCGCTGTTGCTCACCCGCCGCGTGGTGCGTCCGCTGCGGCAGGCGCTGGGCCTGGCCGAGCGCATCGGTGCCGGCGACCTGAGCAGCCCGGACATCGCCACCACCCACGACGAGGCAGGGCAGTTGCTGCGCGCCATGCAGCAGATGCAGCGGCGCCTGCACGAGGTGATTTCCGCGCAACGCGAAATGGCCGCGCGCCATGATGCCGGCGCCATCAGCTACCGGATGGACGCGCAGCGCTTCCCCGGCGAGTACGGGCACATGGTCGCCGACACCAATGCCCTGGTCGATGCGCATGTGCAGACCCAGTTGCGCATGACCGAAGTGATGGGCCGCTACGCCATCGGCGACCTCAGCCAGGACATCGCCCACTACCCCGGCGAAAAGGCCGCGATCACCGCGGCGATGCAGCAGGTCAAGCAGAACCTGCACGCGATCAACGTGCAGATCCAGACCCTGGCCGAGGCCGCCTGCGCCGGCAACTTCGCCCACCGCGGCCAGCCGGAGAAGTTCGAGCACGCCTTCCGTACCATGGTCGAGAACCTCGACACCATGATGGCCACCGCCGACGCCAACCTGGCCAAGTTCTCCGCGCTGCTGCGCTGCATCGCCGACGGCGACCTCACCGTGCGCATGCGCGGCAACTTCCACGGCGTGTTCGCCGCCATGCGCGACGACGCCAACAGTACCGTGCACCGCCTCACCGACATCGTCGCGCACATCCAGCGCACCACCAACAGCATCGGCTTCGCCGCCGAGGACATCGCCAGCGGCAACCAGGAACTGGCCAAGCGCAGCGAGCAGCAGGCGGCCAGCCTGGAAGAGACCGCCGCCTCGATGGAGGAGCTGACCTCCACCGTGAAACAGAACGCCGAGCACGCGCAGCGCGCCAACCAGCTGGCGCTGGGCGCGGCCGGCGTGGCCAGCGAAGGCCGCGACGTGGTCGGCCAAGTGGTGGAGACCATGACCGGCATCCAGGCCGCCTCCAAGCGCATCGCCGACATCATCGCGGTGATCGACGGCATCGCCTTCCAGACCAACATCCTCGCCCTCAACGCCGCGGTGGAAGCCGCACGCGCTGGCGAGCAGGGCAAGGGTTTCGCGGTGGTGGCCGCGGAGGTCGGCACGCTCGCGCACCGCTCGGCCGGCGCCGCCAAGGAGATCAAGACCCTGATCGACGACTCGGTGCAACGCGTGGCCCACGGCGCCACGCTGGTGCACCAGGCTGGCGCCACCATGGACCAGGTGGTGGCCAGCGTGCAGCACGTCACCGACCTCATGGGGCAGATCTCCGCCGCCTCGCACGAGCAGGCCAACGGCATCGCGCAGGTCAACCAGACCATCGCGCGCATGGACGAGACCACCCAGCAGAACGTGGCGCTGGTGGAAGAGGCCAGCACCGCGGCGCGTTCGCTGGAGGAGCAGTCGGCGCAGCTGACCCAGGCGGTGGAAGTGTTCAAGGTGGGCGCCTTCGTCTGACCCTGGGGACGGTGCCACGCCGCGCGTGGCACTGGGCGCGCCCCTGCCGGCAGCGGATGACGCACGGCACCTGCCGAACGCTCGCCGGCCGCGCGGCGGGTGAACGCCAGGTGTCGGCCGATGCCGGCCATTGCAGCGGCTGCCATGGCCGGCGCGGGCGCAGGCGGTACGATGGCGGCCTCCCACGTTTGTCCCCTCCCCGGAACCGCATGAAGGCTGGCTCCCCCGACGCCGCCGCGACGGCATGAGCCGCGCGCCCAACCGCGCGCCCGCCGCGGCCGAAACCCGCAGCGAGCGCTGGCAGCGCTGGATCGCCTGGCTGCTCAGCGCGCTGCTGCACGTGCTGATGGCGCTCGCCCTGCTGTATGCGGCCAAGCCCACCATGTCCACGCCGCAGGGCGCGGCCGGCGGCAGCCGCATCCGCGTGGACTTCCTCGGCGAAAGCGACAAGCCGGTGAAGCCGCTGCCGCCCAAGCCCAGTCCGCCGCCGGCGTCCGCCGCGCCCAAGCGCAGCCACGCCACCACCACCGTGCAATCCACCCTGGTCGCCCAGTCCGACGACCCGGTGCCGCCGCCCGATCGTGCCGACACGCCGAAAGCGGCCGACACCCCGCGGCCGGCCCCGGTGCGGCAGCCACGGCCCGCGCCGCCGGCCCCCACCCCGCCCGCGGACGCCCCGGCACCAAGCCCGGCGCAGGCCGCCGACAGCAGTCCGCCGCCGCCGACCGAGCGACGCCCGGAGACCTGGACCGGGCGCCCACCCGGCGCGCTCGACACCGACACCGCGCCCGACAACAGCGGCCTGGCGGCCGGCCCCGGCAGCCGCGGCAACCGCCACGACATGGACGCGGCCCAACCCAGCCTGGAGGTCGGCGGCTACCTGGTCTATTACGACCTGGGCAGCGAGAGCCAACTGCGCACCTGGCAGCAGCAGGGCATGAAAGAGATGTTCATCCTGCTGCCCGGCACCGAGTACCGCATGGTCTGCCCGCTGGAGATCGCCCTGACCCGCGGCTCCGGCAAGTGCCGCGCGTTGCCGCCGGACTCGCCCGAACTCAAGAGCATCGGCGACGCCCGCCAGGTCATCACCATGCTGCAGGTCTACCACCAGGGCGAGCTGGTCTGGCGCGGGCCGGGGCCGTATCGCTGAGCCGGCGTGCGCGGGCTGTCGGTGCGTCCACCGCACTGCAGTCGGGACTGAAGTCCCTCCCACAAGGAGCGACCACTGTCAGCACTATCGGCAGCACCCCCACAGCAGACAAGCGTTCCGCCTCCGTACAAGCGCTCCGCCTCCGTAGGAGCGGCTTCAGCCGCGACAAGCGAAGCCATCGGTACAGCCGGCCTCTTTGCAGTCGGGACTGAAGTCCCTCCCACAAGGAGCGACCATCTGTCAGCACTGCCGGCAGCCCCCGCCCACAGCAGACAAGCGTTCCGCCTCCGTAGGAGCGGCTTCAGCCGCGACCAGCGAAGCCACCGCCGCAGCCGACCTCAGTGCAGTCGGGACTGCAGTCCCTCCCACAACAGCATTCACCAACGGTCAGCGCTGTCGGCAACACTTGCACAGGAGACAAGGATTGCGCCCTTGTGGGAGCGGCTTCAGCCGCGACGAGCGGAGCCATCGGCGCGTGCGATCGCATTGCAGGCAGGACCGAAGTCCCTTCCACAAAGCAATGGCCGTGCTGCTACCGGCACCGGCACTTGCACAAGACACCATGCAATTCGCCAACGGTAGGAGCGGTTTCAGCCGCGACCCAGACGATGCGAAGCGAAGGCCGCATCAAAACCCGCTCCCGCGCAACACCACCCCGCACCATCACGCCCGCTTTGCATTCGCCGCAGGCCGCATTGCTAGAGTCGGCCCGCGCCGCCGCGGCCGCCTGTCCCCCCGCTTTGCAGGCACCGCCAGGCCCGGCGTCTTTCCTCCATTGAAGGAGTCTCGACATGCCCTGGAAATTCCCCCTTGCACCGCTCGCCCTCGCCGCCGTCGCCCTGCCCGCGCTGGCCCAGTCCGATCGGCAGGTGGCCGAGGACATGCTGACCCGCTCGGCCAACGTCTGCCCCGGCCACAGCACCGAGCGCACGGCGCCGACGGTGAAGGCCGTGCCGGTCGGCGCGCTGCGGGTGATGCTCGACCGCGGCCTGGTGCTGTGCCCGGACCGGCGCCTGGACGCTGACGCGCCGGCCGTGTTCTACGGCAGGCTCGGCGTGTTCGCCTGGAACCCCGAGGTCGCCGCCGGCTCCAGCGTGATCGTCAAACAGATCGACGCGATGACCCGCAAGGACGAGTACCCGTCCGACACCCTGGTGTGGGACGCCAAGGGCACGCCGCTGAAGCAGCGCACGGTGCCGGCGTTCGAACCCAAGCCCGGTGCCACCGTGCTGTACCAGGTGCGCTGACACGCATCCGCGGGCCCTCGCCCGCGGCCCCGCCACGTCGACCGCAGCCGGCGCGATCCCGCAGGATCCGCCGGCTTTTTGTTGCGTGCGCCCTCTCTGACGACCGCGCTAGCAACGAACCAGGCGCGCCGTGACCTGCTCGCCATCGACGGTGTCCTGCGGCTGTCCGGGCAGCGTCCGCTCCGTGCCCGGCAGCGGACAGCCATCGACACGGCACACACGATGATTGCGTATCGCGTCCTGATTATCTTAAAACCACGACTATTTACTTCTGAAAATTCAGATTAAGAAACGTAGACAAATACCTGTGTCATGCACGCGACCCGCCGAAACCGCCGAATTCGGCCGGATTCCAGCGACATCATGCGGATTTTTGATTCTTTCCTTTTCGCCACTGTGGCGCACCGCACGCCGCGATGCCGATGCATCGCCGAATTTTCCAGCGCGATGTGTCGCGCAATGCCGTCGCATGCAACGCGAATCAATACCGCGGATAAACATTATCTCGTCGTGTCGCAAAAATAATGCGGACGACATAGTAGGGTCTGCGCCCTCCCCCACCCCCGGGCGACCGGGCATCATTGCGAGGATGTTTCCATGGCCACACAGCGGAATCGGCTGGCGCTGCGCGCACTTTCCCTTATCGGCATCGCGGGCGCGTCGTTGCCCATCGCCGCCACGGCGGCACCGGCACGCGGCACCGTGCTCAACAGCAATGTCCTGACCAGCTACACCCGCCAGGCGATCGGCACGCTGCTGGCCAACGACCAGTCCCCCGACCAGGCCAAGTGCGACGTGCGCGTGGCCGAGTTCACCTACGCCACCATCGGCGTCAATGGCGAACCCACCACCGCCTCGGCCGCGCTGCTGGTGCCGGGCGGCAGCCAGTGCCCCGGCCCGTACCCGCTGGTGAGCTACAGCCAGGGCACCGAGTCGCAGCGTCGCGCCGAACAGGCCAAGGAGATCCGCGACGCCAAGGGCGACGAGACCATGGTCACCCACCTCGCCACCCAGGGCTACGTGGTGGTGAGCAGCGACTACCTGGGCATCGGCCGCTCCACCTATGCATTCCACCCCTACCTGCACGCCGCGTCCGAGGCCAGCGCCACCATCGATGCCCTGCGCGCCGCGCGCCAGGTGCTGCAGCGGCTCAACACCCCGCTGTCGGGCAAGGTCATGCTGACCGGCTACTCGCAGGGCGGGCATGCCGCCATGGCCACCCAGCGCGAGATCGAAACGCACCTGTCCAACGAGTTCAACCTGGTCGCCAGCGCACCGATCTCCGGCCCGTACGCGCTCAGCCAGACCTTCCGCGACAGTTGGAGCGGCCGCAACGCCGTGGGCGAGAACACCTTCGGCATCGTGCTGGCCAGCTACGCCATCATCGGCATGCAGCGCACCTACAAGAATATCTACCTCGACCCGTCGCAGGTATTCCAGGATCCCTGGTCCAAGCAGGTGGAGGCGCTGTTCCCCGGCAGCCAGAGCCTGACCGACCTGGTGCTCGGCGACACCCTGCCGGGCGTGGACAAGATCCGCCAGTACTTCCAGCCCGGCTTCTACAAGGACTTTGCCAGCAACGCCAACGACCCGTTCCTGCGCGACCTGGAGCGCAACGACCTGCTCGACTGGGCGCCGCGCACCCCGACCCTGCTGTGCGGCTCGGACAACGACGCCACCGTGCCACTGAAGAACGCCACCACCGCCGTCGCCGCGTTCAAGGCCCGCGGCAGCAACCAGGCGACCGTGCTCGACCTGGGCACCGGCAAGCCCAGCGACAACAGCGCGCTGGAACACCTGTTCACCGAAGACGCCTGCACCATCGCCGTGCGCCAGCAACTGTTCGACAAGCTTCGCTGAGGTCGCGGCGGACGACAACGCAGGCGCACTCCTCCCCCGGCGCCTGCGAACGTCCGTTCCGCCGGCTGCCACGCCTGGGCGCAGGCGTGGCGGCGTTTTCTGTGCGATGCGCGATGCGCATGCTGCCGGCGTCCGGCAGCGAAGTTGACCACGGCATGACCGCGCGTCGTGCGTCCGCCGCTAAGCCAAGCCACGACGGAGACGCCGACACTGGCTGCAACTGCCTCAGGCATCCGAACGACCGCAGATCGGCGAGGCGAGGCCGGCACCCGAGTCAAAAGCCGGCGCATCGTCCCCCACGCCCGTCATCACCCCGTGCCGAGACCGGCGCCGCGCAGCAGCATCGACCCCTGCTTGCGCCGATCCCGCGCATCGGCGACCGCCCGGCCTACGCCATACACCGACAACGGCACCACCCAGCTCGCCCACAGCAGCAGCGCGATCATGCCTGGCGACGGCATCAGGCCCAGGCCGATCGCCGACGGCAACGCCACCCGGAACACCACCGGCGCCAGCGTCGCCAGATAGGCGCGGACCATCCAGCGCTGATGCCGCAGCACCTGCCCACGCCAGATCGCCATCAGCCCCACCGACCCAGTGACCAGCCACGCCAACGCCGTGGCCGCGAACGCCACCCGGATCGCAGGCGGCGCCGGCGAGGTCGCGATCAGGCCGACTGCCCCGACCATCGCCACCACCATCCCGGCGAAATACACCCGCCCCACCCACCGATGCAGCCGCGGCCAGCGCCGCTACCGCTGCGTCGCGAACTGCAGCGCCCCCAGCAACAAGCCGACCGCCCCGCCACCGAGATGGCACCACAGCCAACCGCGGCGGGTCAGGAACATCGCATAGGCCGGCGACTGCAGCGAGGCGTACTTCAGATACACCGAATGCACGAACTCCGCGGCGAACAGAGCCAGGGCGAGCCAGAGCAGCCACCAGGCCAGGCGCACGATCGGCTTGGCGCGTGGTCCCGCAGTATCGCGGCGCATCGGCTCGCTGTTCATTCCCTGCCCCGCGCTGCGCCGGACCCTCGGCAGCACGACGCTAGCATGGACGTCTTGGCTCTACGGAAGGATGCGACGAGCGGTGGGCGGGCATGTCAGCGAGCGCGCAGTGGCAACCGCCGCATGGCGGATCGACGCAGGCGGCCAGGGGCCAGTTACGAAACCGACGCTGCAGCCGATAGAGCGAATCACGTCTCGTTTTGTAGACGGCACAGTTAACAGTACAGACATCGCCCGCGCACAGGACTATGGTCGATCCAGGGACGGGGGTCGCATGGGACGCAGACGGGGAAAGACAGGATTCGACGCGCTGGCGGCGTTGCCGTGGCCGGTGGGAATCATGGCCGGCATCGCAGGCTTCTTCGCCGTGCGCGACGGCATTCCCTGGTGGTTCTCCCGGCACGACGGTGCGTTGTCGCGGGCCATCGCCCAGCAAGCGGAAGGTGCATTCGCTCCCCTAGCGTGGATCCTGCTGCTGCTCTGCTGGATCGCAGCGCTCGCCTCATTCCTCAAGGCGCGGCATCGCCGCCGCCTGCTGGACACCCGCACCACCCTGGAAAGCCTGGCCGCCGGCGGCTGGCGCCAGTTCGAACGCCTGGTCGGCGAAGCCTTCCGCCGCCAGGGCTACGCGGTAGAAGAAACCGGCCTCGGCGGCGCCGACGGCGGCATCGACCTGATCCTGCGCAAGGACGGCCGCCGCACGCTGGTGCAATGCAAACAGAGGAAGCGGCAACAGGTCGGCGTGAGCGTAGTGCGTGAGATGTATGGATTGCTGGCGCCTCACTAGGCACATTCCCTGAAGATTATTTTTAATGGCAAAAACTTCTATGCCACGCAATTGCTTGGCACAAACTTATCTAGGAATCGACACATGAAATTAAGGAATCTCAGCCGCTGGGATTTAAGTGAAAGAACTAACGGTCTACTTTTTTTTGCGCAAAGGGTAGATGAACTATTATTTGATCTATCCCTTGACACCTATAAGCCTCCGGCGCTTAATGCGCCACATTTATGTATTGAAGCCCTAGCTCTCATTAAGGAAATTGAAAAAGGCTTCATTGACGCATCAAATTTACAGCATGTCATAGAGGAACTGACTTGGAGCCTTCAAAATGATCCAATCGCGAAAAAGCTACTTGACGCTGAAGTATCTTACTATGTCATCCACAATGCTCAAACACCGCTTTCAACAACGAAACTAAGGTTAGAGGTTTTAGCCAGGACAATTAATAGTAAAAGATATCTTAAAATCCTTCGAGAAGAGCTTTTTTCTGCGGTTACTAACTGCAAAAAAAGAGAAATAGATTTCCTAGCAACAACCCTTATAACTACGCTTACAAATAACGGCTTAGACAAACAATGGTTGCATGATAAGACTCACGATTTCTTTTTTTCCCCAGTCGGGAACACTATTGATTCACCCGAACATTTGCTCGAATTTTTGGATATAGCCGATCAATCCAAGCATAACTTCAAGATATATGTTGTTGTTTCAAATTTGATAAAACAAGTGACCGCTTCTCTTCATGCTTTTCGCATTAAGTTACTCGAAGATGAACTGCCAGAGCAAATATCGCAGGCTCTTCTTTCGACTCCTCTGGCAAGTAATGAGGTTGTGATACTACTTGAGGACTTTGATGCGAGAGACCCATATAGCGCTCGACACTTAGCCTTCAGAACTCTAGACCGGCTTGGAGACCTATTCACCCTATTTCATCATCGCAAACGAATAACTTGGCGTGCGGATGTGGTGGCAGAATGGAGTTGCTGCGCGTTTGCCCCCGTAGTTTGCGGATCATCTAGAGGGCCAATGGAAAAAGCTTTTGATATGCGAGAGGATCGGGCTGCGAAAGAGCTAAATAGGGTCATCAATAGTTTGGGGCTGCGCCATAATTCAGATAGCTTCCAAAGATTTAATCGCGTGGCTGATCTACATGGCATATGTGTGGAACACGATATTCCAGAAAATCAGCTAGTTAATCTTTGGACTGCCTTAGAAACCCTAATACCTTCTCACGTCGACGGCGGATCAAAAATTAAACAGGTAATAAATGCTGCGATACCTTTTATTGGCATTACTTACATTCGCAGAATTTTAGATAGACTCCTATTTGACCTTCTTATTTGGGACAAATGGCGGACAAGAAAAATATTAAACAGAGTAAACACCAACAAGGGAGCCGACTTAACAGAAAGACTTTCAATTTTCCTATTGGATTCAACTTATGCTGAATTGCGAAATGAGCTACAACCGAAACTAGGTGACTTTCACCTTCTCCGCTACAGGATATTTTCCATATCCAATGAACTAGCAACTCCCGATAAAGTAATAAACCGCCTCGACCGTCATGAGAAGAAGGTGAGGTGGCAACTTCGCCGTCTTTACCGTGCCAGAAACTTAATCGTGCATACCAGCCAAAGCCCATCTTATGTCAATACGCTCATAGAAAATGGACATGATTATCTAGACAGCATTACTTTTGAACTCATAAGAGCAGCTTGCAGCGACTATCAAATGCGAACCATTGAACAAACTTTTGAACTCACTTCCATCGCGTACAGGAAATTTCGCGAAAGCATAAAAAATGCTCCTGACTTCTCAGATGGACGAGCAACTATTCTAGGACGAATTAAGTATCAGTAAAGTGCACATTCACCGCTCGAAAGACGGGTGGGAGTGGACTATTTGCATCCTCATCCGTGGCTCCACAGTCCAGCGAAATCGAACGAAAGTTGCCGGTGGTGGCGAATGGAGAGCAGATACACAGTGGGGGATGCCTCCGCCACCGTGTACAGCATCACGTAGTCACCGTGCAGGTAGATGCGCAACGCATCCGGCGCTCCCGCCGGCAATGCAGCCAGTTGCGCCAGCGCCTCGGCCGATTGCGGTGGCGTGTCCAAGTAGGGACGACCGATTCGCGGAAAACGCCCCAGGTTCGGGATCACGGCCGCCCGCAGTTCGGCGAGCAGGTCATCGAAGGTCGCAGCGGCATCGGCATCCAGCAGGAACGCTTCGATCGCGTCGAGGCTCGCGAGGAAGCTCTCCGTCAGTTCGACGCGATGCAATGGTCAACCCCGCTTCTTGGTCGCCCGCTTGCCGGGGTCCGCGGGATGAGGCGCCCTGGTGGCCGCGCGCCGCTGCTGCAGTTGATCGATGGCGGCATCGGCATCGACCGTGCGGCCGGCGGCGATGTCAGCCAGGCCGCGCTTCGCATCGTCGAGCAACAGCAAGTGGATGCGCTCGCGCTCGAGCCGGTGGTAGTAGTCCAGCCGGTCGGCGTCGATCAGCGCGACGTAGCTCTCGCCGTTCTTGGTGATGATCTTCTCGGCGCCGGCCTTCGCCTGGTCGGCCAGTTCGGAAAGATTGGCGCGCGCCAGGGTGAAAGGCACCACGTCGTTGACGGAAAAGCCCATGGCCTGCTCCTTTCACTATTCATTACAGGATTCTGTACAGGCTAGCACCTGCGTGGTGGTGCTGCCAGCGCACACGGAAACTCTTGCGAACGTGGCAGATAAGTTCGGCCGGGCAATGATTGAGCCCGTGCCACCTCAGCCGACATCCTCCTCCTGAGCCCTACGGGCGCTCCGGCCCCGCCGGCCGGATTTCTGCGCGTCAGGCCTTCCCCGCATTCTTGACCTCCCATACATCCAACCCACCGCATCCTCGCCCCGATTCCAACACCGGAGGCGGGGACATGACGAAGTGGATGGGAGCGGCGCTGGCCGCGGCGATGCTGGTGACCGGCTGCGCACGGGTGGAGGGCGAGAAGTTCGTCGGCCACTGGGTCAACGTGGAGTCGAAGGACGACACGATGGACATCGAGCGCAACGGGGAGTCGTTCATGGTGCGCAACACCACGCCGCGCTTCTTCAGCCGCAAGCCCAAGACCGAGAGCTACCCGGCCATCTACAAGGACGGCGTGCTGCAGGTGACCAACGACGGCGAGACGGTGAACTTCGCCATCGACGAGGCCGACGGGCACCTCAATACCGGCAGCGACGAGTACCAGCGCGTCCCGGCCAAGTAAGTGCGTCGCTGGCGTGCGTCGTCTCGGATGACGCTACGCCCAGCCTGACATCCACACTGCGTGTCGCGCCAGCGCGGCGCGCAGCATCGTCTTGCTTACACTCGGGCAGTGTCTGACGCGCACAAGTGCGCATCTCTGAGATTCTTGCCGGCTTGCGGATAGACCTCATGCATCGCACCGGCAGCATCGCTGAAGCCCTGCCCGCGCGCCGCGGAGCCACCGGCTAGGCGCGCGGCGCGGGCGCGGCGATGCCGTCGACGAACAGCCCGATCAGGTGCGCGATCCGCGTTTTCGGCGAGCCGAGTTGCTCGGTGGCCAGGGAGGTCGCGGTGGCGACGACGACCAGATCGTCGAACGAGACGTCGCGGCGGACAACGCCGCTCTTCTGCGCGCGCCGCAACAGCTGTTGTCCTTCCTTGCTGACGGCCTCGCAGCCCGGCGTGCCGCTCTGCAGTACCGCACCGAGCGACGCGGCCAGCCCGCGATAGACGCTGGTGTGCAGCGCCAGGTCCTCCAGATACGCGCGCAGTGCGGCCAACGCATCGAGCGTGCTGGCGCGCGCGTGGCTGGCCGCGGCCAGCGACAGGAAGCGGCCGCTGTAGGCCGCGGCGAACAAGGACTCGCGCGTGGGGAAGCGCCGATAGAGCGTGCCGATGCCCACGCCGGCACGCTTGGCGACGTCTTCCATCGACGCCTCGGCGCCGCGCTCCAGGAACACCTCCTCGGCCGCGGCGAGCAGACGCTCGCGGTTTCGCTGGGCATCGGCGCGCAGGGGGGTGTCGGCGGTCAAAGGGGTGTTCCGAGGTGACTTGTAGAAACGGAGGCTACCTCCGTATAGTAAGTGGAGCAATCCTCCACTTATCAAGGGAAGCGAGATGGACAAGCGATTCGAGGGCAAGGTGGTCGCGATCACCGGTGGCACCGACGGCATCGGCCTGGTGACGGCGAAGGCGTTTGCGCGGGAAGGTGCGCAGGTCTACATCACGGGGCGGCGGCAGGACCGGCTGGACGCCGCGGTGGCGGAGATCGGCGGCGGCGCGGTGGGCGTGCAGGGCGATGTCGGCGTTCCCGAGGACATGGATCGGCTCTATGCGCGCATCCAGCAGGACCATGGCCGGCTGGACGTCGTCTTCGCCAACGCGGGCGTTTCCGAGTCGGCGGCGCTGGGCGAGATCGACATCGCGCACCTTGAGCGCCTGCTGGCGACCAACATCAAGGGCACGGTCTTCACCGTGCAGAAGGCGCTGCCGCTGATGACCACCGGCGGTGCGGTGATCCTGGCCGGCTCGGTGGCCGGCAGCAAGGGGATCGGCGCGCTCTCGGTGTACAGTGCCACGAAGGCGGCGATCCGCTCCTTTGCACGTACCTGGACCACCGACCTGAAAAGCCGCGGCATCCGGGTGAACGTGGTGTCGCCCGGCATGGTCCACACGCCGGCCATGCAGGCCTACCTGGAGGCCAATGCGGATGCCGAGGCGGCGTTCAAGCAGATGATCCCGTTCGGGCGTCTGGGCGACGCGGAAGAGATTGCGGAGGCGGTGCTGTTCCTGGCCTCGGACGCGTCCGGCTTCATCGCCGGGCACGAGCTGTTCGTCGATGGCGGGGTCATGGCCATCTAGGGCTGCGTGCGAGGGGGTGGCGGTCAGCCAGAACGAGCGGCTCGGCATCGTTCGCCTGTGCGCTTCGGTGCCGGCTCCTGTTTGGCACGGCGCACAGGTCCCACCGCACGCGCCTTCCTTGCGGAGAAGCGGACGTTTCCCATGACGTCTGCTGCAGGCGGAACGGGCGCGCGATGCAACGCGCCCGCGGACATCAGAACAACGAGCCCTGGCTGGGGACCGGCTCATCCTTCGCTGGCGGCGTTGGCGGTGGTGGCCGTGGCGGTGGTGGCGGATCGCCACTCGGCTCCGCCCCACCCAACCGCCACGCCAGCCCCGAGATCCGCGCCGCATGCCGGGCCAGCGCGGCGCGCAGCACCGCTTCGCTGGCGGCGATGTGCAGCGCGCGGCGGGCGCGGGTGATGCCGGTGTAGACCAGTTCGCGGCTGAGCACGCGGGCGTCGCGGGCCGGCAATTGCAACCACACCTCCTCGAATTCGCTGCCCTGGGCCTTGTGCACGGTCATGGCGAAGGCGCTCTCGTGCGCGGGTAGCGCGGCCGGGTGGAAGCCGCGGACCTGGCCGTCGCCGGCGCCGTCGAACCAGGCGACCAGGGTGCCCTGCGCGTCGCGCAAGCAAATGCCGACGTCGCCATTGAACAGGCCGTGGCGGTAACTGTTCTCGGTGATGAGCAGCAGGCGGCCGTGGAACCAGGGCGCGGCGGCGCCGAGGCGGCGCGCGCCGCTGGCGGTCTCGGCCAGCAGTTGTTCGATGCGCGCGTTGAGCCCGCGCGCGCCCTGCGGGCCGGCGCGCACGGCGGTGAGCAGGCGCAGGCGCGCGGCGGCGCGCAGGGCCTCGGCCGGGTCGTCGGTGGCGCCGAGGGCGCGCCAGTGCGCGAGCAGGGCGTCGCCGCCGGCGGCGAGCGCGTCGTCGACGCCGTCGTGGAAGTGCACGCCGGCGAGCTGGCCGTCGCGCAGCAGGCGCAGGGCGCCGTCGGCATCGCCGCTGCGGACCGCGTCGGCCAGTGGCGCCAGGGCGAAGTCCTGGGCCTGGCGGTAGCCGCGCAGCAGGTGCACGCGGTGGCCGGCCAGGCCACCGTGGTCGTCCGCGACCGCGCCGTGGCCGAGCAGCGGCTGCAGCGCTTGCGCGTCGTCGGCCTGCAGCGCGTCGCCGGGGCCGGCGGCCTGCAGGATCGCGGCGAGCACGTCGCCGGCTTCCACCGAGGGCAACTGGTCGGCGTCGCCGAGCAGGATCAGTTGCGCGCCGTCGGCGACGGCGTCGACCAGCTTGCACATCAGCGGCAGGTCGACCATGGAGGCTTCGTCGATCACGATCAGGTCGAACGGCAGCGGGTTGTCGGCGTCGTGGCGGAAGCGCGGCAGGTCGGGGATGACGCCGAGCAGGCGATGCAGGGTGCTGGCGCCGGCCGGCAGCGCCTCGGCCAGGGCCGGATCGACGCCGTCGGCAAGCGCGCGCGCCACCGCGGCGCGCAGGCTCTCGGCCATGCGCTCGGCGGCGCGGCCGGTGGGCGCGGCCAGGGCGATGCGCGGCGGCGGCAGGCCGGCGGCGCGGGCCTGGGCCACGCGCAGCAGCAGCAGGCGGGCGATGGTGGTGGTCTTGCCGGTGCCGGGGCCGCCGGTGACCAGCAGCAATGCGCGGCGCAAGGCGAGCGCGGCGGCTTGGGCTTGGCGGTCCGATGGATCGTTGGCGGTCGGACCCTCACCCGCCCTTCGGGCACCCTCTCCCGGGGGGAGAGGGAAAAGCTGGGCGAACAGGGGTGCGAGGGCGGCGAGGTCGCTGTGCGGCAGCGGCTGCACGGCGAGGCGGCGCAGGCCCAGGGCCAGGCGTCGCTCGTACTCGCGGTAGCGGCGCAGGTACAGCAGGCCGTGTTCCAGTACGAGTGGGCAGTCGGGGCTGGCGGGGTCTTCGGCAGCGGGTTGTGCGACCCAGCGCGAGGCGGCCAGGGCGCGGGTCCAGTCGTCCGCGGTGGGCAGCGCGGGCGGAGCGGCATCGCGGCTGTCGAGCAGGAGGCTGGCGCGTGCCGGGTCGAGGCCGGCGTGGCCGCTGGCGACCGCCAGCGAGGCCAGGGCGGCGCCGGCCAGGACCAGGTCGGGCGTGTCCGGGTCGAGGCGGGCCAGGCTGTGCGCGAAGGCATGGTCCAGCGTGCGCAGGGTGCCGGTGCGGTAGAGGGTGGCGAGGAGGTTGGTGGGTTGGCTCACGGGATGGAGACTCCGTGGGCGGACGCACCCTCACCCCAACCCCTCTCCCGCGGGGAGAGGGGCTTGAGCGTGCGCGGGGCGACGGTGCGGTGGCGGGCGGCCAGGAGGTGGGTGGGTTGGCTCACGGGGTGGGGGCTCCGTGAGCGGACGGACCCTCACCCCAACCCCTCTCCCGGGGGGAGAGGGGCTTGAGCGTGCGCGGGGCGACGATGCGGTGGCGGGCGGCCATGAGGTGGGTGGGGTGGCTCACGGGGTGGGGGCTCCGTGGGCGGACGTACCCTCACCCCAACCCCTCTCTCGCGGGGAGAGGGGCTTGAGCGTGCGCGGGGTGCCGGCGCGGCGGAGGGAGGCCGGGAGGTGGGTGGGGTGGCTCACGGGGTGGCTCCGTGGGCGGACGGACCCTCACCCCAACCCCTCTGCCGCGGGGAGAGGGGCTCAGGCGGGGCGCCGGCGAAGAGGGCGTCGACGCCTTCGATCAGGTGCGGGTCGAAGCGCCAGGCGTACACGCCCGGCGACGGGTCGCGGGCGGCGTCGAGGCCGCGGCAGAACAGGTAGCGCACGCCGCCGAAGTCGCGGGCGTAGTCGTAGCCCTCGCCCAGGCGGAAGCGCAGCCAGCGGTGCAGCGCCACGGTGTAGATCAGTGCCTGCAGGGTGTATTCGCTGTGCGCCATCGCCCGCGCCAAGGCATCGGGGTCGTAGGCCGGCAGGCGGTTGGACTTGTAGTCGAGCACGTACCAGCGGCCGTCGTGGTGGTAGGTGAGGTCGATCAGGCCTGTCATCAGCCCCTCCAGGCGCTGCCGCGCGCCGAACGCCTGGCGCTCGCCGGCCACGCCGAAGCGGTGCAGCAGCGCCAGCAGCGCGTCGACCCGGGTCGGGCGCATGGCGAAGTGGAACTCCATTTCGTTGCGCCGCTGCTCCTCCGGCACCGCTGCCAGGCAGGTGCCTTCGGGCAACGCCACGGTGAGGGTGTGGCCGACCAAGGCGGTGAGCACCGCGGTGCCGTCGGCCACTTCGTCTTCTTGGTAGCCACCGCTGTGCAAGGCTTGGATGATGGCCACGTCCTGCCCGGCCGGGGCCGGCTGGCCCGGGCGCCAGTCGCGCCAGGCGGCGAAGTCGCAGCGCTCGAACACGTCGTGCATGGCCACGCCGAAGCGGTTGCCGACGAAGCGGCGGTCGACCATGTCCACCTCTACCGCGGCGCTGACCGGCTCGCTGGCCGCGGGTTCGTCGCTGCCGCCGCTGCTGGGCACGGTGGCGCTGGCCATCGGGTCGCTGCCGGCGTCGGCATTGGCCAGCTGGGTGAAGCTGTACACCCACCACTCCGGCAGCACGCGCCGCTGCGGCACGCGCGCCGGCGGCACCGGCGGCGCCGGCTCGGGCGGCAGCCGCGGCAACTGCGCCGGCGGCGGGGTGCTGTCGAGGGCGATGGCGCCTGGCGCGGCGGCGGCTTGCAGGGCGTCGAGGTCGCGCAGCATCGGCGCCAGCGCGGTGCGCTCGTGCTGCGGGAAGGCGCCGGTGGCGATCCACAGCGCGTGCTCGGCGCGGGTCAGGCCGACGTAGAGCAGGCGCGCGTCCTCGGCGCGCTGTTCCTGTTTCCATGCGGCTTCGGCCGTCTCCCAGGCCGGATCGGATGCGCCGCCGCTGCGGCCGGTGTTCCACTGCAACTGGCGCCCGCCCTGCGGCGCCGGCACCACGCAGTGCCGCCCGGGGCTGCGCTCACTGCGGCCGATGCCGGCGTACGGCAGGAACACCAGCGGATACTCCAGGCCCTTGCTCTTGTGCAGGGTGACGATCTGCACGCGGCGCGCGTCCGACTCCAGCCGCAGCTGCTGCGCCTCGTCGCTGTCGTCGGCATTGGCGATGCGCCGCGCCAGCCAGTCGACCAGGCCGTGCGGGCCGAGTGCGCGGGTGTCGGCTTCCTGCAGCAGTTCGGCCAGCTGCAGGTAGTTGGTGAGGCGGCGCTCGCCGTCGACCAGGGCCAGCAGGCGCTGCCCGTGCGCGGCGCCGAGGTCGCCGATCAGGGCCAGCGGTCCGCCGCGCTGCCAGCGCTCGCGCCAGTCCAGCGCCTGTTGCTGCCAGCGGCGATGACGCTCGCCGTCGTGGTCGAGTGCGGCGATGGCCGCGGCGTCCTCGCCGATCAGCACGGTGGCCAGTGCGGCGCGCAGGCGGCCGTCGTCGCCGGGGTCGAGCAGCGCCTGCAGCAGGGCCAGCAGTTCCAGCGCCTCGTCCGTGGCGAACAGGCTGCGGCGGCCGGCGGCGACCGCGGGAATGCCGGCGGCGGCCAGCGCCTGCTGGATGCGCGTGGCCTCGCCGTGGCTGCGCACCAGCACGGCGATGTCGCCAGCCTGCACAGGGCGGCCGAGCAACGTGGCGGTGCCGTCGCGCGCCTCGGCCAGCCAGCCGCGGATCGCCGCCACGCAGGCGGCGGTGCACAGCTCGCGGGCGCGGCCGGCGCTCCAGGGCTTGGGTTTTCCGGGCGCCTTGGCGGTGGCCGGCGGCGGCGGTTCCGGCGCGCGCCATACGGTCAGCGCCGGGGCCGGCACGCCATTGCGCTGCAGGTCGGCATCGACGCGCTTGCTGCCCGGCTGCACCGGGTGGAAGGCGATGCCGTCGGTGAGGAAGGCGTCGGCGTAGCCGGCCTGCGCGTACAGCGCGTCGATCGCCGCCAGCAGTGCGGGGCGCGAGCGGAAGTTGTGCGCCAGCGGCGGCGCGCGTTCGGCGCGCGCGGCGGCCGCCAGGTAGGTGCGCACGTCGCCGCCGCGGAAGCCGTAGATGGCCTGCTTGGGGTCGCCGATCAGGGCGAGCAGCGGCGGCGGGTCGTCCGCTGTGGACAGCGAGGGCGCGATCGCCGCATCGCCCTGCGCCACGGCGGAGCTGGTCGTCTCCGGCGCGAACACCTTGCGGAAGATCGTCCACTGGCGATCGTCGGTGTCCTGGAACTCGTCGACCAAGGCCACCGCGTACTGCGCGCGCAGCCGCTGCGCCAGGGCGGCGCCGTGCGGGCCTTCCAGCGCGCGCGCCACGCCTTCGACCAGGTCGTCATAGGTCTGCACGCGGCGCTGGCGCTTGAGATAGGCCAGCCGCTCCGCCGCGTCGGCGCGCAGCGCATGCAACAGGCAGATGCGGCGTTGCGTGCGCCACTGCGCCAGTTGCGCCAATGCGGCCAGGTAGCCGTCGATGGCGTGGCTCAGCGGCGAGGCCGGGGTGCGCTCGGCGTGCTTCTTGTTGGTGCCGGCGGCCAGTTCGGCGGCGGTGAGCTTGACCAGCTTCGGGTGCGGCGGCGCGTCCGCCGCCGGCGCCGCGGCGAAGGCGTCCAGCCAGTGCCACAGCGCGGTCAGCCAGTCGGGCTTGTAGCTGACCTTGCTCAGCACGCCGGCCTCCATCGCCGCGGCGATCGCCTCGAAACAGGCGGTGCCGTGGGTGCGGAACGCCTCGGCCAGCGCCGCCCCGGCGCGCTGCGCGGCCTGCTGCAGCACGTCGCCGTCTTCGGCGGCGAAGACCGGCGCGGCCGGCAGCAGGGTCGGATGCCGCACCAGTTCGCGCAGATCGAGGGCCATGCCGTCCGGCCCACCCGGCCACAGCGCCACCAGGTCCTCGGCCATCGCCGGATCGGCGGCGCGTTGCCGCCACAGGTCGGCGGCGACGTCGCGCAGCAGTTCGCGGTCGTCGGTGAGCAGTTGCGGTGCGGCGAAGGCCTGGCCGCTTTCCAGCGCATGCTCGCGCAGCACGCGCGCGCAGAAGCCGTGGATGGTGAAGATGGCGGCGAGGTCGATGTCCTCGGCGGCCTGCTGCAGGCGGCGGCGCAGGGCGGTGGGGGTTTCGGTGTTGGCGGCCAGGTGCGCGGTCAGGATGGCGCGGGTGAGGGCGACGTCGGGGGCATCGAGTTGTGGCTGCGACGTGGTGTCCGCGTTCTCGGTCGCGGCTGAAGCCGCTCCTACGAGGTCCGGGGCAGAGTCCGGTACCAGGCTGGCCGCCAGCGCCAGGCGCTCGCGGATGCGGCGGCGCAGTTCCTGGGTGGCGGCCTCGGTGAAGGTGACGGCGAGGAGTTGGCCCAGGCGCAGGCCGCGTTCGACCACCAGGCGGGTGAACAGGGTGGCCAGGGTGAAGGTCTTGCCGGTGCCGGCGCTGGCCTCGATCAGGCGCACGCCGTGCAGCGGCAACTGCAGGTAGGGGTCGCGGTCGGGTGCGGCGCTCATTCGGCGTCCTCCTGGGTGCCGCGCCAGCGCTGCCAGCTGTCGCTCAGCCGGTCGGGATCGAGCGCGGGGCCGGCGTCGCCCTGTTCGAGCAGGCCGAACACGCGCTGGCTGGTGGCGGCGAAGTCGGCGAAGCGCTGCGCATCGGCGAACGGGTCGCGGCCGCGGCCGACCAGGCGCAGTTCCGGGCTGTCCGCCTCGCTCCAGCCGAAGCTGGCCTGCCATTGCGCGGCGGCGTCCTTGATCGCCTTGTCGAGATCGCCGGCGCGCGCGGCCTGGTAGTACTTCCAGCTGCTGTACGGCGCGAACGCCAGCGGCGCCTGCCGGCCATGCCGGTACAGCTGCAGCAGCGCGCCCAGCGCCTGCTGCGCCTGGATGGCGGGCAGCGGTTCGCGGTCCATCGGATGCGGGCCGAGGCTGTCGTCGTGGTCGAAGAACCGCACGTAGGGGGCGCGTTCGCCGGAGGCGCGCAGCAGCAGCCACTCCAGGCCGTGGCGGATCGCGCTGCGCCCGCTCAAGGCGCCCACCTGCACACGCGCCACGCCGGGCGCATACCAACCCGGCAGGCGGCCGTGCAGTGCGGTGCCGTCGAGGTCCACCTGCAGCCGCGGCGCCAGCGGCGGGTCGTCGTTGCCGCGCCATTGCCGGAACGCCTCGGCGTACGGGCGCAGTTGGCGCACGCGCTCGTCGAGCTGGCGCCGGCCCAATGGCCCGGACGGCAGCAGCGCGCGGGCGCGCAGGCGTTCGTACAGCGCCTCGGTGTCCTCGCGCAGCACCGCTTCGAACACCTGCTGCTGCAGGCCGTACTGATCGAGTCCGCGGCTGGGCGCCAGCAGCGGCTCCAGGTCGCTGTCGGCCTGCGCCGGATCGGGCAGGCGCAGGCCCAGGCGCTGGCGCAGGAACTGCCCGGCCGGATCGACCAGCAGCCGCCGCAGGTCGTCGATGGACAACTGCGCCGGCAGCGCATCGTCGGCGGCGGCCGGCAGCGCGTCGATCCAGGCCGCCAGCGGCTGGCGCTGGCCGACCAGGCTGTCCACCGCCGGCCGCCACTGCCGGCGGTAGCTGAAACGGCGCGGGTCGGCATCCTCGGCACCGGTGGCGCCGAACGCGGCGGCGGCGAACGGCTGCAACGGATGCCGCACCACCAGGGCCGCGGCCGCGGCCGGGTCGGCATGGTACTGGGCAGCGCAGGCCAGCAGTTCGCCGACCAGCGGCGAGGGCTCGCGCACGCTGCCGTCGCGCGCGTCGGCGCCCAGGTAGCTCAGGTAGAACACTTCCTGCGCCGAGGCGAACAGCTGCAGGAACAGGAAGCGGTCGTCCTCGCGCGTCGAGCGGTCGCCGTGGCGGCGGCGCGTGGTGCCCAGTTCGGCGGTGAGGCGGTTGAGCCCGGCGGCCGGATCGCGGCGCGGGAAATCGCCATCGTTCATGCCCAGCAGGCAGATCACCCGGAACGGCAGCAGCCGCATCGGCACCATGCGGCCGAAGCTGATGCCACCGGTGAGCAGCGGCGCGCGCGTGTCCGATTCGCCCAGCACCGCGGCGAAGTGCGCGCGCACCACCTCGGCCGGTACCGCCTCGGCATAGTCGGCGCGGGCGGCGTCGCGCGCGAACTGGTCGATCAGCGCGCGCAGGCGCTCCAGCGCGCGCTGCTGGCGCGGTGCCGACGGACTCTGCGGCAGCAGCGCCTCGAGCAGGCCCAGCAGCACTTCGCGCCACTGCGCCGGCGGCATCGGCTCGGCCAGCGCGGCCTGGTGGCGATCGAGCACGCGCAGCAGGCGCAGCAACGTGTCCAGCGCCGCCAGCGCGCTGCCTTCCAGCTGCGGCCACGGCGCCACGCCGTCGATGTCGTCCTCGGCGCCGCTGGCGTGGCCGAGCAGCAGCCGGTCCAGGGCGAAGCGCCAAGTGTAGGCGTCGTCGGCCGGCGCCTGGTGGCGTTGCCGGTGCGCCGCGTCCAGGCCCCAGCGCGCGCCGGCGGCATGCAGCCAACTGCGCAGGCGTTCCAGCCCGGCCTCGTCGAGACCGGCGGCCTCGGCGATCGGCGCGCTGGCGAGCAGGTCCAGGATCTCGTGCAGGCCGAAGCGCGCGATCGGCAAGCCGAGCAGCGCCAGGAACACCTCGGCCAGCGGTTCGCTGGCCAGCGGGCTGGCGTCGGCCAGCGCGTACGGCAAGGCGTCGTCGCCGCCGTGGCCGCCGAACACCGCGTCCAGGTACGGCACGTACGGGTCGATGTCCGGCGACAGCACCGCGATCTCGCGCGGCTGCAGCGGCGGCTCGAAGCGCGGGTCGTCCAGCAGCGCGCGCAGTTGGTCGTGCAGCACCTGCAGCTCGCGCAGGCGGGTGTGGCAGGCGTGCACCTGCAGGCTGGGATCGTGCGGATCCACCGCGGCCAGCGGCGCAGGCTGCGCCGGCGCGCGGCGATGGAACAGGTCGCTCTGCATGCGCCGCAGCAGGGTGTCGCCGAGGCCGCCATCGGCCAGCGCGCGCCGGCCCGACTCGAGCGGATCGGCGTAGACCGCGATCTCGGCCAGCGGATGCACCACCTCGTAGTCGCCGATCAGTGCCATGAAGTCGCGCCCGGCCGCGCCCCAGGCCTGCAGCAGCGGGTTCTCCTGCACGTGCTCGGCGAACAGGTCCACCGCCCCGCCCTCGCGGCGGCGTTGCCACAGCGTCTGCAGATCGCCCCAGTAACCCTGCGCCGGAGTCGGCAGGTAGAAGTGCAGCGTGCCGGCGCGCGCCTGCGTGGCCAGCACGCGCAGCACATCCGGAGAGATGTTGAGCACGGCGAAGGCGAACAGGCGCCGCGGCAGGCCTTGCGGCAATGGGCCATCCGGGCGCGCGTAGCGGTCCAGGTACTGGCCGATGCGGCGTGCGCGGTAGGCGCGGCCGCTGGCGATGCGCCGCCAAAGCCGCGCCTGCGGATCGTCCGGGTCGGCGCCGCCTTCCCAGCGCAGCAGCCAGTCGCGGCGCCAGGCCTGGTACTTCTCGAACACGTTGCTCAGTTCGCCGGCCAAGCTCCACGGCTTGAGCGCATCGCCATCGGCCAGATAGCCGGCCAGCGACGCCAGCGCCGCGTCGCTGCCCAGGTCGCCCTGCAGCGCCGCGTACAGGCGCCAGTGCATGGTCGCCATGTCCAGGTCGTCGGCCGCCGCGCCGAGATTGCGCTCCAGCGCGCGCGCGACGAACTCGCCGGGGGTGAGGAATTCCAGGTTCGCCGCCACCCCGTGCACCGCGGCCAAGGTCGACTGCAGCCAGCGCCGCATCGCCACCTGCGGGATCAGCACCACCTCCGGCGCCAGCAAGGGCTGCTCCGGCGGCGGCCGGCGCAGTTCTTCGGCAAGCAGGGCGGCCAGGGTATCCAGCGCGTTGGACGGATACAGCCGGAAATCGGGCGCGGATGGGGCAGGCATGTGCCGGGCATTGTGCCGGATGCGGGCATGCGGCGCTTTCGGGCACAGCCTCGTGTGCCCAACCATCGCGAGTCGCTTCGCGCCGCACCCTCACCCCAACCCCTCTCCCGGGGGGAGAGGGGCTAGCTGCTCCCTTCTCCCGCCGGGAGAAGGTGGCCAGCAGGGCCGGATGAGGGGACGGGCGCAGCCTCGCGTGCCCAACCATCGCGAGACGCTTCGCGCCGGACCCTCACCCCAACCCCTCTCCCGGAGAGGGGCTAGCTGCTCCCTTCTCCCGCCGGGAGAAGGTGGCCCGCAGGGCCGGATGAGGGTACGGGCGCAGCCTGGTGCACCCAACCATCGCGAGACGCCTCGCGCCGTACCCTCACCCCAACCCCTCTCCCGGCGGAAGAGGGGCGACAGCATCAGTACTTCTTCTCGACGTTGAACATCCAGGTCTGGTCGCTGCCGCTGTCGCCGTCGGTCACGCCGCGGTATTCCACGCGCGTGGACAGGCCCTGGTCGGTGCTGAACACCACGCCCACGCCCAGCATCAGCCGGTTGCGGTCGTACACGCTCTGCCCGGTGCGGTACAGGGTGCCGCCGACGATGTCGGCATAGCCCAGCGTGGCGTCGCCACGGCCCTGGAAGTCGTGCTGGTACTCGAGCCGGAACTGCGGGGTCAACCGCCCCCAGGTCATCTGCCGGCGCCATTCCAGGCGCAGGCCGAGGTTGCCGGTGGTGGTGGCCACGTCCATGTCCTCGTAGCGCAGCGCGTACGGCGCCATCGTCGCTTCGCTGTAGGCATCGAGCGTGGCGCGCGCGGCATCCACCCGCGCATACGGGGTGATCTGCCAATCGCCGCGCTGCAGGTCGGCACCGGCCGACAGCGACGCGATCCACTGGTGGCCGCTGCGGTCGCCTTCGGCCAGTGCACCGTTGTCGGTGACGTAGCGACGCAGGTCGTAGGACAGCAGCTGGTAGCCGACCAGGGTGTCGAAGAACAGGGTCTGGCCCGGGTGATAGCTGGCATACAGCGCCAGCGTGTACGCGGTGGACGTGCTGCGGCTGCCGTCATGGCCGACATCGCTGTCGTCGCGGCCCCAGCCCACGCCCGCACCCAGCGCGAAGGACGGGGACACGCGGTAGTCGGCGCCTACGCTCAGGCCATCGGTCTGGAAATCCACGCCGGCACGCTGCGACTGCTGGTCCAGGCTGCCGGAGCGGATCGCGCCGCCCACCCACAGGCCGAGGTCGCCCGCCGCCGTGGCGGTGTCGCGCGGCGCGGCCGACGCGGTGTCGGCGCCGCCGTCCATGGCGTTGTCGCGCAGGTCGCGGTTGGCCGGGTCGCACGCTTGCGCGTCGAGGTTGCGGTCGCTCTGCAGCGTGCGATCGCGCTGGCGGCAGTGCGAGGTGGCCTGGAAGCTCACGCCGTTGTCGAAGCCGCGCGCACCACGGTGGGTCGCCTCCAGGCGGCGCTGGAAGTTGTCGATCTGCGCCTTGGCGAAGCGCCGGGTCGACTCGGCCTGCGCGTCGATCAGGCCACGCACCTGCGCATCCTGGGTCGGATCCGGGCGCGGCGCGATCATGAACACGATGTCCGCCTCGGCCGAGGTCGCGTACGCGTTGGACAGGGTGAAACGCACCGTGGCGTTGCCGGAGAAGGCCGGGTTCGGCACGAAGGTGAGCATGAAGCCCGGGCCCTCGTCCGCTGCCGCGGTCGGCACGCCGGCGGCCTTGGCGGCGGCCCGGGTGATCGTCGCGGTACCGGCATTGGCCGGCAGCACCGCGACCACGGCAGCGGCCACGAACGGGCCGCCGGTGGCGTTGCGGGTGACGTCCAGGGTCTGCGCCTGCCCGGTCACCGCCGGCACCATCGCCGACGCCGCGATGGGGCGGGCGTTGACGGTGATGG
Source organism: Xanthomonas sp. CFBP 8445 (assembly GCF_025666235.1). Lineage (NCBI taxonomy): Bacteria > Pseudomonadati > Pseudomonadota > Gammaproteobacteria > Lysobacterales > Lysobacteraceae > Xanthomonas > Xanthomonas sp. CFBP 8445. Next base: position 161,373 of record NZ_CP102594.1, on the reverse strand, counting down.
TGACGATGGCCGGCGCCGAACTGCCGCCCGCACCGACGGCGATGTAGTGCACGCTGTCCACGCCCACGTAGCCGGGCGCCGGCGTGTACACCAGGCGCATGCCATCCACCGTGGCGGTGCCGTGGCTGGGAGCGGTGGCCACGGCGATGCTGTCGATGCTGCCGGTGTCGTTGCCGGTCACTTCCAGGGTCAGCGCGGTCTCCACCAGGGTGGCGCCGGTGTCGTTCGCCGCCACCGGCGCCGGCATCGCCGAGGCGATGGTGAGGGTGTAGGCCTGCGTGGCCGAGAAGCCGTTGGCGTCGCTCACCTTGATGCTGAAGGCGAAACTGCCGGCGGCGCTCGGCGTGCCGGACAGCACGCCCGCCGTGGTCAGGCTCAAGCCGGTCGGCAACGCGCCAGTGACCACGCTGTAGCTGTACGGCGCGGTGCCGCCGCTGGTGGTGAGGGTCTGGTTGTACGCCGTGCCCGCGGTGCCGGCAGGCAGGGTCGGCTGACCCGGGGCCAGGGTCGGCGCGGCGATGCTCAGCGTGTAGCTGCGGCTGGCCTGGCCGGGGACGCCGGCGGTGCTGTCGGTGACGGTCGCGGTGAAGACGAAGCTGCCCGCCTGGGTCGGGGTGCCGGAGAGCACGCCGGCGGGGCTCAGGCTCAGGCCGGCCGGCAGGGCGCCGGTGGCGATGCTGTAGCTGTACGGCGCGGTGCCGCCCGTGGCGCTGAGCGCCTGGCTGTAGGCCGTGCCCGCGGTGCCGGCCGACAGCGACGGGGGCACCAGGGTCAACGTCGGCGACGCGACCGTCAGCGTGAACGCCTGCGCCGCAGTGAAGGCGTTGGCGTCGGTGACGCGCACGGTGAACGCGAAATTGCCGGCCGTGGTCGGCGTGCCGGACAGCACACCGCCGGCGCTCAGGCTCATCCCGCTCGGCAGGGCACCGGCAGTGAGCGCATAGCTGTACGGCGCCGTGCCGCCGCTGGTGCTCAACGCCTGGCTGTAGCTGGCAGCGATCGCCGCCGCCGGCAAGGTCGGCGGGGTGATGACCAGGGTCGGCGAGGCGATGGCCAGGGTATAGGCATGCGAGCCGCCGAAGCCGCCGGCGTCGGTGACGCCGATGACGAAGGTGAAGCTGCCGGCCACGGTCGGCGTGCCGGAGAGGACGCCGGCGCCGCTCAGGCTCAGGCCCGCAGGCAGGGCGCCGGAGCTGAGCGCATAGCTGTAGGGCGCCGTGCCGCCGCTGGTGCTCAGCGTCTGGCTGTAGGCAGTGCCCGCAGTCCCGGACGGCAGCGTGGACGGCGCGACGGTCAGGGTCGGCGAGACGATGGCCAGCGTGTAGCTGCGCGCGGCCTGTCCCGCGGTGCCGGAGGTGCTGTCGGTCGCGGTCAGGGTGAAGCTGAAGTTGCCGGCCACGGTCGGCGTACCGCTCAGCGCGCCGCTGGCACCGTTGACGGTGACGCCCGCCGGCAACGCGCCGGCGCTCACCGTGTAGGCATACGGCGCGATGCCGCCGCTGGCCGGGGTGACCGCCGCGCTGTAGGCCTGGCCGGCGGTGCCGTTGGGCAGGGTCGTCGCCGGCAGGGTCAGTGTCGGCGCCGCCACGGTCAGCGTGTAGGCACGGCTGCCGCTGGTGGGCGTGCCGCTATCGGTCGCGGACAGGGTGAAATTGAAGCTGCCACTCGCGGTGGGCGTGCCGGACAGTACGCCGGCGCTGCTCAGGGTCAAGCCAGCCGGTAGTGCGCCGGCGGTGAGCGAGAAGGTGTACGGCGCGGTGCCGCCGCTGGCGAGCACGGTCTGGCTGTAGGCACTACCGGCGGTCGCCGCCGGCAGCGAGGCCGGCGCGATGGTCACCGTCGCATCGTCGTTGAGGATCGTGCCGGTCGCGGTGGCACGCGCGATGGAGGCGTTGCTGGCGCCGGACAGGTTCAGGGTGAAGGTTTCGTCCGGCTCGACGGTGGTGTCGCCGTTGATGGTCACCGCCACGTTCTGCACGGTGGTACCGGGCGAGAAGGTCAGCGTGCCGGAGCGGGCGACATAGTCGCTGCCCGCGTTGGCGCTGCCGTCGGCGGTCGCGTAATTGACCGTGACGGTCTGGCCGCTGGCGGCGCTGAGGCTGACGGGGAACGTGGCCGTGGTGGTGCCGCTGTTGCCTTCGGTGACGCTGACGTCGCCGACCGACAACGCCGGCGCCGCGTCGTCGTTGACGATCGTCCCCTGGCCCTGCCCGTCGGCCACCGTGGCGCCGCTGACATTTGTGACGTTGACGAAGAAGGTCTCGTCGGGTTCGTTGAGCGTGTCGCCGACCACCTGCACGGTGAAGGTGGCGCTGCTGCTGCCGGCCGCAATGGTCAGCCCGTTCACGCTGGAGGCGATGTAGTCGGTACCCGCGGTCGCGGTGCCGTTGGCGGTGGCGATGTCGAAGCTGACCCCGCCGCTGCCGGCCGGCTGGCTGAGCGAGACGGTGAAGGTGAACGCGGTATTGCCGGCATTGCCCTCGTTCTGCGACACGTCGTTGATCGATAGCGCCGGCTGGTCGTCGTTGAGGATGGTGCCGGTGGCACTGGACGGCGAGCCCACGGTGTAGCCGCTGCCCGCGTTGAGGCTGATCACCACGGTCTCGTCCGGCTCCACCGTGGTATCGGGAGTGGGATCGATGGTGATGGTGCCGCTGGTCTGGCCGGCCGCAATCACCAGCGGCGAGTTGACCGCGGCGTAGTCGGTGCCCGAGGTCGCGGTGCCGCCCACGTTGAAACCGATCGACAGCGCCGACGGCGACGCCTGGCTCAGGGTGACGGTGTAGACGAGATTGGCGCTGCCATCCTCGGCCACGCTGGCCGGCGACACCGCAATGCTCGCAGAGGGATAGTCGTCGTTGACGATGGTGGCGGTGGCGCTGGACGGGTTGCCGATCGAGTAGCCGCTACCGCTGGCCACCTGGAAGATCACCGTCTCGTCGGCTTCCACCGTGCTATCGGCGACCGGGGTGACGCTGAAACTGGCGGAGCTGGCGTTGGCCGGCACCACCACGCTGGTGACCGCGCCGGTGTAGTCGGTCCCGCTGGTGGCCGTGCCGCTGCGGGTCAGGTTCACCGTGGTCGCCGAACTATTGGTCGAGCTCAGCGTCACCGTGTAGACGAAGGCCGTGCCGCTGTCCTCGTTGGCGCTGGATGGCGAGACCGCGATGCTGGCGGTGCGCGAGGGGTTGACGGTGATGTTGAAGACAACCTGGTTGTTGTCCTCGTCCAGCAGGTAGAACGAGTCCGAGGTCGCGCCGTCGCCGTTGTTGGTGTAGGTCACTCGCTCGGTGCCGGCCGCGTCGAGCTGGCCGGTGAGGACGTAGTTACCGTGCGACGGCTGCGCGCCGTCGCTCATGCCGGTATTGGAGGGCCCGTCGCAACTGCTGACGTCGAAAGTCACCGAGCCACCCGAGTTCACGGTCGCGGTCTGAGGCGTCGTGCAGTAGGGTCCGGCCGCCAGGCAGACCTGCGACATCGCCAGCAACAGCAGCGCCATCAGCCAACGCAACGTCAGCCGCATACCGCTCGACGCGGTGCAATTCGTAGACATATTCGATTCCCCTAAAACGCGCCACCCCAATGGGCGCTGGCAGCCATCCTGGTGCCTCGGACTCCGCAGAACATTGGCCCCCCAAGCATCGGCCATGCGCGTCGCGCGGCCATTGGAACAGCAAGTCGGCGGCGACGTAAAGCAACAAATGCGTCATGTCTGTCTGGTTCAGCGAAATCGTCGCTTGCATGTCGCCGAAGTCGTGATTAAGTAGATGCGCACCAGACACGAGGTCTGTGCCATCAACTCCGGGGGGAGATCCGCATGAGCGAGTTCTTCATCGGTCAGATCATGCTGACCGGTTTCGCGTTTGCGCCGAAGTATTTTGCGCAGTGCAACGGGCAATTGCTGCCGATCAATCAGAACCAGGCGCTGTTCAGCCTGCTCAGCACCCGCTTCGGCGGCGATGGCAAGACCACGTTCGGCTTGCCCGACATGCGCGGGCGCACGCCGATGGGCTATGGGCCGTCGGCCGATCCGGCATGGCAACCGCCTGCCCTGCCGATGGGCCAGGCCGCCGGCGCGGAGACGGTGACCCTGGTGGGCGACAACCTGCCCGCGCATACCCACCTGCTGGATTGCAGCAGCGTCAACGGCGACAACCGCACGCCGACCGGCCGCCTGTTCGCGAACAACAACATGTCCACCGGGACCCCGCATGCGTTGTATGCGGCGCCCGGCGCGACGATACCGCTATCGCAGTCCACCATCGCCAACAGCGGCGGCAGCCAGCCGCATCCGAACGTACAACCGTACACCACGATCAATTTCTGCATCGCGCTGTCCGGCATCTTCCCCTCGCGCAGCTAGGCGCATCCGCATTCGGGCGCGCAGCGCGCATCCGTGCGCGTGGCGCCTCATCGACCAGGAAGCATCTCATGGGCACCCCTTTCATCGGCGAAATCCGCATGTTCGGCTTCGGCCGCACACCCCAGGGCTGGCAGGCGTGCGACGGCTCGCTGCTGCAGATCTCCGAGTACGAACCGTTGTACGTCCTGCTTGGCACCGTCTACGGCGGCAATGGCACCACCACCTTCGCGGTGCCGGATCTGCGCGGTCGCCTGCCCATCCATCAGGGCCAGGGGCCGGGGCTCAGCAACTACGTGCTTGCCCAAAAGGCCGGCACCGAGACGGTGACGTTGACCGACCTACAGATGCCGGCACATACGCACACCGCGCAGGCCACGACCGAGGCGGCGACCGCCACCGCGCCCGCCGGTCTGCTCCCAGCCGCCGTGAGTGGCGCCTTGTTCTATGCCAGCGACACCAGCGGTACCACCACGCTGGCAATGTCCACGCAAAGCACCTCGTTCGCCGGCGGCAACCAGCCGCACGACAACACCATGCCGACACTGACGGTGCAGTACTGCATCGCCACCACCGGCATCTTCCCGCAACAGGCCTGATCCCTGCGCCGCGCCGGCATGGCTGCGGCACGCATCCGCTGCATCGGAGGAATCCGCTCATGACCGAACCCTATCTCGGCGAAATCCAGCTGTTCGGCTTCGACTACAACCCGTATGGCTGGGCGCTGTGCAACGGCGCCGTCCTGCCGATCACGCAGAACAGCGCGCTGTATTCGCTGCTCGGCGTGGCCTACGGTGGCAATGGCAGCAGCACGTTCCAGTTGCCGAACTTCACCGCGCGCGCCGGCTGCCAGCAAGGCCCGGGACCTGGGCTGACTGCGCACACGCTGGGCAGCAACTTCGGATCGGCGGGCGTCAGCCTGCAAAGCACGCAGATCCCGATGCACCAGCACGGCGTCAATGCGTTCTCGCAACCGGATCCGGCCAAGAAGACCGGCACCCCTGCCAGCGGTGCCGCCCTGTCGTCACTGAACAGCACCAGCGAACGTCCGTTCCTGGCCGTCGCGCCGAACACGCAGTTCTCCCCGACCATGGTGATGCCCACCGGCAAGGGGCTGGCGCACGAGAACCGGCAGCCGTATCTGGCGGTGAACTTCTGTATCGCGCTCAGCGGGGACTACCCCGTCTTCAGTTGAGCGGCCACACGGCCAGTGCTGCGCCTGTGCCGGCGTTTCCCGCCAGGCACGAGGCCATCGAGGCGCCAGCCGCGCTGCGGACGCGTGGCGTGGTGCTGCGCGCCGCGCACGCGGGCGACCTGCCCTGGCTGCGCGACCTGTACGCCAGCACGCGCCACGACGAGCTGGCCGCGGTGCCGTGGCCGGAACCGGCCAAGCGCGCTTTTCTCGACCAGCAGTTCGCCTTGCAGCACGCGCACTATCTGCAGCATTTCCCTTCCGCCGACTTCCTGATCGTGGAAGACCCGCGCGGGCGGCTGGGTCGGCTGTACCTGGACCGCAGCGCGGATCCGCACGTGCTGGTCGATATCAGCCTGCTGCCGGACTGCCGCGGACAAGGCATCGGCAGCGCGCTGATCGCACATGCACAAGCACTCGCGAAGGCGGACGGGCGAGCACTCACACTGCACGTGCTGCATGCCAACCCCCAGGCGCAGCGGCTTTACGCGCGCCTCGGCTTCGTCGCCGGCGAAGCCGGCCAGACCCATCTGGCCATGCGCTGGGACGGCTCCGGCGCGGGGCCGGAGACGCGCCTCAGTTGAACACCGCCTGATACAGGAAGCCGTCGCGTTCGCGCGCGACCGGCACCAGGAAGATGCCGATCTCGCCCAGGCGCGGATGACGCATCTGGTAGGTCTGCTGCGGAAACAGGAACGCCGAGCCGTTGCGGAACAGCAGCGAGAACGGGGCGCGCCGCGCCGCGGGGGACGTCGGCAGCGGCCGTGCCTCCACCAGCACGAACGCGACCTCGCCCTCGTTCAACTGCGCCGCGAACGTCTCGTTCACGCTTCCGGCGAAGTGTTCCAAGCTCAACAGCTCCATCCTTGACTCCAGGTGTGGTTCGGCACGGGCGCCTGCCGGCATCGTCGCGTGGCGTCGCCAAGCGCACAAGCACGTGCCGGCATTTGTCCACACGGCATGCGGCGACGACGCGCCCGACGCGATCGCGGGCCGGGCAGAGACGCTGCGGCATGACACGCTGTTGCATGAACAGGGCGAAGCCGGCGCGCACACCGGCCCTTGCGGTGCCACAATACTGCACGGGCCAGTTCGGTTAAGTTCAGCCGAACGGATCGATCCTATGTTGTATTTTCGTTAAAGGTCGCGATGGCGTCTTCCGAACCCAATCTGGTGCAGTTGTCGGGCGTGCGCATCGACCGCGGCGGCCGCGCGATCCTGCGCGACGTCTCGCTGCGCGTGCCGCGCGGCAGCATCACCGCCGTGCTCGGGCCGTCCGGCAGCGGCAAGTCCACGCTGCTGGCGGCGCTGACCGGCGAACTGGTGCCGGCCGCGGGCACGCTCGAGGTGTTCGGCCAGCCGCTGCCGCGCGGCAGCCGCGCGCTGCGCGAGACGCGCAAGAGCATCGGCGTGCTGCTGCAGGGCAATGGCCTGCTCACCGACCTGAGCGTGGCCGAGAACGTGGCGCTGCCGTTGCGCGCCCACACCCGCCTGCCCGAGCCGGTGCTGCAGCGGCTGGTGGCGCTGAAGCTGCACGCGGTGGGCCTGCTGGCCGCCGCCGATGCCTGGCCGCGCGAGCTGTCCGGCGGCATGGCGCGGCGCGTGGCGCTGGCACGCGCGCTGGCCCTGGATCCGCCGCTGATGATCTACGACGAACCCCTGACCGGCCTGGACCCGATCGCCTCCGGCGTGATCATGAGCCTGATCCAGCGCCTCAACCACACCCTGGGCCTGACCAGCATCATCGTCAGCCACCACGTCCACGAGACCCTGCCGATCTGCGACCAGGCCGTGGCCATCGCCAACGGCGGCGTGGTCTTCGCCGGCACCCCGCAGGAATTGCAGGCCAGCAGCGATCCGCTGCTGCAGCAGTTCCTGCACGGCCGCCCCGACGGCCCGATCCCGTTCGATGCGCCGCAGCGCGCGCGGAGCGCCGCCTGATGGCCATCGTTGCCCCGATCCGTTCCCTGGGCCGCGCCGGGCTGTTCTTCCTGACCGTGCTGCGCGGCTCGCTGCCGACCCGCGACCTGCTGGCCGAGCTGATCCGCGAGATCTACAAGGTCGGCGCGCGCTCGCTGCCGATCATCGCCGTGGGCGGCGCCTTCGTCGGGCTGGTGCTGACCCTGCAGGGCTACCGCACGCTGCAGACCTACGGCGCCTCCGATGCGCTGTCGACCCTGCTCGGCCTGTCGCTGTACCGCGAACTGGCGCCGGTGCTGACCGCGCTGCTGTTCATCGGCCGCGCCGGCAGTTCCATCGCCGCCGAACTGGGCCTGATGCGCGCCACCGACCAGATCAAGGCGCTGGAGCTGATGGCGATCGACCCGGTGGCCAAGGCGGTGGCGCCGCGCTTCTGGGCGGCGGTGCTGACCGTGCCGCTGCTGACCGGCATCTTCTGCTCGCTGGCGATCAGCGCCAGCTATTTCGAGGCGGTGGGCGCTCTCGGCCTGGACCGCGGCACGTTCTGGTCGGCGCTGTCGAGCAGCGTGGATTTCTGGGACGACTTCGGCGTGGCGATGCTGAAGTCGGCAGTGTTCGGCGGCACCGCGGCGCTGGTGGCGGCCTATGTCGGCTTCCACGCCGAGCCGACCATCGAGGGCACCTCGGTGGCCACCACCCGCGCCGTGGTCAACGCCTCGCTGCTGGTGTTGATGTTCAATTTCGTCATGTCGGCGCTGCTGTTCCGCTGAGCGGCGCCAACGCGTAGCCAGCCGGCGACGGCAGGCTCCGCGGCAACATCCCGGTCGCGGCACTGGCGCCGCGGCCACGCTGAATCAACAAGGTAGACACGTTATGGCTCTCCGTGGTCCCCGTCTCGAGTTCGCCGTCGGCGCCTTCCTGCTGCTGGGCCTGGCCTCGCTGCTGGTGCTGGCGCTGGCTTCCACCAACCGCCAGTGGGGCTTCGGCGGCCACCGCTACGACCTGATCGCGCGCTTCTCGCAGATCGGCCAGCTGCGTGCGCAGGCGCCAGTGAAGATCGGCGGCGTCATCATCGGCCAGGTCGCCAAGATCGACCTGGACCCGACCAAGTTCGACTCGGTCGTCACCCTGTCCATCGACGACAAGTACAAGGATCTGCCGGCCGACACCTCGGCGGCGATCCTGACCAGCGGCCTGCTGGGCGAGAGCTATGTCGGCCTGCAGCCCGGCGGCGACCCGGACACGCTCAAGCCCGGCCAGGAAATCGCCTTCACCCAGCCGGCGGTGGACCTGATCCAGCTGGTCGGCAAGTACATGTTCGGCGGCGGCAGCGCCGGCGGCGACAAGAACGCAACGCCCGCTGCCGCACCCTCGGCCGACCCCACCACGCCCGCAACGGAACCCAAGCCATGACGATCAAACTGCTTTCCGCCGCTCTCGCCGCCGCGCTGGCCGTGGCCGCGCCCTCCGCCGCCCTGGCCCAGGCCGCGGCGCCGGCGGCCTCCGCCGCCCAGGCCGGTTCGGCCAGCAAGGTGGTGCTGGAGAACAGCACGCGCATCCTGACCACGCTGGAACAGCGCCGCAACGAGTTCAAGAGCAACCCCACCGCGCTGCGCCAGTTCATCGACAGCGAAATGAACAAGTCCTTCGATCGCGACTACGCCGCCCGCCTGGTGCTGGGCGTGCACGGCCGCGGCGCCTCCGACGCCGACGTCAAGCTGTTCGGCGACGCGATGGCCGACAACCTGATGCAGCGCTACGGCACTTCGCTGCTGACCTTCGAAGGCAAGCCGCAGGTGCGGGTGAAGTCGGAAACCCCGCTGCCGGGCGGCCGCGGCGTCAAGGTCTCGACCGAGCTGCTGCGCAGCGGCGGCGACCCGGTGCCGGTGGACTACCTGCTGCGCAACACCGGCGCGGGCTGGAAGATCTTCGACGTGATGGTCGAGGGCGTGTCCTACGTGCAGACCTTCCGCAACCAGTTCGACACCCCGCTGCGCAACAAGTCGATCGCCGAGGTCGCGGCCGAGCTGCGCAACGGCACGCTGCAGGCGGCACCGGCGAGCAACAGTGGCAAGTGATGCGCAACTGCGCCGCGACGGCGACACGCTCGCGCTGAGCGGCGTGCTCGACCGTGCCGCGGCCACCGCGCTGTGGCCGGCGGCGCTGCGCGCGCTGCCGGGCGCACGCGCGCTGGACCTGCAGGCGGTGTCGCGGGTGGACAGCGCCGGGTTGGCGCTGCTCGCCGAACTCGCCGCGCGCCTGCGCGCCCAGGGCCAGGCCGAGGTCGCCATCCATGGCGCCCCGGCCGGCCTGACCGACTTGAGCGCCGCCTACCGGCTGGCCTCGACCCTGGACTTCCACTCTCCCCCTGCGGCGAGCTGACACATGAACGTGCTGCGTATCCTCACCTCCCTGACCCTGGCCGCCGCCCTGGGCGCCTGCGCCGGCGCGCCCAAGCGCACGCCGCCGCCTCCGCCGGCGGCCCCGCCCGCGCCCGCCATGTCCATGCAGGACCAGACCGGCAGCGGCGCCGCCGCACCGGCCCCCGCACCGGCCCCCGTGGACACGGCGGCCGCGACGGCCGATGCCGCCCAGGCGGCCGCGACGGCGCCGGCCCCGACGACCGCGCAGGACCCGACCGCGTCCGCCGATGCGGACTACGCCGCGATCTACGGCAGCGACCCGTACAACCCGGTCGCCGATCCGACCCTGCCGGCAGGCGTGCAGGCACCGCAGAGCTACGACCCGTGGGAGAAGTACAACCGCAAGGTGCATGCCTTCAACAACGTGGTCGACCGCGCGGTGGCGCGGCCGCTGGCCCGCGCCTACGTCAACGTGGTGCCGCGGCCGGTGCGGCTGGGCGTGACCAACTTCTTCGACAACCTCAGTTCGCCGCTGACCATGGTCAACCAGTTGCTGCAGGGCCGTCCGCTGCAGGCGGGGCAGACCCTGAGCCGGTTCCTGATCAACAGCACGCTGGGCATCGGCGGCATCTTCGACCCGGCCACCGACGCCAACCTGCCGCGGCGCAGCGAGGACTTCGGCCAGACCCTGGGCGTGTGGGGCTGGCGCCGCTCGCGCTATCTGGAACTGCCGTTGTTCGGTCCGCGCACGGTGCGCGATGCGTTCGGCCTGGTCGGCGACGCGCCGCTGTCGCCGCTGCAGCAGATCGAGGAAGACCGGGTGCGCATCGGCCTGCAGGGTCTGCAGTTGGTGGACACGCGGGCGCAGTTGCTGTCGCTGGACAGCCTGCGCGACCAGGCGCCGGACGAGTATCAGTTGACCCGCGATGCCTGGCTGCAGCGCCGCAACTATCAGATCGAGAGCGACATGCGCGGGCACAAGCGCCAGGACGACGATCTGCCGGCCTATCTGCGCGAGGAAGAGACCAATCCGACGGTACCGGTGGACGCGATGCCGGTCCCGGAGTGGCGCGGCGGTCGCTGAGTTAGGCGCACGATCCACCTACGAAAAGCCCGGCCTCGGCCGGGTTTTTTGTGTCTGAAGCTTTGCTGCCATCGTTTGTTGACGCAGCGCGATGTGCTGGAATGAGCGCGCGGTTTGCAGTGGATGAGCGAGTGTCGCGGCGGACTACAGAGTGCAGCCGGCTTTGCTGTCGCTGTTGCTCCTGCTGTTGCTCCTGCTGTTGCTCCTGCTGTTGCTCCTGCTGTTGCTGTTGCTGTTGCTGTTGATTTATCGGGGTCCCCTCGGCGCGGCAGCCACGGCGGGCGAATACCCGAAGGGCGACGCGCAGGATGCGCGTCGTTTTTTGCCGGCACATGGATGTGCCGTCGAAAAATGCCCGTCGTGGCTGCGAACCCGGAGCGCGTAGCGCGGAGGGCGCGCTGCGGGGTGTGCTTGACCAGCCTTCGGCTGTGGTAAAGCGCTTCTTTTGGTTACTTTTCTTTGCACAAGCAAAGAAAAGTGACTCGCCGCAAGGCGAAAGCTTTGCTGTTGCATTTGCTGCTACTGCGGCGGCGGCCGCTGGATTGTAGGAGCGGCTTTAGCCGCGACAGACAGAACGGACTCTCGCTGTCGCGGCTGAAGCCGCTCCTACAGCTCTTCTCGTCCGACAGACAAACTTCAATCAACAGCAGTAGCGACAGCAAAAGCTTTAAAGGCTTTCGCCCTAACGGGCGAGTTACTTTTCTTTGCTCGCGCAAAGAAAAGGTAACCAAAAGAAAGCGCGCCCTGCCTACGCGCCCTCCGCGCTGCGCGCTCCGGGTCCGCGTCCAGCCCGGGGATCCGCGGAAGGGGCATCCTGCCCCTGCCGCGGACGGCGCACATCCCTGTGCGCCGCCCCTTCGGGGTTTTTCCCCGCGCTGGCCGCCGCTTCGGAAGGGAACCCGGTAAATCAAAAGCAAGGGCAATAGCCAAAGCCAAGCAACAGCAACAGCCAAGGCAACGGCAACGGCAACGGCAACGGCAACGGCAACCACGTCGATGCTGCACGCCTTGCGTAGGAGCGGCTTCAGCCGCGACAAACGACGCCGGACAACCGAGCAAATGACATCGATAACCTCTCCGGCTCGGCACCAGCTACCTAGACGCCACAACATCACCTTCAACGCGCCCAAGCACCGACTGATGGCCTAGAGCGCAGCGCGCCGTTACCCCAGCGCCGCGTCGATCGACGCGCGCAGGCGCGGATCTTCGGCGGTGACGTCCGGGGCGAAACGCCCGTGGACCTTGCCGTCGCGGCCAACCAGGAACTTCTCGAAATTCCACAGCACCCCCGGCGCCGGATTCGGCTCGATGCCGTAGCCGGCCAGCTTCTCGCGCATCGGGCCCTCGCCCTCGGTGTGCGGCTGCGCGGCGATCAGCGCGCGGTACAGCGGATGCGTGGCCTCGCCGGTGACCGCGATCTTGGAGAACATCGGGAAGGTCACGTCGTAGGTGAGCTGGCAGAACTGCTGGATCTCCGCCTCGCTGCCCGGCTCCTGGCCCTTGAAATCGTTGGCCGGGAAACCGAGCACTTCCAGGCCGGCCGCCTGCTTCTCGCGGTACAGCGCTTCCAGGCCCGCGTACTGCGCGGTGAGGCCGCACTTGGAGGCGACGTTGACGATCAGCAACACCTTGCCCTCGAACGCGGCGAGGGTGGTCGGCTCGCCGTCGATGCGGGTCAGCGGAATGGCGGTCAGCGACTCGGACATGGGGCATTACCTCGGTCGAAAGGAAGCGCCAGCATAGTCGCTGCCGGCACAGCATGCGCAGTGCCGTGACCGCGTGACTCAGCGCACCGACAGCTCGCCCGTGTCGGCACGTGACACCCGCTTTTGCTGCGGATCATGCGCTCCCGTAGGAGCGGCTTCAGCCGCGACAGCCGCGCCCACAAAACCTGCTCGCGACTGCCACAGGAGGAACAAGAGCCGCCGCTACACATGTGCCGCTCGTCGCGATCAGAAGCGCGCGTAGCGGCCAGCTGGCGAGCAGGCGAGCGGCCTGGAGACGACAACCTATCCGCGATGTCGAATTGCATCGACACTGCAGGCAAGACAACGACACCTGCGTGCTGCGCGATCGGCACAGCGCGCGCATACGAAGCGGCCGCGCCAGCCCATCCAGGTCGCAACGTTGCATCCGACATGGCGCCTGTCCGTCGCACGCCATTCCGCGCCGACGCAACCGCCACACCGTCTCCAATCCCGGCTCCCGCCGCTCAGCGCGCGGCTCTCACTGCCCGTCGTCGCCCGCGGGCTCGTCCGCCTCCGCCTCGTCCAGCGGCAGCGACAGTTCCAGCAGCGGCGCGGCCTGCGCATCGGCCAGGGTCTCGACCCCGCGCAGGCGGCGTTCGATGGTGCGGGTCTTGCGGCTGGCCTCGCCCAAGCTCTTGCCGACGGTGCTGATCTGCTTCTCGGCCTTTTCCAGGATGCCGGCGAACTTGCCGAACTCGCTCTTCACCGCCGCCAGCACGCCCCACACCTCGCTGGAGCGCTTCTCGATGGCGAGGGTGCGGAAGCCCATCTGCAGGCTGTTGAGCAGGGCGGTGATCGTGGTCGGCCCGGCGACGACGATGCGGTGCTCGCGCTGCAGCAGGTCGGCCAGGCCGGGGCGACGCAGGGTCTCGGCGTACAGGCCCTCGGTGGGCAGGAACATCACCGCGAAGTCGGTGGTGTGCGGCGGGGCGATGTACTTGTCGCAGATCGACTTGGCCTGGACCCGGATCGCGCGCTCCAGCTGCGCCCCCGTCGCCTGCACCAGCTCCGGGTCGCCCTGCTCCTGCGCATCGAGCAGGCGCTCGTAGTCCTCGCGCGGGAACTTGGCGTCGATCGGCAGCCACACCGGCGTGTCCTCGTGGCCGCGGCCGGGCAGGCGCACGGCGAAATCGACCATCTCGTTGCGCTCCGGGCGCACCCGCACGCCGCGCGCGTACTGCTCCTGGGTCAGGGTCTGCTCAAGGATGTTCTCCAGCTGCACCTCGCCCCAGCCGCCGCGGTTCTTGACGTTGCTCAGCACGCGCTTGAGGTCGCCGACGCCGGTGGCCAGCTGCTGCATCTCGCCCAGGCCGCGCTGGACCTGCTCGAGCCGTTCGGAGACCAGCTTGAAGGAGGCATCCAGGCGCGTGTTGAGGGTGGTCTGCAGCTTTTCGTCGACGGTGCCGCGCATCTGCTCGAGCTTGGCCGCGTTGTCGGCCTGCAGTTCCTTCAGCCGCTCCTCCAGGGTGCTGCGCATCTCGCCCATCCGCTGCTCGTTGCGCTGGACCAGGTCACCCAGGCGCTGGCCGAGCGTGTCGGCGAAGCGCTGCTGTGCGTCCGCGCCTTCCTGGCGGCCCTTGCGCGCGTCCTCGAGCAGCGCCTCGCGCAGCGCACCCAGTTGCGCGTCGATGCGCGCGACCAGCTCGGCCTGCTGCTGGCCGAACTGCGCCATGCGCGCGTCCTGCTGCTGGCCGAAGGCATCGAGCTGGCCGCGGATCTCGACCAGGCGCTGGCTCAGCAACTCGGCCATGCGCTGCTGTGCGGCGCCGGCCTCGACCCGGCCACGCCGCGCGTCCTCGGTCAGCGCTTCGCGCAGCAGGTCCAGGCGCTGGTCGGTACGGGTGGACAGGTCGGCCAGGTGGCGGGCGAAGCCTTCGCTGCGCGCGTCCTGCTGGCGGGCCAGGCTGTCGAGCTGCTCGCGCAGTTCGCCACGGCCGCTGCGCTGCTCCTCGCGCAGGGCCGCCTCCAGCGCGGTGTGGTTGCCCCGCCGCAGCAACACGGCCAGCAACAGGGCGATGACGGCGCACAACAGGCCGGCGAGGATCAGGAAATGGACATCGTTCTGCATGCGGTCAGTGTAGCCGGCCGCGTCTCAATCGCTGCGCCACGCGCCGGCAGGCGGAGGAGAGCGGATATACCTTGGTATCGCCGCCATGGCCTCATGCAGGCTGGTACGGGCATGGGCCGCGTGCCAAGCTTTGCGCCATCCGCTGCTGGCCCGGCCAGCGGGCGGCGCCGCGGCAGCACGCCGCGCCCGGCCATCGCGCATCGCGCGATCCGTTCCCCTGACCCCGGAGGCGCGCATGGACCCCGATCCGCATCGACGCGGCGTCAGCGCCGCATTCTCTCCCCATTCTCCCCGCCTGGTCGCTGCCCGGCGCTGAGCCGGAAGACGCCCGCCGCCCACGCCGCGACGTCCTTGCCGGCCACGCGCCGCAAGGAGGTCGTCATGTTCGTGTTCTCGCTGTTTTCCCGCCATCTCCGTCTGCAGCGCTGCCTGCAGCGTGCGCTGCGTGCCGCGGTCGCCATGCGCCGCACCGAAGCGCTGCGCCATCTGCTCGCCGCCCATGGCGCCCGCGCCTTCGCCCTGGCGCTGTCCGCGCAATCGCCGCGGGTGATGGCCGATGCGCTGTCGCTGCTGCCCGTCGCCGACCGCATCCGGGTCCGCGCGCGGCTGCCGCATGCGGCGCAGCGGCGCCTGCACGCCGCCGGGGTGAGTGCCCCGGCGGCGCACTGGCTGCATGCCGCCCTGGCCTGGTGGCCCGGGGTACGCTGACACCCGCGCGCCTGCCGCCACGGTGCCGACTGCCATCTCGCCCCGGCATCATGCGCCCCTGCATCCGCTCATTCCCTTTCCCGGAGCCGCCATGATCGCTCCCCTCGCCCACCGGAACGCGCCCTGATGGAAGCCCTGCGCCTGTTCAATCTCGGCTCGCTGCTCGACACCCTGGTGAGCCTTACGGCCGCCTTCGTGCTCGGCGCGATCATCGGCTTCGAGCGCCAGGTGCGCCAGCGCACCGCCGGGCTGCGCACCAACACCCTGGTCGCGGTCGGCGCGGCGATCTTCGTCTCGCTCGGCGACCGCCTGTTCGAGATCCACGGCGGCACCCAGGGCGCGGTGCAGGTGGTGGCCTACGTGGTCTCCGGGATCGGCTTCCTCGGCGCCGGCGCGATCATGAAGGAAGGCGCCAACGTCACTGGGCTCAACACCGCGGCCACGCTGTGGGGATCGGGTGCGGTCGGCGCCTGCGCCGGTGCCGGACTGGTCGCCGAGGCGGTGCTGGCGGCCATGTTCGTGCTGCTCAGCAATACCCTGCTGCGGCCGATGGTGAACCGCATCAACCGGCATCCGCTGAAGGAATCCTCACTGGAAGCCACCTACATGTTCTATGCGATCTGCGCGCGCGAGGTGCATGGCGAAGTGCGCGAGCGGCTGATCGAGCTGCTGGAGGAGGCGCACTACCCGGCGCGCGAAGTCGAGCAGCATCCGTTCGGGCAGCAGGACGTGGAGATCGCCGCCACCCTGTACGCCACCGCGGTGCGCGCCGAGGAACTGGATGCGGTGGTGCAGCGCCTGGAGGGCGAACCGGGTGTACAACAGGCGTTCTGGAACGCCGGCGCCGAAGCCTGAGCCACCATGCCCAACCTCGTTCCTCCCATGTCACGTCGATGATCGCCTGGTTCAAGCCGCTGCCGCCGCACCGCCGCCTGCTCGGCCTGGCCGCGCTGGGCCTGGCGCTGGGCGCGATCTTCGTCGCCGACACGGTCACCGACTACGCGGTGGCGGCAGCGCTGTTCTACACCGTGGCGATCCTCGGCGCGGTGCGGCTGCTGGCGCCGGCCGGGCTGGGCGTGCTGGCCGGGCTGTGCGTGGTGCTGATCGTGCTCAGCTTCCATCTCACCCATACCGGTGCCTACCGGGTCGGCGTGATCAACTCGGCGATCAGCATCGTGGTGGTGGCGGTGACCGCCTCCATTGCGGTGCGCATGGAGCGCGCCAAGGCCGCCGCGCACGCCGCGCAGGCGCAGTTGCTGCGGCTGGCGCGGGTGCGCAGCCTCGGCAGCCTGACCGCCTCGATCGCGCACGAGGTCAACCAGCCGCTGGCGGCCATCGTCACCAGCGGCAACGCCTGCCAGCGCTGGCTCGACCAGCAGCCGCCGAACCTGGACAAGGCGCGCGCGGCGCTGGCGCGCATCCTCGCCGACGCCGAGCGTGCCGGCGAGGTGATCGCGCGGGTGCGCAGCCTGACCCGCGGCGAGGCGCCGCAGCAGCGCGCTTTCGATCTCAATGCCGCGGTGGCCGAGGTGCTGGCGCTGTCGCAGGGCGAACTGGAGCGCAGCGCGGTCAGCGTGCACACCGAACTGTCGGCGCTGCTGCCGCCGGTATCGGCCGACCCGGTGCAGATCCAGCAGGTGATCGGCAATCTGCTGCTCAACGCGATCGAGGCGATGGCGGCCACGCCGCCGGCGCAACGCGCACTGCGCATCGCCACCGTGCGCGAGGACGCGCGCTCGGTGCGGCTGAGCGTGGCCGACAGCGGCGAAGGCCTGTCCGCGCAGGCGCAGGCGCACCTGTTCGATGCGTTCTGGACCACCAAACAGGGCGGCATCGGCATCGGCCTGAGCATCAGCCGCAGCATCGTCGAGGCAGGCGGCGGCCGCATCTGGGCCGAACCCGGGCGGCCGCGCGGCGCGGTGTTCTGCGTCTGCCTGCCCATCGCCAGCGGAGCCCGCCCATGACCGCCGACGCGAGCGCACGCCCGGTGGTGTACCTGATCGACGACGACGCCTCGATCCGCGCCGCGCTGGAAGACCTGTTCGCCTCGGTGGACCTGCAGGTACATGCCTTCGCCTCCACCCGCGACTTCCTGGCGCATCCGCGCACCGACGCGCCGAGCTGCCTGGTGCTGGACATCCGCATGCCCGGGCAGAGCGGCATGGACTTCCACCGCAACATGCACGAGGCCGGGCTGGCGCTGCCGACCATCTTCATCACCGGCCACGGCGACATCCCGATGAGCGTGGAGGCGATGAAGAACGGCGCCATCGAGTTCCTGACCAAGCCGTTCCGCGACCAGGACCTGCTCGACGCGATCGGCCAGGGCATCGCCCGCGACCGCGCGCGCCGTGCCGCCGATGCGGCCCAGGCCGAATTGCAGGCGCGCTGGGCGCGGCTCAGCGCCGGCGAACGCGAGGTGGTGGAGTTGGTGGTGCAGGGCCTGCTGAACAAGCAGGTGGCGGCACGACTGCAGCTCAGCGAGATCACGGTGAAGGTGCGCCGCGGCAACGCGATGCGCAAACTGGAGGTCGGCTCGCTGGCCGAACTGGTGCGACTGGCGGAGCGGCTGGGGCGGTAGCCGGTCGCGAGAACGCAAGTTGCCGCGTGCGGCGGAACACGTTCTGGCACACCGCTATTCGGTAGGAGCGGCTTCGGCCACGACAAGCGTCATCGGGAACGCCCGTCGCGGCTGAAGCCGCTCCTACGAGAGAGCGATCTCGGCGCGATACCGCCGAACGCGCATTCGCATCGACCCGCGCAGGCGCCGCGGGCATAGCTTTGCTGCACTGCGTTCGGCGACACTGCCGGGCTTGTCACTCCCGCACCCGAGGCCCGCATGTCGTTCCTGTTCCGGCGCAAGTCGCTCGACCTGGTCACCGTCCACGAGGCCGGCCGCCGGCTGGTGCCCTCGCTGAGCTGGCCGCATCTGGTGGCGCTGGGCATCGGCGCGATCGTCGGCACCGGCATCTACACCTTGATCGGGGTCGGCGCGCAGCTGGCCGGGCCGGCGGTGCTGGTGTCGTTCGCGGTGGCCGGGGCGATCTGCGCCTGCGCCGCGCTGGCCTACGCGGAGATGGCGACGATGATGCCGGCCGCCGGCAGCGCCTATACCTACAGCTATGTCGCGCTCGGCGAGGCGATCGCCTGGGTGGTGGGCTGGAGCCTGATCCTGGAGTACTCGCTGGTGGTCAGCACGGTGGCGGTGGGCTGGTCCGGCTACTTCGTCGGCTTCCTGCACTGGGCCAGTGCGCAGACCGGGTTCGACATGAGCCTGCCGGCGGCGCTGACCGCCGGGCCGCACGCCGGCGGCATCGTCAACCTGCCGGCGGTGCTGATCACCTTCGCCGTGGCCGGCCTGCTGATGGCCGGCACCAAGGAGAGCGCCACGCTCAACGCGGTGCTGGTGGTGCTGAAGCTGATCGCCCTGGGCATCTTCGTGGCGGTGGCGCTGCCGGCGTTCCAGAGCGCCAACCTGCACCCGTTCATGCCCTACGGCTTCCCCAAGACGGTCGGCGCCGACGGCGTGGCGCACGGGGTGATGGCCGCGGCGGCGATCATCTTCTTCGCCTTCTACGGCTTCGATGCGATTTCCACCGCCGCCGAGGAGACCAAGAACCCCAAGCGCGACCTGGCGATCGGCATCGTCGGCTCGATGATCGGCTGCACCCTGATCTACATCCTGGTGGCGCTGGCTGCGGTCGGCGCGATGCGCTACGACGTGTTCGGCGCCAGCGCCGAGCCGCTGGCGCTGATCCTGCGCGAACTCGGCCACGGCAAGGCGGCGGCGGCGATCGGCGTGGTCGCGGTGATCGCGCTGCCGACCGTGCTGCTGGCGTTCCTGTACGGGCAGAGCCGGATCTTCTTCGTGATGTCGCGCGATGGCCTGCTGCCGCGCGGGCTGTCCAAGGTCAACGCACGCACCGGCACGCCGGTGGCCACCACCCTGTTCACCGCGGTGCTGGTGGCGGCGCTGGCCGGCGTGGCGCGGCTGGACGAGATCGCTGCGCTGGCCAATGCCGGCACCCTGGCCGCCTTCATCGCGGTGGCCGCGTGCATGCTGGTCCTGCGCCGCCGCGAACCCGGCCGCACCCGCACCTTCCGCACGCCGCTGGCCTGGCTGGTCGGGCCGCTGGCGATCGGCGGCTGCCTGTACCTGTTCTGGAGCCTGCCGCATACCACGCAACTCTGGTTCGCGCTGTGGAACGCGCTGGGCGTGGTCGCCTACCTGCTGTACGGCCGCCGCAACAGCCTGCTGCAGCGCGCGCCGCAGACGCCGCGATGAGCCCGGAGTTCCAGGCGGCGCTGGCACGGCACATCGGCAGCGCCTATGCGCGCCAGCTGGCCCTGGCCGATGTGCTGGCCGAGCGTGGCTGGCAGGTGGACCTGGGCGAAGGCCGGGTGCGTTTCGGCGAGGATCTGTCGTTTCCGATGCAGCTGCTGGGCACTGCCGCCGAGGCCAGCGCCAGCTGGCTGTGGGCCTGGGCCAACACCGCCAGCAACCTGCCGTCGGCCTTGCTGACCGAAGCGCAAGCGCTGCGCCTGCACGGCGAGCGCGAAGGCATTGAAGAACTCGCCGCGCCGTCCTCGGCGCTGGGCGAGGACGGCGGCCACCACATCGCCCTGCTCGCCGGCGCGCTGCGTGGGCGCTGCTACTACCGCGCGCCGTACGACGGCGGCGCGCTGTTCTTCCTGCTCGACGACGTGCCGGCCGCGGTGTTCGCGCCGTGCGACGACGCCCGCGTGCTGCGCCTGCTCGGGGAACTGCCGATGCAGTTCGCGCTCGACCACCGTGCCATGAGCGAAGGCTTCCTGGCGGACCAGGGCTATGCGCTGCAGCGCGACGCCGCGCAGACCGTGGCGACGCGGGGCAACGCCCGCATCGTCCTGGAGTTCGATGCACAGGACCGGCTGGTCCGCGCGCAAGGCCAACTGGCCTCGGCACCGGCCGCCACGGCGGTCACGCCAACGCCGGCACCGGCCTGGCAGTTCTGGAAACGCAAGCGCTGAACACGGCGGCGGCGCGTCGCATCCGCGCCGCCGTACCGCGCCATTACCACCAACGCACGCCTTCGAACGGGTTCCAGCTGACGCTGCCCTTGCGCAGGTGCAGGTAGTAGGCGTAGTTGGCGGCCATGCCGACCAGCAGCGAGTAGGCGATGCCCAGGCAGCGGCCGACCACCTCGGGCAGGAACGCCGCGACGATGCCCACCGCCAGCGAGATGCCGATCAGGCCCAGCGCCTTGCGCCACATGCCGAGGATGAAGAAGTAGATGAAGCCGAAGAACAGGGCGAAGAAGTTCATGTTGATCTTCAACCGTTCCATGAACGGCAGCGCCTTGAATGCCGCCTTGTACTCGGGCGTGGAGGGCGCGCCGTGACGGTCGAAGAAGTCGAAGCGGAACTGCCACTTGGGGCTGAGCGGGGCGCGTTGCGGAAGATTGGGGGTTTCCATGCGGGAGCATCCGTGTTGTAAACGTTTTCAGTTTAACTGAATGGGGCGGTGCGCGCCAAATGGGGCGGCTGAAGCACCAGACTGGTGCGGGTGCGCTAGCGCCGGGATTGGGGATTGGGGATTGGGGATTGGGGATTGGGGATTGGGGATTGGGGATTGGGGATTGGGGATTGGGGATTGGGGATTGGGGATTGGGGATTGGGGATTGGGGATTGGCAACGGCAGGGGCTGGCGCTGACGCCGCGCCTGGCCCCGGGACGAGGTCTCTCCCCACCGCATTGCGGTAGTCAGCGGTTATCGGGTCGGGACTGAAGTCCCTCCCACAAAGCATGCCGGCGCGTAGCGCATCCGCTGCCGAGTGCCCATCTGTGGGAGCGTCTTCAGCCGCGACGCGCGGGGCGGCGGCCTCGCGGGGCCTGCGGCAACCACGCGTCATCGCGTCGGGACTGAAGTCCCTCCCACAAGGCTGGCCTGCGCGCGGCGCGTCCGCTGACGGATGCCAGCTGTAGGAGCGGCTTCAGCCGCGACGCGAGGGGCGATGCCCTCGCAGGGCTCTGCGGCAACCACAGGTCATCGGGTCGGGACTGAAGTCCCTCCCACAAGGCTTTGCCTGGCCCGTGGCGCGTCCGCTGGCGGGTGCCCATCTGTGGGAGCGGCTTCAGCCGCGACGCGCGGGGCAGCGGCCTCGCGGGGCCTGCGGCAACCACACGTCATCGCGTCGGGACTGAAGGCCCTCCCACAAGGCTGGCCTGCGCGCGGCGCATCCGCTGACGGATGCCAGCTGTAGGAGCGGCTTCAGCCGCGACGCGAGGGGCGATGCCCTCGCAGGGCTCTGCGGCAACCACAGGTCATCGGGTCGGGACTGAAGTCCCTCCCACAAGGCTTTGCCTAGCCCGTGGCGCGTCCGCTGGCGGGCGCCCACGTGTGGGAGCGGCTTCAGCCGCGACGCGCGGAGTGACGGCCTCGCAGGGTCCTGCGGTAACCACCGGTCATCGCGTCGGGACTGAAGTCCCTCCCACAAGGCTTGCCTGTGGCGCATCCGCTGACGGGTGCCAGCTGTAGGAGCGGCTTCAGCCGCGACGCGGGGCAACGGCCTCGCGGAGCGCTGCGGTCACCACCGATGATCGGGTCGGGACTGAAGTCCTCCCCACAGGGGCTTACCAACGCCGCGGATGGCAGCGTGCCGCCACGCCGAGCCAACGGCACGGGCCGCTATTGCGCCCGGGAGCCGCCCAGGCGCTGGCCCAGCGCGATCGCCGCGGCCACGTTGCGGGCCGCCTGGCGCAGGGCGTCCGCGGCGCCGGCCAGCGCGGCCTCGCGGGAGGACACCCGCTGCACCGCGCCGAACAGCGCGTCGATTCCCTGTGCCTGCAGGTCTGCCGCGCCCTCGCCCAGGCCACCGGCGATGGCCAGCACCGGCACGCCATGGCGCCGGGCGATGCGGGCGATCCCGACCGGCACCTTGCCCTGCGCACTCTGCCCGTCCAGGCGGCCCTCGCCGGTGACCAGCAGATCGGCGCCGGCCAGGTGCGCTTCCAGCCCCAACGCCTGCGCGACGATCTCCACGCCCGGCCGCAGGCGCGCGCCGAGGAAGGCCACCAGGGCCGCGCCGATGCCGCCGCCGGCGCCGGCGCCGGGCAGCTGCGCCACCGCCACGCCCAGGGTGCGTTCGATCGCCTCGGCATAACGCTGCAACCCGGTATCGAGCTGGGCGACCATCGCCGGCGTGGCGCCCTTCTGCGGCCCGAACACCGCCGAGGCGCCGGTCGGCCCGGTCAGCGGGTTGTCGACATCGCAGGCGACCTCGATCGTGCAGTCGCGCAGCCGTGGGTCCAGTCCGTCCAGTGCGATGCGCGCCAGCGCGCCCAGCGCGGCGCCGCCGGCCGCCAGGTCGCGGCCGTCCGCGTCCAGCAGGCGCACGCCCAGCGCCTGCGCCATGCCGGCGCCGCCATCGTTGCTGGCGCTGCCGCCGATGCCGATCAGCAGCCGGCGCGCGCCGGCGTCCAGGGCGGCCAGGATCAGTTCGCCGACGCCGCGGGTGCCGGTCAGGCGTGGATCGCGCCGCGGCGGCGGCACCAACATCAGCCCGCTGGCCGCGGCCATCTCGATCAGGGCGGTGCCGCCGTCCTCGCTCAGGCCGAATTCTGCTGTCACAGGCGCGCCCAGCGGGCCGGTCACGGTGCAGGCGACCCGGCGCCCACCACCGCCGGCGCCCAGCGCG
Organism: Xanthomonas sp. CFBP 8445; assembly: GCF_025666235.1. Classification (NCBI taxonomy): domain Bacteria; kingdom Pseudomonadati; phylum Pseudomonadota; class Gammaproteobacteria; order Lysobacterales; family Lysobacteraceae; genus Xanthomonas; species Xanthomonas sp. CFBP 8445. The sequence continues at coordinate 138,254 of NZ_CP102594.1, read as the reverse complement.
TCCACCGTGCCCTCGCCGCCGTCGGCGAACGGCAGCAACACGTACTCCGCCTCCGGAAACACGCTGCGGAAGCCCGCCGCGATCTGCGCGGCCGCCTGCGCCGCGGACAGGCTTTCCTTGAACGCGTCCGGCGCGATGACGATCTTCATGCGGGGGACGCGGCGGGCGACCGCGTCTCGGCGTGGGGCGAGGCGGGCCGCTTCATGCGCGCGTTCGAAAGCAACATGGGGGTGATCATAGTCGCGGCCGGCGTGACGACGTACTTCGCCGTCTCAGGCTGGCGCCAGGTGCCGCATCACCTGCAGCTCGGCGATGGCCGCGGCATAGGGCGCGAAGCGGGCATCGCCGCTGGCGAAGGCATCGGCCGCCGCCTGTGCGCTGGCCAGGTCGCGCCAGTGCGCGATGTCGACGAACTGGTCGTCGCCGTCCAGCGGCGCATACGCGCGGTAATCGAGCAGGCCGGGAAAATCGGCAAGCGCAGCGCGCAGTTGTTGGCGCAGCGCCGGCATGCGCTCGCGGGCGTCGGGCTTGACGGTGAACACGGCGAGTTCGAGGACGCAATTGGAGTGGGACATGCAGGCATTCCGCAGTGAAGGAGGCGGCAGTCTGCGGACACCCTGCTGACACCGGGGTGTCAGTGCCCGCGCTGCGCCCAGGCCACGCGTTGATGCTGCAGGTACGCGTCCAGCGCCACGTGTGCCGGCACCGGCAACGGCGTCGCGCAGGGCTGTACCGCCTCGATCCGATCCAGGCGGAAATCGCGATACGCGGCGCGCAGCCCGCACCAGCTGCCCAGCGTCCAGTGCTGCCCCCAGTGGAACAGCCCCAGCGGCAGCACCGCGCGCTCGCTGGTCTCGCCCTGCAGGCTGCGATAACGCAGCCGCACGCTCCGGCGCTGCGCGGTAGCGGCGTGCAGCGCCTGCCAGCACGGCAACGCCACCGGCGCGGCGCGCAGTGCGCGTGCCACCCGCGGCACCGCCGCCGGCATCGGCAAGGCCGCCTGCAGCTTGTGCAGCAGGCTCCGCGCCGCCGGCTGCAGCTGGCCGCCACCGCTGCAGGCGAGCATCTCCACCGCCAGTTGCAAGGCCTCGACTTCCTCGCCCGACAGCGCCAGCGGCGGCAGGGCGAACGCCGGGTCCAGCCGATAGCCGATGCCGGCCTCGCCGTAGACCGGAATGCCGCCGAGCGAGAGATCGTCGAGGTAGCGGTAGATGCTGCGGACCGACAGGCCCAACTCGGTGGCAAGCACGGCGGCCGTCACCGGCTGGCGCACCCGGATCAGGTTGACCAGCTGGAACAGCCGCTCAGCCTTGCGCATGCGCGGCGCGCTAGTCCACCACGCGGCAGAACACCGCCTTGAGGTAGCGCGATTCCTGCACGTGGGCCATGAACGGGTGGTCGGCGCCGGCGCCGGCCACCTTCAGGATCTGGATGGTGCGGCCGGAGAAGTAGGCGGCGCGGCGCAGCATGTCCAGGAACTCGTGCTCGGCGACCAGGCCGGTGCAGGAGAAGGTAGCGAACAGGCCGCCCGGGGCGACCACGCCCAGCGCCAGCTTGTTCATGTCCAGGTACTTCTTCAGCGCCGGGATCACCTGGTCGCGGTCGCGGGTCATCTTGGCCGGGTCCAGGATCACCACGTCGTACTGGTCGCCGCGGGCAGCGGCATCGCGCAGGTACGGGAAGATGTCGGCCTGCACGAACCTGGGCCGCACATCGTTGAGGCGGGCGTTGCCCTTGGCGATCTCGATCACGTCCTCGTCGATGTCCACGCCGACCACCTCGGTGGCGCCGCGCACCTTGGCGTAGACCGCGAAGCCGCCGGTGTTGCAGCACAGGTCGAGCACGCGCTTGCCTTCTACCTGCTGGCTCAACCATTGGCGGTTCTCGCGCTGGTCGGCAAAGAAGCCGGTCTTGTGCGCGCCGGCCGGGTCGGCGCGGAAGCGCACGCCGTATTCGCTGATGATCGCCGGCTCCGGGCGCTCGCCGCTGCTGGACACCGGCCGGTAGTCGAAGCTCTCCTGCTTCTGCACGTGCTCCTCGGCGAAGCTGTAGAAGCGCGCGCCGGGGAACTGCGCGCGCAGCGCGACGTAGATCCACTCGCGGTGGCGGAACATGCCGGCGCTGAAGAACTCCACCACCAGCAGGTCGCCGTAGCGGTCCACCACCAGCCCGGACAGGCCGTCGCCCTCGGCATGCACCACGCGCCAGGCGTCGCTGACCGCATCCAGCTTGAGCACGTCACGGCGCAGCGACACTGCCTCGGCGATCTTGCGCGCGAACCAGTGCTCGTCGACGGCGATGTCGGGGTTGGTCTCGAGGATGCGCACGGCGATGCGCGAGTGGCCGTTGTAGAAGCCGCGGCCGACCCACGCGCCGTCCACCCCGACCACGTCCACCAGCGCACCCGGCTTGGGCTTGGCGGCGGGTTTTTCGACCAGTTTCTGGAAGATCCAAGGATGGCTGGAGCGCCAGGCGTTCTTGAGGCGGACAACGGGCAGGGGACTATTCATGAACGCCATTGTAGCCGCCCCGATTGACGGCACCGCCGGCAGCCGCAAGAATGCGCGCAGAAGGGGAGTAGCTCCCGACGTTGTCGCCGTCAATTCGAGCCCGCGGGCTCCGGTGCAACGGCAGCCGGTCCATCGGCTGCGAGCGAGACCTTCGCCGCAGTGGCGAAGGCACCCTCTGGACGACATCCGTCGTCTCCGTCCTGAACGCCTCCGTCGCCGCGGCCCCGAGGTTCCCTGTTCACTGACGGAAAATTCCCAATGGAAACGATAGGCAACGTGTGGTTGTGGAGCGGTTTCGCGATCGTGGTGGTCGTGGCGCTGCTGGCGGACCTGGTGCTGATGCGCCACGGCGGTCCGCACAAGGTCACCTTCAAGGAAGCGCTGTGGTGGAGCATCGGCTGGATCGCGCTGGCGCTGGCGTTCAACGCCGGCCTGTGGTGGTACCTGCGCGAGACCATCGACGTGGCCACCGGCAACCGCCTGGGCCTGGAGTTCTTGACCGGCTACCTGGTCGAGAAGTCGCTGGCGGTCGACAACATCTTCGTGTTCCTGATGATCATGAGCTACTTCGCGGTGCCGGAGGAGCAGCGCCAGCGCGTGCTGGTGATCGGCGTGCTCGGCGCGATCGTGCTGCGCGCGGTGATGATCTTCGCCGGCTCGGTGCTGCTGACCAAGTTCCACTGGCTGCTGTACGTGTTCGGCGCGTTCCTGCTGTTGACCGGCATCAAGATGTGGCTCTCGGCGGGCAAGGAGCCCGACCTGGAAGCCAACCCGGTGCTGCGCTTCATGCGCAAGCATCTGCGCCTGACCCCGCAGTACCACGGCAACGCGCTGAGCGTGACCCAGGAGGGCAAGCGCTGGTTCACCCCGCTGTTCGCGGTGCTGATGCTGATCGCGATCACCGACGTGATCTTCGCGGTGGACAGCATCCCGGCGATCTTCGCGATCACCACCGACCCGTTCATCGTGCTGACCTCCAACGTGTTCGCGGTGCTGGGCCTGCGCGCGATGTTCTTCCTGCTGGCGGGCATGGCCGACCGTTTCCACCTGCTGCCCTACGGCCTGGCGATCGTGCTGGTGTTCATCGGCACCAAGATGCTGATCATCGACCTGTACAAGATCCCGGTGCTGGTGTCGCTGCTGGCGGTGGCGGTGGTGATCGGCGCCACCGTGGTGCTGAGCCTGCTGCGCCCGGCCAAGCAGGCGCACTGACCCGGCGCCTGCGCCGCGGCCGCGGATTGTCCCGCGGCCGCGGCCAGTCCCTCCCATCGGCGGCGCCTTGCCTTGGTGGCGGGGCGCCGCCATCCAGGGAGCATGGACACCTCCTCGCTCCCCTCGCCCACGCCCGAGCCCGATGCGCAGGGCCGCTTCGACCGCGCGCGGATCCTGCGTGCCTTCAATGCCAGCCTGGCCTTCGTGGCGCTGCTGGTGGCGGTGTTCGCCAGCCAGGGCCTGTTCGACTGGCGGCCCTGGGCAGTGGCGCCGCACACGGCTGCCGGCCTGCTCGGCGTGCTCACCGCGCCGCTGCTGCACGGCTCGCCGGAGCACCTGGGGGCCAACGCCGGCGCCCTGCTGATTCTGGGCACCCTGGCCGGCAGCGTGTATCCGCGCGCCACCCTGGCCGGGCTGCCGTTGCTGTGGCTGGGCTCGGGCCTGGGCGCTTGGTGGCTGGGCGATCCCGGCAGCCATCACCTGGGTGCCAGCGGCGTCGCCCACGGCCTGCTGTTCCTTGTATTCGTGCTGGCCTTGCTGCGCCGCGACCGCGCCGCGATCGCCGCCAGCATGATCGCCTTCCTGTTCTACGGCGGCATGCTGGTGACGGTGCTGCCGCACCAGGACGGGGTGTCCTGGCAGTCGCACCTGGGCGGCGCCGTGGGCGGCGTGGTCGCGGCGCTGCTGCTGCGCCATCGCGATCCGCTGCCGCCGCGCAAGCGCTACAGCTGGGAGGACGAGGAGGACACCGACGATCTGCTCGCCGCCGACGACGAACTGGAACCGCCACCGCCGAGTCAGGTGCCGGTGCTGTGGCAGCCGCCGCAGGCGCCGCGCGGGGTGGTGCTGCGCTTCCCGCCGCGCGAGGAGCGTGACGGCGGCTGAGGTGGGCAAGGCCATGCCGGCCATCCGCCCGTCGGCATCCGTAGGAGCGGCTTCAGGCGCGACGCCTTTTCCCAGGAACGCCCGTCGCGGCCGAAGCCGCTCCTACAGCAGCCGGGCTGCCCGCGGCAGGTCGCCACGGGCGACCTGTCCCTGCGCCGCGCCGTACACTGACCGATCCGCCGTCGCTGTCCGAGTTCGCATGTCCGTGTCGCCCACCTGCCGTTTCCGCACCGCCGCCGCCGTGCTGGCGCTTGCCCTGGCCGCCTGCAGCGGCCCGGCGGTGCGCGCACCAGCGCCGGCCAAGGCCGTGGGCTATCTGCCGGCCACAGCGGTGCCGGACAGTCTGCAGTTGCTGCCGGCGCCCCCGGCGGCCGGCTCGCCGGGCGAGGCCTTGGACCTGGCGGTCAACCGCGAGGCGCTGGCCCTGCGCGGCAGCGCGCGCTGGCAGCAGGCCGCGCGCGATGCCGATCTGAGCTTCCCCAACGGCGCCGGCCAGTTCGCCTGCGCGCTGGGCGTGGCGATCGACGCGCAGCACACCCCGCACCTGTACGCCCTGCTGGAGCGCAGCCGCATCGACGCCAGCGCCGCCACCAAGGCGGCCAAGCGCCAGTACCAGCGCGCGCGGCCGTTCCTGCGCAACCAGCAGGCGGTGTGCACCCCGGGCGATCTCGACGACCTGCGCCAGAGCGGCTCGTATCCGTCGGGGCATAGCGCCATCGGCTGGGCCTGGGCGCTGACCCTGAGCGAGATCGCGCCCGAGCGCGCCGATGCGCTGATCGCGCGCGGCCGCAACTACGCCGAGAGCCGGCTGGTGTGCAACGTGCACTGGCAGAGCGACGTGCTCGCCGGCCGCTTCCTGGGCGCGGCCACGGTGGCGCGGCTGCACGACGACCCGGCCTTCCGCGCCGACCTGGCCGCGGCCCGCGGCGAGATCGCCGCCGCGCGCGCGGCCGGGCGCATGCCCGCCGGCGACTGCGCCGCCGAAGCCGGCGTCCTGCAGGTCCGCCCGGCCAGCGCGCTGTAGGGACGGCGTGCGGAACGCTGCACGGGTCACCCTGCCTTTGGGCAGATGCGAACGGTCCCCGACGGCAGGCTAGACTCGCCGCGACTTCCCGCCAAGGACCTGCACCCATGACCCAGTGGTACTTCCTGACCGGCAGCGAACAGACCCGCTCCGGCCCGTTCGACGATGCCGACGCGTTCGTCTTCGCCCGCAACAATCCCACGGCGCTGGCCTGGAGCCAGGGCCAGAACGGCTGGCTGCCGGTAGCGCAGATTCCCGCCCTGCAGACCGGCGCGTCCTTCCTGCCCCCCGGCCCGCCGCCGCTGCCCACTACCGCCAGCCGCGCCGACCAGATCGACTACCGCATCGTCGGCCACGAGATGCAGTTCGTGGAGATCGAGCTGGACCCGGGCGAGAGCGCGGTGGCCGAGGCCGGCGCGCTGATGTTCAAGGACGCGGCGGTGCGGATGGACACCGTGTTCGGCGACGGCTCCGGCGGCAACCAGAGCGGACTGATGGGCAAGCTGCTGTCGGCCGGCAAGCGCCTGGTCACCGGCGAGAGCCTGTTCACCACGGTGTTCACCCACCAGGGCCATGGCAAGGCCAAGGTCGCCTTCGCCGCGCCCTACCCCGGCACGGTGCTGGCGATGAAACTGGACCAGCACGGCGGCCGCCTGATCTGCCAGAAGGACAGCTTCCTGGCCGGCGCGCGCGGGGTCTCGCTGGGCATCCACTTCCAGCGCAAGGTCATGACCGGCCTGTTCGGCGGCGAAGGCTTCATCATGCAGAAGCTCGAGGGCGACGGCTGGGTGTTCGTGCACGCCGGCGGCTGCGTGGTCGAGCGCGAACTGGCCGCCGGCGAGCGCCTGGACGTAGACACCGGCTGCGTGGTCGCCTTCCATTCCTCGGTGGACATGGACGTGCGCCCGGTCAGCGGCATCAAGAGCATGTTCTTCGGCGGCGAAGGCATGTTCCTGGCGACCCTCACCGGCCCCGGCAAGGTCTGGCTGCAGTCGCTGCCGTTCTCGCGCCTGGCCGGACGCATGCTCGCCGCCGCGCCGCAGGGCGGCGGGCAGAACCGCGGCGAAGGCTCGGTGCTGGGCGACTTCGGCCGGATCCTGGACGGCGACAACAGGTTCTAAGACGGCATGCCTAGCCCCTCTCCCCCGGGAGAGGGGTTGGGGTGAGGGTACGGACGCGCAGCGCCTCGCAGAATTGGTAGTTCAGCCCCCACACCCCCACTCAAGCACCCGCGCAGCCCACAGCATGACCTCCGGTCGTGGGCGGTGCAGGAGGATGCGGCTATGCTCGCGCCGGCTCCTTCCTCCTTCCCGCGACGCTTCCATGACCGTGTTCCGCTCCCCGCGCCTGCTGCTGTCCCTGTCCCTGTTCGGCCTGCTTGCCGCCTGCGGCGGCGAACCCAAGCCGGCGCCGCCGGCGCCGGTGGTGAACGGACCGGCCCCGACGCCGGCGGCCAAGCCGCTGCGCATCGGCATCGCCCTGGGCGGCGGCGCGGCCAAGGGCTTCGCCCACATCGGCGTGATCAAGATGCTGCAGGCCAACGGCCTGGAGCCGACGGTGGTGTCCGGCACCAGCGCCGGCAGCGTGGTCGGCGCGCTGTACGCCAGCGGCATGGACGCGTTCCAGATGCAGCAGGCGGCGGTGGCGCTGGACGAGAGCAGCATCCGCGACATGCGTCTGTTCTCCGGCGGCCTGGTGCAGGGCCAAGCGCTGCAGGACTATGTCAACGCCCAACTCAAGGGCAAGCCGATCGAGAAGCTGGCCAGGCCGTTCGCCGCGGTCGCCACCCGGTTGGAAGACGGCGAGCGCACCGTGTTCGTGCGCGGCAACGCCGGCCAGGCGGTGCGCGCGTCCAGCAGCATCCCCGGCGTGTTCGAGCCGGTCGCCATCGGCAAGTTCCATTACGTGGACGGCGGCGTGGTCAGCCCGGTGCCGGTGGACGCCGCACGCCAGCTCGGCGCCGATTTCGTCATCGCCGTGGACATCTCCAGCAAGGCCAGCGGCAAGAACCCGGGCAGCATGCTCGGCACCGTCAACCAGTCGATCGCGATCATGGGCCAGCGCCTGGGCCAGCAGGAACTGGGCCGCGCCGACATCGTGATCCGGCCCAAGGTCAACGACATCGGCGCAGCCGACTTCGCCCAGCGCAACGCCGCGATCCTGGAAGGCGAGAAGGCCGCGCTGGCGGCGATGCCGCAGATCAAGGCCAAGCTGGCGCAACTGCAGCAGCAGCGTGCGGCGGCCGCAGCCGCGGCGGCAAAGGCCGCGCAACCGGCGCCGCCGCCGTGCGAACCGCCGTCGCGGCTCGGCCGCCTGCTGCGCCGCGACGATCCCTGCAAGCCGAAGGACTGAGGCGTGCCTCCCCTCTCCCCCGGGAGAGGGGCCGGGGGTGAGGGTCCGACCGCCAGGGCCGCTTCCTACTAAGCGCAGTCCCACCCGCACCACACCGCAGGTCAGTACCGCCAGCCCGGGCTGAAACCGACAGCGCAACGCCTCCGCCTGCCGCTCCCCTCTCCCGCCGGGAGAGGGGCCGGGGGTGAGGGTCCGACCGCCAGCGCCAGTTCCTACCCGGCGCAGTCCCACCGGTACCCCACCGCGCCTCAGTACCGCCAGCGCAGCGTGAAACTCACGAAGCGCGGTTCGCCGTAGTTCTGGTAGTCCAGGTTGGCCCAGTACTTCTTGTTCAGCGCATTGGTCACCGCCAGGGTCGCGGTCCACTGCGTGCTGAGCTGGTAGTTGGCGTTGAAATGCACCAGCGCGTACGGGTCCTGCACCACGGTGACCGGGCGCGTGGCGGCACTGCCGTCGCCGACCGGGCGCTGGATGTTGTAGCCGCGCACCGCGCTCTGCCAGCTCACGCCGCCGCCCAGGCTCAGGCGCTGCCAGGCGCCGGGCAGGCGCACCTGGGTGGACAGCTGCAGATAGTCCTCCGGCAGGTTGGCGTAGATCGCGTCGGTGGGCGCGCGGGTGACCTTGGCGTGGGTGTAGCCGGCATTGAGCGTCCAGCCCGGACGCAGTTCGCCGTTGTATTCCACTTCCCAGCCGCGGCTCTTGGTGCCGTCGACGCCGATGTAGGCCGAGCTGCCGTCGGGCAGCGAGGCTTCCGGCTGGGTCATGTCGCGCACCGCGTAGTTGTCCTGCTTGGCCTCGAACACCGCCGCGCTGAGCAGCCCGCGGCCGTCGGCCAGCTGCGCCTTGACGCCCGCCTCCAGGTTGGAACCCTGCACCGGCGCCAGCAGGTTGTTGTCCTTGTCCTTGTAGTTCTGCGGATTGAAGATCTCGGTGTAGCTGGCGTAGGTGGAGACGGCCGGGGTGATGTCGTAGACCAGGCCGACATAGGGGGTGACCTCGTCGCTGACCCGGTAGCGGCCGCTGGTGCCGGTGTAGCTGCCGTCGGCGGCGAAGGCCTGGGTGCGGGTCTGCCAGGAACTCAGGCGCGCGCCGGCGATCAGCGACAGCGGTTCGGCCAAGCGCAGCCGGGTGGAGGCGTACACGCCGCGCTGGGTGGTGCGCGCCTCGCGCCGCGCGCCGGTACGGGCGGCGGTGATCTGGCCCACGTCGCCATGCCAGTCGTAGACGTTGGGGATGTAGTAGCAACGCTCGCGGCCGCAGGTGGTCCAGTCGCCCGGATAGCGCAGCGCCAGGGTCGGCGTGGTCGACTGCAGGTCCTGCCAGCTGCCGCCGAGGACCAGGTCGTGGTCGCGGCCGAACAGCGGGAAGCTGCCGGACAGGTACACGTCCAGGCCGTCGCGGGTATCGGTGGTCTGCCCGGCGGCCGCGCGCAGGTAGATGCCGCTGCCGTCGCGCTTGGGATAGCCGCTGCCGTAGACGCGCAGGTTGTCGACCTCGCCCTCGGTGCGCGCCAGGTTGACCTTCAGCAGCCAGTTCTCGCCGAAGCGCTGTTCCAGGTTGGCGAAGGTGGTGTGGGTGTTGCGCTGCCAGCGCGCCCACTTCGGCGCCAGGTTGGTGGAGCTGGGCAGGTCGGCGAAGCCGCCGTCGGCGAAGAAGTACGGCACCGTGCCCCAGGTCGAGCCGACCGGATCGTTGTCCTGGCGCTGGTAGCCGACGGTGACCGTGGTGGAGTCGGTCAGGTCGCCTTCCAGCACCGCCATGCCCGACATCTTCTGCTCGGTGTAGTGGTCGTAGTAGTAGCCGCGATCCTGCCAGGCGGCGACGAAGCGGCTGCGGAAGCGGCCGTCGGCGGTCAGCGGCGCGGTGACGTCGGCCTGGGTGCGGCGGAAATCCCACGTGCCGAGCGAGGCCGCGAAGGACGCATCGAAGGTCTTGCCGGGGCGCTTGCGCAGCAGGTTGACCGTGGCCGAGGGAATGCCGGCGCCGCTGAGCAGGCCGTTGGCGCCGCGGATCACCTCGACGCGGTCGTAGAAGACCATGTCGTATTCCTGATTGGTGGAGCCGCTGTAGGTGGGCAGGCCGTCGACCTGGAAGTCGGTGATCTGGAAGCCGCGCGCGAAGTACAGCGGACGCTGGGTGTCGAAGAAGGACACGTTGACGCCGGTGACGTTGCGCATGACGTCGTTGATGCTGAACAGCGATTCCTCTTCCAGCCGCTGCTGGCCCAGCACGCTCACCGATTGCGGCGTCTCCTGCAGCGTCAGCGGCAGACGGGTGGTGGTGGACGGCTGCGCGCGGCTCGGGCTGCCACTGACTTCCACCTTGTCCAGCGTGGTCGGCTGCACGTCGGCCGCGGCTTCGGCGGCGAGCAACGGCGCCGGCGCGCCGGAGAGCGCGGACAGCAGGGCGAGGTAGAGCAGACGGTGGGAAACGGAAGAACGCATGGAATGATCTCGCGGGGGTGGTGCGCGGCAGCGACGCGGTGGAGGAAAGCGACAGGCGCAGCCAGCCTCCACGGCCGGGATCCGGCGCGGCTCGCCCATCGGGCTGGCGGAGAGGCTGTGGCCGTGGATGGCCGTCGCAGAACGCAAATGTAAATCGTTAGCAACAACTTAACAAGGGTTGCCATGCGCCGACACGCGGCGGCACGCCTGTAAGCGGACACATGGTTTGCGAAGCCGGGACACATGGTCTGCAAAGTCCTACGGGCCAGTTTGAAGCCCCCCTAAAGGCCCCTCAATGAGAAGCCTCCGGTTAGTAAAACGGGCCGTGCAGCCCTAGCAGGCCGGGAGCCTATCCCCTTAGCTGGCGTTGCACCCGCTTCTCGTCCCGACTGGCCGGCCTCTCAGGCGGCCGGCGGCGGCTGCCCGTCAGGATCTCATGGCGTACTCGGACCGCGCATGCGCACGCCCATCGCTCGGCCATACGCAGCGCTACCTCCCGCTTCCCGAAGTAGGCGTAGGCGTAGTTTGCTGAGCGCTCCTCGTGCCGATTGACGCTGCCAATCCATATGCCAGCAAATGCGGTCATGCTTACCCCAGCGACTATCACCCGGCCACACCTCAGCCAGTGCTGGCGCCACTGATTTTCGGGGTCCCACTGGAAGTCGTCTGGAAGCATGGGCTAATGCTATCGCCATCGATCTCCAGGGCTGAGACCTCGCTCTGGTCTAGCTGAACGGCTTATATGGTAGACAAATGTCGCCAGGTCTTGTGGCTGGTTAGGGATGGGAATAGCGTCTTGGTGTAAGCGCCTATCCGCCATGGAAGATCACCATGAATCTCGCAAAGAACCTGCTGAAATTTGTATTCGCGGCTCAGCTTCTCGTTGCCCCGCTTTTCGCCGGCGCTGCGCCCTCGTCGCCATTCATCATCACCACCACGGCAACCTATGCCGACAAGTCTCCTGAGCAGCAGGCGGTTGTGGCTTGGCTTCGGCAGCATGCTCAGTATGTAAACGGGCATCTGATCGGGGAGTTCGATAAGCTGCAGGACGTTACCGTCACATATACCCGTACAACGGACGGTCGTGTACGCCCGCAGTCGCCTGGGGATGGCCCGCCGGGCCCGCTACCGCCCGGACAGCCCGGAGACACATATTCAGTCTCAAACTGCAGTGGTGGCGTCTCCCAGTCGTGGAGCTACAAGTTCGTTTCTGGCTCGAACGGAGGCACTTGGGTGTTGGTCGACTACAAGTACGCTAGGAAAGCCTGCGGTTCCGAAGGGGCTTGAGCTAAGCGTATCTTCGACATCTGCGGCAAGGAATCTGCGACCAAGAAAAACGGGCCTAAAAGGCCCGTTTTTCTTTGCTGAAATTTTACCCTGACAGGCACCCTGTCAGTTCAGACATTCACTACGGCACCGCCTCCCAGGCTGCCTGCCTACCAACGAAGCGGCCAGTCGCATCCAGGCCCCGATCTGCCAAAGTGCGCAGTGCTTCCAGTTTGGCGTCCGCCAGGTCCTGCACCAGCGCCAGCAGCACGTTGCTATCGGCGCCCCGAAGGGCCTCATGGACTGCATGGGCGGCTTCGGCGCACAGGGCGCGGGTACGTTCGTCGGCGGTGCGGGGCAGGCTCATGGAGGTTTCCGTAGCTAGTTAGGGTGCGGACATTGACGCTCGATCCCCGACGTAGATCCAGTCGCCGCACCGCTCCCAGACAGCCGTTGGACAGGGTGGAATTACCGCCGCCGCGACGCCCGCCATGTGGTGTAAATCCGCTCCTTCCTGGCTGCTGACTGGCGGCCGATGGTGTAGTCGATTCTCACCGTTTTGCCGTGGAATTTGTCGAAGCGAGCGCGCATGTCGGGATGGTCGTTGATTGTCAGGATCGCGCGCCCCTGTAGGCCGGACATCGCCTCGGCCAGGCGGTCGTACTCATCGAGCGCGAAGGCGCCACCGTAGCCCTCCGTTTGCCAGTACGGCGGGTCCAAAAAGAACAGAGTCTCGGGCGTGTCGTACTTGGACAGGCAAGCCTCCCACCCGAGTTGCTCCACCACGACCCGGTGCAGCCGCAAATGCGCTGCGCTTAGATCTTCCTCCAGGCGCAGCAGGTTGATGGTTTTGGGCGATCGCGCGGCCGTACCGAACGTCTGTGAGGTCACCTTCCCGCCAAAGGACAAGCGCTGCAGGTAGAAAAACCGAGCCGCACGCTGGATGTCCGTGAGCGTGTCAGGGTGCTGGAGCTGCGCCCACTTGAACATTTCGCGGCTCGTCAGCGCCCAACGGAACTGGCGCATGAACTCGTCCAGGTGGTTGGCCACAACGCGATAGAGGCGCACCAGCTCGCCGTGCACGTCGTTGATCACTTCGACGTTCGCCGGCTCGCGGGCGAACAGCAGGGCGGCGCCGCCGGCGAACGCTTCAACGTAGGTTTGATGCGGGTTTTCAGAGAGCAGCGGCAGCAGGTGCTGCAGCAACCGGGTCTTACCACCCGGCCAGGGGAACAACGTCTTCGTTTTCAAATCTCAGCCTTTGCGATGATGAATCGCCAAGATCCTCACGCTCTCGCGGGAGCGGCAGGGCCTTGGCTTTGGTCGCGTGGCTGATCACGCGGTTACGGCGGCGGGTCGGTGCTTGCCGGCATCGGCCCGTCGCCCTGTCTCTTAGATCGGAGGGATCTCCTCGAATGTCCACTGCTCGGTGTTGAACATTGGGCCTGCTCGGTGGGTGATCGCCGCGGCGGCCGCAGTGCCATAAACGGCCGTGCGATGAAGCTCCGCCGCGTCGTCCCAACGCAGGAGCGCGGCGACGCGTGCGCTTGCGGAAAGCGCGTACACCAGTTTGTCCCAATCCATGCCGTTCGCGAGTCCGCCGCCACGCACCGCGTCTAGATAGTCGGCGGTCGGGCGCACGCGCAGGCGGCGGTAAGTGCGACGCGGGATGACGTTCAGAGCGCCACCGATCGTGCGGGCGACGATGCTCGGGTCGATGCGATCCCAGCTCGAACCAGGTTCGTGGGGCAGTTCGACGCCCTGCAGCACGATCAACTCGCCGATATCGAACGCTCCGGCAGCGACCTCCAGTTGCAGCCCGACCAGGCGTGCATTGCCCTCCGGCAGCACCCACCACGCCGCGCGGCTGCCGTCGACCAACTCCACCACCGGCTGGGTCGTGGCGGTGCCGCCGAGTGCATAGCCGTACTCGCTATCGCCGGCGCGCTTGCCGGTCAGTTCAAGCGCAGTGCCGGCGGTGCAAGTCAGACCCAGCGCCGCAACGATGCGAACAGAGGTGGCAGTGGCCCAGTCAGCACGCAACCGCACGCCGCCGCTTCCGCCGCCACTAACCCGCGCTACGCTTGAGGGGCGGCCGTCGACCAGGGCGGAAAGGTTCGTCGCGGTCGCGCCATCGATGCTCGGCGCCAGGGCCGGTTGTCCGTAGCCGATCAGCATCATGCACCCCAGAATTTGAGTGTGTGGTCGCCAGTGACCCGGTTGCTCGTCACGCCGGTGACCAAGACCTTGCGGCCGGCATGCAGGCCATATCGGTGATACGTGATGCGCCCAACCTGACCGGGCATCAGTTGCAGGTCGGCCCGGCCAGTGACGCGGCCGGCATAGAAGTTCCGCGCCACGGCATAGAGCGCTACGATCCGATCGATCTCTGTCTGCGCATCTTCGCGGCGATCGAAGCGCGAGGGCTGCGGCTGAGCGGTCTCGGCATGTGCATAGCGCCCCGCCAGTGGGCCTGCGGCATACACCTGGCCGCGGTAGGACGAGATGAGCTGCTGGCGCATCGACGGGGGCAGTTGCACCAGGTCGGTGATCAAGTCGCCCATGTCGAGCACGGCCGCATTCGGCTGGTAAGCCAGGCGACGGGAGAGATTGGGCGCCAGGTCGGGCATAACGACGAGATCCGCAGCCAGTTCGGTCCAGTCCAGCGAGAACGCCAGATCCGAGTCAGGGACGGTTTCCGGGTCGATGAGCCTGGCCAGTCGCAACACGCCGTCGCCGTCCTGCCACCAATCCGCGCTATAGCTGCCAAGGATCTCGGACAGCGCTGTTCGAGGCGTCGCGGCCGCACCGGCGCCAGCGTAGAAGCCGACGCCGGCGTAACCCGTAACCGTGTCGATCGCGCTGGCATCATCGCCCGACCAGGCCGACTTGCCGATACGGCCGAACACGTCCCCCAGCGCCTGGCGCAGCGTCGCCGGCGCCATGGCTGCTAGGGTTGAAACGTCGGCGACCAGCGGCCCCACCGGCGGAGAGGTGAGGACGATCTGCTGGCCATCCCCGGCGAGCGAGTAAGCCGTACCTGCGGCGAGAGACGCACCACGGTCCAGCACGGCGCCGACGCTGCCCAGTGGCGCCTCGCATAGCCATTGCTGGCTGCCATCGCTGTTGACTGAGATACCTGGCGCGCTGCGCACCGCGCCGATGATCACCGGCTGGGACTGCCATGCGTTGCTTGCGCCCTGCGGCGGCAGAAACACGGCGCGGCTCAGCGGGTCGTCCAGGTCATCGTGCGCGTCACGCAGCACCAGTGCTTTGGTGCCGTCGTCCTCGATGTCGATTCGGTCGAGCACGTAGCGCGCGACCGCGGTGGCGGTTGAGAGGGGGGCACCTTGGTCGACCTGACGTACACGCACGGGCTGGTTCCGCAGCGCGCCGAGCGCGGCTGCATCCAGGGCGCCGCCCGCATCGAGCACGCGCATCTGCGCGGCCCCGCTGCGCGATGTGGTGTCCCAGGGCCAGAAGCTGACGCTGGCGACCGTCGATATGCCGTCGCTGGCCAGCAGGCCCAGATAAGGCGTGCTGGCCGGTACGTCGGCCGAACCGGTCATGTAGTCCTCGCTGGACAGGTGCAGCGCGTCCGCCGCCGCATCGGTGCCATACCAGCCCGCGCCGACAGCGGCGCTCAGACCCTGCCACTGCCCGGCGTTGATCGCGCAGCGCAAGCCGGCGGCATCGTCAGTCGCGAGAGACGCGGCGAAGTGCACGCCACCAGCGAGCGTGATTTCCTGCGAGGCCACCTTGATGCCGCCACGGTAGAACTCCACGACCGATGGCGCACCGAGGACGACGCGGACGCCCAGGGCTTCGCCTCGGGATGGCATCGCCAGGCCACTCGCCACGACCGTGCCATTGCGCACGATGACGCCGTCATACAGGCGCCAGCCTATGCCGTTCGCGTAGCCGACCTCGGCTGAAAGCGGTGCTGCGGGCGACACGACGCCAATCGTCGCCTGCACGGTTCCATCGCCCCACAGGAAGAACTCGACGCCGTGGGTACCTTCAGCGTGCGCGATCGTGCTGCGCGCGAGGTGGTTCAACGTCGTGCTGCCGGCGGTGGCCAGCGTCAAGCCACCATCCTCGACCAGCAGGCCCAGGCCGATCGGACTCGTGGCCCAGCGTGCGTACTGGCGCGCCATCAGAAGATGCTCCCGCTTGCCAGGATGCGGCTGTGGAACAGCGTGCTGCCGCCCGCGAGCTTGCCATTAAGCGCGTGGCCGAACACGTTCATCGGCGCGTCGGTGTAGTACAGCGTACCGTTGAGTTTTGCGGCCATCGCCGCTGCTGGCCGTGCGTCGATGTTGTAGAGACAGATCGAATCCATCATTCCCCTGCGCTGCAGGGACTCCATGTGCCGCAGCGTCTCGCGTAAGGCGTAGACCTGTTCGAAGGGCGCGTAATTGAAGTTGCTGCCGTAGGAAGAGTAGACCTCCACCGGCTTCCAACCAGCCTCGAAGAACGATTCGTAGATCGAGCGCGTGGTCGCATTGAGGATCGACGGCAACGTCAGCGGCTGCGCGCCGAGATCCGCGTAAGTGAACTGGCTCGGCTCCACGCATGTCCCGCCGATCGATGCGAACCCCAGCTCGGTCGCCGATATCCGCTTCATCTTCGGCGTCCACGCGGTTCGGACGCCGGCATAGGTCTCGTCAAAGTAGTAGGTGCCTCCCCAGCGCTGGCTATCCCGTGTGAAGAAGAGCGCGCACTTGAAGATCTTGCACGCTGTCAAGGCGTAGTTTTCGTTGTAGCCGCCGAGGTAGAGCGATGTGCCAGACGGAATGGCGATCGCCGAGCCGCTGTCGACGCCGTAGTCGGCGCTTGCGCCGTCCCACACGACCGTGAGGGTGTTCGTTGTTCTGTTGAGCGACGCGCGCAGGGTGTGCGGCATCGTATCGAGCGCGCCCAGCGTGATGTAGTAGCTACTGCCCAAACCGAGCTTGAAGCCGCCACCTTGGTCAAGCATCAACTCGATGTAGCCGGCCAGCTCCAGCACGCGCGCGTAGTTGTCCGCCGGCAAGGCCGTCACCTGGAAGTCGAGCGTGATCGACCACTCGCTCTGACTGCCGCCGCTGTAGGTCGGCGTCGTGACCTTGCCATAGCCGCCGGTACTGGTGCCGTCGCATCGCAGGAACGTCGCGGTGTCCGGCGGCGGCATGTGCGAACCGGAAGTGCCGGGATAGACGAAGCCGGATTCGACGGCAGTGGTGGCGTTGCCTTCCATGCCCGCAAGCCCGAACGGGTCGTATCCCCGCCCGTAGCCGGGTTGCGATGTCGCCTCGGCGATGTAGCCGCTACGCTTCGGCACATAGTGGCACCCCTGCCAGAACCCGATCGTGTTCTTGATGCCGGCGCTCGCGTTGATCGGTGTGCGAGTTTCGTTGGCCTTGCCTTTACCACTGGAGCCGGTCAGCTTTCGCTGCGCATCGTCGGAAGTGCTGCAGGTGTAGTCCATGTCCTCACCAGCGACCAGGCCCGCCGAGATCTCCTCCGCGGAACCGTCCGTGCTGGTGGTCAGACGGAAGTACCACTCGATCCCGACGCTGTCGATGTCCGGGTTGCTCCAGATCGCGTCAAGCCGATACCCGGAACCCACGCCGTACTCGGTGTAGTTCGCCGCGTAGGTGACCGCGCAGTTGGGGAACGCCGCCTTGACGCTGGCGGCGATGTCGGCACATGCGGCGATCCAGATGGCCCACTGCGCGTCCGGGGCCGCGCGCTCGATCGCGCTGAACTCGGATGCGACGTACCAGCACGCCGGCACGATGCCATGCGTTTTGAACAGCGTGATGTAGTGAGCGTGGAACGCCTTATAGCTATCGATCCAGCTTGAGAGCGCCTGTGTCGATCTGAAGTTGAAGAAGCCGCGCCAGACAAGCGCATGGGATTCGGCCAAGCTGCCGTCGTTGACGCGACCGAGCACGATCGGGACGAACCCGACCTGGTAGCCCCGCTCGATCAGGTGCTTCATGCCGCGGATCTGCGACGCTTCGTTCTGCGTTCCGCCAGCACGGCCGGCAAGCTGTAGGGCGTTGGACGGGGTCTTGCCAGCGACCTCCCACTGCGAGGGCTGGGACAGCTTCTCCGCGATCTCCGCGTTGATAGCCGGCTGCACGGCGCCCGGATCGGTCCCCGCGATACTGCTGCAAACGGAGAACCACTGTGTCCACACCATCACCGTGCGTACGCCGGTCAGGCGCGCCAGGTCGTCGCGGCACATGTAGATGAAGTTGGTCCTGGCTTCGGCGAAGGTGATGTTGTTGACCAGTTCATCCAGCACGGTGTTGAAGCCCGCCCCGGAGGAGTCAACCTGCGCAATGGTGTCCAGGTCAAACTCGTTGAACGGCGTCAGCATGACTGCATCGGCGCGACCGATCGCTGACGTGATGTCCTCCATGAACGAGGTTCCGGCGACAGCGTCCCTGCTGGGATACTTCGCCACGGCGATCGCGACGCCACCGCTGTTACGGTACAGCGCCAGGTACTCTCCCGCGTTCTCCAGCACCTGGAAGAATTGGCCACTCGCAGTGGCTGCCAGCCCAGCCGCCGTGGTGGCGTAGATCGACAGCGTGCCCCTGGCCAGCAACGCCTTGAGCGAGGGCACCGTGATCGCGGTATTGTCCAGCGTGATCGGCGCAGTCTCGTTCGACGTGGTGAAGAATCCGATTTGCTGGTCGGTAAACACGTTGTATCGCTCGACCAGCGCAGCAACCATGTTCGCCAGTTCGGCATTGCTGAGATACCCGTTTGCCATTACCTGACCCCGAAGACGATGCCGTTGACGTTGGTGAACATGAAGCTGCCGCTGCGCAGCCCGCCATCGGCGACGCGCAAGCGGTAGGTGCGGGCATCGCTCGCATCGTCATCCACGATCGTGATTGAGGCGTTCCCGCTTGCGCCGGTGCCAAGATATACGGCCCGCTCACGCAACTTGATCCAGCCGCCGTTGTATAGCCGCTCGACTACGTAGTTGCCCCGTGCTGGGTCGCCCGCCGTGTTGTTGAACTCCAGCGTGAGCTGGATCATCGGCGTGTGGCTGCCGTTTTCGAGAATGGGCGATGCCAGCTCGAACGTGACCAGCGACGCGCCGGAAGATGCGGCGGTGTTGCCTTCCCAGTTGACGACCGTCTTTTTTTGCACCTCGCCGATCAGCTTGTCGGCGTAGACCGTCCCGCGCACCTCAACGTCGCCACCAAACTGCGCCTGCCCGTTCTTCGCGAGCCGCCAGCCTTTGTAGATGCCTTGCGACCCATCCCATTGGTAATTCGAGGTTTTCAGCTCTTCGCTGATCTTCGCGAAGTTGATCGTTGCATCGCGGATCATCGCCGCGTTGATGTAGACCTTGCCGCCAACGATCTCCAGTGGGTAGTAGTAGGTGTCGTCGTCCACCGAGGTCATGAAGACGAAGTGGTCGGCCAGCATCGCAATCTCGCTCTGCGTCAGGCCACCGCTGGCCTTGACTCCAATGCCGATGCCGGCCAGGTACGACTTGCCGGACTTGGTGGTCTGCACCTTGATGTTGCGACTGGCCTCCAGGTCGCCGTTCAGATCGGCCACAGCCTTGGAGACGTCCTGCACGGTGGCGGTCATGCCGGCAGTCGCGGCGCCGACCTGCTCCTTGACGATCGCCGCCGCGCCATCGGCGCTGACCTTGGTGGTCTGCAGGTCGGCGATGTAAGCGCGGTTGGCCACCGCTGCGTCGTTGACCTTGCTGATATCGATGGCCTGCTTGATCACGGCCTCCGAGTATTGGTCGACCTGCTCGATCACCTCGGTCAGGTCGCCCTGCAGGAGCGGCTGCACCGGCACCGTGGCCATCGGGCCGGAGTCCAGCGATGCAACGCCGTTCACCATGACCGTGACCTTCCACCAGCTCGTCGCGCCCGTCGGATCGGTGTAGGTGTAACGCGTGTCGCTGGTGCGCGTAACCATCGACCAGGAGCCTGGACCACCGTTGACGTCGGGCGCGCGCCAGACCACATAGATAGCGCCGATCAGCGGGGAACGCTCCCAGGTGATCGTAATGGTGTCCACAGCGGGGACCACCTGCACGCCGCTGGGCGGCGCGACGACGACGGCTGGCACCTTGGGCGGGACCCAGTTCAGCGCAGGTCGATTAACCGGCGTTACAACCGGCAGGCTCTCGCCGCCAATGTCCACGAGGATGAGCGGCCTCATAGCGCCATGATCCGGGCATTGTCGGAGTGGTTGACGAGCTTCTGTATGCCATCTCGGATCACGATCAGGATCTCGTCGGTGCTCGAGCTGCCGGCGCTGGGCGCGGTCGTAGCGCTACCGCCTTGGGATGGCTTTGCCGTCGCGGCGGGGGTCGTCGTGGGGACCTCGCGATCAGCCAGCACCGTCACCATCGCCCGCGCGATGCGCTCGGGTAGGTCTTCGAGGATCTCCGCGAGGTCGCTCAGGTCCGTCTTCTGGGCTGCCAGGTAGTCCTGCAGACCGGAGAGCGAGAGGCCCAGATCGCTGGCCAGCGCCTCGGGGGACATGCCGGTCACTTTGCGCAGGATCTTGAGCGGATCCTCTCCGTTGACGCCGGCGAGATCGCTGACTCCCTGCGCGATGCGTTGCGCCCGCTCCAGGCGTGCCGCCGCCTCCTGCTGGGCCTGCAGTGCCGCACGCTGGACGTACAACTGCTGCAGCGACGTGCTGCCGCCATCCGCGCCGAACTGCTTCGCGAGCTGGTTGACCTCCGAATAGTCCGCCTGATAGGCGGCACCGCTGGCGTTGAGCTTGCGGCTGATCTCTAGAAACTGCTGCGCGTACTGGGTGAAGCTGTCGACGTTATTGCTTGCGGCGGCGCTTCGCATCAGCTCGCTGGCGGTGTAGCGCTTCGTGGCGTCCGTATCCGGCGACAGCGTGTCGCTCAGCGCCAGCGACTTGATGAAGCTCTCGATCTTGCTGCCAGCCCCATCGGCCGCGCCGCCGAGCTGCTGGATCTGATCATTGATCCGGTTCAGCGCCAGGTCGACCAGCTCCGACTCCAGCGACCGCACCAGCGCATCGGTCTTGACCTGCGCGGCCCGACGCACCGCTGCAAGGTCTTCCTCGCGCGCCGACAGGCCGTGCAGCGCTCGCGCCTGGTCCTGCAGCGCCTTGATACGCTGCTTTTCCTCCTGCGCGATTGCCAGGCGCTGCTTGGCAAACTCGCTGAACCCTTGGGTGGCCACTTCCTGGTACGCGGCCGCTGCGGTCGCGGCATACGTCCTGGCCCCGGCCATCACGCGCTGGTAGGTCTGGCTCAGGGTCTCGCCAGCGCGGCCCAGATGCTCGACCAGGTCGGTCAGGCGCGACAGGCCGCCGGTGGTCAGCAGGCCGGCGCCATTGTTGATGTCCACGGCCGCCGCCAGGAGGAACTGCGCACCCTCATCCAGCGTCGCCGCGGAACTGCGCCAGCGCTGCGCGATCAGCCCCGCAGTGTGATCGAGCTGGGAAATCTGGCCGATGATCTGCTCGGCGTTGAGTCGCTGCGCGAACTCCTCGCCCGTTTCTTTGTAGACCGCCCCAAGCACGGTGCTGAACTCCGACTTCAGCTTGCCCTTCGCATTGGTCACGCGGGTGAAGCTACCTTCGATGATGTCGATGCTGGCCAGGCCCAGCGCGTCAGCCGCTTGCTGCGCGGTGTCCCGGATCGAGGCGTACAGATCGTCGGCTGCCTTGCGGGACTCGTCGCCGGGGTCGATTGAGCGGCGGCGCTGCTTGCGTCCGCCGAACAGCGCCTTCTGCCGCTCCTCCAGCAACTCGGCCTCGGCGTAACCGCCGGCATCGTTGACGCCGAGCGTCGAGGTGATCTCCTTGGCTTTGTACTTGGTGCCGAAGAGCTTGCCGCCGCTGGCCAGGTCGATCAGCGCCAGCGCAGCCACGATCCAGCCGACGACCGGAATGGCCGCGGCAGCGCCGGTAGCGCCGGCGGCCGCGCCGCCCACTGCTGCCGAGCCGGTGGCGTACAGACCAGCGCCCGCGGTCGCGGCCGTCGCCGCAGTGGCGCCGCTGAGCGCGCCGACGGCTAGGGTGCCGCCCACGTAGCCGAGCGTGCCGTAACTGACGCCCGCGGCGGCAGAGGACAGGCCGCCGCTGCCGGCGTTCTTGTACCCGTAGAGTGCACCGCCGACGGCGCTGAGCCACGGCATCGCCGCTGCGCTCACGCCACTGCCACCGCCACCATAGAGCGCCTGCAGCGCGCCGAGGTTGTAGCCGCCTGCGCCGCCAGCGGCGATGTTGTTGTTGCCGAACCCAGTGAGCGAGCCGGCGCCCGCCATGATCGCGTTACCCCAGCCGCTCTGTGCTGCCATCGAGTTCGTGCCGGTCAGGCCGCGCCCGCCACCGAACATGCCCGCCAACTGCGACATCCAACCGCCACTGCTGCCGCTGGAGAACGCACCGCCAATGGCACTGGTGATCATCTGCTGGAACGGACGCACGAAGTGCTGCTCGAGCAGCGTGCGGATCACGTCGCGCCAGCCACGTTTAAACACGTCTCGAAGCTCGGCGAAAAAGTCCTTTGAGGACTTGATGCCGCCGCTGAAGGTGTCCGAGAGCAAATCAGCGAAGCCGGCGACGCCGCGCGTGGCCACGTCCGCCCATTCCTGCAGCTCGGCGGCGTGCTGCTCGGCGGCTATCGACACGTCCGCATAGGCTCGGGCCTGCGCGACCAGGCTTGCCGTCATGTCGGCGTTGATGACCGCACCTGCCTTCTTTGCCTCGGCGATCGCCTCCAGCATGTCGTGCTCGTTGCGCGCTTGGCGCGTGGCGCGCTCGCGCGCCAGGCCGAGCTTGCCCAGCAGCCCGATCTCGGCGGACATGCTGCTGAGCAGCGCCTGCGGCGCGGCTTGCTGCTTTTGCAGCGCCTTGCTGGCCTCGGACAACTCATAGGCAGACGCGCGCACCAGGGTGTTGTAGTCCGCCTGGGTGAGCTTGTGCTTACGCAGTTCGATGTCCAGTTCCATCACGCGGCGCTTGTGTTTGCCCTCGGCCTCGGCAAGCGGACCATCGAGCGTCGCCGCTGCTTCCGCGGCCTGGGCGGCGTACTTCGCCTGGGCGTCGGCCTGCGCTTGCCGCTCGGTCTTAAGCTTCTCGGCCGCTTGCTTTGCCGCGCTGTCGGCCTTGGTCGCTGCCTGGGTGGCCTTGGTGTAGCGATCGTTCTGCTCGGTGACGGCGATCAGTTGCTCGTTGAGCGCGCGGAGCTGCTGGGCCTGGCTGCTGGTCGGGTCGATCCCCTTGTCCGCAAGCGTCTTGATCAGGCCAGCACGCAATGCCGCGGCTTTGCCCTGGCTTTGCTCGATCGCCTTGAGCTGCATCTGCTGGATCTGCTGGTTCAGCGTCTGCGAGATGTCGGCCATTGCTGCCTTCACTGCCGCGCCGCTGGCGGCCGCGGCGGGGCCGAGCCGCTCCATGCTCGCCGCCGCGAGGCGGTTGGCGGCGTCCACGTCGAGCATCTGCTTGGCCCAGTCGACCAGCAGCGGCTTGGTCTGTTCGAGCGTGAGACTCTGATTCGCCTGGCGCTTGATGAGCGCTTCCAGGCTGTCGCGCTGCGCCGCGGTGGCGTTGGTCACCCCGGCATACTCCAGCACCAGGTCAGCAGCGACGCCGGTCGCCCGCTCGTAGCCTTGGGAAAGCTGTTCCTGACGCAGGCGGGCCGCGGACAGATTCTGGGCGGCCTCCTGCAGTTGCTCGTTGAATCCAGGCGGCACGACGCCGGCGCGCGCGAGCCATACGTCGCGTGCGCGCACCAGCTCGTCGTAGCGGCCTTTCACAACCTCCAATTCCTCGGTTGCTTTGCCGAGCGTTTCGACCGAGCTGGAGAGGTTGGCAAAGGAGGTGTTGGCGGTCTCGCGGGTGAAGCCCTTCAGCGTCTCGATGGCCGGCTGAAACCCGGCGGTCACTGCCTTGGACAGCTCCTCGGCCTTCGCGCGGCTGTTGGCGACCCACATGACGAACAGCGTCAGGGCGGTGATGGCGATGCCTACGGGACCGCCGAAGGCCGCCATCGCGGCATTCACGCCGCGCATCGCCGCCGCTTTCGCGGACAGCGCCACAGAGGCGGCCTGAGTAGCAGCCGCGGTGCGCACCTGCGCCGCAGCCAGGCCCGCCTCAGCGGCGGACAGCCCACCTGCAGCGCCGATGCCCGCGCGTGCCAGCGCAACACGACCTTCTGCCTGCACCTCGGCTGCCCGCGCCGCGGCCAGCTCGACCTGCGCAAGTTGCCTGGTAGCGGCCGCAGCTGTGATCTTCTCCGCGGTGGCCTTGATCAGGTTCGCGGTCAGCCTGCTGCCGAAGGCAACGGCGACGATGCTGACGACCTGGTCGAGCGACTCCAGGTTCCTGGCCAGGAACGCGACGCCCTGGGCGAGCGCGCTGCCGGCGCCCAGCTCGCGCGAGCCTTCGCCGACGAACTGCAGGATGCTGTTGCGCAGCTGCACCATCGCGCGCTCGACTGTCAGCGGCATCGACTCGAACTCGGTCTTGATGACCGCCGACTGGCTCTCCAGCGCCTTGACGAGCTTGTCGACGCTGACTTGACCGTCGTTGACCATTTTGCGCAACTGGCCCATGCCGACGCCCAGGCCATCGGCGAGCGCCTTGGCCAGGCGGGGCGAGTTTTCGACAACTGAATTGAACTCTTCCGCGCGCAGCACGCCGCCGGCGAGCGCCTGGCTGAACTGGGTGATCGTGTTGCTGGCTGCCACGGCGCTAGCGCCGCTGATCGTGAAGCTACGGTTGATCGTTTCCGTCAGCGAAAGTTGCCGCTGTTGGCTGACGCCATACTCGGCGGTCGATTGGGCAAGCCGGGCGTAGAGCGTGGCTGTGCTTTCCAGTGTGCTCGAGGTGCGCTGGGAAATCGCGAACACCTGGGCCTGTGCGGTGGCAAATGCCTGCTGGCCAGAAGTGGCCAGCTTGAGGCGCCCGGAGATATTGGCGTACTCGTCGGACAGCGCGACCAGGGCGCGCGCTCCCTGGATGCCAACGTAACTTGCCACCGCCGTTTTGCCGGCGTTGAGCACGGCATTCAGGGCCGCGACCTTGCGCCCGGCCTGGTCAGATGCCGCCCCGAACGCCGCAACGCCCTGGCCGCCGCGCTCCGCGTCCCTGCCAGCCTGCACGGCTGCTTTACCGAAGCCCTCGATCTCGGTCCTCGATACCCGTACTGGGGGCAGCAGCTTGCTGTTGTCGGCCGTCAGCCGGAGGGTGACAGTGGGGTTGCTCACGCTGGGCGCCTATGCAGTTGGTTCGTTTCGCGCCTGTCTGGTTGCGCGGACCAGCACCTCGATGCTGGCGATCAGGTCGGGGTAGTCGTCCTCGGCGACCCGATGTAGCCGCGCGGCGGCCTCGATCTCCAAGGCGCTGATCCCGTCGTAGAGCGGCGCGTGCATGCCCGTGATCCACTGCGGCCGGCACTGCCGAAACACCATCAGCGCCTGCCAGTTCTCCTCGAGCACGTCCACCTGCTCGGTGGCATCTTCAGTAGCGCCGCCATCGCGCAGGAAATCCATCGCACTGACGGCCGGTTCCGGATCTTCGTCTTCCCGGTCGCGACCGCCAGTGCGTGGACCCTTCCCAATCAGCGCCCGCGCGACGGCTTCGAGTTTTTTACGCGGGCGTCGCCGTACTGCTCGAAATACGCGCCGAGGATGCCGGCCTGCAGGAACGTGGACCAGGCGCCGTCGTAGACCTCCGCGAGTGCGGGTTCGCCGTTGATCGGGCTGCCGTCCTCGTTACCCAGGCCGTCGACGCTGACCAGGATCAGTCGGAGGTAGTCGCCATCGGAGGTGTCCTGCTGGGTCAGCTCGCTGATTCGATCCTTCGAGAGGATCTTGACCTTGCAGGTGATCGTGCCTTCGTTGAAGGCGTTGGGGTTGTCGGTCGGCAGCCGCAGCTTCACCGGGAGGGCGACCGTGTCGGTCTTCGTGAGTCGGAGCATCGTGCGAATCCTTTGGGAAGGTGGTTTGAAGCCCGCATTGCTGCGGGACATCGCCACTTTGCCCGCGCGCGCGAAGCTGTCGGGAATAGCGCGCGCTAATGCAAAAGCCCCGCATGTGCGGGGCTTTTGAGCTGGGTCAAACTGCTGTTGTTTACGGCGTGCTGTCGCCGAACTCGATGTAGAACTCGTCGCCGCCAGCGTTGCTCGCCACGCACGGGCCGGTCAGCTCCCACCCGTAGTCGCCGTCGATCTCGGTCTCGTTGATCGTGTCGATCTGGCCACGAATGCCCAGCTCGCTGTACAGGTTGTTGGAGGGCGTCAGGCGCATCGAGACCCGCAGCAGCGCGGCGGCGTCGCGCAGCGCCCACGGGTTGAAGTCGCTGAGCGCGGTCTTGGCGATGCGCAGCGTCCACGTCGGAGCGCGGTCGGTGATGCCTGTTTCCTTGTGGCTGGTGTACTCCTTAGGCGTGATGGTGTTCGCGAAGTCGATGGCCAGGGACTTCGCCCAGCACACCAGCGGCGCGCCGTTGGGCAGGACGATGATGCGGGTGACAGTGTTGTCGGCCCGACAGACAGTCGGAATCGTGGCGGGCAACGCGATCGTCGGCAGCGCGTCCTCGCTGATCGTGTCGTAATCGCCCTGGACACGGATGTTGCCCTTGAAGCGGTCGCCGACAGCGAGGGTCAGGCTGCTCACGTTGTGCCGTGCGGCCGCGACCTGCTTGAGCGTGCCGGCATGCCACCACTTCGCGTCCGAGAGCGGAATGTTGGTCGTGATCGGGTTGTACCGCGTAGTCTTGGCCGTCGCGTCCTTGACGACGGTCATCCCCGCCGGCAGTAGCAGCACGCTACAGTCGGCGTCGCTGGTTGCGGCGCCGCCCGGGGATGCCGGCGGATACAGCTCGAACTCGCCCTCAATGAAGGCGCGCTTCGCGCCGACAGCGAAGGGCTGCCCAGTGAAGTACGGTCGGTCGATCGGGCGCTCGACCTTGTCGAACTCCGTTCCGGAGGTGCCATTGAACAGCAGCACGCCGTTGGCTGCTGCAGTCGGTACGACTGGCGTGTTGGCGGCGGTGCGCAGAGCGAGCGCCAGGCCGCGCCGCTTGAAGGGTTCCAGACTCGGCTGAGCCATGAGGCTTACTCCTTGGACTTGGTCTTGCGGCCGGCAGACGCCGGCGGGTTGGGTTCTTCGATGGGTGGCACCGCTTCGTCAGGACCAGCCGTGCGCAGGTCGGTGTGCGCGTACACGGGGGCGGCGCGCTGCTCGATCAATTCCGGCGCCTGCGCGGATTCATCGATCAGCTCGCCGTTGACGACGCGCCAGGCGCCGCCGTGGGTGGGGGTGTGCTTCATGGCTGCACTTGCTTGCTCAGACGGTAATTGGTGCCGAACACCTGCTGGCTGACCAGCCAGCCTGCGGCGTAGCTCTCATCGCGCCCGGCCTGGAACCAGAGCGCGTCGTATTGGTCGCCAGGCGCCCAGCCAAACAGCGCC
Organism: Xanthomonas sp. CFBP 8445; assembly: GCF_025666235.1. NCBI lineage: Bacteria > Pseudomonadati > Pseudomonadota > Gammaproteobacteria > Lysobacterales > Lysobacteraceae > Xanthomonas > Xanthomonas sp. CFBP 8445. The sequence goes on along the minus strand of NZ_CP102594.1, from coordinate 111,119 downwards.
TGGCGCACCTGCGGGATCACCTCCAGATCCATCTGATCGCGCGCGCTTTCGCCAGTGCCTGCCATGCCGAAGTTGCGGACGAACAGCACGACACGCAACGTCACGTCGCACTGCTGGATCGCGACAGGGCCGGTGTACTTGATCGCGCGCCCCAGCTCTGCAGCCGTGATGTATGCCGCGGTCGGCCTGGTCGGCGTCTGTGCGAGCGCGGTTGCGAGGTCCGCAGCACCACCAACGATCTGCAACAAGGGAGCGGCCGCACGCAGGTGCGCGATTGCCTGGCTGACCGGGAAAGGACCCACCGTCATGGCAGAAAGTCCCGGCCGAATACCTTGTGACCTGGATTGATCAGCACGTCACCAAGCGCGCCGCTGCCGGTCGTCGGATCGTCCAGGCCGAGACTGAACTTGCCGGCCGCGATCTGCTCGAGGAAGCGCAGGGCGTCGCGGTAGTCCCGCGCGATCGGGTCGGTGCGCTCGTCGGAGATCCGGTCGCCGTGCAGCGTGTACCGGGTGATCGCGCGCGACCAGGTCGCCAGCATCGGGTGCACCTTGGCCAGCGGCAGCGTGTAGCGCCTGCCGAGATAGCCATTGATCAGACTGTCGGCCTGTGCGATCGCAGACACGATCCGAGCGGCCGCTGCATCCGCCTGCGCGATCGCATCGGCGGAATAGCTCGAGCGATCGCCCGCACGCAGCGTCAGCGCCATCAGATCCGCCGTCACCGGCGCCCGCTGGTCGTCGCTGGCGACCTGTGCCAGTTCCACGGCGCCGGGGATCTCGGCTAGCTGCGCGAGGGTGACGTAGCTCATGGCTTACTTGCCGACCTTCTTCTCGGCGGCGGCCTTCTCGGCGGCGGCCTTCTCGGCGGCGGCCTTCTCGGCGGCGGCCTTCTCGGCGGCGGCCTTCTCGGCGGCGGCCTTCTCGGCGGCGGCCTTCTCGGCGGCCTCGCGCGTACCGCGCTCGTCCTTGGCATCGGCTGCCGGAGCGACATGCAACTCCGGGTCTGCGGCGATCGCGGCGATCTGGCCTTCGGACAGATCGGATACGGCCAGCGTGACGCCGGCGCGGGTGAAGTGCATGCCGGCGCGCCAGCGACCCTGCTCTGACTTCGCTTTGATGGTGATCTTGTTGACCATGTGCAGCTCCTGGGAATTGGGTGCGGGGTGTCCGCCCGCTGCAGCCGAGCATTTCCGCCCGGCCTCTGCCGATCACGGCGGCAGGGATTGCCGCCCTGAGCGCCCATCAGCGCTGCTCCTGCGTTCGACCTACGTCGACCAGGTGGCAGGTTTCCAGGTGCGCACGCAGGCAATTGCGCCGCCTCCCTGAACTCTGGTGCGGCCATGCCGCGACGAACATGGGGCCGAAGCCCCTGCCTGGCTCACAGGCGGATCAGATCACCCAGGGCGAGTCCAGCGGCTCGACAATTCCCTTCATGATGTTGTCGGTGCCGTTGATCTGGTTTGCGGTCAGGATCGCGGCGGCCTTGAACTTCAGGCTCGGCCGCACGACAAGCAGATCCGGGACCAGGCCAAGCGGACGGCCGTGATCACCCGCGCGCTCGGTGAATGCCGTGTACGCCGCCTGCAGGTTCTCCGCCGTCAATTCCTTGTTGCTGGCGTAGGCCATCTGCCAGAAACCGAAGCCCACGTTCCGCCGCGCGTCCACGCCGTAGCGGAACGCCTTGCGGCTGAAGACCGCTTCGTCCGTCTCGGTGTCCATAGAGACGAAGTTGGGATCCTTGCGGTTCTGGAAGATCAGCGGCTTGAGCGCGCGCTTGGTGGAAAGCAGGTACCAGTAGGAGCCGCTGCCACCGGAGTCGACGTTGCTCTGGGTGACGGTTTTGCCGGTGCCATCCACCACCGGATGATCGGTGTCGAAAAAGTTCTGACCGTCGTAGCAGGCGGTGCTGATACCGGCCTTGAGCAAGCCGAAGGAAAGCTCGTCCGGTTGCGCGGCGACCGACTCGCCCATGTTCTGCATCATCGGCGTATAGATGCCGACGTTGTCGTCTTCGATGTCGTCCCGGTCCACGCCCACGGTCAGCTCGAACGGCTTGTTCTTGATGGTGTAGCCGTGGGTGGCCAGGCCATGCACCACGCGATCGCCGATCCACTCGCGCATACCGGGGATCTTGCCGAGCCAGCCGTACTCGTTGGACTTGGTCGTGGAGGGCACGACGGTGGCGATGCGCTCGTACTGCGTCGGGGCCTGGCCCAAGCCCTGCTTGAAGGCCGCGTTGAACGCAACGAAAAGGGTGTTCAGAGTGCCACGGGTGACTTGCATTGATGTGTGTCCTGTCGGATGCGGGATTCGGATGGAGGCGGAATCAGCCGACCAGGACCCAGACGCCGGCGGCGTCCACGTCGATGATCTTGCCGGCGGCCTTGCGAGCGCCGCTGTTGTCGGTCTTCGCCACGGTCGAGTCGTCGGCGATGTACGCGGTGTTGGCGATGTCCACGATCGAGATCGCGTCGCCGCCGGCGCTGTTGTCGAAGCGCCAGGCCAGGCCGCGCTTGGCCCTGACCGTTGCGGCGCCGTCGCCGGTGACGGTCTCCTGCGCCACAGCGATCGCAGGGCCAGAGCCTGCGGTGCCGCTCGGCACGGCTTTGCCAGTGGCGGTAAGCAGCGACACCTGGGTGCCGGCATAGATGGTGGTGCCGGTATTTACCAGCAGCGCCAGGTCAATGGCGTCACGCCGCGGGGTCTGGCGGCCTTGGGTTGCTGCAGTCATGCAGGGATTCCTCGATGTGTGTCAGGGATGGCGCCGACTACGGTCAGGCGGTCGCCGGCTTGGCCGCGGCGTAGTCCTTCGGTGCGATGCCCGTCATCGAGCACACCGCCAGTTCGCCCGCCGTCAGGCCGTGCTCGTCCTTGGTCCCGGCCGGCGGCTGGCCGCGGGTCTGGGTGCCGGCGAGCGCCGCGATCGGGGCGGCCTTGTCCAGATAGGCGGACAGCGCGGCGAGATCCTTCTTGCCGAGGTCGCTGGCCCAGTCCTTCATCGACGGCAGGATGCGGCCATCGGCCAAGCCGGCCTCGACCAGGGCGTCGACCTTTTCCGCGGTGCGCTCGGCCGACAGCGCGGCGAGCTGGGTGCGGACATCTTCCAGCGCGGCGACCGGCACATACTTGGCCGGGTCCGGCGTGGCGGCGGCGGCCTTGGTCTTGAGCGCGCTGCAGGCGGCCAACGCGGCGTCCGGCGCGGCGGCGCCCAGTTCAGTGGTGAGCTTGTCGAGCGTGTCGAGCTTGGGCTTGAGCGTACTGCAGGCGGCGATGGCCTGGTCTTCGGTGGTCGACTCGGGCAGGCCCAGGGCGGCCAGCAGTGCGGCGAGCAGATTCATGGTGTCTTTCTCTTGGTGGTGGGCGAACGTGGCCGCGGCGCGGGCGGCGAGGCTGGACATGCCGTCGATAGCGGGGTTGTTGGTGATCGCAGCCATCTCGATCGCCAGCACTTCCCCGGTGGCTTCGTCGTAGTACAGAACAGGGGAGACGTAGCGGTACTCGCCTGAGCGGATGAGATCGGCAGCGCGGGCCGTCAGCTCGACGTTTGCCCATAGGCCCGACCCCTCGCGCCAACTCAGGCTGTTCATCCAACCGGCGGCCGGCGCGGGCTGCCCGTTCTCCTCGGTGCGCAGGGTCTGGTGTTCGTAGTCGAGCACCGCGGGGTTCTGCCGCGCGGCGAAGTTGGCGATCACGCGGCTGGCCACGGCCTGGTCGATGTACCAGTGCGGCACCTTCATCTCGCGGCCATCCCGCGGCTTGAAGGCCCCGGCAGGGGTGAGCTGGATCTCGATGGTCCGCGCGTCCTCGGCGGGCGCCGGCAGCGTGAAGCTGCAGGCGGCGAGCGCGATGGCGTGGCTCATTGCGGAGGAGCGGGTGGACTTCGACATGCCGCCCAGCTTCCAGGCGACACCCTCCGCGCTGGGACTAGCCCTTGCTAATGCTGCGTCGGGCGCCCGCGGCGTCTGCGGCCGGGGTGGCGCAAACCATAGCACCGAGGCGGCCGATTGCGGGTCCCGTGCGAACCGGCGGCCTCGGCGCCGGACCGAAGGGCGTTAGAGAGCCGTTTAAATCGCTGCACACGCCCCGAGCGGGGGGAGGGAGGCACCACCGCCGCGCTCAGGGGCGCGCACAGCGCTTCAGGCGCCGTTTCCGGGCGGGTCCAGATTGCCGGGGGCGGCGTCCAGTTCGAGCCAGGCGATGGCGAGGGTGGTGATGCTGGCGTCGTCCTCAGCCGAGACGCCGAGGAACGGGCGCGCCGGCAGGCCCGGATGATGCACCCGCTTTACGAAGGCAGGCCCCTCCCTGCCCGACTTGTCCGTGCGCGTCTGCATCCCCGGCCAGAACAGCGCCTTGCCCGGCTTGGCGACTATCTCGTAGGGGCCGGTGCCTTCCTGGTGCCAGCGTGCCTGCTTGGCATCTGCGCGGATCTCGACCCAGTCCGGCCCGCTGGCCGGGTGGATGCCGTCGCGCATGCGGCCGGTTTCCTTCAGCGGCGTGCGCCCACTGCCGTCAGCCAGTTCCTGCCAGGCGACGCCATCCGGCCCAATGCCGGTGTCAAAGCGCCCCTGTGTCGATTCCGTCAGCGTCTCGCCAATGTCAGCCATCAGGCCGCTCAGGTCGCTAGCGCGGCTCAGCAGCCGAGCGAACCAGCGCTCGGCCTGGTCGGTGCTGACATCCAGGATCAGCGGCTTATCGGCCATGCTAAGCTCCGGCCACGGGCTGGGGTCCAGCCGCCCCCGGCGTCGCGGCTTCGCCGCAATCCTCCCACAGGGTGGGCCAGCACCCTTGGCCCTGCAGGGAGCGCCGCAGAGCGTGTTGGCGCGTCTGTGTGCAAAGGCCCCTCACTCCGGCCGTCCCCACACCAGCAGTCCCTGGCGCGATCGCACCTGCGGCCGAGCGCCCCGGAAGAAGTCGAACGATCCCCACGCGCCGCCCGGCAGCACTTCGGCGATCGTCGTCAGCGCGTAGCGCTTGCCCTCATCCTCGATCTCAACGCGCTTGACGTAGTACCGCCGCAGGCTGACCTGGCCGGCATCGTTGCGCGCCCAGTTGGCCCAGATCTCGTAGGGGTTCTCGATCGTCTCGGCGAGCAGCGGCAGGTACTTCTCACGTCCGTCCAGGCGGGCTGGCTTCTCCAGCCAGTGCTCCACGACCTGGTCTGTGAGCATAACTTCGGCGCCGGACGGATCGCGTAGCGTGCGCGTCTGGCCATACAGATCCTGCCAAAGCTGGCGCACCTGCTGCGGGTCACGCACGCCGCGCTCGAGCGGCGCCGCGCGTGCAGTGTCCAGCGGCAACTGGGCGGGTCGACCATAGTCGGCCGCTGTGCGGCCCGGCAGCTCGCTCCACTTCGCCGCGGCGTCTTTGGCCAGCACGGCGTCAGCGATGTGCTCGCCGCTGGCAGCGTGACCGACGTTGTAGGCCCACTCCGGCGGTGGATCTCCGGGGATCGGCGGCGGCGCTTGGTCCGGCTCCTTGCCTGTGGCGCGCAGCTTTGCCTCGGACACGCCGATGACGCTGCAGCGGCAGCCCCAGCCGTTGGGCGGATAGTGCTCGCGCCACCAGGCGTCGTCTGTCGCAAGCACCAGGCCATCCCAGTGCATGTGCTGCTCGCGCGGGTTGCGCACCGAGTTGTGCTTGTACTTCAGGTAGGGGAATCGCTTGAGGGTCTCCCAGCGGCCAGCCTGGTACGCCGTGCGCAGGTTGGTGTGGTAGATGGTGGCCGTGCGCCAGGCTTCGCCGCCGGGCGTACCTTCGCCCGCCCACCCCGACCATCCGTTGCGCTGAACAATGTCCCGGAAACGCGCACGAAAGTCCTGCAGCGTCTCGCCCTTGCTGATCGCGGCATCGACGGCCTGGCGCAGGTCGGTCAACAACGCGTCGCGCGTAGCCCCTGCAACGACGAAAGCGCGAGCGTGCTGGCCCTGCCACAAATCGTCCCAGCGCCGGGTGGGCAGGTTCACCTTCTGCCTGAAGTAGCTCTCCGCCTCCGGCATGCTCCCGAAGTTGCCGCGGATCTCAGACACGGCTGTCTTCCAGAGCGTCGAGCATGCCGGCGGCGCCGGCGATCGCTAGCGCGTGCTGCATCACCTGGCCGAAACGGCGCGCGTCCATGTCCGGCAGCAACTGCAGCAGCCCATCGCGCACGTCCTCCAGGCCCTGCGCGCGATCGACCAGGTCGCGGATGCGGTCGACCCATTCGCCGATGATCGGGTCAGCCTCCTCGGCCAACAGCCGTGCCAACTGATCCTCGCGATCGCGCGGCACGACAGGCTGCGCAGCCGCTGCCGTGCGCAGGTGCAGGCTGGCGGCGGCGCGTCCCGGCGCAGCAGGGGCGACCGGGGCCGGCTGGACAGCATCGACCAGCACGTCCTGGTCGTTCGCCTCGGCTTCCGGGATGCCCAGCTCGGTGTGCACCCAGCTCCGCTTGATCCGCATGCCGAGCCGCACCAGCGCCGGCAAGGCAGTCGCATAGGTGCCGATATCCTTGATCTCGGCAACATCCAGCACGAAGCGAGGGCAGCGCCGGTAGTCGCCGCTCGCCACCAGCCCGTTGAGCACCGCCAGCGGATACACCAGGTCGCGGGAGATCGTGCGGCCGAGCTGCGCGGCGTCGGAGTCCTTCAACTCCTTACGCACCTCGTTGTGGACATTGCCCAGGGCATTCGTGCTGGTCTTGCCGTCAGCTTGGCTGGTGAGCGTGCCGCCCAGGATCGCCTTCGACTGGCTGCGTTCGCACCAGTCGATCATTGCCATGAACGCGTCCGGATCGCCGTCAGCAATCGTGGGGAAGTCCAGCACCATGCCATCGGGAATGATGCCGGCGGCGTTGTGCCCGATCTGCATCAGGGCGCGCAGCAGCGTCAGTTTCTCCTTCTCGCTGGCGCCGGGCGGGTACTTGCCCACCCGCAGTGGGATGCCGTAGATCTCGAGGAACTCGGCCAGGTCGGCGACGCTGTAGTTCTTGAACAGGTAGGGCCAGACCAGCACACGGAACAACGCGGCGCGCTCCAGATATCCGCTCTTGGCCTTGTGGACGTGCGTGATCCAGCCGAACGGCTGCAGCACCTCGCCATCGCCGGTGCCGGTGCGAAGGCGGATCTCCTGCCGATAGCCGCGCTGTAGCTGGAACCAGGACTGCGGCCGGAACTCGATCGACGCCGGCATCCATTCACTGCCCGAGCGATCCCACTCGATCTCCTGGCACGCGAAGCCCTTGCCGACCGCATCCGTGGTGTCGAACAGGATGCCGTCGATGTCTTCCACCGCCAGCAGCATCTCCTGCAGGGTTGCCGCGGCGGCCTTCTCCGCGGCGGTGGCATTGCGCGGCGGCTCGATCTTCCAGGCCAGGCCGGACACGGCCCGGCGACGTTTGCCCATCTCCGCGAATATGTGAGCATCGCGCTCTTCCATGTCCTCGAACAGCTCGTACTGGCGGATCACGTCGCCCTGTTCGGCCGCCTGCAGGATGCTAGCCAGGCGCGAGGGGGTCAGCCCGCGCGACGGGTGCCCCTGGAACTCGCGCTGCAGCGAACCCAGGCGTGCCGTCTGGGGTTCGGCCAGGTCGCCGGTTCGGATGGGCTGCCCATCGGGACCCAGGATGCGGGAGGGAGTCACCATGCTTCGGGTTCCGGAATAGAGAGATCGTCGTCGTCGTAGGAGACGGTGTCATAGCCGCGCGCGGACACCGGCATCGCCGTCCAGGCGATCTCGGCGCCGGGGTTGCGGCTTGCGTAGTACATGAGGGCAATGGCAATGCCGGCGTCGCCGTGGCGCTGTCCGCCATCCCTGCCAACGCTGCGCTCTGGCACGCGCGCCACGCCCTTGATCACCTTGATGGCACGTAGGTCGCCCAGCACGTCTTTGTCGCGCGGCACGGCGATCGTGTCGTCCTCGAACGCCTTCTTGACCGGCGGCATGTTGTCGCGGTACCAGCCCTCGGTGGCCATCACCAGCGCCACCCGGCTGAAGCCGAACTCTTGAGCCAGGAACTCGGACACCGCGTTGCCGTTGCCGCGGGCATCGACTGCCGCTTTGACGAAGCGCGGCAGTCGCTTGATCACGAACTTGCCGATCTGCTCCTGCTGTCGGTGCGGCATGTTGCGCAGTTCGAGGATGAACGGGATGCGCCGGCGCAGGTTCTGCTCGATCTGCGCTGGCACCAGTACGGTCAGATCCCCCGTGCGGCCGAAATCCTGACCCAGCACGCTCTGCAGATCCGGAACGAGGGCATCCAGTAGTGGAGCCACCTCGGCGTCCAGCCACTCTTGGATGACCTCGGCGCGATGCGCGTCCGGCAGTTCCTCGAAGCCTTTCGGGCAGGTGTAGCGCAGCACAGGTGCGCCATACATGCGCGCTTCGACCAGTGCCGTGCTCAGCCAGGCGCCGCTGCCCTGCGACGGCACCACATCCAGTTCTTCCTCGGCTGCAGCGCCATAGAAGGCATACACGTCCGCGATCCATTTGGCCTGGGCATCGGCATCCCACGGCACGCCTTTGCGCATGCAGACCCGTCCGAACAGCCCCTGGTCAACGGCTTCCTTGAAGGTGATGCGGTGGACGCTCCCTTTGCGTCCGCCCGAGCGGATTTCGTTGACAAGCTCGTTGAACGGGTTCTGGTCGCCGTCGTGCGTGCTGATCACGCGGACCTTGCCGCCCCAGATCAGCAGCGCGAGGGCGGCCTTCAGCAGTTCGTCAAGGGCGCCATGGAATGCCGCCTCATCGATCACCACCACGCCCTGTTTGCCGCGTAGGTTCGCCGGGCGCGAGGACAGTGCCACGATGCGGAATCCGCTGGCGAAGCGGATCGTGTAGGTCTTGATCGACTTCTCGTCGTCGCCGTCCTTGAAAACCTCTTCGCCTTCCTCGACCTCAGAGGCGGCCTGGTTGAACACGCGCGCCCACATGGCACAGGCTTCGATGTACTCGATCGCCATGTCCATGTTGTAGCCGATGTAGTACACGTTCATCCCGCCGGCCTTGCGGGACTTCGATGCGATCAGAACGTTGTCGGACGCCTCGGCCCATGTCAGGCCGACACGGCGGCTCTTCTCGGCAACCTTCAGGTCGCTATCGTCGGCAACCCAGTCGCGCTGGTACTGCAGCAGGACGGCCGCGATCGCGTCGTTGACTTCGTTCGCAAGCGACGCTGGCAGTTCCGCGTCCAGATCCCCTGGCGCCTTCTCCACTGCCTCAGCGAGCGGCTTGCGGGAGGGCAAGTCAGCAGACGCCTGCTTCCGGCCTCTCTTCGGCGGTGCCAGTACCATCAGCCGATCCCCAGGATCTTCTTGCGCAGATCCGCGGCGGTCTCCTCGGAGAGGCCGCCAGTCTTGACGACCTTGTCCAAGTTCGCGGCCTGCTCGCGCAGCAACTGCTCACGCGCCTCGGCGGCGATCGCGCGGCGAACGTTGACGCCGACGCGCTGGGTGTCGATCGCATCCTTCGCTGCGCGGGCCAGCTTGCGGATCTCGTCCACGCTGACCTCTTCCTGGCTCTGCATCTTCAACGCCGCGTCCGTCGCCAGCGTCGTCACGGCCTGCGCCAGCAGCGCACCGGACTTTTCCCCGATTCCATCGCCTAGCTCGCCGACCAGCGCCTGCGCGGCCTGGTCGATTTCGCGCATGCGTGCGGTCAGCTCGGAGAAGCCGCGCTCGTAGCGGTGCAGCGCCGAGCGCGAGACCTCCGCGGCCGGTGTGCCAGGGAATGCGGCTTGCAGCTCGGCGATCATCTCGTCCAGCGTCAGTCGCCCCTCGCGCAGCAGGCGCTCAACGTGCGCCTTCTGCTCAGGTGGGAGCCGGGTGATGCTCGACTTCGCGCGACGCCGTGCCATCTGATTACTTCGGGCTGGGGCGGCTGACGCCGGGCACAACCGCCATACCGCGCGCCACGTCCATGCCGCGATTGGTCAGCTCCGCGACCTGCACGCCCGGCACGGTCTCGATCAGGCGCAGCAGCGCCTGGTCTTTGAGCCAGGACAGATCGGTCAGGACATCGTCGCGGCTGCTGGCCACCGCAAGGTAGTCCAGCCCAGCATGCAGGATGCTGGAGTTCGCGCGGTAGCCGACTTGCTCCGACAGCAGCCGCAGCAGCACCAGCCGCCGGTCTTCCCGCAGGCGCTCGGCGAAAGTTTTCTGGGTCATCGATCGTTCTCCAACAGGTGTTCTTGGACCGTTTGCATGACGCGGTTGGTGGCTTGCACTTGGCCCTCGATCGAGGACAGGCGTTCGTAGATCTGGCGGGTCTCGGCGTGGGTCAGGTTGGCCTGCTGGTAGATCTCCAGCCGAGCGACTCGCTCGGCCAGGCCGGAGTGCCGCCACCACATGACCATGCCGAGCAGTAGGTTGCCGGCGGCCAGCACTGCGACCACGACCAGCAGCGGAATCACGAAGTCGCTCATCTGCGCTCTACCTCCGAGGCGCACCGCACGCAGCGCCGGGTGTGCGGCAGCGCGAGCTGCCGCGCTTCGGGGACCTCGTCGCCGCACTCCAGGCAGTGCATCAGCACGGCGCGACCGAAGACCCTGGCGCGCTCGAGCGCGTGCCGTTGGTCACGCTCACGACGCTCAGCGTCGAATAGCTCCCACGCGCGCGCTTCGTCATCGCTCGCCTTGTCAGCCGCGTCGTGCACTGGGGTGCTCCCGACCGAGGGCCAGATCGTTGATGTCCGACGCGCAGCCTTCGTAGGCGCGCGCCTGGCCACGCAACGCTGCCGCGCGATCGCCGCTCAGCTTCTTGGCCTGTTCGTGGCACAACTGGGCGCGGGATTCGTAGTCATTTCGCAGGCGGATCAACTCGGCCTCCGTTGCCCCGGGCTTTCGCTTCACCGTTGCACCCCTTCGGATCCAGGTCGGCCCGCTCCAGCGCCTTGCAGTACCACGCCCACGCGGTCGCTTCCCACTCGTCGACCGCTTGTGTCAGTCGGTACTGCTTGCTTTGGCAGTCGTGATACTGCGCCGTGACCAGGTCGTGGTTGCCCAGCAGCGTCCCCCACAGATCGTCCGGCGGCAGCGGCAGGTCCGGGCACTGCTGGCGCAGGCTTGGCTGGATCGTCGGCGGCGGCGGGCTTGGCGGTGGGCCGGGCGTTACTCTCGCGCCAGTGGCGCAAGACGTCATCCCCAGCGCGACCGTCACGCAGATCAGGGCGGCGACGCAGTAGTTCGTCCAGGCTCGCGCGGACGGCTGCCGCCTGCTTGCGGTTGATTTCATTGTCGATCTCTCTCTCTTTCGCGATGTCGTTGAGGCGCGCGATGGCTTGGCGGTAATTGACGGCGTCGTCTGCGCTCATCTGGCGTAGTTGCTTGACCTCGATCCGCATCTGACGGATGTACGTCGTCAGCTCGGCGCGATCCTTGATCGCGTGTTGTCCCTCCGCCCAGCGATTGCCCGCCCACATGCCACCGATCAACGCGACCACAAGCACCACTACGAGGAGCCAGCCCAGTACCGGCAGCAGGCCGGCCAGTGGGCTGCCGGTGCTAGCGCGCTTGAGGTCTTCGAGCTTCAGGCGCATGCCGCCACTCCCGGCCAGCCGGCGGCGAGATATGCAGGCTCAAGCTGCAGCAAGATGCGCTGCGGGTAGTGCACGTTCTCCTTGTGCGCCCACGTTGCGCGCGCTCGATACGGCTCCACAGCACGCCAGTCGTTCGCATTTGCGCCCGCCCTCGCTGCCAGCGTCCGCTCGCGGTTGAGCATGGTCTCGCCGCCGTTGTACGCGCGTAGGACGAACGCCCAGCGGCTGCACTCGGACGGCGGGCGCCCTCCATACACGGCCACGCGGTCGAGCAGCCAGCGGTCGTAAAGTGCCGCGGCCAGGATCGCCTGCTGTGCGTTCCAGGGGTCGAAGTTTGCCAGGTCCTTCGGGTAGACCGTGGCGATCCAGCGGGCCGTCACTGGCATAAATTGCGCGATGCCCTGTGCGCCGACCGGCGAGCGCGCATTGGCTCGGAAGCCCGACTCTTGGTGGAGCTGAGCGGCCAGACGGGCGCTGGAGCCTTCGACACCCCAAGCTCGCGCAACGGCCTGCTCGACGCGGTGCCGGTACAGCGCGGAAGCCGGCGACACGCGAATTGCTGACTTCGCTTGCCCCGGCGTAGCGGCGAGTGCCGGGTTGCTGAGCATCGCGGCTGCCAACGCAATCAAGGCAAACAGCGACAAGGCAACTAGAGCAGTTGCCTCGCGCCAGTCGCCATGATGGCGGGTCCAGAACGCCCTCCAGCGCTTCATCCGATCAGCCCCGCAGCGAGCATCGCGCAGCCCAGCAAAGTCACCCGGCGCGTCTGTGCCATGGACTTCTCGATACCCTCCAGGTTGCGCGGGTCAGCACCTCGGAATACCGTCAGATCGACCCCGAAGCCAATGGTGGCTGCCATCGTGATCTTGCTCGCGGCCCAGATGTAGCTGGCCAGAAGCACGGGGTTGATTGCAGCAACGATGACGAGCAGCAGCAGGCTGACGATCAGCCAGAGCCAGATGTAGCCGATGCGGTCGAGCAGCGAGCTGATCGACGCGACGGCGCGGACGAACGGATTGGGCGACATACGCGCTCCTGGCATGTGGCGCCGGCACCGAGATCGTCGGTGCCGGCGTATCCGGGGCGGTTCTGCGTGCTGGCCCACCATGGGCCGGCACTCCCCCCGGTGCGCACACATTGCGCGCGCGCGCCGATCGAGGTGGACTAACCCTTGCTAATGGCGCAAAAAGAAAGCCCCGAGCACTGGCGGGGCTGCTGGCAAAGCGAGCGGCGGCGAGCCGACTATGAGTCGCCGAAGTTGAAGCGTCCTTGCACCTTCGACACGTACAGCTCTTTCTGCTCTCGGCAGATTCGATAGATGTGGATGTCGGTCAGGCCGTACTCGGCAGCAAGTTGCTGGATGTTGCCGCGGCGTGCGCGGTGATAGATCTCCGCATCCCGTAGTGCTTTCCGCAGTCGATCGCCTCGGGGAAGATACAGCATGCGGCCGCCGGCGTACTCGGCCTGGGCAAGCACGCCAGCCGTTGCGAGCTTTGCGGACTGGGCATCGCCCAAACCCAGTCGCCGGTACGTCGCCTCCAGTACGGCCACCATGGCTGCCAGCATTGGCGCCCAGCGATCCTCTGGCACGTCGACGTTGCCTCGCTCGATCAGCTCGATCGCTGCCAGGCCGGTCGGCGTACCCCACATGTCGGGCTGGTCGCTCATTGGTTGCTCCCGTACTTCTCGCGCGCCTTCACGCGCTCTGCGTCGGCCTGTACTTGGTCGAACTGTTCCATTTCCTGCATGCGCGCGATCCACGCGAGCTGCCGCTCCAGCGGCGTCTCCTGCGGCGGGGCAGTGACTGCCGTGCCGACCTGCAGGTGCTGACCAGCACGCGCACCAGCCTCGCGCTGGCGTTCCTGCGCGGCATCGGCCTTATCGGCGAGGCCGAAGACGACAGCGCGAAGATAGCCATGGGATTCCAACGGCAGGCTCAGCGATGCCCGCTGCGCCAGCATCTGCTCAATCCCTAGAGTCCACAGGCCAGCGGAAGCGGGGCGTCGCACGCCCGCGCGCTCGTCCCTGCAAACACTTCCGGTGGCGACCAGGTCCGCGACTTCCGCAGCGATCTTTGCGGCCCGGGACAGACGTAGGGCGGTCTTCGGCGGCTTGAACAAACCGAGATAGGCGATGGTGGCGCGTCCCAGTTCTGCCGGCATGCCCGCAACCGTCATGGCCAGCCGCTTGCCATCATCTTCAGCGAAGAAGGTGCCGATATGCGCTTGAGCGCCGCATTCTGGACAGGTGGCACGCATTAACTGTGACCCCCTATCATCTGGGTCTTAAAGGCATCGGGGGCGACATGGGATCTTGCGTGATTGACTGGAATGCGACAGCGGCATGGGTGCAGGCGTTCGGCTCCATTGGGGCCATCTTTGCTGCGGTTTACATTGGAAAGCGACAGCATCGCCAGGCCATTGAGCTTGTGGAGCGCGAGCGAGAGCGAGTCGAAGCCGAACGGCGCCGAAAGGCCGAGTCCACTGAGCGTAGTGTTCGCAAGCTGTTCGAGAACGTGCTTCTGACCTTGTACTCCGTCGAGCACACGGCGCTGCTCCCGGGCGCCGAAGGGTTGAACGACCAACTTACCGCGTGCGCTTACCACGTGACCCAGTGTGAGAAAGGCATAACCCTCGTGTATGCGTCCATCGGCGCCACCCCTGCCGGTGCGTTGATGCTCCAGGAAATTGGCGGGGTTTTGCGCCACCTTGCCGTATACATGGGCGGAACGGCGAATGATCGAACTCCCGAAGAAGTCGCGAGACGCGCAGGGGACGACTACGAAAGAATTTCTGGCGCGTTGGAAAACTATATCCAGAGCCTTTAGCCACCACCAAGGCGCTGCGTTCGACGCTTGCATCTTCACCCGCGTCGCCCCTCGAGCAGCAGAGGGCGACGCGGGTCACTTGCCGGCTCCGGCTTCAGCCTGACGTGGCTCGCGGGTACTGTCTCGAAGCGAACGCGAACCGGCTCATTGACCACGTACCGCTGGTAATTATCCGGGTCGTGATCGACATCAACAGCTCCCGCGAGCAAGCTGACAACCTTCATGCCGTCAGCCGCCGGCATGAGCGGGTGCTGGTAGCCGATCGACACTATGCACATTGGGCCGTTCTTCGGTTTTGCAGCCATCACTTTCTCCTGTTGGCGTCGATCTGCAGCGCCGCCAGAAGCCGGTGCAGTTGCTCGTCGGTCAGAAACTCGAGGCGATCTACACCGAACATCTGATTCGCGGTGGCGTGTGCGTAGTCCCAGGGCCGCTTAGCATCTGCCAGTAGCGCCTCGACTTTGCGCAACATCGGTACCTTGTCGGTGTTCTTGGGCCGACCTGGCCATGCGCTAGCTGTGTTACCTGTCCATCCCTGCCGTGCCATTTCGGCTAGCACCTGGTCGCGCTGCTGCGGCGTCATGGCGGCCGAAGATTGGCAGCCAGTGATGCGTACCAGCAGAGCGCGGTATGTGTCCTCATCTAGGCCCAGGTGCTTCTGGGCCATCTTGATCTTCGCGATCTGCACGCGACGGTTGGGATCTGCGGCGCGACTCACTGTCAATGGCCTCCGCCGTCGATCAGATCGAAGCGCCATTCATCAATCGCGACGGACTCTCGAACCCGCGTGCCTCCAGGACCGGCGCGCAACTGGCGGTGCGCCTTCGCGGCTAGTTCCTGAGCCGCACTCATAGCCGCGGCGCGGGGGATGGGCGCGCCCAGGTTCGCCGACGGAAGCAGCCAACAAAGCAGCGTGTTGATCTGCAGCGCGGTGCCAGCGTCAGTGATTGCCATGTGCCGACTCCTCGAAGTGGATCAGCGCCGGGTTGTCGATGTGGCGCTTGAGGTGCCACGGCCAGATGTCGCCTCGGGCTTCGATGTACCTGAGCGCTCGCTGGACCTGGGCCAGGTCCCGCTCGGCGTCCGGTCCCGGCTCCACGATCTGCGCCGAGTCGTAGTACACGACGCCGTCGATCCAATGCTGGCGGGCGTAAAGCTCCACCTCAGCACGGACGGTGTCATCGGCGATCGCCTGGGCGAGATCAGCGATGTCGACGGTGGAGTTGCTGCGGGTTTGTTTCGTGCTGTCGAGTTCCTGGTTCATGTCAGTCTCCGTTGTGTTGGTCAGCCACCAGGCCGGCGCAGGTAGCAACGCACCTGCCAAAGCCCTTTTTTCTTGCGCAGCCAGCAGTCATAGCCAGCGGCGTCCTGCTCGTAGAAGTAGGCATGCGCGTCCTTCAGGTCCGCGAAGCTCTTCACCACGTCGGCGGTTTCCTTCCTGAAGAAAATCGAGTCCACCAGCACCACGACGATCACCAGCGCCATCAGTACAAGCGGCATTGCGGTCCACAGATCCATTGCGGTGAAACTCCCCATGTCAGGCTCCCGCGATGTCGAGAGCGATTGGCCGGTACTGTCCATCCGCGTCGCGCTCGTAGACGCGGACGTAGCTCTTCGAGCCGACGACTTGCACGGCTTCGGCGATCGCGCACATGGCTTGCTGCCAACGCGGATCGTCGATCGCAAGCCGCCGCAGTGAGAGCACTTGTCCGGTGCGGATATTGCCGGCCTGGTCGACCCGGAATGCGTCGTTGATCAATGCGCGCAGTTCGCTGCGCGCCCCCTCGGTCCACTCAGTCAGACAAGCGTCGATGAGGGACTTGGCCGCTTGAAGCCGCTCGTCAAAAGCGATGCTTTCCTGGATGGCGCGCAGGACTTTGTAGCGCCCGTCAATGCTCAGAAGCTGCACGTTGCCTTTCTTCCCGCCCAGGCGCACTCGGTACTGCTCGGCACTGAGCTGAATGAATGCTTCGATGTCGCCGAACGTGCCGGCTTTGAACTCGGCGATCGCGCGGTTGAGGGATTTGGCCTTCTGGACGATCTCGCGGACGAGTTCGTCGCGCGCCAGGTCGATCGGCTTGACGTGCGCCAGTGGGATGAGGCGGCCCTGCGCGTCTTGCACGTAACCTTCGGGAATGGCTGTCATATCTCGGTCTCTCTGTTGAAGGCCGCGCGTTTGCCGCCGCGTCGACCGGAGGCGCTCAGGCGGGAGGGAGGGCTTTGCACGCGCCGCGCACGGCACCCGCGGCAGCGACCAGATGCGCGAGCAGGTCATGCGTGAGCTTTCCACGGCAGGCATCTTCTAGAGCTTCCTGCAGGTCATCGGCGATGCAATCCAGGCGAGCGCGTAGCGCGAAGGTGTCGCGCGGCTGGGGCGGTGCTGGGGCCGTGACTGCCGGTGCTCGAACTTCATCCGAGGACGCACGCGCCGGCGCCGGTGCCGCACCTGTCGCTGGGATATCGGCAGTAGCGTTGCCAGGCCGGACCAAGCTGTACAAGCGGTTCGCGGGACTTCCTTCCGCCGTGATGACGCCCTCCTTGCTCAGCGCGCTGAGGGTGTTCCATCGTTGCGGTTTGCTCAGGTCGGGCGTCTCTTCGCGTATCTGGGCCGCGGTGGCCATGCCACCGGCTTCATCCAGCACTGCCAGGATCTTCTCCCTCGGTGTCTCCGCTGCCATGTCTACCTCGTGCGTCGATCGGGTCACCTGCACGCCGTGCAGGCCGAAGCCCAGGGGTTGGAATGGATGGTTCATGCGATGACCACCGAGGGCGGATTGCGGGCTTCGTTGACTTCCCATTCCAGGAGCACGCCCTGGAACGGCGCGACCATCACGTGTCGCCTGGTCAGCGCCGTGCTTTCGCGCCGGCGCATTGCGCCCTGGATCCACGCATCGCGCGGCGGGTCGATGACCACAACCGGCCGGTTGTCGTCCAAGCGGATCTGACGCGGCTGCACCTTGCGCTCGGAAAGCGCGTACACCGCAGCCATCGCGGCCTTCAAATGCTCATTGAAGCGCGCGCAAACCGGATCAAGCCTGTGCATGACGTTGCTCCTGCAGTGCGTTGATGAGCCGCTGAGCAGTGCGATAGCTGACCGCGCGCAGCGCCTGGTCGATCAGGTCGCCGTACTTGGCCGCGACGCCAGCGGATGCCAACGCGTCCGCGTGCTCGTCGGTGACGTAGCGGGTGGGCAGGCCACGGTGCTTGAGCAGCCGCTGGATCTCCCGGCGCTGCCGCAGCGTGGACATGGGGACAGTGGTAGCGGTCTGCCCCTGCGGCCTATAGCCTGCGGGAGCGTGGCCACGCGGCGCGCGGGGCTTAGCGAGCATGGGTCTGCGCATCCTTGCGGCCTTCGTGAGACTGAGCTTCCTTGGCAAGCTGCAGCAGCTCGCCGACCGTCAGTTCGTCCACGGCTTTGCCGTGGTCCGCGATAGATTGCACCACCCGGCAGCGCGTCGGCAACGTGGCCGTGCGCAGGCCACCGATCAGCGCCGTGGCTGTGATCAGATCTGCCGTGATCGTCGGAATGTTGGACTTACGCATCAGCCCAGCACCCCCAGCTCGATGGCTGCGTGTTTGATCTCGTCGCAGCCGATGCGGCGATTGTTGGCCTGCGCATACGTGGCGGCAAGGCGCAGCACCTTGTTCAGCACGCGCAGCGCACCCGAGGTCGACGCAATCTTTCGGATCGCCTCCTTGCAAGGCGAATCCTCGATTCCCCAGGCGGCGATGATCGCGTCCGCATCCCCAGTGGTCGCCCGCTTGAGCAGGATCTTCTTGCCGATACGGCTGTGCAGGCGATCCAGGAAGGGCGCGCGGTTGCCGCCGGCCATCTGGGTGTACACCCGCTCGTTGCCGCAGAGCACAAGGCCGATGCCGGCTTGGTCATTAATCGCACGCACCTGGTCGAGTGCTTGGACCGTCAGGTGCTGTGCTTCGTCCAGAACCAGCACACCGCCAGTGCCGCGGACCCGGGTGAAGATCGCGCGTTGCAGGTATGCCGCGGAGTTGGTCAGGTCGCGCAGGCCCAGGGCGATGGCGATCTCCTGCAGGCAGCTCATCACGCTGCCGGTGGCCGGCGTCAGCTCGACGTGCCAGACGTTCGGCGCGATCTTCCCGTAGCGCTGGATCGTTTTCGACTTGCCCAGGCCGGCGCCGCCGATGATCAGCACCAAGTCGTTGGCCATCTGCGCATAGCGCAGGCCGGCGAGGATCTTCTCGCTGGTGGGAGTCGGAACCCACTCCGGACCCTCCGGCAGCTTGCCAGCCGTCTTGCGATCGTCCAGCGCCTGCAGCCAGGTCTGCAACTTGCGGGCCACGTTCTGCACGCTGCCGGCATAGGTTCCGCCCAGGAACTGCGACAGCGTCGCGCCGCTGACATCGGCCTCGCGTGCGATGCGCGCCTGGGAATAGGTCGGATCATCCTGCGCCACGACTCGGATGCGCTCACGCAGGTCGGCCAGTTGCTCCGGCGAGAGGTCGTTGGTCATGTTGGGCAGGGCTGTGACGTTCATTGACGGGCGTTCCTTGGGCTGGTTTGGAGCAATCGGAGCAACTGGGCGGAGCGGCGCGTGCCGCAGCTTCGCCAGGCGCGCACGCCTGGCTTTCAGGGCGCTACCGGGAATCGGCGGCCCAGGGTTCTTGCGCTGATCAAGACCACTGCGGACGCGCACGTCGGTTCGGTAGCGCATCGGACAGGTCGTTTCTGAGCGGGCGTTGGCGAGGCGCTCGCGGCGGCGCAGCCAGGCGCTGCCGCTGTTCGTCGGCGTCATGCTTCGTCCTCCGCGACGTGCCAAAGCGCGGACGACTGTTGCTGTGCCGCCATCCGCTCCATGAGGGAGGCGAACGCTCCCTCATGGTCATTGGTCCCAGTGCGTTGCAGCGGCACGTCGACGTGCTCCGGCTGCGGTGCCGGAGCGCGCCGGCCGAAGATGGGCGCGACCACACCGGCCGCTGGCAGGTTCTCGGGCATCGGCGAGGGCAACTGCGCAGCCAGGCTGGCGATGTCCATGCGCCTTTCGGCATCGAGTTGCTGTTTGGTGGCGCGGCGATACTGCTTTTTCGCCCGCGCGTGATCGCGCGCAGCTTGGGTGTCAGCGAAGCCCACGGCCGCGATGCAGTCGGCCGCACCGATGTACACGTTGGCGAGGTTGTAAACCTGCACCTCGGCATGCAGGCGTTCCGGATCGAAGCGCAGCATCAGCTTCTGCCCGGCGTGCGCTGCGATCGCCTCAGACCAGTAGCGGTTGCCGGCGAGGCGCACGGCGCCGTCGCGACTGTCGCTCGTCACGACCTCGGTGGCTAGCAGCATCTGCCGCAGTTGCTCCGCCGATGCCTTGCGGATGGTGGAGAACGCATAGCTCGCGTCGAACGTCTCGTTGAAACTGCGGCCATTCGCGGCTCGCGTGCGGCGGCCGAGGCGGTTGTTGTGTGCGGCGATCTCTTCGTTGAGCACGCGCACGAATTCGTCCAGCGCGATGGCTTTGCTGCCGTAGTTCTCGGGCTTCGCGTCGGGCTTGTTGCCGGTGTATGCGCCGGCAAACGCGGGGTGCTTGGCCACGGACTCGCACAGGTCGCGCCAGGCGCGCTCGATCGGCTTGGCCTGGCCGTGGTACGGCGTCGCCCAGTGGATCTCACAGCCCATGCCGGTCAATAGGCCGGTAGGATCGTCTTCGCGCACCTTGAAGCGGAAGCGATTGGCGGTGCCGCCGGTCAGGAGCTTGGACGCGAAGCCACGGCCATTGTCGAGCCACACTTTGGCCGGGATGCCGTATCGCTCGATCACGTCCCGGAACGCGAAGCGCGCAAGGTCGGCGGACTCGGTCTCTGCAACCCGCCAGCCGAGCAGCTTGCCGCTGTAGAGATCCTGGACGCCGACCATGATCGGCCGCGCGACTGTTCCGTCTGGCCAGCGCACGAACACGTCGAACTTGTGGCCGTCGCTGTTGACCGCCTCCAGCGCGTGGAACACCGTGCGGTCCCGCTCCTGCGCCGGGAACGTGCGGTCGAACGCTTCCTGGCCAAGGCGGGCCAGGATCAACACACCCCGCGGTAGTTCCGCCTGGATGCGTCGTTGGAATGTCTTCAGCGAAGGGATCGACCAGCCCTTGACGCGCGCGATGCGCTGGAGGCGTTCGTAGCACTTCGCTGCGGTCGGCGCTTCCACGCGGAGATAATCGACCTTGAATAGGTCCCAGGCTTCCGCCGGGATCTCGGTCGTTGCGGTGCGGCCGGTATACGCCGGCACCAGCATCGCGAGACGGTGCTGTTTCTCGACGCCGGCGACCTGCGCTGCCCAGCGACCGAGGCTGGCCGTGCTGACGCCGCGCATGTTCTCTCGTTGCAGTTGCGCCGCGATCAGTGCGCGCGCGTCCATCACCGGCCGGCCGTCCGCGACGAGTTGCTCAACCGCCTGCAGGGCGCGCAAGCGGCGTGCGGCTTCGTCCTTCAGATGTTGCGGAACGGCCTCGTAGCGCTGCCACGCCGACTGGATCTGCGCGGCCGAGGTGGCGGCCGCGGTGTTGCGGCGTCGCACACGTTCAATTTCCGCATCGGCAGGCACTGCAGCGCCGGCGCGCAGAAACAGCGCTGCCTGCACGTCGGCCGGCAGCGACCGGGCCATGTAGTAGCGTTTCGCGCCACCGCGGGCAGCGCGGGACTCGAACGGCCAGTTCTCCTTTGTCGCGCGGCGCTCGGCCGAGCGCTTGGTGATCCCCAGGGCGCTGGCAATGGCGTTCAGATCCATCGCGTCGGGGGAGCGGCTGCCGTCTGCCATCAGCGCACCCTCCGGCTCAAGCTCTTGAGGGCCTTGATCTGCTCGCACGCGAGCTGGCGCTCACGCTCCAGGCGTCCGATTTCAGCGTCCAGCGTCGCAGCGCCCAGCAGCAACTGGCCGCCCACGACGCTGCCGTGCCATTCGGCCAGGCGCGTGCTGCTGCAGACCACTTCCAGAACCGGCGCCAGCCACAACGGGCAGTTGAAGGCGTCACGGCTCTCGGCCGTGTAGCCGTCCAGCATGGCCTTCGACACGTCGTGTCCAGTCAGGCGACTGGCGCGGGCAGCCACCTCGAACCGGTCGAGGCCGGCGGCGTGCGCGTCCTTCAGCATGTCGCCGACCAGTAGGCTGACCGGTTGCCGATAGTCCATGCTGCCGGGAATCTGGGCGGCAGGCCGCGGCACAGCGAACATGTCGCCGGTGAGGGCGTCGGGGCGAGCTTTGCGCTTCATGCCCCGACGCCCCCACCTACGGCCGCGTGCCGGGTCCCGCGGGCGGAGGTGCGCCCGTCAGCGTCCACGACGTGGAAGACCCGCTCCCCGGCTGCCGGTGTTTTCGCGTGTCGATTCGCGGGGCACCGCCGGCTGATCCCCGCCCATTTGCCAGAGCCAGGCGTATAGAGGGAGGCGCTGTTCATTGCGCGGCCCCGTTTTGCGGATTGCGGACCAGGCGCAGCCTGCTAGGCTTGGCGCCAGCGGGCAGCAACGCTTTCTGACCGCGTTTGCGGTTGGGCTTCCCGTCCTTCCCGTAGCGGGTGGGCCAGATCTCCGGGGCGCTGACACCCAGCGCTTCCGCGATGATGGCTTCTGCCAGCGGGTAAGGCCGGTGCAGCGCCTTCGCGAGGCTGTTCGGATTGTTGTAGCCGTTGAGGATGCTGAGCTGGCGCAGGGAGATCCCTTTCATGCGCAGAGCAGCCCCGATTTCGGCCGGGTGCCAGTCCTTGAGGCTGGTTTTTTTTGCTGCCGTTAGTGCCGTCACGTTTCGGGATATCCGTTGGCGGTGTCTATGCGGCAGATATTAGGCACATTCGTGCTTAAGTCAAGCCCAAAAGTGCGTCGCACTTCGGGCGACCGAGGCGCGGACGTAGTTTTCTGGCTTTTACTTTTAAAATTAGCGACTTACAAAAGTGCGACGCAGCACAGTGCGCGTCGCACTTCGCGTCGCAGTTGGAGGGTTCGAAGTGCGACACGCAGATCTAGGCATGATTGGAGATCGCCTCACCCACATTCGTGGCTCAATGAGCCAAAGGGCGTTTGCCGAAGCGCTGGGTGTCCCCCTAAAGACCTACCAAACCTACGAGCAAGGTCGGCGGGAGCCTGATCTGCGCACGCTTGAGGCGATCTGGGACCGCGGATTTGACCTTCACTGGCTGCTGTTTGGGGAGAAGCAAGAGGGGCTGGAACCCTTGCGGTACATGGGCGGCGCCGTCCATGAGGAGCGGGCTGCCTATCAGTCTCAGGCCGTGAGCGACGAGGCGCTCACGATCGCGCTTGAGTTGGCAGACAAGGTGTTGGGCGACGGCTACCTACCGCGCCCACGCTACGCGCGGCTCGTCAGGCTGATCTACGACGGCATCACCCAGGGGCTTCCGGTGGCCGAGGTGCTTCGGTTTGGCGAGCGCGCCGGACAAGCACTTCAAAAGGGAGACGAGGTAGATGTCGGTGAATCGAAACTGGGTCGGGCAAGTCGAGCAGCTACTGGCTGAGATCACTCCTCACAACAGAGGCGACGGGCAGCCGAAAGCGTTGCAGGACAAGGCTTTTGCCTGGTATGACCTCAACGTGCAACTCGCGCCTCTGGAGCAGTCACCCAGGGCGCGAGCCATCCGAGAGATCACCCGGCTCGCGACTTACCACGGCTGGGGCCAGGAGGTCGCCAGGTTTCTCGACCGCAACCACGCGCCTAGTCTGCCGTCCCTCTCCGACGACGCGCTGCAGGCGCTGCGAGACCACATGTTGCGGCTGGAGGACTGCCTGCACAGCGGGGCGGGGGCGCCCGATGCTCCGCCGGCCTGGTAGGGCCTTCAAACGCCCATAGAACGCCGCTCCCTCTGGGGCGGCGTTTTGCATTTCAAGTGTCTCTCTCGCCAGTCTGGCGCCGATTTCGCAAACCTAAGCCGCAGCTCAGCAGCGGTGGCCGCGTGGCGCCAAAAGCCTCGCCATCACTAGGTTTCGTGCCGTTTTGTCCCGTTTTTTTCCGCCTTGTCCCGGTTTCTCAAACCAGGTGTCCCCCCACAACGCCAACGTCGGGCCACTAGCCGCGCGGCAGCGGCAGGCCGGCGAAGTCCTTGACCGTGCGCAGCACGAAGCTGGAATTGACGTCGGCGACGCCGGCGGCGTTGAGCAACTTGTCCAGCAGAAACGCGGAGAAGTGCGCCAGATCGCGGACGTAGACGTGCAGCAGGTAGTCCATGTCGCCGGTCAGCGCATGGCACGCGACCACTTCGTCCCAGCCCTGCACGCTGTCGGCGAAATGGGCGATGCCGCTCTGGCCGTGCTTCTCCAGCTGCACGCGGACGAAGGCCTGCAGGCCCAGGCCGATCGCCGCCGGCACCAGCCGCGCGGCGTAGCCGGCCACCACGCCCTCGGCCTCCAGCCGCTGTACACGGCGCAGGCAGGCCGAGGGCGACAGGTTCACCTGCGCGGCCAGCTCGGCATTGCTGGCGCGGCCCTGCCGCTGCAGCAGGGCGAGCAGGCGCAGGTCGGTGCGGTCGAAGGTCGGCGATCCGGTCATTTATTGCTCTGCAACATGGCGTCTACGCAACAATCTTGCGCGCGGCGCCAGGATCCGTGCAACTTCGCAAGCCCATTGCGCGGCGGCGCGCCTACCATCGTGGCATCCCGTTCCGGAGCGTCGACCATGGACACCGCACCGCGCCGCGTCGAACACCAGCAGACCGACAAGGGTTACGTGCCGGTCTACACCACCGCCGTGGTGACCCAGCCGTGGGACAGCTACAGCGCCGACGACCACGCCACCTGGGGCACGCTGTACACGCGCCAGCGCGAGCTGCTGGTCGGCCGCGCCTGCGACGAGTTCCTGCAGGCGCAGGACGCGATGGGCATGGGTTCGCAGGCGATCCCGCGCTTCGACGAACTCAACGCCGTGCTGCAGGCCACCACCGGCTGGACCCTGGTCGGCGTGGAAGGGCTGCTGCCGGAGCTGGACTTCTTCGACCACCTGGCCAACCGCCGCTTCCCGGTGACCTGGTGGATCCGCCGTCCCGAGCAGATCGACTACATCGCCGAGCCGGACCTGTTCCACGACCTGTTCGGCCACGTGCCGCTGCTGATGAACCCGCTGTTTGCCGACTACATGCAGGCCTATGGCCGCGGCGGAGTGAAGGCGCATGCGATCGGCCCGGACGCGCTGCAGAACCTGACCCGGCTGTACTGGTACACGGTGGAATTCGGCCTGATCGATACCCCGGACGGCCTGCGCATCTACGGTGCCGGCATCGTCTCGTCCAAGGGCGAATCGCTGTACTCGTTGGAATCGGACGCGCCCAACCGCCTCGGCTTCGACCTGCAGCGGATCATGCGCACCCGCTACCGTATCGACACCTACCAGAAGACCTACTTCGTCATCGACAGCTTCGAACAACTGATGCAGGCGACCTCGCCGGACTTCACCCCGATCTATGCGGGGCTGGCCGACCAGGCGCACCTGCCCGCCGGCCAGGTGCAGCCGCAGGACCGCGTGTTCCATGCCGGCAGCGGCGAAGGCTGGGCGGACGGCGGCGACGTGTGAGGGGCGGCAATGCCCGTCTCCGCCGAACCTGACGGAGACGGGGCGTGAAGCAAGGTCAGTCGGTGCCGTACTTCGGGTTGTAGGGCCCGTACAGCAGACCGCCAGGGTGGCCGGCGGACAGCAGACGCTGACTGGCCACGTTGCCGATCTGATGCCCCTGGTCGGTGACCTGGTTGACGACCTGATTGATCGCAGCCGTCACCAATATACCCAGCAGGCCGCCACCGGCGTTGTTCTGATTTTCGCCGCTCGACGCCTGCGCCTGACCCTGCCACAGCACCGTACCGGTGCGCAGATCCACCAGCTTGGCGTTGGCTGAGACCACCACCACGCTGTTGATGACCTGATACACGGCGCCGTACTTCTCCACGGTGATATACAGCCCGGCGTCCGCCCCGAAGATCTCGCGCAACTTCTCCGGCGAGACCGCCTGCGCCTCATCGGCCACCGTGATGCCGTTCTGCTTGAAGGTCTCATAGACCGGCGCCACCGGCATCACGTAGTAGCCGGCTTCGGCCAACGGCAGCGTGGTCACAGACAGCACGCTCAGGCTGGCGCTGACATCCGGGGCATGACTGACCGGCGGCAGAATCAGGATCGACCGTGGCTTGCTGGCCTTGTACGCGCTGTAATCGCGCGACATCGGCTGTGTCGCACAGGCGCTCAGCAGCAGACCGAGCGCAGCCACGCAGGCCATTCTTGCGATGTTCTTCATTGCGCGCTCCTCGCGTTGCTGCTGTTCTTCAACAGCAGATCGATGTACGTGGCGGACTCGGGGTACTGCGCCTTCTCGGCAAGGAGTTGCTGCTGCGCTTTGGCATCGTTGCCGGTTTCGGCATACAGCATCCCCAGGTGCGCCTGCAGCCCGGGCGGCGGCCTGCGGTTGGCGGCCTGCATCACCTGCAGGTCCTTTTCCAGCGCCTGGATCTGCTGCTCCGGGCTACCGCCCTTGAAGTGGCTGTAGACCTGGTCCTGATAGCTGCCCCACTGGTAGAGCGATGCGCTCTGGTGGGCGCAGCCGACCAGCGCGAGCATGGCGCAGGCGCCGAGCCAGGCCCGCTTGCGGACGTTGATGGTGTTCATGTGCGAGGATCCGTTGCGGGTCACTTGACCGGCTTCCATGCACCGGCGTCGACTGCGGCGGTGAGATTGTTGACGGCCTCTCGGATGGCCAGATCCAGGACTTTGCCGTTGAGCGTGGAGTCGTAGCTGGAAGTCCCGCCGAAACCGACGATCTCACGGTTGGACAACGTGTACTCGCCGCCGCCCTGCACCGAATACACCACTTCGGACGTCGCGCTATCGACCACGTTCAGGCTGACCTTCGCATAGGCCTGCTGCTGCTTGCCGCGACCGAGAATGCCGAACAGCTGCGTATCGCCGGTCTCCTTGCGACCGAACTCGGTCACGTCGCCGGTAATGACATAGTCGGCGCCCTTGAGCTGCTGTGCCTGCCCCTTGATCTGCGCTTCCTGCTTGATCTCGCCCATGTTGTCGCGATCCAGCACGCGGAAGCGATTGGTCTGTTGCAGATGGGTGATCAGGATGGTCTTGGCCTGGCTGCCCAGACGGTCCGCGCCATCGGAAAACAGGCCGCGCATGAAGGACGAGCGATTGTCGAACTTGCCGACCGCGATCGGCGCGCGCGCGCCGGCGTAAGGCACGCTGGCCGCCGCCACGGTCTGCGGTTTGACGCTCTGATGGGTCTCGGTCGCGCAAGCCGCCAAGCCCAACACAAGCGCCAGCCCCACGGCCCCCTTGATCACACTGTCCTTCATTGACTACCCCTTGTTGATACAGCTACGAAAAGAAGAATTGCCGGCAGCTCTGTCCTTGCCCGCCGCATGCGACATGCATGCACGTCGCGTGCGTAACACGCGATGCATGCGATCGGCGAGCGGGAGGAAAGGCACAGCGGAAGATTGATGTCGCTCCATGACCATCCTGCGCAGGGCAGGGAAAGAAAAATCCATGTCGCCCCGCAACGCAGCGGGACCCAGCTAGGTGAAGGGTATCGGCGGCGTCAGCTGAAACTTTAGGCATTTTTTGCCGGCGCGTCGCGATTGCCCAGCGCGTCCCCGCCGCCGTACTGCCCGTCGGGAATGCTGCGGCTGGCGGCTGCGACAAGACTGCGTTGCGGCACAGATCCGCCGGTACACGTCAGCAAATCGGCAATGCGCCGATCCCACGCCACGCATGCCGAACCTACGCTGCGCAGCGAGCGACATCGGTGCGCCACGACGCGGCCACCCGGATTCCCGGACGCTCCCGTCCAACGCGTGTTGGCGGTCCTGTGCGTCGGGAGAATCCTCATGCTCATCTATGTCGGTCTGGACGGCGATCAGGCGGATCAGCGCGGCGCCAAGCTGAAGGCCCTGCAGTCCCACTTCGGCGAAACCCAGTCCCATGCCCTGACCCTGCTCGACGCGACGTCGCTGTCGCCCAGCAACAAGACGCGCGGCAAGCGCCTGGTGATCAATTCGCACGGCAACGTCAACGTCTTCGCTGGGCTGACGCCGGAGGCGTTCCTGCAGCAGCTGCTGGCCAAGGGGCTGGGCAAGGAGTCGTTCGAGGAGATCGTGCTGATGGCGTGCCAGGTCGGCGCGCAGAGCCAGACCAACTCCATCGCCAACAACTTCGCCAAGGACCTGAAGCGCTTGCTGGTCGGCCACGGCATCCTCGCCAAGCTGTACGCGCCGCGCGGCACGCTGACCTACCTCGTGCACACCGAGCAGAAGCTGGGCCAGACGTTCTACGTGGTGGACAGCATGCATGTCGCCTGCCCGGAGCGGAACTATCCGCTGGCGGAAGGCCTGCTGCTGGTGCAGTAGGTCCGCAAGCAAACGCCCCGCAGTGCGGGGCGTTTGGCGAGCGACCGGGCGCGCCCGCCCGGGTGTCTGGGGGACCTTACGCCGCAGCCGCCTCGGCCTTCCCCAGCAGGCCGGCGACGAAGGTGCGCAACTCGGCATCCTGGGCATTGTCGAAGAAGCACTGTTGGAAGCGCGGGCCGCCCACGGCCTGCTTGACCAGGTCCGGGTCCAGCGCGCGCAGGCCGTCCAGGTAGGACTTGGCCAGGGCCTGCTTGACCTGGGTCAGGATGCCGGCGTTGGCCTGCTGCGATTCGCGGCGCTCGGCCGGGTAGCCCATGCCGCGCTCGCCGCTGAAGGCCTTCTCGAAGATATAGCGCACGTTGATCTCCGCGCCCCAGCCGTAGCCCTTGGCGAAGGCCAGTGCCAGCGCGTTGCCGTTGTTGACCTGGGCGAACAGGTAGGCGTCGGTGGGCTCGATGCAGTAGCCGCAGAACACGCCCGGGTGCGCGTTGAGCGACATCATCGCGCCCTGGCCGGTACCGCAGCCGGCGACCACGAAATCCACCGCGCCGGCATTGAGCAGCAGGCCGGCGCAGATGCCCAGGTGGATGTAGGTCAGGCGGTGGTCGGCGTCGCCGTCCATGCCGACGTTGAACACGCTGTGGCCCTGCGCGGCGGCGACGTCGTTGAGCTGCTGCAGGATCACCGGGTTCTTGGCGGCCTGGCTGAACTCGTTCATTAGGGCGATTTTCATGGGGGTCCTTTGGTAGGGATTGGGTGGTGGGATAGATCTGGTTGGGATGAGAGGGGTCGGCGGTGGTCGCACCCTCATCCGCCCTTCGGGCACCTTCCCCCAAAAAGGGGGCCGAGGTCCCGAGGGGAGAAGGAAGGGCGGTTAGCGGGCGAGCCAGCCGCCGTCGACCGGGATCACGGTGCCGTTGACGTAGTCCGAGGCGCTGCTGGCCAGGAACACCGCGGTGCCGCCCAGGTCTTCCGGCACGCCCCAGCGGCCGGCCGGGATGCGCTCGAGGATCGCCTGGTTGCGCGCGGCGTCGGCACGCAGTTGCGCGGTGTTGTCGGTGGCCATGTAGCCGGGGGCGATGGCGTTGATGTTGACGCCCTTGGCGCCCCACTCGTTGGCCAGCAGGCGGGTGATGCCGGCGATGCCGGACTTGCTGGCGGTGTACGAGGGCACGCGGATGCCGCCCTGGAACGACAGCATCGAGGCGATGTTGATGATCTTGCCGCTGCCTTGGGCGATGAAGTGGCGGCCGGCGGCCTGGCACATGAAGAACGCGGACTTGATGTTGACGTTCATGACGTCGTCCCAGTCCTGCTCGCTGAAGTCCACCGCGTCGGCGCGGCGGATCAACCCGGCGTTGTTGACCAGGATGTCGAGGCGGCCGAGGCCGGCCAGGGTCTCGTCGAGGATGCGCTGCACCGGCTCGATGCTGATCAGGTTGGCCTCGATGGCGATGAAGCGGCGGCCCAGCGCGGTGACCTTGGCCTCGGTCTCGGTCGGCGCCTGGATGCCGGCGGCGGCGATGTCGGCGCCGGCCTGCGCAAGGGCCAGGGCGATCCCTTGGCCGAGGCCGGTGTTGGCGCCGGTGACCAGGGCGACCTTGCCTTCGAGACTGAACGGGTGGGTCATTGCGGGGCTCCTAGAGGGGATGACGGTGGAGACGGTGGCGGCGCACGCGGACGGCGGCCTACTTGAGCTGGCAGATGTCCAGCACGTGCATGTCGGTGTAGTCGAGGTTTTCGCCGCCCATCGCCCAGATGAAGGCGTAGTTGGCGGTGCCGGCGCCCATGTGGATCGACCACGGCGGCGACACCACCGCCTCGTTGTTCTGCACCACGATGTGGCGCTGCGCGTCCGGCTCGCCCATGAAGTGGTAGACGCGGTCGTTGGCGCCGAGGTCGAAGTAGAAATAGACCTCGCTGCGGCGGTCGTGCAGGTGCGGCGGCATGGTGTTCCAGACGCTGCCCGGCTTGAGCACGGTCAGGCCCAGCAGCAGCTGCGAGGACTGGCAGGTGGCCGGCACGATGTACTGGTAGATGGTGCGTTCGTTGCTGGTCTCCAGCGCGCCGCGGTCCAGCGCCACCGCCTCGGCGATCGACAGCCGCTTGGTGGCGAAGCGCGCATGCGCCGGGGTGGAGGCCAGGTAGAACTGCGCCGGCACGGCCGCGTCGTCGGAGGCGAACACCACCTCGGCGCTACCCATCGCCACGTACAGGCCGTCCTTCGGGCCCAGCGGATACGCGGTGCCGTCGACGGTGACGGTGCCGCTGCCGGCACCGACGTTGATCACGCCCAGCTCGCGCCGCTCCAGGAACGGGTGGCCGGCGGCCGAGGCGGGCTCGGTCTGCGCCGGCAGGCTCACCGGGCCGGTCACCGGCGCGGCACCGCCGAGTACGAAGCGCTCGTAGTGGGTGTACTTCAGGGTCACCGCGTCGTCCACGAACAGGCCGTCGAGCAGGTACAGGTCGCGCAACTGGTCGTTGCTGGCGCCCTTGATCGCGTCGGGATGGGTGGCGTAGTGGGTCTTGCAGTACAGGGACATGGGCTTCTCCAGTGCAGGCGACGGCATGCGGCAGCCCGCCACGGAGGACAG
Source organism: Xanthomonas sp. CFBP 8445 (assembly GCF_025666235.1). Taxonomy (NCBI): domain Bacteria; kingdom Pseudomonadati; phylum Pseudomonadota; class Gammaproteobacteria; order Lysobacterales; family Lysobacteraceae; genus Xanthomonas; species Xanthomonas sp. CFBP 8445. Next base: position 80,832 of record NZ_CP102594.1, on the reverse strand, counting down.
TCTAGCGGGTCTGGTAAACCGGTGTCATTGCGCAGTGCACGAAGTGCCGGGATTGGGGATTCGGGATTCGGGATGGAAGGCACTGCGCCGCGGGTGCGGCGCAGCGGCTCAGCGCGGCAGGGGCTGGCCGACGTCGATGCGGTTGCCGTCGGGGTCGGCGAAGACGAAGCAGCGCAGGCCGAAGTCGGCGTCGCGGATCGCCTTGATGATGCGCACGCCCTGCGCCTGCAGGCGGTCGTGCAGCGCCGCCGCGTCGTCGACCAGCAGGTGGGCGACGTTGCTGGTGCTGCCGCGGTGGCCGGCGCGCAAAGTCAGGTGCAGTTCGGCGTCGTCCTTCTTCAGGATCACGAAGCCGACCGGGCTGCCGTTCTGGAACACGCTGCGGAAGCCGAGGCGATCGGTGTAGAAGGCGACGGCGCGGGCGATCCCGGCGACGGGCACGGTCGGCGCCAGGCGGCCGAAACGGACCGCGGCGGCGGCAGGAACAGGGGACGACATGGCGAAGGCTCCTCACAGCAAGGCCGCGTGGGTCGGCCCGGGCGGTGCCGGAACGGAGCGGGCCTTGGATGGGCGGAGCGGTGTCCGCACGGTCGGCCGGCAGTCTACACCGGCCGCGCCGCGCTCAGTCTTCCGGCGGCTGGCAGGAGTCGCGCACGATCAGGTGCGGGCGCACGCTGGCCACCGCCAGCGACGGCGTGCCCTCGGGCTGGATCAGCATCGCCGCGGCGGTGCGGCCGGTGTCGCGGGTGTGCCGGCGCACCGAGGTCAGCGAGGGCCACAGCCGCGAGGCCAGCGGGCTGTCGTCGTAGCCGATGATCGACAGCTGGCGCGGGATGTTGATGTTGGCGCGCAGGGCGACCTTGTACACGCCGGCAGCCATCTCGTCGTTGCCGGTGAAGATCGCGCTGGGCCGCTGCTTGCCCAGCAGCAGCTTTTCCGCCGCGGCCACACCCGATTCGAAGGTGTAGCCGGCCTCGACGATGCGCGCCGGCGGCAGCTCGATGCCGCGCCGGGTCAGCGCGTCGATGAAGCCGGCGGTGCGCTCGTGCGCGGAGCGGTAGGCGCTGGGGCCGGTGATCAGGGCGATGTCGCGGTGGCCCAGCGACAGCAGGTAGTCGGCGGCCTCGGCGGCGCCGTCGCGGTCGTGGGTGACCACCATCTGCGAGGTGTCGTCCAGCGGCAGCGAGGCGATGCGGGTGTAGCGCACGCCGATGCCGGCGAGCATGTCGGCCAGCGCCTGGTCCTCCGAGGCGCGCGGCACCAGGATCACCCCGTGCAGCTTCTGCTGCTGCACGAAGCGGCGCACGCCCTCGATGTAGCCGGGGCTGCGGCTGTCGCAGGGATGCACCACCAGCTCGAAGCTGGAGCCGCGCAGCGCGTCCAGCGCGCCGTACTGCATGTCCACGATGTACTGCGCGGTGGGATTGTCGTAGACCATGCCGATCAGGAACGAGCGGCGGAACGCCAGCCCGCGCGCCAGCGGGTCCGGCGCGTAGCCGACCTCGCGCATCAGCGCCTCGACCTTCTCGCGGGTGTCTTTGCGCACCAGCGGCGAGTTGTTGATGATCCGCGACACGGTCTTCTTCGACACCCCGGACAGGCGCGCGATGTCGTTGATCGTCGCGGCCTTGCCGTGAGCGGAAGCGGGAGCATCGGCGGGGCGGGGCTTGTTCGGCGCCATGGACGGAAAACCGGGCGAAAGAGAGGGGATTCTACTGGGTGTCATGTTCGCACCAGCGTACGGTCACGCAACCGCTGTAGACGCAGCGCCCGGCGCGGGGCCGCGGCGGCGCCGACGCCGGCAGCGGCGCTCGGCGCGAACGGCTCGCGATTGCCGCCTGGCGCACGCCACCGGGCCGACTCAGGCGCGCAGCGCGCGCGGCAGCCACAGCGACAGCTCCGGGAAGAACGCCACGATCAGCAGCACGCACAGCGCCGCCAGCCAGAACGGCCAGATGGTGCGCATGCTCTGGGCCACGGTGATCTGCCCGATCGAGGTGCCGATGAACAGCACCGAGCCCACCGGCGGGGTGATCAGGCCGATACCGCCGGCCAGCACCATCACCAGGCCGAAATGGATCGGGTCGATGCCGTAGGCCTTGGCCACCGGCAGGAAGATCGGCGTGCAGATCAGGATCTTCGGCGCCAGGTCCATGAACATGCCCAGCAACAGCAGCATCACCACGATCATCAGCAGCACGGTGTGCTGGCTGTGGGCGATGGACTGCAGGAAGTGCACCGCTGCCGCCGGCACCTGCAGGTAGGCCAGCAGCCAGCCGAACACCGCCGCGGTGGCGATCACGAACAGGATCACCCCGGTGGTGCGTGCGGCATGCGTCACCGCGGCGAAGAACTCGGCCCAGCGCAGCTGCCGGTACAGCAGCGCGGTGACCAGCAGCGCGTACACCACCGCGATCGCCGCACTCTCCACCGCGGTGAAGATGCCGGCGCGGATGCCGACGAAGATCAGCGCGACCAGGCCCAGGCCCGGCAGCGCGCCGACCAGGCGCAGCGCCACCGCGCGCCAGCCCGGGAACGCTTCGGTGCCGTAGCCGCGCGCGCGCGCCACCGCATAGCCGGTGAGCATCATCGCCGCGGTCATCAGCAGCGCCGGGACGATGCCGGCCGCGAACAGGTCGGCGATCGACAGCCCGCCGCCGGCCGCGGCCGAGAACAGGATCAGGTTGTGCGAGGGCGGCACCAGCAGCGCCACCAGCGCCGCGGTCATGCTCACGTTGACCGCATAGTCGCGGTCGTAGCCGCGGTTGATCATCTGCGGAATCATGGTGCCGCCGACCGCCGAGACGTCGGCGATGGCCGAGCCGGACACGCCGCCGAAGAACAGCGAGGACAGCACGCTGACCTGGCCCAGGCCGCCGCGCATGCGCCCGACCAGCGAGGACGCCAGCGCGATCAGGCGATCGGAGATGCCGCCGCGCAGCATCAGCTCGCCGGCGAAAATGAACAACGGGATCGCGATCAGCGACGCCGAGCCGCTGCCGGCGGAGATCTGCTGCACCAGCACCACCGCCGGCAGGTCCAGGTACAGCAGCGTGGCCAGCGCCGCGGCGCCCAGCGCATACGCCACCGGCACGCCGATCAGCAGCAGCACCACGAACAATCCCAACAGGATGGCGATGGCCATGCTCAGTTCCTCCCCATGGTGGTGCCCGGGCGCAGCACCCGCCAGGCCTGGTACAGCGCGAACACGCTCATCAGCGCGCCGCCGATCGAAAGCGGCAGGTAGTTGATGCTCTGCGGCATCCGTGCGCCGGCCATCTTGATGTCCAGCCCGTCCAGCAGCAGCACCGCGCCCCACCAGGCGATCACCGCGCCGATCGCCGCCACCAGCAGCGGGCGCAGCAGGTCGATGCAACGGCGCAGGTTGGCGTGCAGCGTTTCGGCCAGCAGGAAGAAGCCGAAATGGCGGCGGGTGTGCACGCCGGCGGCCGCGCCCAGGCTCATCGCCGTGCTCAGCAGCAGCAGCGTCACCGGCTCGGTCCAGCTCGGCGAGTCGTTGAGCACGTAGCGGGTGAACACCTGCCAGCCCTGCACCACCACCAGCCCGAGCAGGGCGGCGGCGGCGGTGCCGATGGCGAAGGTGGCGATCCGGTCCAGCACGCGCTGCAGCGGCGGCACCGGGAGGGCGGGGTCGTGGTCGGTCATCGGCATGGGCTCAGGCGAAATCGCGGATGCGGCGGTAGAGGGCTTCGATCTCCGGCTGCTGCCGGTGCTCGGCCAGCAGCGGCGCGGCGGCCTTGCGGAAGGCCGGCATGTCGACCTCGTTGAAGGCCACGCCGTAGTCGATGACCTGCTGCCGCGCCTGCGCCTCGGAGGCGTCCCACAGCCGGCGCATCACCGTCACCGATTGCCGCGCGGTGTCCAGCACCAGCGCGCGCTCGTCCGGCGCCAGCGCCTGAAAGCTGCGCCGTGACATCACCAGCACGTCCGGCGCGTAGGAGTGATCGCTCTGCGACCAGTAGTGCGCGGCCTCGAAGTGGCGGCTGGACTGGAAGCTGCGCATGTTGTTCTCGGCACCGTCGATCATGTGCGTTTCCATCGCCGAGAAGGTCTCGCCCAGCGACATCGGCGTCGGGTTGGCGCCGAGCATGCGCATCAGCTTGAGGAAGATGTCCGAGTTCGCCACGCGCAGCTTGAGCCCGTGCAGGTCCTTGGGCTGCCGCAGCGGATGCTTGGTGTTGTAGAAGCAGCGCGCACCGGAGTCGTAGATCGCCAGCCCGACCAGGTCGCGCTGTTCGAAGCTGCGCAGGATGCTGTCGCCGACGTGGCCGTCGATCGCGCGGCGCAGGTGCGCCACCGAGTCGAACACGTACGGCAGGCACAGCGCCTGGGTCAGCGGGAAGGTGTTGTTCAACGCGCCGGAGTAGACGCGGGTGATGTCGATGGCGCCGAAGCGCGCCATGTCGATCGCCTCCGCCTCGCGGCCGAGCTGGCCGGAGTGGTACTGGCGCAGGCGCAGGCGGCCGCCGGTCTGCTGCTCCAGGGCCTGCCCGAACCAGCGCACCGCCTCCACGGTGGGGTAGTCGGCCACGTGCACGTCGGTGGCGGTGAGCAGGCGGGTATCGCCGCGCTGTGCCAGCGCGCCCAGCGGCACGCTGGCCGCCGCCGCGGCGGTGATGCCTGCACCGAGGAATCGTCTACGAGTGATCATGCTGCGCCCTCCCGCGCGTCGTGGTCATCGCGCAGCCTAGGCCGCGACCGCCCTGCAATGAAGTTCGCCGTAGCCATCGAAGCGGATCGTCGCCTGCTGGCCGATGGCGATGTCGTGGATGCCGGTGGCGTTGCCGGTGGCGATCAACTCGCCGCGGCGCAGCGGCCGCCCGCGCCTGGCCGAGCGCGCCAGCGCGAACGCGAACGCCGCACGCAGCCCGCCCGGCAGCAGCGTGGCGCCGCCGGTGCCCACGCATTGCCCTTCGATCCAGGTCTCGGCGCGCAGCGCGGTTTCATCCAGCGCGGTCCAGTTGGGCACCTGCGGGCCCAGCAGCAGGCCGTTGTTGTTGCCGAAATCGGAGATCACCACGCGCGGTCCCAACTGGTTGATCGTGGCCAGCGGGCTGCTCGCCACCTCGACCCCGACGAGCAGCGTCGCCGGCACCTGGGCGGCCTGCTGCGGAGTCCAGTGCAACTGGTCGGCGGGCACGTCCGCGTCCAGGCGCAGCACGTACTCGGCCTCGACCGCGCCGAAGCCGCCGTCGAACACCGGGATGTCGGCTGTTCCACCGGTAGCATTCCATAGCGCAGCAGCGAAGATCGGGCCCAGCAGGCGCTCGTCGCCGGAGTGGTCGCGGCGCTCGGGCGCGATGTAGCCGACCTTCCAGCCGACCACGCGGTCCGGCCATTGCGCGATCGCCAGGTCCTGCACGCGGTAGGCGGTTTCCAGGTCGTCCGGGATGACGCCAGGGAAATCGGGCAACGCGCGGCCCTGGCGGCGGGCCTGGACGAAGCGGGCCGCGATATCGGCCAACGCGGGCGGTGGCGTCTGCGACGGGCCGGAAGGAAGGCTCAAGGGCATCTCCGCAAGGATGGGGGGTCGGGAATTGCTGCGCCGCGCATCGACAGCGCGTTGCGCCGTTGTATATGGTAAACCGGTGTCATTGGCAATGTGCGGTGCGGCAAAGGGCCGCCTTTGGGCGGCGGGATTCGGGATTCGGGATTCGGGATTCGGGATTCGGGATTCGGGATTCGGGATTCGGGATTCGGGATTCGGGATTCGGGATTCGGGATTCGGGATTCGGGCAACAGCAACAGCAACAGCAACAGCAACACAGCGTCATGCGTTGGCGCAGGCCGCGCGCACACTGGAAGCCACGCGCTCTCGGCGGCCATCCGCGCCGCGCGGCTTCCTCCACCCACGACGAGATCTCGATGATGTCGGCCCACCTCCTCCCTACCCGCCTACGTCCCACCGAATCCCTGTCCCCGCGCTGCGGCAGGCGCCGGTCCCGTCCCTGCATCGCCGTGCTGGCGGCGCTGGGCCTGCTGCTGGGCGCGCTCGGTGCGGCCGCGGCGGCCGAGCGGCCGGCCAGCGAGAGCGCCGCCGAGCTGGCGGCGCGGCTGCCGCTGTGGCCCGGGCCGGCGCCGGGGTCGACGGCCGGGCCCGAGCAACCGCAGCTGGTCGAGCGCAGCGACGACCCTGCCCTGCCCGACCGCGCGCTCAGCGGCCTTTACCAGCCCTACTTGGTGGTGTACCGGCCGAAGCACCCGAACGGCAGCGCGCTGCTGGTGGCGCCCGGCGGCGGTTACGCGCGCATCGTGCTGGACAAGGAAGGGACGGCCCTGGTGCCGATCTTCGCCGAACAAGCCGGCATCACCCTGTTCGTGCTGCGCTACCGGCTGCCCGACGCAGCCGTCGACGGCGCAGCGGCGCGCGACCAGCCGCTGGCCGACGCGCAGCGCGCGCTGCGCCTGATCCGCGCGCATGCCGCCGACTACGGCGTGGACCCGCAGCGCATCGGCGCGATCGGCTTCTCCGCCGGCGGCCACGTCGCCGCCAGCCTCGGCACCCGCTACGACGACCCGGTGTATCCGGCCCGCGATGCGATCGACCGGGTCAGTGCGCGGCCGGACTTCCTGTTGCTGCTGTACCCGGTCATCGACATGGGCGGCGGCACCGCGGCGCACACCGGCTCGCGGCTGCGGCTGCTCGGCCGCCACCCGGATGCGGCGACCATGGCCGCCTACTCGCTGCAGAACCGCGTGCACGCCGGCATGCCGCCCACCTTCCTGGTGCAGGCGCAGGACGACCCGGTGGTGTCGGTGGAGAACAGCCTGCTGTTCTACCAGGCGCTGCGCCAGGCGGGGATACCGGCCGAGCTGCACCTGTTCGCGAACGGCGGCCATGGCTTCGGTGTCCGTGGCATCGCCGGCTTGCCGCTGGCGGCCTGGCCGCAACTGGCGTTGAGCTGGATGCGTAACGTGCAGGACGATCCGCGCGCCCGCGCGCCGATCCCGCCGCCGGCGGGCGGGAAGTGAGCCACATGGCCTGCGCGCCGCTGCATGCCCCGCCAGGCGATCGCACCACCGATGGCCGCCGCACCGCCACGCCGCGAACGCGTCCCCCATCGCCTCGTCAGGAGTCCATCCACGCATGACCGTCCGTCCCCGCCTGCCCGGCGCGCACACCGCCGCCTCCGCCGCTGCTGCCCCCGCCGACCACGGCCGGCGCCGCTTCCTGCGCGACGGCGCACTCGGCGCGCTGGCCTTAAGCGGCGCGCTGCCCGGTGTCGCGGCCGTGGCGGCGCCGACGCCAGCGACGCCACTGGCGCGCACCCGCAGCGGCCGCATCCGTGGCGTGCGCGACCAAGGCGTGTGCGTGTTCAAGGGCATCCCCTACGGCGCCGACACCGCGCCGCGGCGCTTCCAGCCGGCGCTGCAGGAACGGCCCTGGCACGGCGTACGCGACTGCAGCGCCTATGCCGCCTCGGCGCCGCAGCGAGGATCCGAGCCGGTCAGCGAGGACTGCCTGTTCCTCAACGTGTGGACCCCCGGCCTGCGCGATGGCGCGCGCCGCCCGATCCTGGTCTACATCCACGGCGGCGCCTACAACAACGGCTCCGGCAGCGACCCGCTGTACGACGGCGTGCGCCTGTGCCGGCGCGGCGACGTGGTGGTGGTCAGCGTCAATCATCGCCTCAACGCCTTCGGCTATCTGTACCTGGCGCCGTTCGGAGGCGACGCCTATGCCGCCTCGGGCAATGTCGGCCAGCTCGATCTGGTGCAGGCGCTGCAGTGGGTGCGCGCGCACGCGGCCGAGTTCGGCGGCGATGCCGGCAACGTCACCGTGTTCGGCCAGTCCGGCGGCGGCGCCAAGATCGCCACGCTGATGGCGATGCCGGCCGCGCAGGGCCTGTTCCACCGCGCCTGGACCATGAGCGGGCAGCAGGTCACCGCCGCCGGGCCGCGTGCCGCCGGCCAGCGCGCGCAGTTGCTGCTGCAGGCCCTGCAGCTGGCGCCATCGCAATTGGACGCGCTGCGCACGCTGCCGCTGCAACGCGTGCTCGATGCCACGCGCACGCCCGATCCCTCGCGCGCCGAACGCACGGCGCTGTACCTGGGCCCGGTGCTGGATGCGCAGGTACTGCACCGGCATCCGTTCTGGCCGGACGCGCCGCCGCAATCGGCGCGCATCCCGATGGTGATCGGCAACACCCGCGACGAGACGCGTGCCTTCCTCGGCCACGATCCGGCCAACTTCGCGCTGAGCTGGGACGCCTTGCCGGACAGGCTGGCGCAGGAGCAGTACGTGGACCTGGCGCCGCAAGTGGTGATCGCCGAATACCGGCGGCTGTATCCGCACTACACGCCGAGCGAGGTGTTCTTCGCCGCGACCACCGCCGGCCGCTCCTGGCGCGGCGCGGTGGAGGAAGCCGAGGCGCGTGCGCGGCAGGGCGCGCCGACCTGGGTCTACCAGCTCGACTGGGGCTCGCCGCTGGACGGCGGCAAGTTCGGCGCCTTCCACACCCTGGACATCCCGCTGGTGTTCGACAACATCCACCAGCCCGGATCGCGCACCGGCGACGGCGCCGACGCGCAGCGCATGGCCGATGCGATGAGCGACGCGCTGCTCGCCTTCGCCCGCCACGGCGATCCCAACCACGCCGGCCTGCCGCGCTGGGAGCCGTATTCGCTGGCCCAGCGCGAGACCCTGCTGTTCGACACCGACAGCCGCCTGGCGCACGACCCGCGCGGCGGCGAGCGCCGGCTCTACGCGCAGGTGCCGTTCGTGCAGCGCGGGACGTTCTGAGCCGATGCCAGCCGATCGCCGCGCGCGGCACGCGTGCCGCGACGACACACGGGTGCGCGCCTGTCGCACGCAGAGGCGCGCGTCCCAGGTCGGTTGGTGTGCCGCGTCGGGACTGAAGTCCCTCCCACAACGGCTGCGGCGACGTCATCGCGCGATGTGCCCATTGTGGGAGCGACTTCAGTCGCGACGCGCTGCGCTGCGATCCATCTGGTAAACCGCCCCCGGCGATCATTCCGCGCAACAGCTGCCTGCATTACGCTGCACACGAAGCGCAGCGGCCACCACACGATGGCGACGCCGCCGCATCGGCGCTCGCCACCTCCCTACCAGCCGGTGTCCTCGGCCAGCACCACACGGTTGCCGACGGCACGCGCTGAGTCCAGCAACGCCTCGGCGCGCTGCATCAGCGCGGCCGGGGTGTCCTCGGGCGTGGCCAGCAGCGCGCCGACGCTGACCGTCAGCGCCGGCGCGTCCGCCGCATCCTGCGCGATCGCCATCACCTCGACCATGTCGCGCAGCGCCGGGGCCACCTGGCGCAGGTGCGCGCCGCTGGCGTCGTACAGCACCAGCGCGAAACGGTCGGCGCGAATGCGCATGGCCACGTCCAGCGGTCGCAACAGGCACTGCATGGCCTCCGCCACCTCCAGCACCGCACGGTCGCCGGCACCGGCGCCGGCGCGCTGCACCAGCGCGGCGAAGCCATCCAGTTCGACCAGGATCAGCGCCAGCCCGCGCTGCAGGCGCCGGCGCTCGGCCAGTGCCACCGCCAGGTGTTCGTCGAAGCGGCGGCGATCGCCCAGCCCGGTGAGCGCGTCGCGCAAGGCCTCGTCGTCGCGCACCCGGCGCTGCAGGAAGCCTTCGCGGCGCGAGTGTTCGCGCAGATAGCCGCCGACCGCACCGACCGGCACGGCCGTCCACAGCAGCCATTGCAGGCGCAGATAAGCGTCGCGTGCCGCGCCGTCCAGCAACAGGTGGCCGGCGGCGGCGCTGATCGCGCACAACAGCAGCGCCACCGCCACGCTCTGCCACAGCGCCAGGCCCAGCGGAAAGAAGCCCGCCACCAGTACCAGGGTCATCACCGCGGCCGCGTAGCGCAGTTCCTGCGGTGGATAGCCGACGCTCGACAGCACCAGCCCGGTGCCGCCGACCAGCAACAGCAACGCGGCGCGGCCGGGGCCGTGCGTGTCGGCGCGGTGGATCGCGGCCGCCACCCACAGCAGTGCCAGCAGGGTCGCCGCGCGCACCGCGATCGCATAGCCGAGCAGGCCGCCACCACCGCGCCAGCCGAAATGCACCGCATCCCAAGCCAGCAGCAGCAGCGCGATCAATACGCCCAGCGAGGCCGCCACACGCTGCGCGAAGCCCAGCGTGGCGGCGGTGTAGTGGCGGTACGCCCGTTCCAGCGGGGGATCGAAACGCAGCGCGGCGAATCCCTTGCGCAGTTGCGCCGCGTAGGCCTCGCCCGGCGGCGTGTCGTGTGGCTCCTGGTAACGCTCGTGCATGCAGTCCCCTGTCGACGGCAGCGCGGCGCGAAGTGCGGAGCAGGTCACATCAAACGTGCAACCTGACTCCATTTCGCGCGGACGCTGCGGTGCCCACGTCGAGACCATGAAAAAGCACCGGCGCGTGATTGTCCACTTTCGCGGCCATCGGTTGCGTGACAGCGGCACCCCCACCGTGCCGCATGGCGCAGCCTGCGGCGCGTCAGCGCGGTAGCGGGAACGCCCACACGCTGTGCGGATCGCCGCCCTGCCCGCGACGGTACGCCGCACGCGCCATCTGCCAGTAGGCCCAGGCCAGCAGCAGCGCACAGGCGTCGATCGCCAGCAGCGTGCCGCTGCTCCACGGCGCCACCCAGCCGGCGGCACCGCGCAACCCGGCCAGCGGCACCAACGCGGTCAACGTCGCGCAGGCCAGCAGCAGTTCGTAGGCGCCGCGCGCCGTCGGCCGCAGCAGCGCCCAGGCCACCGCGAGCGCGAACACCGCGTAGTACGCGCCGCGCTCCATGCCCGGTGGCAGCAGGCGCGCGGCCACGAACAGCGCCGACACCCCGGCCACGCAGCCCAGGCACACACCGGTGGTCAGCCGCGCCATGACGTGGGTGCGCAGCGGCTGCGCGTGCTGGCGGCGCTTGCGCCGCGCTTCCACCCACAGCAGGTTGCCGCTGTAGAACAGGAACGCGCCACCGAGGCCGAGCAGGAAGTACAGCCACTGCAGCGGCCAACGCCCGTAGTTGCCGAAGTGCAGGGTCTGCAGGCCGCGCAGCGCGGCCACGCCCGGCGACATGGTCTGCGGCGACAGCACCCGCAGCACCTGGCCGTCGGCCGCGCGCAGCGCCACGCCGCCGAGGGTGTTGAGCCGGCGCTGGTCCTGGTGGCCGTAGAGCTCGACCTGCGCGTTGGCGTCGCCGGCATCGTGGAAGGACAGGCTCTCCGGCACGAAGCCGGGATTGGCCGCGCGCGCCCGCGCCACCAGCTCGGCCACCGGCAGCATCGGCGCAGGCACGTGCGCGGGCTGCACGTGCGGGGCCAGTTCGAAGTCCGGCTGCAGCACCTGCATCAGCTTGCCGTCGAACACCAGGTACTGGAACGGCGCCAGCAGCAGCACGCCCAGGGTCAGCACCGCGCCGGACCAGGCGAAGATCACGTGGAACGGCAGCGACAGCATGCCGATGGCGTTGTGCGCGTCCTGCCACAGGCGCTTGACGTTGCGGCCGCGGCGCAGCGCGAACAGGTCCTTGAGCAGCACCGGCGCGTACAGCACCACGCCGCTGACCAGGGCCAGCCCGTACAGCAGGCAGACCACGCCGAACAGGTAGGTACCGAAGGTACGCGGCAGCCCGGCGGTGAAATGCAGGTCGTACAGGAAATCGACGAAGCCGCTGCGCTGCGGCAGTTGCAGCGGTTGCCCATCGGCGCCGGGCTGGAACTGCACCATGCCGCCGAAGGCCTGCTGTGCAGCCGGCCCGAACGCATACAGCTGCGGCAGCGCGCGGCCCTCGCCGGGCAGCATCAGGGTGTAGGAGTCGGCCAGCGCCGGATGCCGCGCCAGCACCGCATCGGCCAGCGCCTGCGCGGCCTGTTCCGGCGGCAGCGCAGGCGCGTGCACGGCAGGCGGCCGCGGCCACTGTTCCAGGTCGTGGGTGAACACGTTGATCGCCCCGGCATAGAAGGCGATGAACAAGGCCATGCCGGCGAGCAGGCCCATCCAGCTGTGCGCCGACAGGAACTGGCGCAGGGTCGCGGCCTTCATGAGGTCACCTGCACGAGATGGCTGGCCTTGAGCAGGAACAGCGCCACGTAGCACAGCACGGTCGCACCGCCCAGCCACAGCCACGCGCGTGCGCCGCTGCGGAACACGAAGGCCAGCGACATCACGCCGATCCACGTCGGGAACACCAGCAGCAGCCACGGCAGCGTGTGCACCTGCAGCTGACCCGGCCACAACAGCACGCACAACCCGATCACGCCCACCGCCAGCGGCAGGCCGAGCACGATCGCCGCCAGCCACCTAGCCCACATCGCCAGCCCCTCGGTGCAATTGCCGCCACGCATCCAGGTACGGCAAGGCCACCGCCGCCAGCATCGTCGCGCTCAGCGCGGCGAAGACGCCGGCCCACACACCCAGCGCGGCGATCGCCGCACCCAGCGCCGCCACGCACAGCAGCGTGCCGGCCACGCGCAGCGCGCGCGCGTGCCGGCGCCAGGCCGGGCACAGCCGCTGGTGCGCGGTGGCCAGGTAGAACGACAGCGCCGCCAGCGCGGCGGCCAGCAGATAGCCGGCGGTGGCGAGGGCGGTCATCACCAGCGCGCCTCGAAGCCGATGCCGACCACGCGTGGCGCGCCCAGGATCGCGACCGGCTCGGTGGCCCAGCGGTACTGCACGTAGTCGCGGTCGAGCAGGTTGTTGGCGAAGATCCACGCGCTCCAGTCCAGGTTCTCGTAGCCGAACTTGGCGTTGACCACGGTGCGCGAGGCCAGCTGCACGGCGCCGGCGCCGATGTCGGTGTACACGCGGTCGCGGAAGCTGGCGTTGAGGTTGGCCAGCCAGCCCCCGGCGAAGCGCCAGTTGGCGCCCAGCGCCGCGGTCCAGTGTGGCGCGTAGGCGAACTCGCGGCCGGCGTAGTCGATGACCGAGGCGCCGGCGATGGTGGCGAAGCTGTCGTAGCGGGTGCGCGCATAGCCCAGCGAGCCGTACCAGTCGAAGGCCTCGTTGGGGCGGTGGCTGGCCTCCAGCTCGGCCCCGTACAGATGCGCGCGGCCGGCGTTGACGGTGTTGTAGTCGAAGCTGTTGAGGCCGAAGTAGGCGGTGGTCTGCTTGTCCTTCCAGTCGATGTAGTAGGCGTTGGCGTTGAGGGTTAGGCGCCGGTCCAGCCACTGCGAGCGCAGCGAGGCCTCGTAGTTCCAGGTGTATTCCGGGTCGTAGGGGAAGGCCTGGCTGCGCGCGGAGTTGAAACTGGAGCCGCCGGAACGGTAGCCGCGCTGCACCACCAGGCTGGTCGACAAGTCCGGGTTCCAGTCGTAGCGCACGCCGAGCTTGGGCAACAGGGCGTCGAAGTCGCGCGTGTTCCAGGCCACCTCGCCGTTGGCCGAGCGCACGATGCCGGCCACGCCCTGGTTGATCGCGACGATGGCCTGGTACAGCGCGGTGCCGCTGGCGGCGAAGGCGGCCGGGTCGGGATAGCGGCCGGCGAAGGCGGCGGTGGTGTCGGACGCCATGGCGTAGCGCTGGCGGTCGTAGCGCAGCCCGCCCAGCAGCGAGAAGCCGCTGCCGACCTGCCATTGGCCGTCGGCGAACAGCGCGCGGTTGCTGGAGCGGGTCGGGCTGGCGCTGACGTAGTCGACCGGAATCACCGGCAATGCCTGCGCGTAGCGGGTGGCGATCGCGGTGGCGGTGGCGGCCGGGAAGCCGGCGCTGCGCAGCAGGCCGGCGATGGTCGTGGTCGGCGTGGCGACGTTGTTCAGCAGTTGCGCATCGTTGTCTTCCACGTGCCGCGCCCAGTACGCGCCGATCAGGCCCTGCACCGAGGCGCCGGCGTAGTGCAGGCGCAGTTCCTGCGAGGCGGTGGTGTCGTCGAGCTGGCGCTGCGCGTAGCCGGCGTTGTCCGGGCCATGGTCCATGTCCCACAGGCTGGACGAGGTGACCTTGTTCCAGGCGCTGACCGAGGACAGCGACCAGGCGTCGGAGAGCGCGTAGTCGGCCTGCAGGGTGACGATGTCGCTGTCGCTGCGGGTGCGGTCCGGGGTGTTGTTGGTGGCGTCGCGGTGCTCGAGGTAGTCGGGCAGGTCGGTGCGCACGTAGGTGTACATGTACGGGCCGGTGCGGTGCGAGCGGGTGTAGCCCAGCTGCACCTTCAGCCCGGCGATCGCCGACGGCGTCCACAGCAGCTTGCCGCGGTAGATCGCCGAGACCTGCGCGTCGTCGGCGGCCTGGCGGGTGAGGTTCCAGGTGTAGCCGTCGAAGCTGCGCTGCTCCACCGAGGCGCGGAACGCCAACTCGTCGGGCACGATCGGGCCGCCGATCGCGCCGGCCAGGCTGCGGTCGGACGGATCGGAGGCCAGCACCCGCAGCTTGCCCTGCCAGTCCATGGTCGGCTCGGCAGTGCGCAGGACGATCGCGCCGGCCAGGGCGTTCTCGCCCTGCAGGGTGGATTGCGGGCCGCGCAGGACTTCCACCTGCTGCAGGTCCCACAGGCTCAGCGGCGCCCAGCTGATCGCTTTCCACGGCAGGGCGGCGCCGTCCAGGTAGATGGTGGCCAGCGGCGCATCGCTGCCGCCGTCGATGTTGCGGATGCCGCGGATGCTGAAGCCGGCGTCGCCATAGGTCTGCGCCATGTTGGCGGTGCGGTTGAACACCTCGTAGGCGTTCTGCAGGTTCTCCTGCTCGATGCGCGCTTCGGTGGTGACGGCGACCGAGCTGGTCGTGTCCTGCACGCTGCGGCCGCTCTTCTCGCCGGTGACGACGATCTGGTCGAGGGTGGTGGGATCGGGGGGAGGCGCGGCCTCACCGTCGGCTGCGCGCGTTGTGGGCGCCCAGCCCAGCAGGATGGACACGACAGACAAGGACAACACCGATCGCGCGACGCGCATGCACCACTCCCCCCGAAAGACTCACGGATGAAGGCATGGCGGCGGCTGTGCCCGGCTGCCGGACCCGGCAGCGCTGGGCGCGGACTGTAGCAGAGCGGGGGCGGGGCTGCCATGGGATTTGGGATAGGTGGCAGGTTTGCTCGGGCCTCGGGCCTCGGGGTCGGAGCCCTCGGGGTCGCAGGCGGTGGCGGCGGTCGTAGGAGCGGCTTTAGCCGCGACCGGGGTTTACCGGGAAGGTCGCGGTCGCGGCTGAAGCCGCTCCTACGATTCTTCTTGTCCGGCGCTCACGCTTGAAGCAACAGCAAAGGCTTTCGCCCTTGCGGGCGAGTTACTTTTCTTTGCTCGCGCAAAGAAAAGTAACCAAAAGAAAGCGCGCCCTGCCTCGCGCCCTCCGCGCTGCGCGCTCCGGGTTCGCGTCCAACCCGGGGATCCGCGGAAGGGGCATCCTGCCCCTGCCGCGGACGGCGCACATCCCTGTGCGCCGCCCTTCGGGTTTTCCCCGCGCTGGCCGCCGCTTCGGAAGGGAACCCGGTGAATCAAAAGCAAGAGCCAAAGCCAGGCAACAACAACAGCAACAGCAACAGCAACAGCAACGGCGACGGCGACGGCGACGGCTATGGTCACAGCGACGGCAACGTGCTCCCATCAAACGCAAACGGGCAGGAGGACCATCGCCCTCCCGCCCGCTGGCGCCGGCAAGTGTTGCCGACGTGGTGCTACGACGCTCTGCGATCAGTGCCAGTGCAGGTTGAACGAGACGCCGACGATGCGTGGTTCGTTGTAGACGGCCGCCATGTAGTTCTCGATCACGCCCTTGAGGTTCTTCTCGTTGGTGATGTTGCGGGCGAATGCGGCCACTTCCCATGCGCCGTAGTCGCCGGTGTAGCCCAGCTTCAGCCCGCCCTCGAAGTTGCCGTTGGAGGTGAACTCGGTGGAGTCGTACAGCACGAAGCTGGTGTAGCCCTGCTTGTTCCAGTCGGTGGCGACGAAGAACGCGCCGCCGTCGTTGACCGGGATGTCGTAGCGGGCGGCCAGGTTGACGTTGTACTTGGGGGCATTCGGCAGCGGGTTGCCTTCGATCTGGGCGAAGGTGTTGCTGCCGATGCGGATGGTCGGATCCTTCACCGTGCACACCACCACGCCGTTCAGGCCGCACACCTGCGCGTACACGCGCTTGTCCTGGATCTCGCTGTGCAGCAGGCTCAGGCCGGCGGTCAGCGACAGGTTGGGGATCGGGCGCCAGTCCAGGTCCGCTTCCATGCCGTAGGCCTTGGCCTTGTCGGCGTTGAACAGCACGCCGTTGCCGTTGGAGTCGTTGCCGTTGAGCTGGATGTCGTCGACGGTGTAGGTGAAGCCGGTGACGTTCAGGCGCAGGCGGTTGTCGAACAGGTTGCTCTTGATGCCGGCTTCCCACGACAGGATGGTTTCCGAGTCGGCGGTGGTGAAGTCGGAGTTGAACACCGCCGAACGGCCCTGGATGGTCGGGCCGCGGAAGCCGCGGGCGACCTTCGCGTAGACGTTGACGTTCGGGTTGATCGCATACATCGCGCTCAGGTCCCAGCTCGGCTGGGTGTCGGCCAGGCGCACGTCGCGGCGGCCCCTGTAGGTGACCACGCCGGCCGCGGTGTCGGCGGTCTTGAGCAGCTTGGTCTCCTTGCTGTCGCGGGTCTGGCGCACGCCGGCGGTCAGGGTCAGCGCGTCGGTGACCTTGTAGGTCAGCTGGCCGAAGCCGGCCCAGGAGGTGTTGCTGTTGTGCAGGCGCACCCAGTTGTTGGGATTGCGCGCGGCGGTCTGCAGGAAATAGGCGCGTTGGTAGAAATCGGTGGTGTCCTTGCCGTCGAAGTAGAACGCGCCGGCCTGCCACTGCAGTGGGGCATCGCCTTCGCTGGCCAGGCGCAGTTCCTGGGTGTACTGGTCCAGGTCGCGCACCTGGCCCATCGACTGGCCGTAGCCGTTGGGCACGCCGTTGACAGGGAAGTTGGCCGCGGCGCCGCCGTCGGTGTCGCCGCGGCTGTAGCCGGAGGTGGTCTCGTAGGCGCTGATCGAGGTCAGCGACACGCCGCCGAAGTCGTAGATCGCCTTGAGCGAGGCGCCGTGGGTCTTGTACGCCTGCGGGTTGTCGTGGGCCTCGTCGTAGGCCACCTGGTCGCGCGGCACGTCGACCTTGTTGGAGCCCTTGGTCAGGGCGCCGCGCAGGAACAGGGTGGAGGTGCCGTCGTAGTCGCGGGTGTGGAACGCACCGAGCAGGGAGAAGTTCTCGCTCGGCTTCAGCAGCAGCTGCAGGCGCGCGTTGCGGTCGTCGTAGCCGCCCATCGCGTCCTTCTTCGGGGTGACCGTACCGTCGGCGCTGGGGCCGGTGTAGGTGTTGTCCACCCAGTCGTCGCGGTGCTGGTACAACGTGGACACGCGGAACGACAGCACATCGTTGATCGGGCCGCCGATGCCGCCGTCGACCGAGACCGTGTTGTAGCTGCCGTAGCTGGCGGTGACCCGGCCGGTGTAGTCGTCGCTGGGCTTGATGCTGTCGAACTTGACGATGCCGGCGGTGGTGTTGCGGCCGAACAGCGAGCCCTGCGGGCCGCGCAGCACTTCCACCTGGTCCACGTCATAGACCGGGTTGGACTTCAGCACCACGTGCTCCAGCACCACGTCGTCCTGGATGATCGACACCGGCTGCGAGGCACCGAGGTAGAAGTCGATGTTGCCCAGGCCACGGATGTAGAAGCGCGGGAAGATGCGGCCGGTGGTGGTCTCCGCATAGAAGCTGGGCACGCGGCCGGACAGCGCGAGCAACGTGTCGTCGCCGCCGGCGGTGAAGTCGCGCATCGCCTCGCCCTGCACCACGCCCACCGACACCGGCACCTCCTGCAGGTTCTGCTCGCGATGCTCGGCGGTGACGATGATGGTGTCCAGCGAGGTCGCCGCATCGCCGGTGCCGGCGGCATTGGTCGGGCGGGTCTCGCTGCCGGCCAGCGACGGCGCGCTGTCCTGCGCGGCGGCCGCGGCGGCCACCGACGCCAGCACCAGGGCGGCGCAGGCCTGCGCCAGGCGGGTACGGGCCGGCGCGGCGCGCGCGGTCAGCAGCCGCGGGGAGAGAGGGGAATGCAGCATGTCGGATCCTTGTGAGCGCGCAAAATCGAGTCCGTTCGGCTTGCGCAGCAGCCCGCGACGGCATGCGCCAGACTGTGGCGCAGCGCGGCACGATATGTCGTCTGTGTTGCAACGCCATTGCAATGACGGCGCGGCGGCCACGACGCGACGGTGCATGACCGGCCGACGTCGCGCGACGCGGCTGCAGCAGACATGCGTGGACCTGCATGCGCCATGGCGCCGGCCAGCTTCGCACATCACGACACCGTGCAGACACCCCGGCCACGGCCGATCGACGCGGCGCAGCCGATGCTGGCCCTGTCGTGCGCCACGCGTCCTGGCCATGCGGCCCCACGCCGCCGCGCCGCCTTTGGAGACCCCATATGCGCCAGATCCTGTTCGTTCCCTTGTTGCTGACCCTGGTTGCCTGCGGCCGCGACCGCACCGAACCCGCCACGCAGCCGCCCGGCGCGGCCGAGAGCGCCAAGACCCGGGTGCTGGAAGCCGGCGCCAAGGCGCTGCAGGACGATGGCCCGGCCGCGGTGCTGGACATCCACCTGGTCGGCTTCCATCCCATGCGCGACCACCCGCACCAGCAGATGGAAGCCCACCACTTCTGCCGCCAGGTCAACGAGGACTTCGCCCAGTGCGCCCTGTTCGACGGCGACACCGCGCAGGCCAACCTCACCGGCGTGGAGTACATGATTTCCGAGGTGCTGTTCCAGCGGCTGCCGCCGGAGGAGCGCCGCTACTGGCATCCGCACAACGGCGAGATCCTGTCCGGCCAGTTGTCCGCGCCCGGCCTGCCGCTTACCGCGGAGAAGGCGCTGATGCGCAGCAAGCTCAACAGCTACGGCAAGACCTGGCACACCTGGCATTCGCGCCGCGGCGCGGAGCCCGGCGATGCCCTGCCCCTGGGCGAGCCCATGCTGGCCTGGTCGTTCAACCGCGACGGCGAACTGCAGCCGGACCTGCAGGCCCGCCGCGACGCCATCGCCCCGCACCGCAGCGCCGAGCTGCGCGCCGATCGCCAGGACCTGACGCCGCTGGCCAAGCCGCAGCAGGGCGTGGACCTGCTGCGCGACGCGTTTCCCAAGGCCACGCCGATTCCTGGGGTGGTGGAGGCGGGGACGGAGGAACGGTAGGGGCCCGGGAAGCCGTGCGCCGGCGACGTCATTCAGGCCGAAGATCCCGCCTCGGAGCGGGCTTATGCCACGTGCGGCAGGGCCTGCAGCGGTGCCGGCATCGGCACTGCGCCCTGTGTTTCTCGCCAGTGGACATCAAGGTGTGCAGCGCTCCCCCGCGAAGTCGGCCAGGCGCTGGGTGAGCGTTCCCTCCTGCCACGCGATGTCGAGAATCACCCAGCGCTCGTCTTGCCGCACGAGCACCACCGTGTCCGTCCACTGCAGGTTGTCGACGGCCAGGCGGGCGCGCACCCGTGCGGTATCGCCCTTGACCCGAGCGGTCGTCGAGACCAGCGCCGTGGGCTGATCCGGCCACAGGAAGAACGGGCTCTGGTCCAGCATGTGCGGCTTGACGTCGGCCGGCACAAGCTTCGCGCAGGCCGCCTCGTAGGCGCGCTGCGCCTCCAGCGCCGCGAACAATTCCCGCCCCAGCAGATGCCGCACCTGCGCAACATCCCCGCCCGCGTGCTCGGGCGCGAGCGCCCAGGCATAGAACGCCTGCACCGTGCGCACCGGCGACTCGCCCGCGATGGCGGCGAACGCGCTCAGCCACAGGCTCATCGCACACAGAAACCGCAGTCCCTTCATGGATCGCCGACCCCTTGGGCCGCCAGGCGCGGCCCGGCGATCCTCGGTTAGCCGCTGCGCGGCGTCAATGCGAGCGCTCTCTCGTGCGCGCCAGCGGCCGGCGTGGACGCAGCAACCAAGTGCCCTGGGCAACAGAGACATCCGGTCTCACCGAGCCTCCACCCACGTAGGAGCGGCTTCAGCCGCGACAGGGGTTCCCGTTAAAGCCTGTCGCGGCTGAAGCCGCTCCTACGCAGCGACAACACGTTCCGCTGAGTCACAGCAAAAAGGCCCCTATCAGCACGGCCCTTCAGTCGCTGTCCACCCCGAGCACGCTCAGGCGCAGCGGCGGTGCATCCGAGCCGGTTGGCGCATGCGCCAAGGTGCCGGTCACCCGCACCACCTGCCCAGTGCCTTCCTCGCGCAGATGCGCCGCCTGGTCCGCGGTGACCGCCAGCCGCAGCCGGCGCACCTGCTCGTGCCGCGGCTGCCGCCCGTCCGTCGACGCCGCCACGCACACTGGCTGCGGCAGGATCAGCACCTCTTCCTGGGTCGCTGCCACACCGGCATCGATATGCGTGTGCGCATGCGGCGCGGTAGGCGCGGCGTTCCCAGTGGACGATGGCGCCAAGGTGCCGGACAAGGTGACCTGGGTCGGCCCGTACGGCAGGCAATGCTTGGGCGCTGCCATCACCTCGGGCACAGTGCCGAGCAGCAACAACGGGAACAGCGACAGGCTTCGGATCGGCATCGTGGCGGGCACAGACGGAGACGGGCCGCCGAGCATACCCAAGCACGATGGCAGGCGTGCTGCAGCCGGCGGCATCACCGGCGTGCGCAGCACCGCGTTGCCGCCGAGAAGGCAGCGGCGGTCAGGGTTCGCGCTCCACCACCAGGTCGGTGAACTGCGGTTCGGCGGCGATCAGCGCATGCACCCGCGCAAAGCACGGATCGTCGTCGCGCATCGCATGCCGGCCGAGCACGCGCTCCCAGAACGAGCGTTCCTTCTCGATCTGCAGCATCCAGGTATGGTTGCCATCGACCTCTTCCTCGGCACAGGCGCCGACCAGGTAGATGCGCCCCTGGCATTCCGCTTCGGATGCCCAGCCCCAATCCTCCGGATCCGGTTCGGACAGCACCATGGCGTCGCCCACATGGACGCGCAGCCAATCCAGCAGCGAACTGCCGCGGATCGGGTTGATCGGATTTTCCGGCTCGGCGCTCACCTCGAACAGGCGGGAGCGGAAGTGAATGACAGGATGCATGCGGCAGCTTGATCTCGAACGATTGGATGGCGGACGCCACATCGGCGCAACTGCGTCACGGCAGGCGCGAAGGGACGGTCCCGAAGGGTAAACGCACGTGCGCCGGTCCAGGTGGACAGCGGCGCCGCGCGTCAAGCAGCCCGGTGCGGTCGCTGCGACACGTGGACGCGGCGTTGTGCGTTCGGTGCTCGCAGCGTCGGCGACCGGAGCCGGACACCGTCGCCGCAACCGGCCAGATCGATTGCAGCACGCCTGCATGACAACTCATCGCATCCGCCGTAGACAGGCACGCGTGCCCAGAGATGCCCTGAGACCGATCACAGCGCCGAACCATCTACAGGGCGGGCAATGGTTGCCGCGGTTGCACTGAAGCGGCCGGGATGCGGCGCCGGCACGGGGTCATGGTGATGGCTCCGGCTGCAGATCCGGCTCGAACGGACGATCGGGCAGGCGCTGTCCGCACCACGGACAGAACTGCACGCAGATCGCGTCATTGAGGTACCAGGTCGGATCCTCGCCGCGGAACAACTCGAACCCGATCCGCACCACCCTGTCCGGCTTGGTCACCGCCTCGAACATGCTGAAGCAGCAGTAGCGAGCGACGCGCTCGCGCCACGCCCCGCTCTCGGGAAACTGTGCCTCCAGCCAGAGCGCGCTCCAGGCCTGGCAGGCCGTGCATTGCGCCAGGTGCGACAGCGCCGCATAGGTCGGTGGATCCGGAAAATGCTCCTCTTCCACCTCGATCAAGCCTTCCAGCGCCATCACCAGTTCGGGCCTCTGGTGAATCTGATCGCGCAACGCCGACAGCGTGTGTCGGGTGATGAAGCAGGTGCCGGAATGGGGCATCGGTGCAATCCGTTGCAGTCCAAGGCGAGGAAGCGTAGCGCGATGCAGGCGCTTCGAGGTTAAGCGCCCGCCGCGGTCCACAGCGCATAGCCCAACAGCCCCAATCCCACCAGAGCGAGCCCGCCCCAGAACGCCGCCGCATCGGCCGAGACCACGCGTGGGGCCAGATAGGCGCTGCGCCTGCCGGATTTGCCGCGCCGTTTGCTGCTCCACGGTTCGACGCTGTAGTAGCCGAACGAGAACGCCGGCACCACGAGCATGCCGACGACGTAGCACAGGCCGTAGAGGACGATCTCGAACAGCGGCCGCAGGACGACCTCGGTCAGCAGGCTTGCGGGCATGGTGTCACTGGTCCAGACAGAAGTGATGTGCGGCGCCGGCCACGCCCTGCGTTGAGCCTGCGAGCGATGCTCGCCGAGTGACCGGTGGCCGTCAACGGCGGGCACCCTCGCTCACCGGCTGTCGCTCAGCAGTCGGTGCACCAGCTCGCATCCAAGCACCGGCATCGACGGATAGCGGGTGTATTCGTCCACCGACAGCATCCGCACGAAGGTGTCGCCTTCGTGCAGCTCCCGGCGATGTGGAAGGTCAGCAGCTCCCTGGCGTCGTGGGGCAGCGGCGCGTGGCCGATGAGCTGCCAGTCGCCGCGCTTGAGCTTCTGAGTGCCGGTAAACAGTAAGCGGAGGTCCTTGTCGCCGTCGCGCACCGGCAGCGGCCTTGCCGGCGACGGTCCAAGCGTCGGGGCCGATGCCTGCCGTTCCAGCACACAGAAGCCGATCACCTTGCGATAGTCGCCCTGCGGCACCCACAGCACCTGGCAGAGCGCGTACGTCCCGGTGTCCAACGGGATCGCGAAGACATCGCCGGCCCGGTACTTCACTGCCATTCCACCATCCTCTTGCGTCCGAAAACTGGATCGCAAGGGTATCCCTGCGGCGTGCCTGATGGCATCCACCTGACAAGTCGAGGCGTTCGCCGGGGTCGATGCCGCTGCCCCCTGCCGGCCAGACACCCGCCACATCCTCGCCTACCGATTCACTCGCCACCGGTTCACCCGCAATGGACCACACTACCGCCCCACCTTTGGAGCGACTCTGATGCACAAGACCTGGCTGCTCGCCTTGTTGGCGGTTCCCGCACTGGCTCACGCGGCGCCGGACGAGGACACGGCGATGTGCCGCAATGGCGGCTTCCCCATGAGCACGGCCGGGTTCTCGCTCGCCAAGGTCGCGGTGCCGCGCCTGTACCTGCTCAACGACGACGACGGCTGCCCGGCCAAGGGCGAAGCCGCGTGCCGGCAGCGCGCCTATGTGGTCAAGGACGACACGGTGATCCTGGCGCAGCGCCAGGGCGGCTTCGTCTGCGCGTTCTACCCCAACAAGGTCGGCGGCAGCGCCGGCTGGGTGGCAGCGTCCAGCGTGCAGCCGCTGCCGGCGACGGCCGCACCGAAGCCGCAGGCCTGGATCGGCCACTGGCACGACGGCGACAACGAACTGCAGCTGATCGCCAACGGCGACGGCACCCTCACCGCCAACGGCGATGCCTACTGGCCCAGCGCCAACCCGAACCCAGATCAGGCCCCTGGTGGGCCGCACCTTGGTTCCGTGACCGCGCGTGCCTTTCCGGAAGGCAATCGGCTGGAACTCAGCGAGGACGACTGCAAGGTCCGCCTGCAGCTGGTCGGCGACCTGCTGGTGGCATCGGACAACATGGAGTGCGGCGGCGCCAACGTGAGCTTCAGTGGCGTGTACCGGCGCGAGGCGGCGAAGCGCTGAGGCGTGACCTCTGCGGTTCTCTCGTTGGGCGTGGTCCAGGCGGCGATCCGGTGCCGCCTGGACTCGCTTAGAAGATCGCGTCCCGCGGCGTGATTCCAGTTTGCGTCACAGACCCACGCTTTGCGCGACAAGCTCCGCGAAGACCCACGCATCGCCCTTGTCATAGGTCTCGGGCGCTTCCGTTCCGCCCAGCGTCGGATACGGTTGCGGGATATAGATCTGTCCGGGCTTCAACGGGCCCAGACGCGCAGCGATCGCCCGGACGTGGTCGCCACGCAACACATACTCCTCGAAGCCGGGATCACGCACGATCGCCGCCTCGAACGCCGCGGTGGAGTCGTGCGCGCCATACGACTTGCCGGCAGCCTTGAACGGATGCAGCACCGCATAATCCTGGCTGGCCGGATCATGCAGAAAGAAGTGGCCGAGACTCGAGTAGCCGACGACGACGGTATACGCCGGGAACGCGTCCGCCCAGGGGCCGAGCACCTCGTGCGATTCCGGCGTGATCAGGTGATACAGCGGGACGTTCGTCGCGTCGGCGCGCTCTGCACTCTGGCTCATTGGAGACCTTGCGGCGATGGCGTGCCAGGATACCAAGCCACGCGCGTCCGCCTGCTGTCATCGTGTTCACCTAGGCCTTGGCGACGGCTCCGTAGCACTTCGCCGATCCATCCAGGAAGAACTGCACGTCGCGCGCTTCGCACCAGGCCTCCAGCTCGGCCTTGAACACCGGCCACAGCTCACGCGCCCATGCAGGTGCGCTCTGCGCCCAGGCGTGCTCGGTGGGCACGTAGACAGACGGCACGCCCATCGGGAAATCCAGAACGAACTCGCCGCCCGGGCCGGTGCAGACGAGTTCTTCCTTCCAGCGTGGTTGGTACTGGAATGTGGTCATGGGGGGAACGCGCCCTAGGAATGCTGCGCTAACGGCGACGCGAGATTCTAGATCAGTCACGTCCCTCAGTTACCTACCCACCAGAGGCGTGCAGCCTTCAGAAAGCAGAGCAGCGCCGCAGGCGCGGTGATGTAGACGCCAACCCGCACGCCCGAAAGATGCGACGCGCGATCGACAGTGGGACGCATCACCCTAGCCCACGTCCGCTCGCTCGCGGCAAGACGCCAAAACGACCAGGCAGAGAGAGCAAGAACAATACCGGCAACGGCCAACGACGCCGGCGTAGCGAATTCGCCGTTCCAGTTGTCGAGATAGCCAGCAAAGCTTAGCCCGAGGATCCAGATCAGAAGAACTGCCAGGGCGAACCTGGCTCGGAGCAGGCCGAGGTGAAATGTTCTTGGCCATTTCCATTTACTTCGTGTCTGCATCGTCCACTTCTGCGTTGAACACCGCGCCGAGCTTTTTCCTCCTGCTCGACGGAGCATCAATCATCCGGAGAGCGTAATAGTTGACTGCCCCACACATTAGAAAGACGAACGCCACAATCCCCAACCGAATCGCTGTACCGTCCATCTGCGGCCTATATGCTTCTCTTGCTGCACAAGCGCAGCATGACACGATCCTCGCCGAGCCAGTAGTTGCGGTCAATCGCCCCAATCACTGGAGCGGCGGCGGCGGCGGCGCGGCGTTGGTTCGCATCATTGGCCTCACTACCGTAGACGTCCGACACTCTAACTGGGGTCAGCGTGAACCTCCAAAAGTGTCGCACAAAAGAGAAGCTCACTCTGACCTCTATTTTTGCCTCAGCATGTACTTGATGGCATGCGCTTGGCTACCAAGTATGACAACTACTGGGGCAAACCAAGTTAGTGCGTATTGCCAGAAGTAGCCATCCTTGTGATCAAGGGCCGCCCACAAAACGGAAATGAGAGTGGAACCGATAAGGGTTGGAAGTGTGTACGCGCGTGTAGCTACGGAGCGCGATCGAATCACGAGCCAAATGATGGACACAATGCTTATAAGCCACGCGATTGGGAAGATGATCTCGACACCCATGATCTGCGCTCAAATACCTGAGTTAAGCCGGACCGCGAACGGCGTCGGTTTGGATGAATTGTTAGGCCCCAAGCCAGTGATGCAGAGCATGGCTAAGCTCCCATTGCTCGGAACCCGGGTTTGCAATGAAACCAGTGCTATCTAGGAGCGAAACATTGAACCCTTCTTCTACGTCTTCGTAGTACATCACTTCATCACCGTGTTCCGGCACGACAAAGACGGACTCAACATTGCCGCCGCGAACTATGGGCGTTGCACGCGGCGCCATCTTAATCTGCTTGAACGCCTCTTGCTGGGTAGTGTTAAAACCAGCGAGCTCTCGCTCGATCAGTTGGCTAAGCCCATCTGCTGTGATTGGCTTCCATGTATCCATTGGGGCCTGACGCCTGAATTAAGCCGAACCGCGAATCGGGTTCGGCTTGAGTGAATGGTTAGTGGCCACTGTTAGGCTCCAGCAACGATGATGCATCAAGGTATTCCTGCGAGGGAAACTCAAGCTGAGGATTGGCAAGCCAGTAAGCTTCTCCGTGGATGCGAAGCATGGCCCAGTGCCATGCCTCGTCATGAAAGATGAGCCCGCGTAGATCATTTGGCTCCTCATATGGATAGCGTGCAACTGCCGCGTCGTCAGCGTCCGCTGGGGAGTATGAGCCGTACGAGCGAAGAACCCACGCGAACATGTGTCGTTCGTGTTTCAGGTACTCCAGATACTCATTCTCTGACCAGGTTTGAGTTGCCATGAATCGCGTGTGACGCCTAACAGCTATTGGATCGCCTGAGTAGAGCTTGAAGGGAGCGAGAAAAGAGTCAGAATGAACTTCCAAAGCTCTCACACACAAGAAGAGTTCACTCTGACCCTTATTTTACGTGTCGTCTAACTTAACCTGAACCTGTTATCACCCCGTTATTGATCGTCAGGTGCCGTCGCCGGCACCAAGGTAGTTGTAACAAATGGCTGCGACAAGCACGACAGTCAACGCAATGAGACCGACTCCCTCGATATCCAAGTTCGACCGGAGAAGCTTGCGACGCCAAGACGGGACAAGCAGACATGGCGACACTACCAGCAGCCCGGCGCTGAGGCTAACCAAGCCGAGACCGAGGTTAAATTGCCATGATTCCCAAATCTGGCTAAGCATCTGATCTTGTACCTAATGCCTGAACTAAGCGGACCCGCGCAGCGGCTTCGGCTTCAATGAATTTTTAGACTCATTTTCTTCGCTTTGCGAGTTTGCTTGGTCTTGTAGGAGAGACGAAATACAGCGTATGCGCAGAGCAGGACAAGCCAAAGTGGAAGGCGCACGACCGAGAAGACGATCAGTTGGTAGCTGTGGGATCTTGCGTACCACTCCGCATGTGTTGGTAAGGATGCATGTACGAACGTTACATAGTAGCAGGCATGGATTGCCACCAGGATGCCCCAAGTGAGCAGCACTAGGGGTAATTTTGCAGAAGCCAGCTTGTCGGTTAGCTTAGTCATGCCATGGACTAGCAGTGTCAAAACCGTGAAGCAGAGTTAACTTTCATAGGTCAGCACACAAGAAAGTACACTCTGACCCCTGTTCTTGGTTTTTTTTATTATTAGCTTTTCTTTCGACCCTTGTTCAACCTCTCGGTTATGCCATCCATAGATTTTATGTAAGAGTCAAGGTGTCCAATTCGGTCAAGCATTCGATATGGGTTTCTTATAGCGGCTTCATACCGGTGCTCATCTGTAACTTGACACCATGAGCACTTTTCGTTCCCTTCTGGAATTGGCTCTCTGCAAGATTCACACGAGCATTGGGCAAGGACTATTTCGTCGCCATTGAATATGCAGGTTGCGCCATACCCGTCAAGAAAATATGGAGTGATGGTTGTTCTCCCGATCTGCATATTGTAGAAAGCACAGTCAAAGGAATCTGCTCGAGCTTTCAGTGAATTTTTTAACTCTTCACAACTTTTGGCGCCAGCGATGATTGACGTGATGCAGCTTTTCGGCACTTCTAGTAGAAGAAGATCATTTGACACCCGAACCTCTGCCATATCTGCGACCATCCGACGCTCCATCTCGTAGGACCAACAAGTAGCTTTGGTGAAGTATGCAGCGTAGAACGTTCCGCTTTGCAGAAAATATGTATAGCGCGGCTTTCCGATGACGTGCGCTCTATAAAGCATCTCCGTCAAGCCATCATCAGCTTTATCTTGGTATCGCACGTCATCAAACTTACTCTCCGGGAATAAATCTATCAGCTCATTCTCGTCAAATTCGACTACGAAGCCTGATGCGTTTAGACCGTAGTGCGCCCACATCGGCGAGACAGCAGGCGAGACAGAAAAGCACGTTGTAGGAAGTTGTGGAATTCTACCAATTAGTTCTTGATAACATGCAAGCGCACTTGGATCTGACGAAAAATCAACTGTTAAGAAAAGCTCATATGGATCATTGAAATTTTTTGGCAACGAGCACTTGAGTGCTGCACCGACATCCGAAAAAACAAGATCGGATACCTGCGGGCCAAAGTACTTGTAAATCTTTCCGGGCATGATGACCTCTGGTGGTAGCCAACTGGCATTGGACCGCCAAACGCGGAATAACGCCATGCTCGCCGAGCGATTGAGTACAGTTAATCAGAGAAGGTGGTGAGAATCCTCGCCTTGCCGGCACTCTTTTAGCTCCTATTTCAGGCGATAGAACTAGGTCGGAGTCCAGTTTCTAGGATGCCGGACATGAACAGAACTACATTCCGACCCCATTTTCTCTGATTAGCCAAGAGTACGCTCTAACGCCGGAATTAAGCCGCGCCGCGAAGTGGCGTCGGCTTGAATGAACTGTTAGGTGCCACCCAAGCCACCTACGAGACGCATTGCAGCAAGCGAGAGCGCCATTGAACCGAAAGCGCAGGAAACAAAAGCGCCAAGCCCAACGATCCAATTGAAGATCCGCATTGGCATTGGAGCTACCAGCAATTCCGCGCCTTTGCGGCCGCTCTCTAGCTTACTTTTGAAACGAAATCCGACTGCAACCATCGCCAGAACTTGGCCGAGCATGAAGCAAAGAGAAAGCACGATGCTAATGGATAGAGCGAGCCAGCCGCACTTGAGCAGGTAGATTGCGTTAGCGGGGAGTTGAGGTGGATTGCCCGATAAGAACGCTCCAATAGTGATGGCTTGAACGCCTGCGCTAATGAACATGACCTGCTTTACCAGGCCGTCAATCTTTGACCGCACCTCCACGGAGTACGTGTTGAACATACCCAATGACTCAGCTTGAGAAATTGAATCTTCAGGTTTGCGATCTGTGTTCATGGCACCTAAAACTAAAATTAAGCCGCGCCGCGAAGCGGAGTGGGCTTGAATGACTAGTTAGATTTCTTTTTGCCGCGGACCTTAAGCTTGCCCTCAGCTTGCTTGTTAGCAACAAGTGCAATTCTCCTGAAGACTGATAGAAGAATCTTAAGCTTCATGACGCAGTTGCCACCCGTGGGTTGGTCGATCAGAGCCTCCTGCTCGGAAATCAGGGTCAGAGTTTTTTAAAGCGGACAGACAGTGGAAACCAATCAAATTCGACAACCTTGCTCAACTTATCAATTTTTATTAACCTTTTAATTTAGAGATCAGGGCTTATGCCGACGGTATTGGTTGTTAGTACTTGGACTACGGTAGCTACCACCCTTATGCGATGAGCCATGGCCCGACGTGTAGTGACCGCCGTGACTGGTCGTGTGGTGTGAACCCGCCGCACGCACACGTGCGTCCGCGGATGCAGCAGCCAAGCACATGGCGAACCCAGCCAGCACCGCGATGATCGAGACTTTGGTAAACATCGATTTCCCCTGAGAAAATGTGGCGTTCTAGCGTTCCCATTACAGATGGACGCTCTACGCCGCGCATCCCGCAGGCGCAACCGTCCAATCAGGTCCGCTGGAAGTCCGTTCTCCCCACAGACGATTCTGTTCTAGCACGGCGTCACACTTTTTTGGGAGACAAATGCGGCGTCAGTCGTGAACATTCCGAAGTGAATGCGCGCCCCGCCAGGCAAGGGCGCGTCTTGATGTGGGCCGATTAAATCAGGGCACATCCACCACATTGTTTCTCTGCGTTAGTTCTGCGACGTCGCCCTGGGTGACGATACGCAGCCGACCTTTTTCGACGCTCTTTCCAGCGGGCACTACCAACCGCACCTGTGCCGTCTTCGGCTCCAGATCCCGTGGCGCCGCCAGCGCCGGGAATGCCGCCCGCGCCAATTCCCGGCCGCGCGCATCTTCCAGCACCACGAACCCAGCCGGCGCGTCCGCATGACCAAGGCTGTGCACGGTGACCTTGATGGCATCCGCACTCACCCGCACATCCCCACGCCCAATCCCCAGATCCGGCCGTAGCTCGACCGGCACCGCGGCCGGCGTGACCAGTTCGAACTCCATCACCACCGTCTGCCCGGCCGGGAACTCCACGTCCACCGCCCCGCTCTTCTCGAACGCAAACTCTCGGGTGGCCGCCTTGCCATCGATCTTCCCATCGCCATCGCGATCCACACCCGCACGCATGCGCCACTGCCCAGCCGCGACATTCCACCCGGTCATCTGCGCCCGCTGCGTCTTGCCGCTGGTGTTGTAGCCAATCACGGTGAAGCGATCCTGCCGCGGCTTCGGCAGCAGCAGCGCCACCTGCACGGCGCCTTCGGGATCGGCGAAGCGCCAGCTGACGGTGTGGCCGGGGTAGGTCTGGTTGCGCTTGAGGGCGACGCCGCCGAGGCGGGCGCGCTGCAGGTTCACTGTGGGCGATTCGACACGGTCGCTCCACCAGTGGCCTTCGGTGTTCATGTAGAAGGTCTGCAGTTTGTCGCGGGTCTCGGCGCGGTACAGGGTTTCCAGCCAGCGCGGGTCGCCGGTCTGTTCCCAGGCGACGTGGTGGGCGAAGTCCGGGGCGTCGTCGGCCTCGGCGTCGGCCGCTGCCTTGGCCAGGCTGGCGCCCCAGTTGTCGCGCTTGCCGAGCACGTCGAGGAAGTTCTCGTTGAGCAGGGACAGGCCGCCCGGGCCGGCCTTGGCGACGCGGTAGTCGATCGCCTTCAGATAGCGCGCGTCGCCGGTCCAGCGGTAGGCGGCCCAGAAGGTGTGCAGGGTGTCGGGGCCGCCGCTGCCGTCGAACAGGCTGCCGCCGCGGGTCTTGCCGGTGGCCCAGTCGATCTCGTTGGGCAGCGCCCACTGGCCCTTGGCGTCGGTGTAGGCATGGGCCAGGTAGCCGTCGGCCAGGCCGGTGACGATGCGGCGGCTGTTGGGGTCGGCGTTGTAGCCGCCCAGCAGCATTGCCGGATGCAGGATCGGGAACGAGTAGGGTTTTTGCCACTGCCAGTTCGGTTCGCGGTAGACCTTGCGCCCGCCGAACCAGTTGCTGGCGAACAGCAGGTGGCCCTGCGGGTTGACCTGGATGATGCGGTCGAAGGCCTTCACCGTGCGCATCAGCCGCTCCACCGTCAGCGGGTCGCCCCAGTTGAGGTAGAGCATGGCGCTGTTGATGTTGATGCCCTCCTCGTAGGAATGCAGTTCGTCGGTCTCGATGGTGGAGAGGCCGTCGGTGAACATGCCGTTGCGGTAGTTGGCGTCGGACAGGGCGGTGAGCGAGGCGGTGAGCTTGTCCGGGTCCACACCCATCAGGGCGACGCCGGGCCATTGCTGGGTGAGGTCGGAATCGTCGGAGATGCCGCCGCCGAAATCGCCGTAATCCACCTGGCGTTCGTCGATCCACCAGTGGATGTAGCGGCGCGTGGCCTTGAGGTCTTCCAGCTGCCAGAACGCCCAGCCCGGCACGCCCTTGGGCGGCTGCGGCAGCTGCACCGGCAGCGTGCCCTGATTGCCGTAGCTGATGTCGGCCCAGTACTGGCGGCCCAGCGCGTTGTCCGGGTCCACCCGCAGCAGGTCGTGGATGTCGGCATCCAGGCGCGCGTACAGGCGCTGGCGCTTGGAGGTGGTGTGTTCCTCGACCAGGAAGCCCCAGTTGTCCTTGACCTGGTTGAAGCGGTCGGCGATGTGTTCGGCCTTGGCCTGCGCGCGCGGCTTGAACAGCAGGCGCAGTTGCGCGCCGTCCAGCGCGCGCGCGTCGAAGCCGGGTGCGGCCGAGGCGATGCTGAGCATCAGGCTGTCGTCGGTCAGGATGCGGTCGCGCAGGTCCAGCCACAGCGTGCGCGCCTGCCCGGGCGCGACCGAGACCGACACGTCGAGCATGTCGCGGCCGGGCCAGATGGGATCCTTGACGCGGATGTTGAGCGGGATCAGGCCGTCGTGCGTGGCCGGCAGTTGCAGCGCCGGCAGGTCGATGGCGATGCCGTCCAGGCCGTCGTGCATGTTCTCCCAGCCGTACGACCAGCTGCGCATCAGCGGCTGCGCGGCTGGGGCGTCGCCGAGGTTGGAGGGAATGAGCACGTGGACGATGGGCAGCGGCCGCACCGCGGTCTCGTCATCGGCGCGCTTGCGCGAAGGCGCCTTGGTCGGCAGCGCGACCACGGTGCTGCGCTCGTCCGGCGGATAGCGCCCGGCGATGTAGGCGCGCAGCGCGGCGAGGTTGGCGTAGTCCGGGGCGATGTCGCTGCGCACGGTGTAGCGCAGCGTGGCGCTGGGGGTGGCCGGCTCGGCGCCTGCGCCGACGTCGTAGGCCCAGATCTCCTGGATCGGGGTTTCCTGGGCGACGTTGCTGAAGCGCAGGTGGCCGCCGCGGCGGCGTTCGAACTGGTCGACGCTGCGCACGCTGCCCTGGGCGCGCGCGAACAGCGGCGTGGGCTCCGCGCCATCGGCGGCATAGGTGGCCTGACCGTAGGCGGCGCCGCGCAGTTCGATGCGGTTGAACGGTTCGTCGGGCAGGGCCAGGTCCAGCGCCTTGCCGCCTTCGACGTAGACGTTCCAGTCGGGCAGCTGGAAGTAGTCGTTGCGGCCGGGCAGCCGCGAGCGGTTGTACACGCCGGGCCAGGTGGTCTCGGCAATGCCGTCGGTCGCCTTCCACATCCACTCCTTCAGGTCCTTGGCATCGGCGAACTCGACCTTGCGGATGCGCGTGGAGGGGGCATCCAGCGCCGGTGGGGCGCGGCCGTGGTCCCAGCCGAAGCGGTGCAGCCAGGCGTTGCGCGCGGCGCTGTCGGGTACGGGCTCGGCGCTGCGCGGTTCCTGCTGCCGGGCCAGCGCGGCGATGCCGGCGGCGTCGAGCATGCGGTCGTAGACGCGGATCTCGTCGAAATCGCTGCCGCGCAGGAAGTTGTAACGGCTCTGCACCTGGTGCGGCGCCAGCACGCGCGCGGCCAGGCCGAGCTGGTCGAGCGCGGCGTCGAAGTCGAGCGAGCCGCCATCGGCGCAAGCCTGGGTGCAGTCCACGCGCGCGGCTTCCTTGCCGTCCACGTACAGGCGCACGCCGCGGGTCTCGTCCCAGGCGAAGGCGAGGTGGGTCCAGGCGCTGGGCGCGGGGACCTTGTCGAGTTTGAAGGAGACGCGGGTGCGCGCCAGGTTGGCATCGGTGACGAAGGCATCGAAGCCGTGGCCGTTCCAGTCGATGCGCAGCCAGGCCATGTCCCAGCTGGTGTGGTCGGCGTAGCCGACGCGGAAGATCACGAACGGGGCTTCGCCCACCGGGTAGCGCGAGCGCCAGAAGAACGACAACGTGCCGCGCTGGGTGTAGAGGTTGCCGGGGGCGTTCCATGACAGCACGCCGTCGTCGGCCCATTCGATGGCCTGGCCGGAGACGCCGGTGGGCACCAGGGCGATCTTGTCGCGGAAGTTGGGTGTCGGGTCGCCGTGGGCGACGTCGGCGTCCAGGCCGTAGTCGGCGGAGACGCGGAACAGGAGTTCGGGCGCCGCGGCGGCGGCGATGGTGGGACAGACGAGTCCGCACAGCAGGGCGAGACTGTGGAGCACGCCGCGCAGACGCACGTGGAGTGCCGTGGAGGACCGAGGCCAGCTGTCGCGGCTGAAGCCGCTCCTACGAGGAGCCGGTGCGCGTGCAGGAGCGGCTTCAGCCGCGACGATGTGGTCGGCGACGGCGCCACTGCGAATTGCCTGTTTCATCTCGCTCCTTTGCGATCGGCGCGCACCGTGGCGGCGCGCGTCGATCTCCCTCCCCGGCCCGCGAGTATGCGGGCAGCGGGGCGTTGCCGATGCCGCAGCGCGGCACCGGCGCACGCAGACATCAGAACTTGTAACGCACCCCGATCGCGTACTGGCGGCCGGTCTCGCTGTAGGTCAGCGGCAGTTGCGCGCCGCCCGCGCTGGTCTGCACCCACTCGTAGTACGGCACGTTGGTCAGGTTCGAGCCTTCCAGGCTGATGTCGATCTTCTCGTCGATCTTGTAGGTCAGCTTGGCGTCGACGACATTGGTGCCGCGCATGCCGTGCATGTCGAAGCCGGTCTCGGTGGCCGGCACCTGGGTCAGGTAGCCGTCGCGGTGGGTCAGCGACACGCGGCCGCTGAAGCGCTCGCCTTCGTAGAACAGCGTGGCGTTGTACGAATTCTTCGACAGGCCGGTGAGGTCGGTGTTGAAGGACAGCGCACCGGTGCCGGTGACGTACTGGATCTTCGACTGCACGTAGGTGTAGTTGAGCTGGGTGCCGAAGTTGGCCCACTTGCCCGGCAGGAAGCTGAAGGGCTGGATGTAGTTGAACTCGGCGCCCTTCAGCTTGCCGCCCGGCGTGTTGAGCGGCACGCTGAAGACGAAGTCGTCGCTGGCCGCCGCGCCGGTGCCGTCGAGCAGGCTGACCGGCAGGCCGCTGCTGGAGTACGGGGCGATGGTGCGCGCCGTCTGCACGAAGCTGTCGATGTCCTTGTAGAACAGCGCCAGGCCCAGCATCGCGCCTTCCTGCAGGTACCACTCGAAGCCGAGGTCGGCGGTCTTGGCGCGGATCGGGTCCAGGTTCGGATTGCCGCCGCTGACCGTGCGCGCACCACCGGCGACGGCAACGGTCACGCCCGGGGTCAGGCTGCCCAGGCCCGGCCGCGTCATCACCTTGGCGGCGCCGAAGCGGATCAGGAAATCCGGGGTGATCTCGGCGACCAGGTTCAGCGACGGCAGGGTGTCGTGGTAGTCGCGCTCGACCGTGGTGTTGATCAGGTTGGAGCCGACCAGGGCGTAGCCGGTGGAGGACTGGTTGGTCTTCACGTAGCGCACGCCGATGTTGCCGGAGAACGGGATCGCGCCGATGTCGAAGGCGAAGTCGCCCATCAACCAGGCGCCGCGGTCCTTTTCTTCCACGCTGCGGGTGTTGACCGCGCGTTCGGTCAGCGTCCAGGTGCCGGTGCCGCTGTAGATGCCCAGCGCATCGGCGATGCCGTTGAGGTCGGGCACCGCCCAGTTCGACGGGGTGCCTTCGATGCCCTTCAGCCCGGCCAGCGCCACCAGGTCGACCGGCACGATGCGGTTGCCGGTGGCGAAGGTCGGCACGCTGGTCTCGGAGGCGCGGCGGAACTCCTTGGTGTCGAAGCCGTAGTTCTTGGCCAGCACGCCGCCCTTGAGGGTGAAGTTCGGGCCCAGGTTCCATTCGAAGTTCAGCGAGCCGGTGTCGAAATCGTTGTTGGCCGACTGCGGGCGCATGCGCACTTCGGCCAGGGTCCAGCCGTTGGCGGCGGTGGGGTCGATGCCGTAGTTGAACACCGGGGAGGTATCGCTGTTGCGGTAGTCGTAGCTGTAGCCGGCGACGTTGTTCTTGTCCATGATCACCGTGGTCTGGATCGGGTTCCGGTGCTTGGAACTGGAGGTGCCGACCTCGCCGGTGATCTTGAAGGTGTCGCTGAAGCGGTGCTCGCCGCTCAGGGTGAGTTGCTTGAAGACCGTGTTCCACTCGTCGTGGCGGTTCTCCGAGCGGATGTCGACATTGTCGAAGCGGCCGTACAGCAGCGCGCCGGAGGCCGGATCGACGTAGCCGTCGCGCACGATCATCTCCGGCTTGCCGTTCTGCGAGCGGCCCCGGCTGAAGCTGATCGCCTCGATGTAGTGCTCGTCGCGCTTGGCGTCGATCTTGGAATACAGGCCGTCCAGCGAGAACTCGGTGCTGTCGTTCGGCTTCCACTGCAGCGAGCCGGTCACGCCCAGGCGGTTCTGCTTGTGCTCCATCTGCGTGTAGCGCGGGATGCGCGGGCTGAACACGTTGGCGCCGTTGGCCGCGGCGAACGGCGAGGCAGGGCTGTAGCCGTTGTTGCTGGGGCCGTTGGCCCAGCGGGTGGTGCCGCTGCCTTCCTCGAGCACCTGGCGCTCGGAATAGGCCACCGACATCAGCGCGCCGAAGGTGCCATCGGCCCAGGTGTTGGCGACCAGCGCGGCGATGCGCGGATCGGCCTTCTCCGACATGCCGTTGTAGGTGGCCTGGCCGTTGGCGGCGAAGGTGAAGCCGTCGTAGTCGAACGGCCGCGCGGTGCGCAGGTCGACCGTGGCGCCCAGCGAACCTTCCTCGACGTCGGCCGAGGCGGTCTTGCGCACCACCATCTGGGTGAACAGGTCCGAGGCGAACACGTTGAAGTCGAAGCCGCGGCCGCGATTGGTGCCGCCGCTCTGGTCGCTGGCGCCGACCGTGGTCAGCGCCTCCATGCCGTTGATGCGCACGCGGGTGAAGTCCGGGCCGAGGCCGCGCACGGAGATGTTGCGGCCTTCGCCGGCGTCGCGGGTGATGACCACGCCGGGGATGCGCTGCAGCGATTCGGCCAGGTTGGTGTCGGGGAACTTGCCCACGTCCTCGGCGACGATGGCGTCGACCATGCCCTTCTCGGCGCGCTTGATGTCCAGCGCCTTCTCCACGCTGGCGCGGTAGCCGGTGACGACGACGGTGTCGAGCTCGGTGGTGGCGTCGGCGGAGGCCGTGGCCGGCGCCTGCGCCGGCGCCGGGGCTTCGTGCGCCTGCAGGGCACCGGCCTGCAGGGCCAGGCCGATCGACAGCGCGAGCAGGGTAACCGGTGTCTTCCGGCGTTCGATACGTGATTGCATGTCCTCCCCTCCCAAGGGTTACATGACGGCGTTGAACTGCGGGCGTTGTCGCGAATGACACCGCTGGTCAAAATCAACGTTAACAGTTGCGAAACATTGCGGCATCTTGCAGCGCAACAGAGTGTCACGCGTCGCAAGGGTCTTTCCAGTCAATGAGATAGCGGATGATCGCGATGGCGGCCAGTGCCGAAACGCCTGTTGCCGCACAGAAATGACACCGCTAGTCAGTTTCTCTGGCCGACGTCCGCGTTTCGCGGCATGCTTGGCGTCCCTTCGCCGCCCGGACCCGCCCGCCATGACCGTTTCCCGCATCGTCTGCTTCGGCGAACTGTTGCTGCGCCTGGGCGCGCCCGGCCACGAACGGCTGCTGCAGACGCCGCGGCTGGAGGTGCAGGTGGGTGGTGCCGAGGCCAACGTGGGCGTGGCGCTGGCGCATTTCGGCCATGCCGTCTCCGTGGTCAGCGTGCTGCCGGACAACCCGCTGGGCCAAGCCGCGGCCGGCGAGTTGCGCCGGCACGGCGTGGACACCAGCGGGGTGCGCTTCGTGCCCGGGCGCATGGGCCTGTACTTCCTCAGCACCGGCGCCGGGCACCGGCCGAGCGAGGTCACCTACGACCGCGCCAGCTCGGCCTTCGCGCTGGATGCCGGCGACCAGCACGACTGGCCGACGCTGCTGCGCGGCGCGCAGTGGCTGCACCTGTCCGGGGTGACCCCGGCGCTGGGCGAACGCGGCGCGGCGGCGGCGCTGGCCGCGGCACAGGCAGCGCGCGCGGCCGGGGTGCGGGTGTCGTTCGACGGCAACTACCGGCCCAAGCTGTGGGAGGCCTGGCACGGCGATGCGCCGGGCATCCTGCGGCAGCTGCTGGCCCAGGCGGACGTGCTGTTCGCCGACTATCGCGACCTGGAGGTGGTGCTGGGTCACCGCTACCCGCAGGACAGCGTGCCGGCGCGGGTGGAGGCCGGTGCGCGCGACGCCTTCGCCGCGTTCCCGCAACTGCAGGCGATGGCCTGCACCCAGCGCGTGGCGCACAGCGTGGACCGGCACAGCCTGGGCGCGATGCTGCTGCGCCGCGATGGCAGCGTCGCGCAGGCGCCGGCCGAAGAGCTGAGCGGCATCGTCGACCGCATCGGCGGCGGCGACGCCTTCGCCGCCGGCGTGCTGCACGGGTTGAGCCAGGGGTGGGACGACACCGCCACGATCCGCTTCGGCCTGGCCGCCGGCTGCCTCAAGCACACGCTGCCCGGCGACGTGCTGGCGCTGAGCGAAGCCGAGGTGCAGGCCTGCGTGGGGGCGACGCGTTTCGATGTGAGGCGGTGAAAAGCCGGGATTCGGGATTGGGGATTGGGGATTGGCAAAGGCGCTAGCGCTGCGGGTTTCGCGGCGCGGGGCGGCGCCGTGGTATCGAACCGACCTCATTCCCGGCACGGTTCGGTCAATCTAGCATCGCGGCTTCGGTTGTCGCGGCTGAAGCCGCTCCTACGGGGAAAGCGGCTGCCGCGGATGGCTGGTGTATTTGTGGGAGGGCTTCAGTCCCGACGCGATTCGGTCGACGCACGCATTGCCGCTTCGCTTGTCGCGGCTGAAGCCGCTCCTACGAGGAAGCGGCTGCCGCGGATGGCTGGTGTATTTGTGGGAGGGACTTCAGTCCCGACGCGATTCGGTCAATTCACGCATCACGGCTTCGGTTGTCGCGGCTGAAGCCGCTCCTACGGGTGCGGCGTGCGCTGTCGGCGGCGTGCGCTCTCGTAGGAGCGGCTTCAGCCGCGACAAGCAATCGAACATTGGCAATGCGCGGTGCGAGCGCAATGGCGCACATGTCGCTGCTTCGGTGTTGCGGGCAGCGCCGCTAATCCACTGTACGGCCTGGCCCGCCGCCACTGCACAGCCCTCGCCTGTCTCGCCCATGGAGGCCGCTCATCCCGGCGCAGCCATCGCTTCGGCTGCCATCGAAAAAGAAAACGGCCGACATCGCTGCCGGCCGCATGTTCTCTCCAGGATCCGGGATCACAACGACTCCCGAGCCCCACTCCCCAATCCCCGCTCCTCAGAGCTCCACGCAATCGAACTTGACGTCCGGGTCGACATCGGCGTCGTGGTCCACGTCCTGGCGTTCGAAGCCGAACAGCTTGAGGAACTCGTGCTTGTAGCCGGCGTAGTCGGTGAGCTGGAACAGGTTCTCGGTGGTCACCTGCGGCCACAGCGCCTTGCAGGCGTTCTGCACGTCGTCGCGCAGTTCCCAGTCATCCAGGCGCAGGCGGTTCTCGTCGTCGGTGGCGGCCGGCTGGCCGTCCTCGCGGTACAGGCGCTCGCGGAACAGGCGGTCGGCCTGTTCGATGGTGCCTTCGTGCAGGCCCTTTTCCTTCATGATCTTGTAGACCATGGAGATGTACAGCGGCATCACCGGGATCGCGGCGCTAGCCTGGGTCACCACCGACTTCAGCACCGCCACGTTGGCCGCGCCACCATGTTGCTGCAGGCGCGTGTGCAGGCGCTGCGCGGTCTGGTCGAGGTCGACCTTGGCCTTGCCCAGTGCGCCGTGCCAGTAGATCGGCCAGGTGATCTCGGTGCCGATGTAGCTGAAGGCGACGGTGCGTGCGCCCGGGGCGAGCACGCCGGCGGCGTCCAGCGCATCGATCCAAAGCTCCCAGTCCTGCCCGCCCATCACGGTGACGGTATCTTCGATCTCCTGCTCGGTGGCCGGCTCGATCGAAGCCTCGATGATCGCGTCCTTGTTGGTGTCGATCGCGGTGGCGGTGTAGGTCTGGCCGATCGGCTTGAGCGCCGAGCGCTTCACTTCGCCGGTGCTCGGCAGCTTGCGCACCGGCGAGGCCAGCGAATACACCACCAGGTCGACCTGGCCGCCCATGTCCTGCTTGATCAGCTCGATCACCTTCTCGCGCGCCTGGTCGGAGAAGGCGTCGCCGTTGATCGACTTGCTGTACAGACCGTCGGCCTTGGCCTGCTTGTCGAAGGCGGCGGCGTTGTACCAACCGGCGGTGCCGGCCTTCTTCTCGCTGCCGGGCTTCTCGAAGAACACGCCGAGGGTGGCGGCGCCGAAGCCGAACGCGGCGGTGATGCGCGAGGCCAGGCCGTAGCCGCTGGACGCGCCGATCACCAGCACGTTCTTTGGCCCATCGTGGCGCACGCCGCGCGCGCGCGTGGCGGCGATCTGCTCGAGCACGTTGCGCTCGCAGCCGAGCGGATGCGTGGTGGTGCAGATGAAACCGCGGACTTTCGGATGGATGATCAACGTGAATTCCTCGTCGGCACAATGCCCGCGGCATCTTAATGTCTGCGGCGGGCATGCAGAAGTCCCGGTGGCAGCACACGGCAGGGTATGGAACGCGGTGCGGGTGGAGGCGCGCGCGTGCGGGGGTGTCGCGTCGCGACTGAAGTCGCTCCCACAAAGGCAGGCATCGTGGTGGCGGGCGCTGCGCTGGCGCGAGGTGGATCGCGCTGGTCGGCGAGCCACGCATCGCGCCGTCGGTTGTCGCGGCTGAAGCCGCTCCTACGGCAAGCGGGGGCATAGCGCGGTGGATGGAACCGGTGTGGAAGGGACTTCAGTCCCGACGCGCTGCCGGTGGACGTCGCAGCGCCACCGCCTGCGCGGCATCAGATGATGCGCAAGGTGATCGCCTTGAGCACGGCGCGGGTGCGGTCGCGGGTGCCGAGCTTGTCGAGGATGGTGGAGACGTAGTTCTTCACCGTGCCTTCGGCCAGGAACAGGCTGCGCGCGATCTCCTTGTTGGAGTAGCCGCCGGCGAGCAGGCGCAGGATCGCCACTTCGCGTTCGTTGAAGGTGTCGCGGGGGGCATCCTCGTCGCGGTAGCGGTAGCGCGCGCGCACCGGGTCGGTGCTGACCGGCTGCAGCAGGGTCTCGCCCGCGGCTACGCGCGCGATCGCCTCGCGCAGATCCTCCGGCGCGGCGTCCTTGAGCAGGAAGCCCTGCGCGCCGGCGGCGGTGGCGCGCAGCAGCAGGTCGGATTCGTCGAAGGTGGTGAGCAGCAGCACCGGCGTGCGGTCGCCGCGCGCGCGCAGCTGCTGCAGCGCCTGGATGCCGTCCATGCCCGGCATGCGGATGTCGCTGAGCACCGCGTCCACCGGCGTGGCCGCCACCGCGTCGAGCAGGGCCTGGCCGTCGTCGGCCTCGCAGGCGACGACGATGCCCTGGGTCTGCAGCAGCGCGCGCAGCCCCGCGCGCACCAGCACCTGGTCGTCGGCCAGGGCGATCCGCAGCGCGCTCACAGCGGCAGCCTCACGCTCAGCTGCATGCCGCCGAGCGGCGTGCGGCCCAGGTCCAGGCGCCCGTGCAGCGCGGCCAGGCGCTCGCGCATGCCGGCGATGCCGTTGCCCTCGCGGATGCGCTCGGCGCGGTGGCCGTCGTCCTCGATGTCCAGGCACAGCTGCTGTCGGTCCTGGCCCAGGCGCACCCGCACGTGCGCGGCGTCGGCGTGCCGCGCGGCATTGGTCAGCGCTTCCTGCACCAGCCGCAGCAGGGTCTCGGCCAGGTGCGGGTCGGTGATGCGCAGCGCCGGGTCGATCTGCAACTGCAGCTGCGGCCGCGGGAATGGCGCGGCCAGGGCACACAGCGCCGTCTCCAGGTCCACGCCGCGTTCGTCGCGCAGCGACTGCACCACCGCACGGATGTCGGCCAGCAACTCGCCGGACAGCCGCTCCACCGTCGCCACCTCCGCCCGTTGCGCCAGCGCCGGATCGGCCAGCAGCAGGCGCAGCTGGATGCGCATGGCGGTGAGCTTGTGCCCGGCCACGTCGTGCAGTTCGCGCGCCAGGCGCAGGCGCTCGGCATCGCGGGTGCTGTCGGCGAGCAGCGCGCGGGTGGCCAACAGGTCGGCATTGACCCGCGCCAGCGCCTCGCGCGCCAGTTCGGCGGTGCGCGCGTAGTGCGCACTCAGGCCGGCGAAGGCATGGAAGCCGGCGTAGATCAGCGTGGTCGGCAGAGGATGCCTGATGCCGGCGGCGGACAGCGCCAGGAACGTGCCCAGGTTGGCCAGCAACGCCAGCGCCAGCACCTGCCGCGGCGGCCACTGCAGCGCCAGCTGCGCGACCACCACCACCAGCAGCACCGGCGCCGTGCCGACGTGCGGCTCGAGCCAGACCAGGGCCATCGCCGCCGCCGCCTCGAGCCACAGCGCGGCATCGCGCCAGCGCCCGGGCAAGTAGTGGGCGCCGAGCAGCGGCAGCAGGAACAGCATCGCCGCGAGCCAGCGCCAAGCCGCCAATGCATGCGGCGCGAACTGGAACGACCACAGCACGGTGGCCACGGTCAGCAGCCCGGCCAGGCGCTTGGGTTCGATCAGGTCGCGCAGGAATCGGTTCATGCGGCGGATGCTGACCGCGCGGCGACGCCGCGGCAATGGGCCGGACGCAGAAAGTGACTTCCGGCAGGCGGAGCGGGTGACCAGCGGCCACTGCCCCGCCACCACGATGGCGGCACACTGCGTCCATGCCCTGCTGCGCGCTGGACGCCCGGCGCGCTGGATGGGGGCGATTCATCCACCCTGCCACGCAATGTCGGCATTGCACGCCGCACGAGGACACCGCCATGCCCATGACCCTGCACCATCCGGATCTTCTGTTCATGCTGCTCGGCCTGAGTTGGGGCGCCTACGAAATCCTGCTCGGCCGCCGCCGCCGCGCGGCCGATGGCGGCGCCCGCGACCAGGGCACGCTGCGGCTGCTGTGGCGCGTGCTGTACGCCGCGGTGGCGCTGGGCGTCGTGCTGTCGATGCTCGGCGTGTGGCGGTATGCGCCGCACCTGCGCGAGCCGTTGCGCTGGACGGCGTGCGTGCTGCTGGCCAGCGGCCTGGCGCTGCGGTTGTGGTCGATCCGCGTGCTGGCGCGCTGGTTCACCGTCGATGTGACCATCCAGGAAGGCCACCGCCTGGTCCGCCACGGGCCGTATCGCTATCTGCGGCATCCCTCCTACACCGGCGCGCTGCTGGCGTTCTACGGGCTGGCGCTGGGCATGGGCAACGTGCTGTCGCTGCTGGCGATCGTGCTGCCGGTGACTTGGGCGTTCCTGCGCCGCATCCAGGTCGAGGAAGCGATGCTGACCCAGGCCTTCCCCGAGGAGTACCCGGACTACGCCGCGCACAGCTGGCGGCTGCTGCCGTGGGTGTGGTGAGGCCACGTCGTTGGTCGCGCCCCCACTGATTGGTATTACCAATGCTCTGCAGCCATCGCGTTGAAGCGATTGACGCCACGTGATCTCAGGCGCTTAATGCCGCCGTAGCGTTCTGCTCTCCGCGAAATTGGTATG
Organism: Xanthomonas sp. CFBP 8445; assembly: GCF_025666235.1. NCBI lineage: Bacteria > Pseudomonadati > Pseudomonadota > Gammaproteobacteria > Lysobacterales > Lysobacteraceae > Xanthomonas > Xanthomonas sp. CFBP 8445. The sequence goes on along the minus strand of NZ_CP102594.1, from coordinate 38,091 downwards.
ACCAAAATCACCATTGCCGCCAGCACACCGGCAGCCGCCGAGCCCCCTGCCCGGCTCAGCGACCGGGTCGCCGCCCAGTTGCGGACGCTGATCGTGCAACGCGGCCTGGCGGTCGACGCGCGCCTGCCCGCCGAGCGCTCTCTGGCTGCGGAACTGGGCGTGTCCCGCCCGGTGTTGCGCGAGGCCCTCGCCCAGCTCGCCAGCCAGGGGCTGCTGCGGGCCCGCGTGGGCGGCGGCACCTACGTGCAACGGCCACCGACCCCGGAGGACCAGGTGGTGGCGCCGCTGCAGCCGTTCCTGCCGCTGCTGCACGCCGATCCGGAATACCGTTTCGACGTGCTGGAAGCCCGCCACGCCCTGGAAGGCGCCACCGCCTGGCACGCGGCGCTGCGCGCCACCGACGACGACCGCGCGCGCATCGACGCCGCGTTCGAGGCGCTGCTGCAGACCCATGCGCAGGCCGATGCGGCCGCCCAGGCGCACGCCGATGCCGACTTCCATCTGGCCATCGCCGAGGCCACCCACAACCGCGTGCTGCTGCAGGTGATGCGCGGCCTGTTCGACCTGCTGCAGGCCAACATCTCGCAGAGCCGGCAACAGCTGTTCGCCTCGCCGCGCATCTTCGCCGCCCTGCACGCCCAGCACCGCGCCTTGCGCGACGCGATCCTGGCCGGCGACCCGGAACGCGCCCGCGCCGCCGCGCACGCCCACCTGGAATTCGTGCACAGCGCGCTGCGCACCCTGGACGAGGACGATGCGCGCCGCGCCCGCGCCTCGCGCCTGCCCTCCTCTTCCTGACCGCCCTGCCCCGATGATCATTTCCGCGTCCACCGACTACCGTGCCGCCGCGCAGCGCCGGCTGCCGCCGTTCCTGTTCCACTACATCGACGGCGGCGCCTATGCCGAGCACACCCTGCGCCGCAACGTGTCCGACCTGAGCGACATCGCCCTGCGCCAGCGGGTGTTGCGCGAGGACATGTCGGCGCTGGACCTGCGCACCGAGCTGTTCGGCGAACGCCTGGCCTTGCCGGTGGCGCTGGGGCCGGTGGGCCTGACCGGCATGTACGCGCGGCGCGGCGAGGTGCAGGCGGCCAAGGCGACCGCGGCCAAGGGCGTGCCCTTCACCCTGTCCACGGTGTCGGTGTGCCCGATCGAGGAAGTGGCGCCGGCGATCGACCGGCCGATGTGGTTCCAGCTCTACGTGCTCAGGGACCGCGGCTTCATGCGCAATGCGCTGGAACGGGCCAAGGCGGCCGGCGTCACCACCTTGGTGTTCACCGTGGACATGCCGGTGCCGGGAGCGCGCTACCGCGACGCGCATTCGGGCATGAGCGGACCCAATGCGCCGCTGCGGCGCATGCTGCAGGCAGTTACCCACCCGCGCTGGGCCTGGGACGTGGGCCTGCGCGGGCGCCCGCACGACCTGGGCAATATCTCCACTTACCGCGGCCACCCGACCGGGCTGGCCGACTACATCGGCTGGCTCGGCGCCAACTTCGACCCGTCGATCACGTGGAAGGATCTGGAATGGATCCGCGCGTTCTGGACCGGGCCGATGGTGATCAAGGGCATCCTCGACCCGGCCGACGCGCGCGATGCGGTGCGCTTCGGTGCCGACGGCATCGTCGTCTCCAACCATGGCGGACGCCAGCTCGACGGCGTGCTGTCCAGCGCGCGGGCATTGCCGGCGATCGCCGATGCGGTGCAGGGCGAGCTGAAGATCCTGGCCGACTCCGGTGTGCGCAGCGGCCTGGACGTGGTGCGCATGCTGGCGCTGGGCGCCGACGCGGTGCTGCTCGGCCGCGCCTTCGTGTACGCGCTGGCCGCCGCCGGCCAGGCCGGCGTGGAGCACCTGCTGAGCCTGATCGAGAAGGAGATGCAGGTGGCGATGACCCTGACCGGCGCCAAGTCGATCGCCGCGATTTCGCGCGAGTCGCTGGCGCAGGTGACGCGCGAGGCGATGGTCTCGGCGTAGGGCGTGTCAGCCAGTCGCAACCTGCCAGGCCGCGATGGCGCGTGCCTGTCGCGAGGACGCCAGAACGCGGATGGCAAGGCACGCCAGCGAATGACGCCCTTGCCACCGCGCGCGCTCGGGTTGCCAGGCGAGCCGCGGCATTGACGGCGCGCGGCACGACCTGAAGACCGGCTGGCGCTGTGCGCCGCACCGCCGGCGGCGCGCTCGCCGGCCCGATGCGGTGCGTCGCCCTCCGGATCGGTGGCACACCTGGCGCCACCACCACCGACCCGCCCTAGCCCGCCTTGCGCCGCGCCGGCGCCTTGCGTGCGGCCGGCTTGGCCTTGGCTGCCGCCGGTTTCGCGCGCGTGGCTTTCTTCGCCTTGCCGGACGCCGCCTTGGCCGGCTTGCTGGCCTTTTTGGCGGTCTTGCGCACGGGCACACGCTCGTCCTGCCTGGCAGGCGTGCGCTTCTTGGCCTCCAGGCTCTTCTGCAGCAGCGACATGAAGTCGACCACGTTGGTGGCGGCATCCTCGCGGTGCGGGGCCTCGGCGTCCTCGTCGACCTGGGTGGTGCCCTCCTGCGCCTTGATCCGCTTCTGGATCACCGCGTGCAGCCGCTCGCGGAATTCGTCGTGGTAGGCATCGGGATCCCAGCGCCCGGACATCGAGTCGATCAGCTGCGCCGCCATCTCGGTTTCCTTGGCGCTGATCCGGTAGTCGGCGGCCTTGCCGCTGGGCAGCGTGTAGTCGTCCAGGTCGACCAGTTCCTGCGGATAGCGCAGCAGGATCAGCACCAGCGCATCCTGCAGCGGCATCACCGCCGACAGGTATTCGCGGGTGCGGATCACCACCCGCGCGATGCCGACCTTGCCGGTGCTGCGCAGCGTCTCGCGCAGCAGCACATAGCCCTTCTCGGCCTTCTTGCCCGGCACCAGCACGTAGGGCTTTTCGAAGTAGCGCAGGTCGATCTCGGCGGCGTCGACGAAGGCTTCCACCTCCACCGCCTCATGGCTCTCCGGCGCGGCCGAGGCGATGTCCTGCTGCTCGACCACCACGTAGTTGCCCTTGCTGTATTCGTAGGCCTTGACGATGTCCTTCCACGGCACTTCCTCGCCGGTGTCGGCATTGACCCGCTCGAAGCGGATCGGGCGCTTGTCGCGCGCGTCGAGCATGCGGAAGTGCAGATCGACCCGGCGTTCGCCGGACATCAGCGACACCGGCACGTTGAGCAGGCCGAAGGACAGCGTGCCGGTCCAGATCGGGCGCGGCATCAGTGCGCCTCCATGCCGGTCGCCTGCGCCGGCAGGTGATCCAGCGCCTGCCAGGCGTCCTCGACCACCTGCCGCGCCTGGTCCCAGTCCAGCCGCGAGTCGCCGCGCACCAAGTCCCAGTGCGCGGCCAGCTCGCCATCGGTCTCCGCTTCCGGCCCGCGCGGCCAGCCGCGGGCGTGGGTCTGCAGGGCGAAGGCATAGGCCGGGCACAGGTCGCGCCACGGGGTGCGGTGGCGCGCACGGCGCTGGCGATAGTCGGCCAGGCTGTAGCGGCGGTAGTCCGGCGCATCCTGCGGGCGCGGTGCGGCGCCACGGCGACGCGGCGGCGGCACGCTCGGCAAGGGGTCCAGATGGGCGTTGAACAGCAAGGGGTCGGGGCGGTCGCTGGGGCGCATGGCAGGGCTCCGGGCGGCAACGTCGGCGGGGGGATGCGCAGCAGTAGCGCCCGCCCCGTTAGCAGTTCGTGACCGACGCGTGCAAGGACCGCGATTCGCAATGGCTTCACTGCCGCGGCGGTGAACTGGACCTCCGCCGCCATTCCTCTGGAGGAACCGGACATGACCACGCCCACCGATCCGCTGCGCCAGGCCCCGCCCGTCCCCGGCGAACAGCGCGGCAAGCGTCACACCCAGGACCGCGAAGACCGCGGCGCCGGCGACAGCCCCGAGACCATCGTCGAACACGAACCGCGCACCGGCGAAAACCGCGCTGCGCCGCAGGACACGCCGGCGCACTCCACCCCCGACACCGCGCACGGACGGCATGCCGACGCCAACCAGGACGAAGCGCTGGAAGAAACCTTTCCCGCCAGTGATCCGGTGTCGCCGTTCGTGCCGGCGAAGCCGCCGAAGGGGTCTTAGCCGGACCCGTCTTAGGGCGTTGTTGTCGCGCTCGTCGTCGTTTTGCGATGTACAACGGATGTGTGTAGGAGCGGCTTCAGCCGCGACCCGGGCGTTCCCGGTAAGGCCCGTCGCGGCTGAAGCCGCTCCTACGGGAGTGCCCGGCGCTGCGTTGTGGTGAGCATCATCGCGGCATCCTTTGCATCGGCCAGTACATCGACCTGGTCGGTGACGTGCTCAATGGAAGAAACTTGCTTCACCAGGGACACGAACCCTCCTCCACTGCGTCCGAATCCCGTCCATGTAGGAGCGGCTTCAGCCGCGACCGACGTTACCGGTAACGCCACGGTCGCGGCTGAAGCCGCTCCTACACATGCATACGGTCGCGCGCTTCCACGACTACACCTTCCCCGCCGCCTCCAGCGCGGCGTACTCGCTGTCATCGAACAACCGCGAGCGCACCAGGAAGCGCACACCCTCGCCGTTCTCCAGCGAGAACATGCCGCCGCGGCCGGGCACGACATCGATGATCAGCTGCGTGTGCTTCCAGTAGGCGAACTGCGACGGGCTGATGTAGAACGGCGCCTCGCCGATCTCGCCCAGCAGCACGTCGCGGTCGCCGACGATGAAGTCGTCCTGCGGATAGCACATCGGCGAGGAACCGTCGCAGCACCCGCCGGACTGGTGGAACAGCAGCGCGCCGTGCCGCGCCCGCAGCTTGGCGATCAGCTGCAGGGCCGGCAGCGTTGCCAGTACCTGCGGCGGCAGCGCGGCCGCGGGCGCGGACGGATCCATCAGGCGGCCATGTCCAGCACGATGCGGCCTTCGATCTTGCCGGCGTGCATGCGTGCGAACACGTCGTTGATGTTGTCCAGGGTGTCGGTGGCCACGGTCGCGGCGACCTTGCCCTGCTCGGCGAATTCCAGCGACTCCTGCAGGTCCAGGCGGGTGCCGACGATCGAGCCGCGCACGGTCACGCCGTTGAGCACCATGCCGAAGATGTCCAGCGGGAACTCGCCCGGCGGCAGGCCGTTGAGCGACACGGTGCCGCCGCGACGAACCATGCCGATGGCCTGTTCGAACGCCTTCGGCGAGACCGCGGTGACCAGCGCACCGTGCGCACCGCCGATCTCCTTCTTCAGGTACGCCACCGGGTCGGTGGTGCGCGCGTTCACCGTCACCGTCGCGCCCAGGCGTGTGGCCAGCGCCAGCTTGGCGTCGTCCACGTCCACCGCGGCCACGTTCAGGCCCATCGCCTTGGCGTACTGCACCGCCATGTGGCCGAGGCCGCCGATGCCGGAGACCACCACCCAGTTGCCAGGCTTGGTGTCGGTGACCTTCAGGCCCTTGTACACGGTGACGCCGGCGCACAGGATCGGTGCGACCTCGACGAAGCCGATGCCCTTCGGCAGGTGGCCGACGTAATTGGCATTGGCCAGCGCGTACTCGGCGAAGCCGCCGTTGACCGAGTAGCCGGTGTTCTGCTGCGTCTCGCACAGGGTTTCCCAACCGCCCAGGCAGTGCTCGCAATGGCCGCAGGCCGAGTACAGCCACGGAATGCCGACGCGGTCGCCTTCCTTGACGTGGTCCACGCCGGCGCCGACCGCCACCACGTGGCCCACGCCCTCATGGCCGGGAATGAACGGCGGATTCGGCTTCACCGGCCAATCGCCTTCGGCCGCGTGCAGGTCGGTGTGGCACACGCCGCAGGCCTCGATCTTGACCAGAATGTCGCCGGCCTGCGGCCGCGGTACCGCCACTTCCTCGATCGCCAGCGGCTTGCCGAATTCCCGCACCACGGCGGCTTTCATCGTCTTGTCCATTGCAACGCTCCTGAGAAAAACGGGTGATGTCACCATCGCGCGACCGGCGACGGAGTGCCTTGATCCAGATCAGTTGCTGGCAGGCGACGACGCGCTGCTGCGTGCCGCCACCCTGCCCCATGCGTCAGAAGAAGCCCAGCGCCTTCGGCGAATAGCTGACCAGCAGGTTCTTGGTCTGCTGATAGTGATCGAGCATCATCTTGTGGTTCTCGCGGCCGATGCCCGACTGCTTGTAGCCGCCGAAAGCGGCATGCGCCGGGTAGGCGTGGTAGCAGTTGGTCCACACCCGCCCGGCCTGGATCGCGCGGCCCATGCGGTACAGCCGCGCTGCATCGCGGCTCCACACGCCGGCGCCCAGCCCGTACAGCGTGTCGTTGGCGATCGCCAGCGCCTCGGCCTCGTCCTTGAAGGTGGTCACCGACACCACCGGGCCGAAGATCTCCTCCTGGAACACGCGCATCTTGTTGTGGCCCTTGAACACCGTCGGCTTGACGTAGAAGCCGCCGGCCAGGTCGCCGTCCAGCGCGTTGCGTTCGCCGCCGATCAGCACTTCGGCGCCCTCCTGCTTGCCGATATCGATGTAGGACAGGATCTTCTCCAGCTGCTCGCTGGAGGCCTGCGCGCCGACCATGGTGTTGGGGTCGAGCGGGTTGCCCTGCTTGATCGCCGCCACGCGCTTGAGCGCCTTCTCCATGAAGCGCTCGTAGATCGATTCCTGGATCAGCGCGCGCGACGGACAGGTGCACACCTCGCCCTGGTTGAAGGCGAACAGCACGAAGCCTTCCACCGCCTTGTCGAGGAAGTCGTCGTCCTCGGCCATGACGTCGGCGAAGAAGATGTTGGGCGACTTGCCGCCCAGCTCCAGCGTCACCGGGATCAGGTTCTGGCTGGCGTACTGCATGATCAGCCGGCCGGTGGTGGTCTCGCCGGTGAAGGCGATCTTGGCGATGCGCGGGTTGCTGGCCAGCGGCTTGCCGGCCTCCAGGCCGAAGCCGTTGACCACGTTGAGCACGCCTGGCGGCAGCAGGTCGCCGATCACTTCCATCAGCACCAGGATCGAGGCCGGGGTCTGCTCGGCCGGCTTCATCACCACGCAGTTGCCCGCGGCCAGCGCCGGCGCCAGCTTCCAGCACGCCATCAGCAGCGGGAAGTTCCACGGGATGATCTGCCCGACCACGCCGAGCGGTTCATGGAAGTGATAGGCGATGGTGTCGTGGTCGATCTCGGAGATGCCGCCTTCCTGCGCGCGCACCGCGCCGGCGAAGTAGCGGAAGTGGTCCACGCACAGCGGCACGTCGGCGTTGAGCGTCTCGCGCACCGGCTTGCCGTTGTCCCAGGTCTCGGCATAGGCCAGCAGTTCCAGGTTCTGCTCGATGCGGTCGGCGATCTTCAGCAGCACGTTGCTGCGCTCGGTGCTGGAGGTCTTGCCCCAGGCGTCCTTGGCGGCGTACGCGGCGTCGAGCGCGGCTTCGATGTCCTCGGCGTTTGAGCGCGCCACCGCGGTGAACACCTTGCCGGTGATCGGCGTGCTGTTGTCGAAGTACTGCCCGCTCTTCGGCTCCACCCACTTGCCGCCGATGAAGTTGCCGTAGCGCGACTTGAAGATGGACTGCGGATCGGTGGCATGCGGCTTGGCGGTGCTGACGGCGTTCATCGTGTTCTCCTTCGGCGGTCGGAAAGGACGGGCAGGGCCGTCCGGTAGCCGCATGTGCGCAAGTCCGATGCCAGGTTTTGCGTGCTGCGCCGCGTCACGCGGTCGCACCGCGACACAACGACGCAGGTGCGCCGGTTTTGCTGCGTCGCGTCACGTATGGCGATTGCACCGCGCCGACGGATGTGCTGTTTATCGGGACACCCGTATCAACAGGTGTCGCAATCTGCGACAGCGGAGCCGGACATGGCGCAACCATCGCAACATCAGCTCGGCCTGGCGCGCCGCGCCTTCTTCGAACGCGGCGGCGCGCCGGTCGGGCAGGTGCCCGACACCATCCTGCAGTCGTGGCAGCGCTGCCAGCGCCTGGGCCTGGCCGCGGACGCCAAGCCAGCGATCGAGCCGCTGGAGGCCTCGCGCCTGCGCGCCCTGCGCGAGGCGCACGAGCGCCTGTGGCGGCTGGCCCGCGCCGAGTTGGAAGGCCTGGCCGGCGACGCCGCAGCCACCGGCAGCATCGTGCTGCTCACCGACGAGGCCGGCTGGATCCTCGACGCCGAAGGCAGCCCGCGCTTCCTCGACAAGGCGGGCAGGGTGGCGCTGATGCCCGGCGCGTGCTGGAGCGAAACCCAGGTCGGCACCAATGCGATCGGCACCGCCATCGTCGAAAGCCGCTCGGTGGAAGTGCGCGGCGGCGAGCATTACTTCGCCCCGCATCAGATCCTCAGTTGCGCGGCGGTGCCGATCTTCGATCCCTATGGCGGCCTGGCCGGCGTGCTCGACATCTCCGGCGACGCCAGCGTGCAGCACATGCATGCGCTGGCACTGGCGCGGATGGCGGTGGCCAACATCGAGCACCGTTACTTCGACGACGGCATTCCCGGCTGCGAACTGCTGCGCGTGCACCACGACCCGGCGCTGCTCGGCACCGCGCGCGAGGCACTGCTGGCGTTCCGCAACGGCCGCCTGGTGGCCGCCAACCAGGCCGGGTTGCGGCTGTTCGGGCTGGAACGCCACGAACTCGGGCGCGCGCCCTACGAGGCGCTGTTCGAGGAACCGCTGTCGCGGCTGCGCCAGCAGGGCAGCGTGTTCGACCTGCAGGGGCGCGCACTGCACGGACGCATCGACAGCCCGGCCGACGACCGTCCGCGGCGGCGCCCGCAGCAGGCGCCGATCACCGTGACCGCGTCGTCGCGGCCTTCGGCGGCGGCCGCGTCCGACGCGCCGTTGTTCGATGCGGCGCAGGAGCTGGCGCTGGAACGCGCGCGGCGCGTGCTCGACGCGCAATTGCCGGTGCTGGTGCAGGGCGAGACCGGCACCGGCAAGGAAGTGTTCGCGCGCGAACTGCACCGGCGCAGCGCGCGCGCCGGGCGCCCGTTCGTGGCGGTCAACTGCGCGGCGCTGCCGGAAGGGCTGATCGAAGCGGAGCTGTTCGGCTACGAGGACGGCGCCTTCACCGGCGCGCGCAAGCACGGCAGCCCGGGCCTGCTGCGCCAGGCCGATGGCGGCGTGCTGTTCCTGGACGAGATCGGCGACATGCCGCTGGCCTTGCAACCGCGGCTGCTGCGCGTGCTGCAGGAACGCGAGCTGCTGCCGCTGGGCGGCGGCAAGCCGGTGAAGCTGGATTTCGCGCTGATCTGCGCCACCCACCGCGACCTGGACGCGGCGATGGCCGAACAGCGCTTCCGTCCCGACCTGTACTACCGCATCGCCCACCACTGCGTGCAGGTGCCGGCGCTGCGCGCGCATCCGGACCGGCGGACGCTGGTGGCCGACCTGTGGACGCGGCTGGGGCAGGGCAGGCGCCTGACCGAGGCGGCCCTGGCGACGCTCAGCGCCTATGCGTGGCCGGGCAACCTGCGCCAACTGGTGGCCTGCCTGCGCACGCTGGTGGCGTTGAGCGAGGCGGACGCGCTGGTCGATACCGACGCCTTGCCGGCCTACCTGCCCGGCAACCGCGCGGCGGAGCAGGGCGGCCACGGTGGCGCCGCGATGCCGTTGCCCGATGCCGACCTGGACAGCCTGGCGCTCGGCGCCATGCGCCAGGCACTGGATGCCTGCCACGGCAATGTGTCGCAGGCCGCGCGCCGGCTGGGCATCAGCCGCAGTACGCTGTATCGGCGGCTGCAGTTGGGGGCGCACTGAAGCAGGGTGTCGCGACGCTGCCGGCAACACTGCACACGATCATCGAGCTCGCCTGTAGTGATCGCCAATCGCCAGCAGGGACGTGATGAGCATGCGTGTGAGGCGGCTACGTCCCGGCGCCTGGCTGCGCTGCTGCGCCTGTGCCGCCAGGACCGCTCAGGGAAGGAGGCGCACGCGCTTCACGAACCGCAACCGCTCGTCCGGGTCCGGACCCGCAATGCGGTCGCCGTTGGCTTCGGTGGCGTACTCCAACGCGACCTGCCTGCCCTTGAGTGCCTTCTTCAACACCGACACCTCGCTTTCTGGGTCGACGACAAACCAGTCGCCACACTCCATCGCGCAATACGCCTCCACCTGCCGCCCATCGGCCGCACGCACGACGATGGTCATGTCGTCGATGCCGCCGCCATCGACCAGCGTGCCGGTGACGGACGCGGCCAGCGCGGTGATCGGCGTGAGAGCGAGCAGGGCGAGCAGCCATCCGGTTTTCATCAGCGTCTCCAAACGCGTGCGAGGGTGGCCCCGTACTGACGGTGCCCGCGCAATGCTGCACGTCGACGACCCACTCAGGGCATGAAATCCCATTGCAACCCGACCGTATAGCTGCGATCCGGACCCGGCTCGTAGTAACGGCCATTGCCGTCGTTGACGATGACCGAACCGATGTAGCGGCGATCGAAGGCGTTGTCGATGCGCGCGAAGGTCCGCAGGGTGCCCTGCGCGGTGGCCCAGCGCCGCGCCGCTTCCAGGTTGAGCACGGCGTAGCCGGGCGCGGCCTCGCTGGCTAGGTCGTTGACCACGGTGTCGCCGGCGGCCACGCCCTCCACCGCGAACTGCCAGGCGCGCGGCTGCCACTGCCAGCGCGCGAACAGTTGCTGGCGCGGCACGCCGGGCAGGCGCGTGCCGGCGGCCACCACCGCGGTGGGCGTGGCGCAGCCGCTGCTGGCGCAGGTCAGGTAGGCCTGGCGCACGGTCGCCTGCAGCCAGGTGTAGGCCAGCTGCAGTTGCGCGCTGTCGCCCAGCGGCAGGGTCAGGCTGGTCTCGGCGCCCTGGCGGCGGGTGCGGCCGATGTTGCGGTAGGTGCTGCGGCCGTTGGTGTTGCTGGCCACCGCCAGTTCGTCGTCGGTGCTGGCGCGGAACAGCGCCGCGTCCCAGCTGGCGCCGGCGGCATTGCGCCACTTCGCGCCCAGTTCCAGGTTCTGGCTGCGCGCAGCGGCCAGGTCCAGGGCCAGGCCGGCGCCGCCGTCGCGGCGGTAGCCCAGCTCGTTGAAGGTCGGGGTCTCGAACCCGCGCCCGGCCGAGGCGTAGAGCCGCAGATCGTCGCTGACGCGGAACACCAGCCCGGCCACCGGCGTGGTCGCGGCATAGTCGGTGCGGCCGCTGTCGTCGGGGTTGCGGCCGACGATGTAGGCGTCGTCCGAGCGGAACCGCACCTGGCTGTGGCGCAGACCGGCCAGCAGCGACCAGCGCTCGGCAAACTGCCACCAGGCCTGGGCGAACTGGTCCACGTTCTCCACCCGGTCCTGCTGGTCGCGGCGCAGCCGGCCCTTCACCCCCAGCGTGCTGCCGACGAAGTTCTCGTAGCCGGTGCGGTGCTGTTGCTGGCGATCGGCATTGGCACCGACGGTGAACTGGAACGGGCGGCCGCCCAGTTCGCCCTGCCAGGCCCAGCGCGCGTCGAGGCCGCCGTAGTCGCCATCCAGGTCGATCACGCCGCCGGCATTGAGCGGGTTGCTCTGCGCGCCCACCGGCACCGACAGGTACTGCTCCACGTCGCGGCGCCCGGCGTAGCCCATCAGCCGCCAGGTCTGCCGGTCCACCTGCTGGGTGAAGATGGCGCCGGCCTGCACCTGGCGGGTGGACTTGCGGGTATCGAACTGGCTGGCCGCGGCGGTGGCCTGGCGCGGGTCGGCGGCGACCTGGGCGCGGCTCAGGCCCAGCGGATCCTGCGCATCGGGCGCCTCCAGTGCGTTGAGCAGTAGGTCCAGGCGCCGCCCCGGTGCCAGGTCGATGCCGATCTTGGCGTTGAAGGTGGTGCGCTGCGCGTGGCTGTGGTCGCGGTAGCCGTCGGTGCTGAAATGGGTGGCGGCCAGGTTGTAGTGGACGTCGCCCTGCTGGCCCAGCGCCTGCGCGCTGAGGGCGGCGGTGCCGTGGCTGCCGATCGCGCTGCGCAGCCGCCACGGATCGTCCGGCTGGCCATCGGCGCTCCACAGCTGCACCACGCCGCCGGAGGAATTGCCGTACAGCGCCGAGAACGGCCCGCGCAGCACCTCGACCCGCTCGCTGCCGAACAGGTTGAAATTGGACAGTTGGCCCTGGCCGTCCGGCATGGTGGCCGGGATGCCGTCGAGCAGCAGGCGCACGCCGCGCACGCCGAACGCCGAGCGCGCGCCGAAGCCGCGGATCGACAGCTGGGTGTCCTGCGCATAGTTCTGGCGGTCGCGCGCGAGCAGGCCGGGCACCCCGGCCAGGGCCTCGGACGCCTGCACGCCGAGGCGGTCGCTATCGCCCAGGCCGGTGGTGGTCAGCGACGCCGGCAGGTCGAAATCGGCCACGCCGCCGACGCGGGCGGCCTGGACCTGCAAGACGGGCAGGGTGGTGGCGGGATCCTCGCCGGGGGCGGCGCGGACCAGGGACGACAGCGCCATGGCGCAGGCCCCGCAAAGCAGGGCGGAGGGGAGGGGAACGGACATGCGCCATCATCGCCCATGTGCCGCCGCCCCGCACCCGGCCAAGCGCGACCGCGTTTGTTAGGATGAGGTGTTTGACCGCGCCGGCTCCGGTCCCCCCGGCCCCCACCTTCGCCACCGAACGAGTACCGCCGTGTCCTTCTTTGCAAACGTGGAACAGGTCCCAGGCGACCCGATCCTGGGCCTGACCGAGGCCTACAACGCCGACTCCCGCCCGACCAAGGTCAACCTGGGCGTGGGCATCTACTACGACGAAAACGGCCGCATCCCGCTGCTGCGCGCCGTGCAGCAGATCGAACAGCAGTTGGCGCAGGAGGCCAAGCCGCGCGGCTACCTGCCGATCGACGGCCTGCCCGCCTACGACCTGGCCACGCAGAAGCTGCTGTTCGGCGCCGAGTCGCCGCTGCTGGCCGCCGGCCGCGTCGCCACCTCGCAGACCGTCGGCGGCAGCGGTGCGCTGCGCGTTGGCGCGGACCTGCTGAAGAAGCTGCTGTCCACCTCGACCATCGCCATCAGCAACCCGAGCTGGGAGAACCACCGCGCGGTGTTCACCGCCGCCGGCTTCGACGTGGTCGACTACACCTATTTCGATCCGGCCAGCCACGGCTTGAACTTCGACGGCATGCTCGCCGACCTACGCGCGCTCGCGCCCGGCAGCGTGGTGCTGCTGCACGCCTGCTGCCACAACCCCACTGGCGCCGACCTGAGCCAGGCGCAGTGGCGCACCGTGGCCGAGCTGCTGAAGGAACGCAACCTGTTCCCGTTCGTGGACATCGCCTACCAGGGCTTCGACAAGGGCATCGACGCCGATGCCTACGCGGTGCGCCTGCTGGCCGAGGTCGGCATCGACAACTACGTGGTTGCCAGTTCCTACTCCAAGTCGTTCTCGCTGTACGGCGAACGCGTCGGCGCGCTGTCGGTGGTCTCGGCCAACGCCGCCGAGAGCAAGGCGGTGCAGTCGCAGGTCAAGCGCATCATCCGCACCATCTACTCCAGCCCGTCCACGCACGGCGCCGCGCTGGTCGCCGGGGTGCTCAACAGCCCGGAACTGCGCGCGATGTGGGAGCAGGAACTGACCGAGATGCGCGAGCGCATCCACGCCCTGCGCGCCGGCATGGTGCAGAAGCTGGCCGCCCTGGGCGCGCCGGAGTTCGGCTTCATCCAGCAGCAGGCCGGCATGTTCTCCTACTCGGGCCTGAGCAAGGCGCAGGTGGACCGGCTGCGCGAGGAGTTCGGCATCTACGCGGTCGGCACCGGCCGCATCTGCGTGGCCGCGCTGAGCCAGAAGAACCTGGACTACGTGACCCAGGCCGTGGCGACCGTGCACAAGGGCTGAGTGCCGCCGGCGAGGCCGCCGCCTGGCGGCCTGATGCAGTCCGGCCAGGACATCGCACCGGGAGCGCGCAAGCCTCCCGGTTTTTTTATGCCCGCCGCCAACGCCGGCGGCTGGGTCGCGCAGGCGGCGCTGTGCCGTGTGGCGCGATCGATCGGGTCGCCGCACGGCATCCTGTGCCACCTGCGCAGGCACGCCAGCGCAGATCACGCCGCATGCCGTTGGAAATGGCCGATCAGCGCCGCGAGGTCCGAGGTCGCCACCCGTGCGGCGACGTAGCCGTCCGGGCGCACCAACAGCCACTCGCCCGGGTACGGTGCGTAGGCGTCGGCGAAGTGGCCGTGCACATCGCGCAGATCCCCGGCCGGACCGATGATGTGCACGTGCAGTCCGCGGCACCCGGGGGCGAGGGCCCGATCGGCGGCATAGCCGAGCAGGGTCCAGTGGGTGCCGCGCAAGACCTCGAACAGCCGCAGCGGCTGCCCGCCCGCACCGCGCAGCGGCGCATCCGGCGCCCGGTCGCCCGGCTGTATCCGGCGCTCGCCCGCGTCGGCCTGCAGCGACAGCGACGAGGCCCGGTACTGCAGGTCGAGCTGCTGCACCTCGCGACCGCGCCGCTGGTCGCCGTGGCGGGCGCGATCGAGCAGCCGCGTGGACAGGCCCAGCATCGCGGCGGCGATCGGCCGCCGCTCCTCCTCGTAGGTATCGAGCAGGGCGGCGGGCGCGCCGCGCAGCACCGCGGCCAGCTTCCAGCCCAGGTTGTACGCATCCTGGGCGCTGGTGTTCAGCCCCTGGCCGCCGGTCGGCGGATGGATGTGCGCCGCATCGCCGACCAGGAACACGCGCCCGGCGCGGTAGCGATCGGCCAAGCGCGCGCTCATCTGATAGGCCGATGCCCAACAGACGCGGTCGATCACCAGGTCGTCGCGGCCGGTGCGCGCGCGCAGCATGGCCGCCAGGCCCGCGACCGACAGGTCCACCTCGCCGTCGCGCGGCACCGGCGCCTGCAGTTGGAACAGCGCCGTGCCCAGCAACGGGCACAGCGAAATGCGCCGCGCGTTGTCGTCCTCGTGGAACGTATGCCAGGCATCACGCGGCAGCCCGTGCAGCACGATGTCGGCGACCACCGCGCGCACGCCCAGGGTCTGGCCGGGAAAGCCGATGCCCAGCATGGGGCGCACCGCGCTGCGGCCGCCGTCGGCGCCGATCAGGTAGCGCGTTGCGATGGTCTGCTCGCCGGCCGGCGTGGCCACGCGTACGGTGACGCCCTCGGCGTCCTGCGCGAAATCGAGCAAGGCATGGCCGAACTCCACCTGGTGCCCCAGTTCCGACAGGCGCGCGCGCAGCGCCGCTTCGGTCAGGAACTGCGGCACCATCAACGGGCTGCGATAGGGTTCGGCCGGGGTGGCGGGACCGCCGTCCACCACGACCGTGTCGACCCAGCTGCCGTCGGCGCGATGGGTGCGCGACACCGGGTAGAGGCCACCGGCGGCGAACAGTCGATGGATCAGGCCCATGTCCTCGAACATCTCCTGGCTGCGTGGCTGGATCCCCTTGCCGCGGGAGCCGGGGAAGGGCTGGTCGCGCTGTTCCAGCAGCCGGAACGCGACCCCGCGGCGGGCCAGTTCGATCGCCAGGGTCAAACCGGCCGCGCCGGCACCGCAGATCACCACCTCGGGGGACATCGTCATCGCTGCAGGCTCCATAAATGTGCAAAATGCACTTAACTGGAGAGGACGATATGCCTGCCGATAAGAGAGTGCAAGATACACATATCTCGCCCGAACTGAAGTCGCTGCACCTGTCCATGGTCAGCATCGCCAGCGTGATGAACCGCCCGCGCAACGACGCGCGGCTGCTGGAAGAAGCCGGCCTGACCCTGGACCAGGCGCTGTTCCGCCTGCTGGTGGTGATCGAGCGATTCGGGCCGATCGGGGTGGTGGACCTGGCCGAGCGCCTGGGCCGCGACTACACGACCATCAGCCGCCAGGTCGCCAAGCTGGCGGCGATGGAGCTGGTCGAACGCCGCGGCAACGCGCAGGACCGGCGCCTGCGCGAGGCCACCGTCACGCCCAAGGGCAAGGAAATGACCGACCGTCTGGATGCGGCACGCGAGCGCATCGGCCGGCGGATCTTCGCCTCCTGGGCACCGCAGGACGTGACGGATCTGGTGCGGCTGATGGCGAAGTTCGCCGCTGCCCTCGAAGCCGGCGAGCGCACGCCATAGCGGCACGCGCGCGTCGGCCGCTACGCGGCGTTTCGACGCGCGTGCAGCGCGGCGCATCGAAATCCGCGGCGCAACCCGCGACAATGGCGGTCCCCTTCTCACGCAAGGCCGCCCTGCCCATGTCGCGAACGTCGCTGACCCGCTTCCTGATCGAAGAACAGCATGCCGGGCGTATCGGCCCGGAACTGCGCCAGCTCATCACGATCGTGTCCCGCGCCTGCAAGCGCATCTCCATCGCGGTCAGCAAGGGCGCCCTTGGCGGCGTGCTCGGCGATGCCGGCACCGGCAACGTGCAGGGCGAAGCGCAGAAGAAGCTGGACGTGCTCAGCAACGACATCCTGCTTGAAGCCAACGCCTGGGGCGGTCACCTCGCCGCCTGCGCCTCGGAAGAAATGGACCACTGCCAGCCGGTGCCCGACAAGTACCCCAGCGGCGATTTCCTGCTGCTGTTCGACCCGCTGGACGGCAGCTCCAACATCGACGTCAACGTCTCGGTCGGCACCATCTTCTCGGTGCTGCGCGCGCCGCCCGGCACCGACAAGCCCGGCGACGAACACTTCCTGCAGCCGGGCACCGCGCAGGTCGCCGCCGGCTACTGCATCTACGGCCCCAGCACGATGCTGGTGCTGACCCTGGGCCACGGCACCCACGCCTTCACCCTGGAGCGCGAGGAGGGCAGCTTCCTGCTGACCCAGGCCGACATGCGCATCCCCGAGGACACCGCCGAGTTCGCGATCAACATGTCCAACCAGCGCCATTGGGAAGCGCCGATGCAGCAGTACGTAGCCGACCTGCTCGCCGGTACCGAAGGCGTGCGCGGCAAGAACTTCAACATGCGCTGGATTGCCAGCATGGTCGCCGACGTGCACCGCATCCTCACCCGCGGCGGCATCTTCATCTACCCCTGGGACAAGAAGGATCCCGGCAAGGCCGGCAAGCTGCGGCTGATGTACGAAGCCAACCCGATGGGCATGCTGGTGGAGCAGGCCGGCGGTGCCGCCAGCACCGGCCGCGCGCGTATCCTCGGCCTGCAGCCGGAGCAACTGCATCAGCGCGTGCCGGTGTTCCTCGGCTCCAAGAACGAAGTGGCCGAGGCGGTGCGGTATCACCTGGAGCACGACAGCCGCCAAGGCTGAATGTGCGGTGGTGCGACGGTCGCGCGTCCGGGCGATCCTGGACGATGGCGGCTGTCGCCAGCGCTGCCGTATAGTCGCTGCCGCAACGCCGACGCATCGCCGCGGTGGTGCAGGGGAAGCCGCCACAGGCGGCGTATTGCGCTTCGGCGAGATCGTCCTGGAACGGCAGCCGTCGCTTCTGGGCGGCGCCTCGGCGCGATGATGTGCGCTATCGCGGTCGCAGCGCCGGTTGCGGTAAAACAACTCAAACAGGGGAAAGTGCGATGAAACATGTCTTCGGACTGCTGCTGCTGCTCGTCTCGGGTGTGGCCTGTGCCGACACCACGCAACAAGGGAAGATCACCCGTGTGGTGGTCGAATCCAGCTACGCCTCGGTCTGGCTGGAGAACCAGCCGACCAACAACGAGTGCGCGTCCGACGGGCGCTGGGTGATCGATTTTTCCGCGGACGCCATCGCCAAGGAAAAGTATTCGGCCATCCTCTCCGCCGCCTCTTCCAGGACCCAGGTCGTGCTGCAGTTCACGACCAGCGAGGGCTGTGGCGGCTTCGGTGCGAAGAAGATCCACTACGTCGACCTGCTGTACTGATCGCACACGCGCGCCGCGCCCTGGCCGGGCGCGCAGCGATGCGGCAGGATGCAGCGACCAAGACGAACAAGGAGGTTCCGATGCGCTGGTGCGTGATGCTGGTGGCGGTGTTATGGAGCGGCCTGCTGTCGGCGGCCGAACCCTTTCGCATGCAGAACCTGATGCTGCTGCAGCCCGACTCGGTGATGCGCGAGCGTGCCGAGCACATCGAAGCGCTGGCGGCGTATGTGAAGGCGCTGAATGCCGCGGCGTCGCGCGAACTGGCGCGGGTCGGCACGCCCCGGCCTGCTGCCGGCTTCGTGGCCGTGGCCGTCCGCCCCGGCGGCCGTTCCAGGATCTGGCTGGATCTGGCACCCGCTCTTCCCGATGCGACGGCGACTGCGCTGACCACGGCACTGGAGCGAGTGCCACCATTCCAGGCCAAGGGCGGCGTGGTGGTGTTCGCGCTCAACGTCACCCTGTGGGACGCGCCGCCGACCGAGCGCCAAGGGCCAGCACCAGCGGCCTGGCAGCGAGCCGCCGAGGGCCAATGGGCGCCGATGGAGATCGGCGACCTGGTCGAGCGGGTCTGGCCAGCGCGTGCGGCGCACTGAAGCCGCCTCTGCGTCTTTGGTTGCATCGTGGCGCACGGCAGGCCGTCCACCCCGACGGGCCCCCCGGATTTGCGCCGACGGCCGTTGGCATATCGGCTTCGGCTCGGCTAAGCATCCAGGCTGCGGTAGGGTAGCGGCAGCCCGGTGACATGCGCCGAGGGCGCCATGCCTGGCGATCGTCGCGTGCACCGGTCGTACCGGGCGGGAGGAAACCCATGAACCAGACCCTCGTCGTGCTGTTCTTCTTCGCCACCGCACCGGTCGCGCTGATGCCTACCGTCATCGCGCTGTTCACCCGCCACCGCTGGCGAAAGCGCATCGTGTTGATCAACCTGGCGCTGTGGACGCTGTTGTTCTTCGCCGCCAGGAGCTTCACCCTGTCCAACTCCAGCCGTTTCGAGTTGCCGACCCTGCTGGCGCTGGCGATGTGGCTGGTGCTGCTGGGCATCGCGATCCGCGGCAACCCGGCGCCGGCCGCCAAGCGCTAGGCGACGGTCGCCGCGGCACATGCTGCGCTAGAGCACGACAGCCAGTGCGCCCGCAGTCCGTCTGTCACCGCTGGGTCGCGATGCAGCCCGCCACGTCCACCTCACCCGGCCTGCACGCAACAGCGACGGCATGCGCATGCGCGACCGGCCACAGTGCGGCCACCCATCGTCCTCACGGAAGCAGCCATGTCCCTGCGCGCCTTCGGCCTGAACTGCACGCTCAAGCGCGGTACCGCGCCCTCGTCCACTCAGCGCCTGCTCGACCAGGTGCTGCAGGCACTGGCGGCGCACGGCGTGCAGGGCGATTCGGCGCGCGTGGCCGACTTTGACGTGCGGCCCGGCGTGCGTGCCGACGAAGGCGAGGGCGATGCCTGGCCGCAGCTGCGCCAGCGCGTGTTGGACGCAGACATCTTCGTGTTGGCCACGCCGATCTGGGTCGGCCATCCGTCGAGCCTGGCGCAGCGCGTGCTGGAGCGCATGGATGCGTTTCTTGGCGAAATCGGCGACGACGGCGTCTATCCGACCTTCAACCGCGTCGCCATGGTCGCGGTGGTGGGCAACGAGGACGGTGCGCACAAGGTCAGCGCCGACCTGTACCAGGGGCTCACCGATTTCGGCTTCAGCGTCGCCGCCGGCAGCCCGCCGTACTGGGTTGGCGAAGCCATGGGCAGCACCGACTACCGGGACCTGAAACAGACACCGAAGGTGCTGGCCGACACCATCACGACCGCCGCCAGCAACGCCGCGCACCTGGCGCGCCTGCTCAAGGCCAATCCGTACCCGCCGCCGCTGGCCTGAGGCGGCCCGCCGCGTCGCCGCGCCGATCGCTGGGGGCCGCTTCGCTGCGGCTGCAACCCTGCGAAATCGCTGGTAAGGTCGCGCGATGTCCGACCCGCATCCCGATTTCATCGAAGTGTTCGAGGGCGCCATGTCCCGCGAGGACTGCGCCGCCATCCTGCGCCGTCTGCGCGGCAGTACCCAGTTGCGGCCCGGCGAAGTCGGCAGCGGCGTGTTTCCCGAGCTCAAGCGCAGCCGCGACCTGCGCATCAGCGGCCTGGAACCGTGGCGCGACGTGGAACAGCGACTGCAGCAGGCCGTGTTCGGCGGGCTGCTGGGCTACCTGCGCAAGTACCCGCAGACCCTGATCTCGCCGCTGATGCTGCAGGTGCCGGGCGCCGACGGCCAGCCGCACCGGCTCAGTGCCGACGACTTCGCCCTGCTCGACGACGCGGCACTGTCCAACCTGGCGCGCACCTGCCTGCGCCCGGGCGCGATCAACCTGCAGTGGTACGAGGCCGGCGAGGGTGGCTATCCGTACTGGCACTGCGAGCTGTATCCGCGCGATCCCGGCGCCGAGACCCTGCACCGGCACCTGTTGTGGACCCTGTACCTCAACGACGATTTCGACGAGGGCGAGACCGAGTTCCTGTTCCAGCGCCGCAAGATCGCCCCGCGCGCCGGCAGCCTGCTGATCGCCCCTACCGCCTTCACCCACACCCACCGCGGCAACCGCCCGCAGCGCGGCGACAAGTTCATCGCCACCAGCTGGATCCTGTTCCAGTCGGCGCAGGCGTTGTACGGCCGGGAGTAGGGGTTCGTCAAAAGCAGGGAGTGGGGATTGGGGATTCGCAAGAGCGGCTTTCTTGGCGGTTGAATTGCAATGGCGGCGGACCGCGGCGTCGCGCCGCTTTTGCGAATCCCGAATCTCAAATCCCGAATCCCTGCTTTCGACGAATCCCCAATCCCGAATCCTCAATCCCCGCTCAAAACAACTCGCCCTGCGGCGATGGCGGGCGCGGCGGCAGCGGTTTGACGAAGTGGCTGCAGTCCAGGCGGCGGCGTGGGGACTCGGCATAGCCCAGCCGCTTGTGCGCCAGGGCGAAGCGCCGCGCCAGCAGGTCGGCGTAGACGCCTTCGCCACGCATGCGCTTGCCGAACGTGCTGTCGTAGTCCTTGCCGCCGCGCAGTTGCTGCACCGTGCTCATCACGTGCGCGGCGCGATCGGGGTGGTGCGCCTGCAACCAGTCGCGGAACAGCGGCGCCACTTCGTGCGGCAGGCGCAGCAGCACGTAGCCGGCAGACTCGGCGCCTGCTTCGCGGGCCGCTTCCAGCACCGCTTCCAGCGCGTGGTCGTTGATCCACGGGATCACCGGCGCCACCATCACCCCGACCGGCACCCCGGCGGCGTGCAGGGTACGCATCGCCCGCAGCCGCGCGTGCGGGGCGGAGGCGCGCGGCTCCAGCCTGGCCGACAGCCGCGGGTCCAGCGAGGTCACCGAGAAGTGCACGCTGACCAGGTTGTCGCGGGCCAGCGGCGCCAGCAGGTCCAGGTCGCGTTCGACCAGCGCGTTCTTGGTGATCAGCGAGAACGGGTGGCGGGTCTCGGCGAAGACCTCGATCAGGCGCCGGGTCAGCTGCAGCTTGCGCTCGATCGGCTGGTAGGCATCGGTGTTGATGCCCAGCGCGATCGGGCTGGGCACGTAGCCGGGCTTGGCCAGCTCGCGGCGCAACAGCTCCGGGGCATTGGTCTTGGCGAACAGCCGCGTCTCGAAGTCCAGCCCCGGCGACAGGTTGAGATAGGCATGGCTGGGGCGGGCGAAGCAGTAGCTGCAGCCGTGCTCGCAGCCGCGGTACGGGTTGACCGATTGCGCGAACCCCACGTCCGGCGACTGGTTGCGGCTGATGATGCTGCGCGCCGTCTCCTCGCTCACCTGGGTGCGCAGGCGCGGGGCGGCGAATTCCTCGCTGTCGTCGGGGTACCAGCCGTCGTCCTCGGCCTGGCTGACGGTCCGTTCGAAGCGGCCGGGCAGGTGGCTGCCGGCGCCGCGGCCCTTGATGGCAGTGCTCATCGGCATAGGCTACGCGCCGAGCGTCTCGGCGGATGCGACGGTGCCTGCCGCTGCGCTGAATGTTTCAGGCCGACGATTGCGGCACGGCCACCTTCTCCGATTGCGCAGGATTGCGCGCTGGCAGCGCAGCAGGTCGACGCTCGCGGTGCCCGGCCGCGATGATGCCGCGCTTGGCCGGGGCCCGGTCCCCGTAGCGCGCGACCAGGTCCCGCAGGTGTCACGCGGCTGCCGCGGGCAGCTGTCATACACCGTGCAGTGCCATGCCGGTTCGCGTCGCCAGTTGCCAGCAGCAAGACAGGCGGCCACCGCGTCGAGCCGGCCGACCGCGACATCCCGCGCCTGCACCGCCTTCGCCGCAACCTCCACGCCACCCTCTAGAATCCGCCGATGCTCGTGATCGCGACTCTGCAGAACACCTGGGACCGGCTGACCGGTATCCCGCACATCGGCGCCTACCTCACCGCCGCCTACCTGCTGTACATCCTGTGGCTGAGCGGCTGGATCGTGCTGCAGAAACGCGAGCCGGCGGCCACGCTGAGCTGGGTGCTGTCGCTGGCCACCTTGCCCTACCTCGGCTTCGTCATCTACTACCTGCTGGGCCCGCAGAAGGTGAAGCGGCAGCGCCTGCGCCGCGGCCGTTCGCGCTCGGGCATGGAGCACTACAGCAGCGTGTGCCCGCCGGACGCCGACTGCACGGAACTGGCCAAGATCGGCCAGGCCACCACCGGGCTGGCGCCCAGCTCGGCCACCGCGGTGCAGTGGCTGGTCGACGGCGCGGCCACCTACGAGGCGATCGTGCGCGACATCGGTGCCGCCCAGCACCACGTGCACCTGGAGTACTACATCTTCAATCCCGACCGCACCGGCACGCGCATCCGCGACGCGCTGGTCGAGCGCGCCCGCGCCGGGGTGCGGGTGCGCCTGCTGCTGGATGCGGTCGGCTCCTCGCAGGTGCGCAAGCGCTTCCTGCGGCCGCTGCTGGAGGCCGGCGCCGAGGTCGCCTGGTTCCATCCCACCCAGTTGCTGCGGCCGTTCAAGTTCAAGCGGCCCTGGGTCAACCTGCGCACCCACCGCAAGATCGTGGTGATCGATGGCCGCATCGCCTTCACCGGCGGCATCAACGTCACCGACGAGGAGAACGAAGCGCTGCGCGCCGATGCCTACCGCGACCTGCACCTGCGCTGCGAAGGCCACGTGGTGCGCAGCCTGCAGCTGGTGTTCGTGGAGGACTGGCTGTACGCCACCCGCCAGGGGCGCGACGCCTTCGACATGGCGCGGATCTGGCCCAGCGACATGCCCAGCCGCGACGCCGGCAGCATCCAGGCGCAGGTGCTGGTGTCGGGGCCGGATTCGTCCTGGGAGAGTATCCACCGCCTGCAGGTCGCGGCGATCTACGAGGCGCAGCGGCGGGTGTGGCTGGTCACGCCGTATTTCGTGCCGGGCGAGGCCGCGCGCATGGCGCTGACCTCGGCGGCGCTGGGCGGGCTGGACGTGCGCCTGCTGGTGCCCAAGCGCAGCGACTCGCGGCTGGTGACGCTGGCCGCGCGCTCGTACTTCGACGAACTGCTGCAGGCCGGCGTGCGGATCTACGAGTACGGCCCGCGCATGCTGCACACCAAGGCGCTGATCACCGACGAGGACCTGTGCCTGGTCGGCAGCGCCAACTTCGACAACCGCAGTTTCCGGCTCAATTTCGAGGTCGCCACGCTGTTCCGCGACCGGGGGCTGACCAGGCAACTGGCCGAGCTGCTGGAAGGGGAGATGGCCGATGCGGTGCGCGTGCGCGACGACCGCAAGCGCTCGCTGTGGCGCTACCGACTGCCGGAGGCGGTGGCGCGGCTGACCTCGCCGCTGCTGTAAGCGCCGCGCCCCGGCGCCGGGGCCGGCGCGCGCCGGCCGCCACGCCACGTGGAACCGGCACGCCCGGCAGCGCTACACTGCGCCATCCTTGGGGAGATCGTCATGTACTGGCTCTTTCTGCCGCTCGCGCTGGGTGCTTTCGTTCTGGCGTTCACGACGCCGCACATGTGGTTGCTGGTGGTGAGCCTGCTGGCCGCGCTGGCCTTTCTGCTGGCCTGGGCGCGCGGCTGGTACGTGGCCAAGATCGGCGACGCCAGCCAGCGCGACGCGATGCCGATGATCGACCCGGCCGAACTGCGCCGGCTGCGCGAGCAGGCCGAGGCGCGCCGCGCCGCGGCCGCCGCCAGCGACGACGCCGCGGCACCGTAAGCGGTTCGCCGGATGACCAAGCTCAGCGTCAACGTCAACAAGATCGCGGTGCTGCGCAATTCGCGCGGCGGCGACCTGCCCAGCGTGCTCGACGCCGCCCGCGCCTGCCTGGACGCCGGCGCGCACGGCATCACCGTGCACCCGCGCCCGGACCGGCGCCACATCCATGCCGAGGACGTACTGGCGCTGGCCGAGCTGACTCGCGAGCGCGGCGTCGAATTCAACATCGAGGGCAACCCGTTCGCGCCGCCGCGGCCCGGTTATCCCGGGCTGATCGCGCTGTGCGCGCAGACGCGTCCGGCGCAGGCCACCCTGGTCCCCGACGGCGACGGCCAACTCACCTCCGACCATGGTTTCGACTTCGGCCGCGACAGCGACCGTCTGCGCCCGCTGATCGCCGAACTGAAGGCCTTGGGCTGCCGGGTCAGCCTGTTCGTCGATGCCGACAACCCCGATCTGGCGGTGGCGGCCGAACTGGGCGCCGACCGCATCGAGTTGTACACCGGTCCCTATGCCGCCGCGTGGGAGCAGGGCGACAGCGCCGCGGCTGCGCCGTTCGCCGCCGCCGCACGCCGCGCGCAAGCCGCCGGACTGGGCGTCAACGCCGGCCACGATCTGGCCCAGGCCAATCTCGGCGCGTTCCTGGCGACGGTCCCGGACGTGCTGGAAGTGTCGATCGGCCACGCGCTGATCGGCGAGGCACTCTACGCCGGGCTCGACGCCACGGTGAAGGCCTATCTGGCGGTGCTGGCCGGCGCACGCTGAGCCAGGCCGACCACGCGAGGCGTGCGCTACCCTGCTGGCCTGCCCGCTGCGCGGACGCGATCGCGTTCTGCAAGACAATAGCGATCAGCGCAGTCCGGTCAGCGTGGGGTTTCCGCTGCCTCCCGCAACAGGGGGACGCGCGTTGCCAGGCGCGACGCCACCGGAACAGTGGCGTCGCATCGCGGGCGGCCTGTTACTGCACGAAGCCGATGCGCTGCACGTCGGCGTTTTTCGCCGCCGCCAGCACCTTGGCCATGGCGTCGTAGTCGGCATCCGGGCTGGCATCGATGCGCACATCCGGTGCGTTGTTGCCGGCCTGTGCCATCGCTTCCTGCAACCGCGGCTGCAGTTCGCGCAAGGGCAGGGGGATGGCATTCCAGAAGAGTTGCCCGCTCGCATCCAGGCGTAACTCGATCGGCTCGGGTGGTGGCAGCGGTCGCGTCGGCCTCGAATCGCGCTGCGGCAGGTCCATGGCGATCGTCCGCGTCAGCATCGGCGCGGTGACGATGAAAATGATCAACAGCACCAGCATCACATCGACCAGCGGGGTGACATTGATCTCCGCCAGCGGTCCCCGATTCCCTGCAGCACTGAACGCCATGGCCAGCCTCCTGTGGGTGTGGTGTCGCGCTGCCAGCCTACACCTGCTACGCGGCGGTGCGCGAGGGGGGGAAGGATGGCGTGGTCGGCGTGACGGCCTGGCCCGGGCGGCGGACAAGCAGGCTGCAGGATGGACGGGAGGCGCGTGTCCGAACCAATCGGACGCATGTCGCTCCAGCGCATTCGGCCGCGGACCGGGCACGCCTGGCGAACGGGCAGGGGATGGCTTCCGTCCGCGCATAAAAAAACGCCACCGTTGCCGGTGGCGTTTGCAGTCGCGTCATGACTGAGGTGTTGTGGTGAAGCGAATTGCGGTGAAGCTTATTGCTGCACGAAGCCGATCTTCTTCATGTCCGAGTTCTTGGCGGCGGCCAGCACCTTGGCCATCACTTCGTACTCGGAATCCGGATTGGCATCGATGCGCAGTTCCGGCTGGTTGGTCGGATCGCGCTGGACTTCGTTTTCCATCATCTGCGGGAGCGCACTCACCGCCACCGGGCTGTTGTTCCAGAACACCTGGTTCGACGCATCGATCCGCAGATCGATCGGCGGCGGCGGATCGCGCAACTGCGGCGGCGGGTTGATGACCCGCTGCGGCAGATCCACGTCGATCGGGTACGTCATGATCGGCGCGGTGACGATGAAGATGATCAACAGCACCAGCATCACGTCGACCAGCGGCGTGACGTTGATGTCGGCCATGGGACCACGGCCGCCTCCTGAGCTGAACGCCATGGCTCAGTTCCCCTTCTCTTTGGTCGCAACGAAGCCGACGTCCAGCATGCCCTGACTCTGCGCGATCTTGGTGATCTCGTTGATCGTGCGCATCTTGGTGGTGCGGTCGCCACGCAGGTTGAGCGGCGGCTGCGGGGTCTGCTGTGCCGCGGTCGAGAAGCGCGACTCCAAAGCTTCCTTGGAGATCGGCTCATCGTTCCAGTACAGCGACCCATCTTCCTTGACCGCCAGCGTGATCGGATTCGAACGCTTGTCGTCCTTGTCCGGATCCTGCTTCAAGTTGGCTTGGGGCAGTTCCACCTTGACCTTGTGGGACATCAGCGGTGCCGTGATGATGAAGATGATCAGCAGCACCAGCATCACGTCCACGAGGGGCGTGACGTTGATGTCGGCCATGGGGCCGCCGCTGTTACCACTACTGAAAGCCATAACGGGCTCCGTTAACGTTGCGTGGACGACTTAGCCGGGATCAGCGAACGCGCGAACCGGTGGCGAAGAAGTCGTGCAGGTCGTGAGCGAAGGTGTCGAACTTGGCGATCACCGAGCTGTTGACCTTGCTGAAGAAGTTGAAGGCGAACACGGCCGGGATCGCGACGAACAGACCGATCGCGGTCATGATCAGCGCTTCACCGACCGGGCCGGCCACGGCGTCGATGGAGGCGGAGCCGGTGGCACCGATCTTGATCAGCGCGCCGTAGATGCCCCACACGGTACCCAGCAGACCGACGAACGGCGCGGTCGCACCGACGGTCGCCAGCAGGGTCATGCCCGACTGCAGCTTGGTGCTTTCGCGGGTCACGGCCTGACGCAGGGCGCGGTCGACGAACTCCGAACGGCTCAGGGTCTCGCCCAGGCCGGTGCCGGCGCCGGCTTCGGCGCGCTGGTGGTGCGCAGCGGCCTGCGCGGCGTCCAGGGCGATCTTCGAGAACGGCTCGGAAGCCGGCTGCTCTTCCATCGCACGGATGGCGTCCTGCGCGTTCGGGGTGTCCCAGAACAGGCTGGTGACGCGGTCGGCCTGGCTCTTCAGGCGGGTGGCGCGGAAGATGTTGATGATCGTCCAGTACCAGGACGAGGCGGACATGATGATCAGGGTGATGAGCACCACCCAGGAGACGGCGAAGTCACCCGGCTTGGAGGTCATTTCGGTGATCAGGTGCTCGAAGCCCATCTGCGACAGGGCGTTCGATGCGTTGTTGCCCCCCGCAGCAGCGGCGATGAAAATTTCCTGCAGCATGACGCTTACCTTTGTTGTGTGTGGTGGTGATGAGGGTGGTGCAAAGAGTAGACAGGCCGTGCGGACCGGCGGTGCGCCGGCCCGCGAACCCTTGTATCAGTTCAGCGCGAAGTTGACCGGGACGCGGACGCGGCCGGCAGTCTTCTGTCCATTGACGACAGCGGCATTGAACCGCCACTTGCGCGCTGCTTCCATGGCGGCGCGGTCCAGGTCGCGGTTGCGGCTGGATTTCTCGACGGCAACGTTCGTCACGTTACCACTGGCATCGACATCGATGATCAGGATCACCTCGCCCTGCGCGCCCGACCGGAATGCAGCCGGCGGGTACTTCGGCGGGTTCATGTTCTTCGACGAAATATCGACGCTAGCGCTGATGTCCGAGGGTGCGGCCGGCGGCGCAGGCGGCGACGGCGGCGTGGCGACGTCGTTCGGGCGCGGCTCCGGCACGTCGATCACCGGGGCTTCCGGCGGCGGCGGCAGCGGGGTCGGCTTCGGCGGCGCCAGGTTCTTCACCGGCGGCGGCGGAGTTTCCGGCGGCTTCGGCGGCGGCGGCGGCGGCGGGGGAGGCGGCGGCGGTGCATCCACCAGGGTGACCATGATGTTGCGTTCCTTCTCCGCCACCGCCTTGGGCGCAACGGCCGGAATCAGCAGCAACATCAGCGCCGCAAGATGCAGCGCGATTACGAAGGCAATACCGATGATGCGCGGCCAGCTGAGGCCGGAGGCGTCATCTTTGTCGTACTGCCGATGGATGACCAGTTGTTCCGTCATGCGCCAATGACTCGATTAAAGGGGGGCGGATTCCGCTGTGGAGCGGGATCCAAGTTCACGCGGCGATGACACCGCAGGAACCTCCAAGCTTATACCAATCCCTGTTACCTGCACTACTTTCAGCACTGGTCGTCGGGGGCTTTTTTTGCGTGCTACTTCAGGTTGATGATCTTCTTGGCGTCTTCGGGCTTTTTGACGCCCTTGGCCAGTGCCTGCTGCGCGGCCTGCTTGGCTTCGGCCACACGGCCTTCCGAATGCAGCACCTTGGCCAGGTTCAAATAGGTTTCGCCGTCCTTGGATAGCGGCGCGGCCTTCTGCCAGTTCTCGATCGCCTGCGGCAGCTGGTCGGTGTAGTAGTACGACTGCGCCAGGGCGAGGTAGGTCTGGTAGTCCGGCTTCAGAATGCCCTTCTGCATGCCTTCGTTGATGACCGCGATGACGTCCTTTTCGTGGCCCTCGGTGTTGGCGTAGATCGAGTACAGCTGCTTGTATTCCTTTTCGTCGGTCAACTGACCGGCGGCACGCAGCTTGTCCATGACCGCTGCGGCCTTGTCCATCTGGTCGGCCTGCATGTACATGCTGGCCAGGTTGAGCTGGGCCTTCTTGTCGTTGGGCGACTTGGCGGCCAGCGCCTCGGCGGCCTTGACCGCCTCACCGGTCTGGCCGGCTTCGGCGTAGGACGCCATCAGCAGCTGGTTCCAGCTGTCCTTCGGCTCCGGCGAGGCGGCGATCGCCTGCTTCAGCACGGGGATCGCTTCCTGGTAGCGCTGCGCCTGGTACAGGGCCTGGCCCTTGAGGATCAGGTCTTCCGGACGGGTCGACTTGGACTCGGCGAGGAACTTGTCCAGCGAGGCCAGGCCTTCGGCGGTCTGGTCGTCCTGCAGCTGCAACTGCGCCAGCATCAGCATCGACTGGAAGTGGCCGTTGTTGTCCAGGCCGTTGAACTGGATCGCCTGCTTCAGGTACGCCTGCGCGGCCTTGCTGTCGTCGAGGTTGTAGGCGGCCTGCGCGGCCAGCTGCGCGGCCAGCGACTTGTCGTACTCGTTGGCGCCGCTGTTGGCCAGGATCTCGTCGGCCTGGGTGCGCACCGAGGCGTAGTCCTCGCCCTTGTTGTAGGTGTCGATCAGTTTCTGCAGCTTGCTGCCGAGCTTGGACGACGGCTTGCCGTTGGGCTCCTTGCGCTCGGCGTTGGGGAAAAGCACCGCCGCCTTCTCGGTCTTCGCGTTGCGCGAGGAGCGGTGGTCGGAGCGATCGCTCTGCGCAGCGGCATCGGTCACCACTGCGCCACCGAGGGCACCTGCGATCACCAGGGACAACAACGCTTGCTTGCGGATGCGGAATTTCATGGGTCACCTCGGTGGAAACCGCCCGGAGCGGCACGGAAGACGGAGCGGCCATTCCTCGGCCGAGCCAGCAAACCTATCAGAAACCTGTACGCCGTGAAAACGTTTTTAGATGCGTTTTCTGTGACAGGCGCGGGGACGACGACCGACTCAGCCGCACTTGGGCGTCCTGCCGGCGCTGCGCGCCTGCGCATACACCGGTTCCAGCGCGGCGACGTCGCGCTGCAGCTCGCCGATGCGGGCACTGGGATCGGGGTGGGTGGAGAGCCATTGCGGCGGACGATCGCCGCCGGCGGCCATCATGTTCTTCCACAGATCCACCGCCTGCGCCGGGTCGAATCCGGCCTGCGCCATCAGGCGCTGGCCGACGATGTCCGCCTCGGTTTCCTGCTGGCGCGAACCGGGCAGCAAAAAAGCCGCCTGCGCGGTCATGCCGCCGACTTGGCCGACGGTGTCGGCCGCGCCCTGGCCGTAGCGCGCGCCGACGACGGCGCTGGCCAACGTCAGGCCCGCCTGCGCGCCGAGCTGGCGGGTGATGCGTTCTTCGTGGTGACGCGAGATGACGTGGCCGATCTCGTGGCCGAGCACGGCGGCGAGCTGGTCCTGGTTCTTGGCCACGCTGAAGATGCCGCTGTTGACCCCGACCTTGCCGCCGGGCAGGGCGAACGCGTTGGGTTCCTTGTCGTTGAACAGCGCGGTTTCCCAGCCGGTTCCGCGCCATTGGTCGGGCAGTTGCGCGACCAGCGCGTTGACCACGCAGCGCACGTACGCATTGCGCTTGGAATCGGTGTCCAGCTGTTCCTTGGCCTTGGCTTCGGCGAACGCCTGCGCGCCCATCTGGTCGAGTTGTTGTTGCGAGATGCCGCCGACGACCTGGGTGCGCCCGGTTGGCGATGTCGTCGTCGCACACGCTGCCAGCAGCATCGCGAGCGACGCGCCAAGTACCACTTGTTTCATACGGTCCCCCCTCCTAACACGCGTGGCAGTGTGGGGGGCCACGTCTTAACATTTCGTCAAACAAACCTTCAGGTTGCGCCAAACCAATAGAGCCCGGCCACCGCGAGGGCGTTGTTGAGCCCATGCGCGGCGATCGGCGCCCACAGGGTGCCAGTGCGCTTGTACAGCCAGGCGAACGCCGCGCCCATGCCGCCGTAGACCAGCCACAGCTGGGCGGTCGCGGCCAGGCTGTTGCCGGTGGTTCCCGGCACCTCGTGCACCAGGGCGAAGGCGGCGCCGCTGAGCAGCATGCCCAGCCGTGGCCGGCCGGCATCCCACAGCCGCCCGAACAGCACGCGGCGGAACAGCAGTTCCTCGTAGGCCGGGGCGATCACCACGGCGAACACGATCAGGAACAACGGCATCTGCGCCATCGCCTCGCGCATCAGCGGCAGGTTGGTGGGTTCGGGCTTGATGCCGAACTGCGCCGTGACCGCGGAGATCGCCGCGCTGCCGAAGAACACCCCGGCCGCGACCAGCAGCACCCAGCCCCAGGTCGACGGCACGCGCGCCGCCTGCCACGAGGCGCGGCGCTCGGCGGCACTGGCCGGGCGCCGCAGGAAGTACAGCAACAGCGCTGCGGACAGGGTGCTGACCAGCGCGATCAGCAGCTGCGCCAGCGCGCCCGGCTGGCCGACCTGCTGCGCGACCAGCGTGGCCAGGCGATCGGCGGGAATGCCCTGCGCCTTCAGCTGCATGGCCAGTTGGAAGCCGCGCAGCACGCCCCAGACCAGGCCGCACAGCACGCTCACCCCAAGCAGCACCACCGCCGCCAGCAGCACGTCGAGGAAGAAACCGAGGATCGGCCGGCGCGGACGGGTCGGCGTCGGCGGGGAGGACAAAGACAGCGGAGCGGCGGGTAACGGCGGCGGTGCGGTCATCGCGGTCCTGCGCGGAAGCGGGCGGAAGGCACGGAGGGCAGCCGGCCCCGGCACGCGCCGGGCCGACCGCCGCCGCGGTCAGATGTCGAGGTTGGCGACCTTCAGCGCGTTTTCCTCGATGAAGTCGCGGCGCGGTTCGACCACGTCGCCCATCAAGGTGCTGAAGATCTGGTCGGCGGCGACCGCGTCCTCGATGCGCACCTGCAGCAGGCGGCGCGTGTCCGGGTTCACCGTGGTCTCCCACAGCTGCTCGGCGTTCATTTCGCCCAGGCCCTTGAAGCGCTGGATCTGGCGGCCCTTCTTGGCCTCCTCGAACAGCCAGGCGTAGGCCTGGGCGAAGCTGGTGATGGCCTGGGTCTTGTTGCCGCGCACGATCTGCGCGCCCTCGCGCACCAGCCCGTGCAGCTCCCGCGCAATCTCGCGCAGCGGACGCAGCTCGCCGCTCTCGAACACCGCCATCGGCACCACGTAGGTGGTCTCCTCGCCCATGTGCCGGCGCTCCACCAGCAGGGTAGCTGGACGCTGCGCGTTGGAGGCCTGGAAACGCAGGCTGTAGCGCGCCGAGCCCAGGCTGCCGCGGTTGAGCACCGCCTGCAGCGCCTCCAGGCTCGGATGCGCCTCGCCCTCGGCCTCGAGCTGGGCCACGTCCAGCGGCGGCAGGTCGATCAGCGCGCTCAGCAGTGCCGGGTCGTAGCGGTGCGCATTGCGCGCCACCGCCTCGTTGGCGCTGGCGAACAGCAGCAGCAGCTTCTCCAGCGCCGCGCCGGTGATCGGTGGCTCGTTGCTGGCCGGGATCAGCGCCGCCCCTTCGACCGCGCTGCTGGCCAGGTAGGCGTTGAGCGCGTTGTCGTCCTTCAGGTACAGCTCCTGCTTGCCCTGCTTGAGCCGGTACAGCGGCGGCAGGCCGATGTAGACGTAGCCGCGCTCGATCAGCTCCGGCATCTGCCGGTAGAAGAAGGTCAGCAGCAGGGTGCGGATGTGCGCGCCGTCGACGTCGGCGTCGGTCATGATGATGATGCGGTGGTAGCGCAGCTTGTCCGGGTTGTACTCGTCGCGGCCGATGCCGGTACCCAGCGCGGTGATCAGCGTGCCGACCTGGTCGGAGGACAGCATGCGGTCGAAGCGCGCGCGCTCGACGTTGAGGATCTTGCCGCGCAACGGCAGCACCGCCTGGTTCTTGCGGTTGCGGCCTTGCTTGGCCGAGCCGCCTGCCGAGTCACCCTCGACGATGAACAGCTCCGACAGCGCCGGATCCTTTTCCTGGCAGTCGGCCAGCTTGCCGGGCAAGCCGGCGATGTCCAACGCGCCCTTGCGGCGGGTGAGGTCTCTTGCCTTGCGCGCGGCCTCGCGGGCGCGGGCGGCATCGACGATCTTGCCGGCGATGGCCTTGGCCTCGTTGGGGTTCTCCTGCAGGAACTCCTCCAGGCGCGCGCCGAAGGCGTTTTCCACCGCCGGGCGCACGTCGGAGCTGACCAGCTTCTCCTTGGTCTGGCTGGAGAAGCTCGGGTCAGGCACCTTCACCGACAGCACCGCGATCATGCCTTCGCGCATGTCGTCGCCGGTCAGGTTGATCTTGGCCTGCTTGGCGATGCCGTTCTGCTCGATGTAGGTGTTGAGCACGCGGGTCAGCGCGCCGCGGAAGCCGGCCAGGTGGGTGCCGCCGTCCTTCTGCGGGATGTTGTTGGTGAAGCAGTACATCGTCTCCTGGTAGGAGTCGGTCCACTGCAGCGCCACTTCCACGGTGATGCCGTTGTGCTCGCCGGTGACCGAGATCACGTTCGGGTGCAGCGGGGTCTTCAGCTGCGCCAGGTGCTCGACGAAGCTGCGGATGCCGCCCTCGTAGTGGAAGTCGTCGCGGCGGCCCTCGCCGCGCTCGTCGGCGAGCACGATCTTGACCCCGGAATTGAGGAAGGACAGTTCGCGCAGGCGCCGGGCCAGGATGTCGTAGTGGAATTCCACGTTGTTGTGGAAGGCCACCACCGACGGCCAGAAGCGCACGGTGGTACCGCGCTGGGTGGTCTCGCCGAGCTTGGCCAGCGGCGCCACGGCCGCGCCGTTGCTGAATTCCTGCTGGTAGTGGAAGCCGCCCTGGAACACGTCCAGCAGCAGCTTCTCCGACAGCGCGTTGACCACGCTGACGCCCACGCCGTGCAGGCCGCCGGACACCTTGTAGCTGTTGTCGTCGAACTTGCCGCCGGCGTGCAGCACGGTCATCACCACCTCGGCGGCGGAGACCTCACGGCCGAGCTTGGCGCTCATCTGCGCGTGCTTGCCGACCGGGATGCCGCGGCCGTTGTCGGACACCGACACCGAACCATCGGCGTGGATGGTCACCGCAACGTGATCGGCATGCCCGGCAAGGGCTTCGTCGATGGAGTTGTCGACGACCTCGAACACCATGTGATGCAGGCCGGTGCCGTCATGGACGTCGCCGATGTACATGCCGGGCCGCTTGCGGACCGCCTCCAGGCCTTCCAGAGCGGTGATGCTGTTGGCGTCGTAGTTGCCGTTGCTTGCCGGGGTGTTCTGTTCGTCGGTCATTGCGCGTGCCGTAGGCTCCACGAGGCGGCGAAGACAGGCCGGGGCCGGTTCGCGCCGCTGGATAGGGGATTGGCGGAAATTATAGCAGCCCGGGCCGCCGGACCCGTGGCGGCCTAGGAAACGGCCAGGATCTGACCATGTTCCACGTGGAACCGCGCGATC
This sequence comes from Xanthomonas sp. CFBP 8445, assembly GCF_025666235.1. Classification (NCBI taxonomy): domain Bacteria; kingdom Pseudomonadati; phylum Pseudomonadota; class Gammaproteobacteria; order Lysobacterales; family Lysobacteraceae; genus Xanthomonas; species Xanthomonas sp. CFBP 8445. Next base: position 4,249 of record NZ_CP102594.1, on the reverse strand, counting down.
GGCAGGCCGGCGTCGGCCAGCGCCTGCGGCGTTTCGGTCGCGGTGACGAAGACCTGCGCCGGGCCGGCACGCAGCCGCTCCAGGACCCGGCCCTGGTGGTGGCGGTCCAGTTCCGAGGCCAGATCGTCCAGGGCAATCACCGGCCATTCGCCGCGTTGCTCGGCATAGTCCTCGGCCTGCGCCAGCAGGCAGGCCAGGGCGGTGAGCTTGGCCTGCCCGCGGGAAAGCGCGTCGCGGCCGGGGATCTCGGCGAAGCTGAGGCTCCAGTCAGCGCGGTGCGGCCCGGCCGAGGTATAGCCCAGTTGCCGGTCGCGTTCGCGATTGAGCAGCAGCGCATCGGCCAGCGAGACCTCCTGGCGGCGCCAGCCGGGCGCGAACTGCAGATGCGCGATCCCCAACGCCGGCGCCAGATCGGGGGCAAGGGCGAGCAGGCGCTGCAGCAGGCGGTCCAGATAATCCTGGCGGCGCGATGTCAGCGGCTCGCCCGCCTCGGCCAGTTCGTGATCCCAGGCGTCGAGCGCCGCGCCGCTGCCGCCGCTCTTGAGCAGGGCGTTGCGCTGCTTGAGTGCCCGCGCATAGCGCCGCCATAGCGACAGGAAGTCAGGTTCCACGTGGAACAAGCCCCAATCGACGAAGCGGCGCCGCGGCTCGCCACCACCGCTGACCAGCAGATGACTGCCCGGCTCGAAGGTGACCACCGCCAGTGCCGCGCACAGTGTGCCGAGGTGGGCGACGTCCTGCCCGTCGAGCCGGCCGCGCCATTCCTGGCCGCTGTGGCGCAGCCCGGCGCGCCGCCGGCGGGTCGCGCCAGCATCGTCGGCCTGTTCCTGCCATTCCACGAAGACATCCAGCGCCTCCTGACCCTGGCGGACCAGCCCATCGCGCACACGGCCGCGGAAGCTGCGGCCATAGGCCATCAGGTGCATCGCCTCGAGCACCGTGGTCTTGCCGGCGCCATTGTCGCCGGTGATCAGGTTCAGCCCGGGCGCAGGGGCCAACTCGAGCGTCACGAAGCGGCGCAGATGGTGAAAGTCGAGGCGAGAGACGTGCATGCGGGGATAGAGGCGAAAGCGCTCGCGCCGGGCGCACGCAGATCGAAGGCTGTGGGGTAGGGCGGCAGCATACCCAAAACGGTTGGGTCGCGTTGGTCGGGCAATCCCGTGCGGGGGCACGCTACGTCATACCGCTTTCGTTATGTCCCGCTGAGCCAGGCAGCTCGCGGCCTAGCCCAACGGCGGTGCGCTGCGTCGAAACGCAAGCCGCAAGACATGGAGGAAGGGGCGCTGCTTCCGGTTCATCGACGACGGGATGTGCTTGGCGTCGAAGCCGTCCCTCGATGTCCTTGCGCCGAGCCGGACAGCGTCTCCGTCGATGACCTGCGCGCGCACCGAATGGATCCACCTCGTCGGTCATTGGCCTGCGCGGATCCAGCTCAATGCGCCTTGCAGTGCTTCGTCCCAAGCGACAAAAAGAAAACCCGGCACAAGGCCGGGTCGCTTTTCGCGCGTGTTCCACGTGGAACACGAAGCGAGAACGTCAGAGACGCAGCGGCATCACCACGTGGCGCGAGCGGGCGCTGCTGGCTTCGCGCACCAGCGCCGACGAGTTGGCGTCGCGCAGCTGGATCACCACGAACTCCTCGCGCAGCGCGGACAGCGCATCGAGCAGGTAGTTAACATTGAAGCCGATCGCCAGGTCGCTGACCTTGGTGTCCGCTTCCACTTCTTCCTGCGCTTCTTCCTGCTCCGGGTTGTGCGCGCTGATCTTCAGTTGGCCCGGGGAGACTTCCACGCGCACGCCGCGGTACTTCTCGTTGGACAGGATCGCCGCACGCTGCAGCGCCGCGCGCAGGGTTTCGCGATCCAGCTTGACCTCGCGGTCGGCACCGATCGGGATCACGGCTTCATAGTCGGGGAAGCGACCATCGATCAGCTTGGAAGTGAAGGTGACATCGTCGCGCTTGACCCGCACGTGCGCGCGGCCGACTTCCAGTTCGACTTCGCGCTCGCCGCCTTCCAGCAGGCGCTGCAGCTCGGTCACGCCCTTGCGCGGCACGATGATCTGGCGCTTGGCGCCGCCAGCGTTCTCCAACTCGGTCTCGCACAGCGCCAGGCGATGGCCATCGGTGGCCACGCAGCGCAGGGTCTGGTCGCGCAGGTCGAACAGCAGGCCGTTGAGGTAATAGCGCACGTCCTGCTGCGCCATTGCGAACGCGGTGCGCTCGATCAGTTCCTTCAACGCGGCTTCCGGCACCACCACGCGCTCGGTGGCTTCGACTTCGTCGACCGACGGGAAGTCGTTGGCGGGCAGAGTGGCCAGGGTGAAGCGGCTGCGACCGGCCTGCACAGTGATCTTGTCGCCGGACTGGGACACGGTGACCTTGCTGCCGTCGGGCAGGGCACGCACGATCTCGAACAGCTTGCGCGCCGGGATCGTGGTTTCGCCGTCCTGGGCATCGTCGACCGCAATGCGCGAGACCATTTCCACTTCCAGATCGGTACCGGTCAGCGACAGCTGGCCGCCCTGCACCTGCACTAGGAAGTTGGCCAGAACCGGCAAGGTCTGGCGGCGTTCGACCACATTGACGACTTGCGCCAATGGCTTGAGGAAGGCTTCGCGCTGCAGTGTGAAACGCATGTGGTTCCGTGCCCCTATGCTTTAAAAGATGTGGAATAAATCAAGAGCTTGGTGGTGATGGTAGAGCGAAATTCGGTGCAAATGTAGCTCAAGCCACTGAAAACAAAGAATTTTTGGCGCTCCCAATCCCGTGTACTACTGTCCCGGAACTGGTGGGGAAACCTGTGGATAGTTTTGCCGTCGCCGCCGCGTCGCGCTTTATCCACAGTTTCTCCCGGATTTGTCGCGAAGTCATGCACCGATTTATCCGGCGTCCTCCGCACCGCCGGCCGCCCTACTCGCTGAGCTTGCGGATCAGCTTGTCCCAGTCCTCGCGGAGCTTGCCGTCGGTCTCCATCAGGTGCTTGATCTGGCGGCAGGCGTGCAGCACGGTGGTGTGGTCGCGCCCGGCGAACGCATCGCCGATTTCCGGCAGGCTGTGTTCGGTCAGTTCCTTGGTCAGCGCCATCGCCACCTGCCGCGGCCGCGCCAGCGAGCGCGTACGCCGCTTGGACAGCAGATCCTTGATCTGCAGGCCGTAGTAGTCGGCCACGGTCTTCTGGATGTTGGGGATGCCGATGGCCTGCTGCTGCGCGCGCAGCAGGTCGCGCAGGGTTTCCTGGGCGAACTCGGTGGTGATCGCGCGGCCGGTGAAGTTGGCGCGGGCGGCCAGCGTGTTGAGCGCGCCTTCCAGGTCGCGCACGTTCGAGCGCATCTTCTTGGCGATCAGGAACGCCACGTCGTCGGGGATTTCCGCGCCGCGCTCGCGCGCCTTGGCCAGCACGATCGCCGCGCGGGTCTCGAAATCGGGCGGATCGATCGCCACCGACAGGCCCCACGCCAGGCGCGACTTCAGCCGCGGCTCCAGGCCCTCGACCTCGCGCGGATACCGGTCGCAGGTCAGGATGATCTGCTGGCGGCCGTCGAACAGCGCGTTGAAGGTGTGGAAGAACTCTTCCTGGGTGCGGTCCTTGCCGGCGAAGAACTGGATGTCGTCGATCAGCAGCGCGTCCACCTGCTGGAACTGGCGCTTGAACTGGTCCATGGTCTTGTCCTGCAGCGCGCGGATCATCGCGCTGAAGAACTGTTCCGAACGCAGGTACATCACCCGCGCATTCGGGTTCTGCTCGCGCATGGCGTTGCCGGCGGCGAACATCAGGTGGGTCTTGCCCAGGCCGGTGCCGCCGTACAGCAGCAGCGGGTTGTGCGCGCGGTCGCCGGGCTTCTGCGCGGCCTGCACCGCTGCGGCCAGGCCGAGCTGGTTGCTGCGGCCCTCGACGAAGTTGGCGAAGGTGTAGTGCGAATCGAGATTGCCGGCGAACGGCTCCAGCAATGGCGGCGCCGGCGTGCGCGCTGCGGCCTCGCTGGGCGGGGCGGCGACCGGTTCCGGCGCGCGCGGGCGCGAGCCGACCTGCAGCAGCACCTCGCCGCTGCCGGCGAAGTAGGTCAGCAGCTCGCGGATGCGCGGCAGGTAGCGCTCGCGCACCTGCTCGACGATGAAGGCGTTCGGGGCGTACAGCACCATGCTGTTGTCATGGCGCTGTTCGGCTTGCAGCGGTTTCAACCAAGTGTGAACGTCCTCGGCTGGAAATTCGGCTTCCAGACGTTCCAGGCAACGGGGCCAAGCATCCAT